>NZ_CBVI010000211.1 GCF_000513195.1 Bacteroides timonensis | reverse complement strand
ACCTAGTCGTGGTCGGAATATTCTTCATGGCGTTCTTTCTTCTGTCCCTCAATAAGGTGCTGTTCTTTCTCTAAAGTTCAGCACTTTTTTTTATGGATCTTCGAGTCCTACTTTTTTTAAATCCCCTCCACTTTTGACAACTAAAATCGCTCCAATGAGTTCCTCCAATTCAAGCCCAATTCTTCTTTTTGCGGTGGTATATCCTACATTATTCAACCTTTTATATATCATTATAAGCATGGCCGCAATAGCTGTCATATACATCATCACTTGTATTCCATTGGCGTTCATTGAAAGAAAATGCTTAAAATTAAGCTCCTGTTTGATAAATCTGAAAAAAACTTCTATATCCCAACGTTTACGGTATATTCGAGCTATTTCCTCCGCCGAGGAATTTAAGTCATTTGTGATCAGTAGCACCACGGGATGTTTGTCTTTTTTCGTGATGATACGTATGACCCGGAAGGGTTGCTCCACTAAGACGCTTTTGCGCTTTTTAGTTCCATTTTTTGTTAGTTGCTCTACATAAGTATATAGCTGAACCAGAGAGTCCTCTTCTAACTTACTTCCATCCGACCAGTCACACTTAGTGTCTTCTGCAAGAAGGCTTTCTACTAACTTGAGTTTACGATTATCCTTCAAACGACCTACAAAAGTGATCTGATTTTGAGTCAATTCCGAGAAGATCTGCCCATTCATTACCCCACGGTCAAAGACATAGATATTTGAATGATCCTCTTGTTTTTTGACATGGTCATAAATACATTCGGGGATTGCCTGATTCTCGTTTACATGACCATCATCTAAAAATAAAGAGGGATGGGAGAGAAAGTTACCGTCGTACATGAAAGTATATTTGGCCATCTTCTTTGTAGAATTTTTGGTTTGGCCACATTTGAGTCCTTTCTCCAACTTATTAGAAAGTTCACTTACATAGGTACTATCAACCCTTTGTAAACGAGCACCTTCAATCTCTTTTGAGGAATACAGACCGGATAATAATTGATAAATATGCTCATAAGATAAACGGAAGAAATCAAGATCAATACTGGAAAGACGATCAGAAATGGAGCTGTGCGAAAGTTGTCTATTTCCTTCAATGCCGAATAAGGTTTTAAATAAAGAAGAACCATAGGCATCGCATAAAGTACGTTGGCTTAAACGATCTAATTTTAATAAACCGAACAGTAATAGGTAGAACATGAGTTTACCCGTAAGAAGCTTGGCACAATAATCCACGTTAGTATCAGCTGACAGCTTTATAAGCACGTCTTCTGGGATAACTCGCAGGATTTCTTTGATACCGGGCAAATTCTTGTCTGCAAAACTCATTGTTTATATTTTTATCGCAGGCAAAGATAAAGGAAATATAAAAGAAGAAAGGACGGTATAAAAAAAACTTATAAACACTAAGCTACTTTTTCAGTTAATAAATCAAGGTTGTTTTGACATTTCTTTTTTAAGAAGGAAAAATCGGCCATGGAAGCCGATTTTCCGACCACGACTAGG
>NZ_CBVI010000210.1 GCF_000513195.1 Bacteroides timonensis | reverse complement strand
GGTAGTACAGGAATATTA
Source organism: Bacteroides timonensis (assembly GCF_000513195.1). Lineage (GTDB taxonomy): Bacteria > Bacteroidota > Bacteroidia > Bacteroidales > Bacteroidaceae > Bacteroides > Bacteroides timonensis. The sequence goes on along the minus strand of NZ_CBVI010000210.1, from coordinate 1,498 downwards.
ACCTGTTCTGCCATCGGCCTCACCGTTCGGCTGAGCCTTAGGACCCGACTAACCCTGATCCGATTAGCGTTGATCAGGAAACCTTAGTCTTTCGGCGAGGGGGTTTCTCACCCCCTTTATCGTTACTTATACCTACATTTGCTTTTCCACACGCTCCAGCAAAGCTTACGCTTCACCTTCAACGCAGAGTGGAATGCTCCCCTACCGATGTTTGCACATCCCATAGCTTCGGTAAATTGCTTATGCCCGATTATTATCCACGCCAAACTCCTCGACTAGTGAGCTGTTACGCACTCTTTAAATGAATGGCTGCTTCCAAGCCAACATCCTAGCTGTCTTAGCAATCTGACTTCGTTAGATCAACTTAGCAATTATTTGGGGACCTTAGCTGATGGTCCGGATTGTTCTCCTTTAGGACATGGACCTTAGCACCCATGCCCTCACTCCTGATATAGAACTAATACGCATTCGGAGTTTGTCAAGACTTGATAGGCGGCGAAGCCCTCGCATCTTATCAGTCGCTCTACCTCATATTAGTATAAATCAAGGCTGCACCTAAATGCATTTCGGGGAGTACGAGCTATCTCCAAGTTTGATTAGCCTTTCACCCCCACCCTCAGCTCATCCGGAAGCTTTTCAACGCTTATCGGTTCGGTCCTCCAGACAGTGTTACCTGTCCTTCAACCTGGCCAAGGGTAGATCACTTGGTTTCGCGTCTACTCCTTCCGACTATCCGCCCTATTAAGACTCGCTTTCGCTTCGGCTGCAGATCTCAAGATCCTTAACCTTGCCGGAAAAAGTAACTCGTAGGTTCATTATGCAAAAGGCACGCCGTCACAGTTTACACTGCTCCGACCGCTTGTAGGCGCATGGTTTCAGGGACTATTTCACTCTTCTGTTCGAAGTGCTTTTCACCTTTCCTTCACAGTACTGGTTCGCTATCGGTCTCTCGGGAGTATTTAGCCTTACCGGATGGTCCCGGCAGATTCACGCAAGATTCCTCGTGTCCCGCGCTACTCAGGATACCACTAGGGTTAAATTAGCTTCGTATACCGGGTTATCACCGTCTATGACTGAACTTTCCAGATCATTCTACTCACTAACTGTCGTCCCACGACGTGGTCCTACAACCCCATACATGCCGTAACACATATGGTTTGGGCTATTCCCCGTTCGCTCGCCACTACTAGGGGAATCATTATTTATTTTCTATTCCTACAGGTACTAAGATGTTTCAGTTCCCTGCGTTCGCCTCCATCAAAAGATGGATAATATCTCTTCAAGATATTGGGTTGTCCCATTCGGAAATCCGCGGATCAAAGGTCATTTGCACCTACCCGCAGCTTATCGCAGCTTATCACGTCCTTCATCGCCTCCGAGAGCCAAGGCATCCGCCATGCGCCCTTACTTACTTTTAGTCTTACCTAGCCGTATGGCTCGATATATACTTTCAGCTTGTTATAACTTTACTTTTTTTTGTACATCATGTCAAAGATCG
>NZ_CBVI010000209.1 GCF_000513195.1 Bacteroides timonensis | reverse complement strand
TAAACACACTGACTTGTCCTGTAATAGCTTTACCTAAAAACGTCAATTCATATGGAAGCGAAGAAGATTTATAGTAAAGCGTTTCGTGATGAGGTCTTGCAGGCTTATTTCACAGGGAACGATTCCTCGTCGAGTTTGTCCGCCCGTTATAGTGTCCGTGCTGGCACGATTCAGGTCTGGGCTCAGCGTTATCGTAAGGATTACGCCCATTTAATATCCGGTAGTGTCTCATCGGATCCTGTTGCAGTGGTTGATATAGGGGAGTTTTCCTCCCGTCATCCGAAGACCGTCAAGGGCATGGAAGCCCGTCTTGCCGAGTTGGAGAAGGCTCTTTCCTACGAGCGCATGCGTTCTCGTACCTATGAGAAGCTGATCGAGATAGCCGAGCGTGATTTGCAGATCAGCATAAAAAAAAAGTCTGGTGCCAAACAGTGAGTGAGATGCGTATGACCTATAGGAGATATAGTATAAATAGTTTGTGCGGTTTGTTCGGGAACAGCCGTCAGGCTTACTATGACCGCCGTTCATACCTGTATCGCTGCTGTCTGGAGGAGGATGCTGTAGTTTCCCAGGTTCGGGAGCTTCGCCGCGATTTTCCCCGCATGGGAGTTCGCAAGTTGCAGGTTTACCTTGGTCCTCGTTTTGCCAAATTGGGCATAACGGTCAGCAGAGACCGCTTGTTCACGTTGCTTGAGGCTCATGGTCTTTTGGTTCGCCGGGTGCGTAGCAAACGCAAGACGACGTGGTCTGACCACTGGATGCACAAGTACCCGAACCTGATCCGTGGATACATGCCCACCTCTCCCAACCAGCTCTGGGTAAGCGATATCACCTACATTGAGTGCAGTGGTGCTTTTCGCTACCTTTCTCTGGTAACGGACGCTTATTCGCACAAGATCGTGGGCTGGAATATCGCCGGCAGCCTTAATTCGATAAACGCGTTGCGGGCTCTGGAAATGGCCCTTCGCACCCTTCCCAAAGGTCACAGCGGCTTGATTCACCATTCAGACCGTGGGATACAGTATTGCAGTACGGATTACGTGCAGAAACTCCGTGAGCATCATATTTCAATCAGCATGACCGAGAGTGGCGATCCTCTTGAAAACGCTGTTGCGGAGCGTATAAACGGAATCTTAAAGACCGAATGGCTGTATGTGATGGATATAGCCTCGCCGCAGGCTCTCAAGTCTTGTGTAAGCCGTATAATAGAGCTGTATAACGATGAACGCCCTCACCAGAGCATCGACTACCTGACCCCTTCGTATGTCCATGCTACGGGTACTGTAGTATCCCGTAAATGGAAAAACTATTATAAATCCGACAGGGAAAAGAAAAATAGCGTATCTTTGCTTTCGGATTCGTCCGCTTGTCAAGCCCTATCCGGATCAGAGGATGTAACCGTCCGGAGTTGTCAAGCTATATCCGGACTAAAACGTGTGAATTCTGAGAGTGTCAAGCTATGTCAGGATTATAAGAAAAATAAAGTAGAAAACTGTAAGGTAATTACAGGACGAGACA
>NZ_CBVI010000208.1 GCF_000513195.1 Bacteroides timonensis | reverse complement strand
TAGGGATATTCGTAAAATAATAAAATTTAAGGCAACTAATTCATTGCGAGTTAGTTGCCTTTTTTGTATCTTTAAGCATTCCCCCCCAAAAAACGGTTTGACGGCCCAAACGGGGGTAATCTAAACTAAAAACACATGGTAAAGATACAAAAAATCTCCGAAATCGAACCTTGTTTAGGTTTTACCGAGTTCGATATGCTAAAAAAATATCGTCAAAGTTTTGCAACGAGTGAATTAGGTCGCCTCCATGCTCTGTTTCCTTTCTCGGAACTGGCCCGACAAATGCATTTGAAGTCCTCTGCTTTGGGTCGTAAAAGTTATTTTTCTCCCGAAGGTAAAATAGCCTTGATGGTCCTGAAGTCCTATACCAACTTTTCCGATGCACAACTGATTGAGCATTTAAACGGTAATATTCATTACCAGTTATTTTGTGGTGTTCAGATTGATCCTCTTCATCCACTGACCAATCCTAAAATCGTCAGTGCGATTCGTCAGGAACTAGCGGACCGCCTTGATATTGAGTCCCTCCAGCTTATTCTGGCTGAGCATTGGAAACCTTATCTTAAGAACCTTCATGTCTGTATGACCGATGCCACCTGTTATGAAAGTCATTTGCGCTTTCCTACTGATGTCAAACTCTTATGGGAAGGTATTGTATGGCTTCATCGCCATCTGTGCAAACATTGCCGTACATTGCACATACAACGTCCCCGTAACAAGTATCTTGATGTAAGCCGTGCCTACCTTGCTTACAGTAAACTGCGTAAACGCAGGAAATCACAGACCCGTATGATTAAACGCAGGCTACTTCAGTTATTGGAAAAGTTACTGGACCAGATGGAGCAGCTTCATTCATCCTACAGGCACAGGCTTACACTATCCTCTGATTACCAAAGACGTTTCTCGGTCATACAGACGGTCCTTGAGCAAGGGAAGAATTTATTTGCAGGCAAAAAAGTGTCCAACCGTATCGTGAGTATCGACCGGCATTACCTTCGCCCCATTATCAGAGGCAAGGAAACCAAATCCGTTGAGTTCGGAGCCAAGGTCAACAATATACAGATAGATGGAATCTCCTTCATAGAACATATCTCCTTTAAGGCTTTTAACGAAGGAGTACGTTTGAAAGACTGTATTCATTTGCAACGACAACTGACCAAGGTCAGGGTTAAGGCGCTTGCAGCGGATTCAATCTATGCTACTAATGCCAACCGGAAATTTTGTACTAAATATCATATAAGTACTTCCTTTAAGCGTAAGGGAAGAGCTGCCAAAGATGAGCCACTGCGGAAAATCTTACGGTCGGAACTCAGCCGTGAAAGGGCTACCCGCCTGGAAGGAAGTTTTGGAACGCAGAAACAACATTACTCACTGGCCAGAATAAAAGCCAGAAACAGGAAAACGGAAATACTTTGGATTTTCTTTGGAATACATACGGCCAATGCGGTATCTATGATAGAAAAGGTCGAAAAGAAAAAAAGAACGGCTGCATAATCAGACTAAAATAAGAAGAAGAAAAGAGGAGAGGTTTTTAACTTCCCCTAAAAAGACATATA
>NZ_CBVI010000207.1 GCF_000513195.1 Bacteroides timonensis | reverse complement strand
GTAGTGTACTGAATAAGTTGACACTTCAAAAATCGAAAATAAAGATGAAATATTCGAAAAAGAAGTACAACTATTACAGTGATGATGAACGAATGTCTTATATTCGTGAGTATTTATCAAGTCCCGAGAGCAAATCTCAGTTTTGTAAGCGTAACGGCTTTTGTGCCAAGCTTCTTACTTATTGGCTTAACAAGTATCAAATGGAAGACAAAGCTATGGGTATATCACCTAAACCGGTAAATATCGATGCTATTAATTCTAGTATTTCTGAGCTCCAGAAAGAACTATCGCTATTGCGTGCTGAGAACCGTAAACTTCATCGGGCTCTTGCTGATGAGAGTTTACGTCATGAGGCGTGCGAAGAACTCATCAATCTTGCTGAATCCACGTATCATATCAAGGTACGAAAAAACTCCGATGCCAAGTAATCGACACCTTGTCACAGAGGCACTCAACCCGACGCAAACATGGTTGTATAAAGTTCCTCTGTGATTACTTCGGCATAACTCGACAAGGTTATTACAAGCATGTGAACCGGCATTTGGAGGTTGATATCCTTACCACAAGCATCGTGTTGTACTGCAAGGAACTGTTAGAACTCATGCCCAAAGCTGGTATGCGCGAGTTATACGCCTGCTGCGTGAGTAAGTTTGGACCAAAGATGGTTATCGGTCGTGATCGTTGTTATGACATTTTTCGCTCCAATGGTTTGTGTCAACGTACAAGTCGCAAGCGTCCTAAAACAACGAATTCGAACCATAATTACTATATCTACCCCGATCTGTTGAATGTTGCACCCAAATTTGTCGCTACGCGATTGGGCGCTATGGTAGTGGCGGATATAACCTACGTAAACACCGGTCAGGGCTGGGCTTACCTCTCGTTGCTTACCGATGCGGCAAGTCGTGCCATCGTTGGATATGCGCTTTACAAAACTCTTGAGACGGAGGGGCCCTTGAAAGCTTTGGAGATGGCAATATCATTCTATGAGAAGTATCACATAGACATGAGCACTCTTATTCATCATTCCGACCGGGGTGTCCAATATTGCTCAAATAAATATGTAGAGAGGCTTAAAGAGCATCAAATCAACATCAGTATGACGCAGTGTGGTGATCCTTTGCATAATGCATTGGCTGAAAGAATGAACAACACCATTAAAAACGGTTGGCTATTCGACTGTGATGATGAGAGCTTCGAGCAAGTAAGCAAGCGCATTGAAGATGCTGTATATGTATATAATCATGTGCGGCCTCATCAAGGGATAAACATGAGGACACCTATGGAAGTGCTCAGAGAAACGGTAGGATTTACAGCATAATACCCGCTCGTCGGGACGGGGGGGTCCGCCCCTTGCCGCTAGGGCGATCCCCGACCGAAGAGTTCTTGTTTGTTGGCAACATTACATTTTCCTGAAGAAGGCTTGCGTAAATAAAGGAAGATGCATAAATTTGCAAGCACCAACAAAAGACAACTAAAATAGGAATAAGAAAAACAAAAGTAAACCTCTTTAGATATTAAAGTATATTGAGTAAACTAATCCAGTTATAACAAACGAAGTTGTCAACTAAAACCAGTACACATCA
>NZ_CBVI010000206.1 GCF_000513195.1 Bacteroides timonensis | reverse complement strand
GGGATATTCCTAAAATAATAAAATTTAAGGCAACTAATTCATTGCGAGTTAGTTGCCTTTTTTGTATCTTTAAGCATTCCCCCCAAAAAACGGTTTGACGGCCAAAACAGGGGTAATCTAAAATAAAAACACATGGTAAAGATACAAAAAATCTCAGAAATCGAACCTAGTTTAGGTTTTACCGAGTTCGATATGCTAAAAAAATATCGTCAAAGTTTTGCAACGAGTGAATTAGGTCGCCTCCATGCTCTGTTTCCTTTCTCGGAACTGGCCCGACAAATGCATTTGAAGTCCTCTGCTTTGGGGCGTAAAAGTTATTTTTCTCCTGAGGGTAAAATAGCCTTGATGGTCCTGAAGTCCTATACCAACTTTTCCGACTCACAACTGATTGAACATTTAAACGGTAATATTCATTACCAGTTATTTTGTGGTGTTCAGATTGATCCGCTTCATCCACTAACCAATCCTAAAATCGTTAGTGCGATTCGTCAGGAACTAGCGGATCGCCTTGATATTGAGTCCCTCCAGCTTGTTTTGGCTGAGCATTGGAAACCTTATCTTGAGAACCTTCATGTCTGTATGACCGATGCCACCTGTTATGAAAGTCACCTGAGTTTCCCTACTGATGTCAAACTCTTATGGGAAGGCATTGTATGGCTTCATCGTCATTTGTGCAAACATTGCCGGACATTGCACATACAACGTCCCCGTAACAAGTATCTTGATGTAAGCCGTGCCTACCTTGCTTACAGTAAACTGCGTAAACGCAGGAAATCACAGACTCGTATGGTTAAACGCAGACTACTTCAGTTATTGGAAAAGTTACTGGACCAGATGGAGCAGCTTCATTCATCCTACAGGAACAGGCTTACACTATCCTCTGATTACCAAAGACGTTTGTCGGTCATACAGACGGTCCTTGAGCAAGGGAAGAATTTATTTGCAGGCAAAAAAGTGTCCAACCGTATCGTGAGTATCGACCGGCATTACCTTCGCCCCATTATCAGAGGCAAGGAAACCAAATCCGTTGAATTCGGAGCCAAAGTCAACAATATACAGATAGATGGAATCTCCTTTATAGAACATATCTCCTTTAAGGCTTTTAACGAAGGAGTACGTTTAAAAGACTGTATTCATCTGCAACAACAACTGACCAAGGTTAGGGTTAAGGCGCTTGCAGCGGATTCAATCTATGCTAATAATTCCAACCGGAAATTTTGTACTAAATATCATATAAGTACTTCCTTTAAGCGTAAGGGCAGAGCGGCCAAAGATGAGCCACTTCGGAAGATCTTACGGTCGGAACTCAGCCGTGAAAGAGCTACCCGCCTGGAAGGAAGTTTTGGAACGCAGAAACAACATTACTCACTGGCCAGAATAAAAGCGAGAAACAGGAAAACGGAAATGCTTTGGATTTTCTTTGGAATACATACGGCCAATGCGGTATGTATGATAGAAAAGGTCGAAAAGAAGAAAAGAACGGCTGCATAATCAGACTAAAATAACAAGGGGAAAACAGGAGAGGTCTTTAACTTCCCCTAAAAAGACATATACATAATATACCGTTGGAAAGAAAAAATAAGAATATGTAAATAATATTTGATAAAAAAGATAGAAGACTTGGGACTTTACAGAAAAAAATTAAGAGAAAAGCTC
>NZ_CBVI010000205.1 GCF_000513195.1 Bacteroides timonensis | reverse complement strand
TTTATGGTGTGGCGCTCGTCGGGACGGGTGGTCCCGCCCCTTGCCGCTGGGCGCTCCCCGACCGATGATTTTTAAGTGACTGATTTTGTGCTGTTTTGGGGGTATATTAAGAATAGAAGAAATAGAATAAGTTAAGTACTTGATACACAATATAGGGCATTTTCCATATTGGAAATTCTCATTTTCCAATCTAGAAAATACTGATTTCCTAATATAATACTAAACAGGAAAATAATATTTCCCTTAATATTGTTTTTATGGAAAATAATAGTTTACTTTGTGGAGAATAATATTTCCCAAAAACACATCAAAATGGAAAATAAAAAAGCAGTTAAGTTAACCGATTTTCAAAAGAACGAAGAAAATCCTTTTATGAAACAAGCTATAGAAGGTATTGAAAATCATGTTGTTAAAAAGTATAAGAGTAATAGTGGTGGCGATAAGAGAGCCGTAGTAGCTTTAGCCGACACTGAAACTGGAGAAGTGTTTAAGACTTCGTTTATCCGTCAAATAGAAGTAGATGAAGAACAATTCACTAAATTGTATCTTTCTAACTTTGCTGCATTCTTTGACCTATCACAAGCAGCTATTCGGGTTTTTGGTTACTTTATGACCTGCATGAAACCCAAAAATGATTTAATCATCTTCAATAGAAAAAAATGCCTAGAATATACCAAATACAAAACAGACAAAGCCGTTTATAAAGGACTTGCAGAACTTGTAAAAGCTGAAATCATAGCCCGAGGACCAGCCGATAATCTTTGGTTTATTAATCCTCTGATAGTATTCAATGGTGACCGAGTGACATTTGCTAAAACATACGTTCGGAAAAAGACTTTAGCTGCCCAAAAGAAAGAAGAAGCAGAGAAACGACAATTATCACTTGGCTTTGATGAACAGTAACACTCCATTGAGTGAAGCTGCCGTTTGGTCGCTCCCCCTTTGGGGGCGGGGGGGGGGATAGATAAAGTTCCTCTATGTAAAGTTATAATGGGGGATGAAAGGCAAGGTTCGCTAACCTTACCCCGATTGTTTATGCTTCCCAGCATTCAATCTATCCCCGTTTATGGGTTTCTCTTTCACCCTACAAAGATAACCTCATGGGGGAAAAATGTCCAAGAATATGGGGTAAAAACTATCAAGTCGGTAGAAAATAAGTATCTTTGAAGTACATTTTTAGTAGAGGTACTGGTATGCCTAGACGAAGCAGATAGGCAAAAATAAAGCCGCTGGAGATGTCGGATGTCCGTCAATTAACTCCAGCGGCTTGTATTTTGGTAACTCTCCCGTATCGGTCGGCTACCGTTTGGTCAGCAACAAAGGTAGTACTTTATTGTCGCAAATCCAAATGTTTTCCCCTTTATTTGTGCATTTACAGAACATTTGCTAACTTCGCACCTATGCAGTATGGTGATAGCACACTAGCACCCTAAAGGGTGCGTGTGTAAGGGGACAAGCCCCCTTAACCCCCTGTCAGCCGGCTGTCACCGGCTGTTATCGATTGTCACAAAAATGTTAACTTATGGGAGCAACAAGTATTCATGTACAAGCAGTGAAGCCGGGGAGTGAGATTCACAACTTTAGGGAAAAAGAGTTGGACTATGTTCGTCCCGAACTTAGTCATTTGAATGAAAGCTGGGTTGGAGATAGCATCTCCCATCGGCTGGAAAGTGCGAAACAAAGATATCTCGATACGGTTGGGCAGAAGATGCAGGCTAAAGCCGCACCCATACGAGAGGGAGTAATAGTAATCAAACAAGAAACCACCATGCAGGAACTCCAGCAGTTTGCCACGGTCTGCAAAGAACGTTTCGGTATCGAAGCATTTCAAATCCATATACACAAGGACGAAGGATACATGAACGCAAAGCAATGGACACCTAACCTTCATGCCCATGTAGTTTTCGATTGGACGCAGCCGAATGGGAAAAGTGTGCGTTTATCGCGTGATGACATGGCAGAACTCCAAACCATAGCATCTGAAACACTGGGCATGGAACGTGGCGTTTCTTCTGACCGCAAACACTTATCGGCTATGCAGTACAAGACCGAATGTGCGAAAGAACAGCTTCAGGAACTATCAAACGATATATCCAGTGCATTAGACAAACACAAGGACGTACAAAACCAGCTTCTTCAGCTTCAGAAAGAACTACGTTCCATTGAAACAAAGAAGAACGTCCAAAAACTCATTTCTAAGGCTTCAGAGAAGTTTTACGGCTTGATTGGAAAAACAGTCAACGATAGGGAAAAGGATGCCTTAAAAGCCAAAGTAAAGGCTTTAGAGGGGGAAAATGAACAGCTATCCGATAGACTGGGAAAGGCTATACTTGAAAAAGAGCAAAACGGCACAAAGGCATTCAAAGCCGAGAATGACAAGGAGTATTATAGACAACAAATGGACAACGCAAGGACAACCAGTAACCGATTAAGGACGGAGAACCAAGAACTAAAGACCGAAACCAAGGAATTGAAAAAAGAACTTGGTAAGATGAAAGACTTGTTCAATTCCGAACAACTGGAGGCTTTAAGGCATCATTTCCCAAACATATCAAAAGCTATGGAAGAGGGGAAAGACCTACTCAAGCAAATCACCAGAAGCAGAGGTTTCGGTATGGGTATGTAACCCCCCCCCGCCCCCAAAGGGGGAGCGACCAAACGGCAGCCTCTCTCAATGGAGTGTTACGTCGTTCGGATTCGGAAGAAATTTTGCAGGGTTCGGAAAACGGTTGTGTGCTTATTCTAAAAAAAG
>NZ_CBVI010000204.1 GCF_000513195.1 Bacteroides timonensis | reverse complement strand
GTAAATACATTATCGGTTAAAAATTAAAATACACTAAATACTGTTATTATTTAGTTGGTTGTTTTAAGAGATAAACTCGTTATTAACAAAGGCGACGAAACGTCATTTCTTCGTTTCTTCTTAGCAAAGATATATTATAATTTAATATCAAGAACATTCCTTTGCATTTATTTAACTTTATATTTATATATTTGCTCTTCGAGGAGATGTGTACCCCTCTTGATATGCTTTATATACAAATATTAAGGTTCTTCAATATTTAGTGAGTGGAAGTCAATCAATCCATTCATGGGAGTTTCTTCAATCACATCCAGTTCAATGCCAAATTCACCGGCAACTTCTCTTAGAATCGGGGCATAACTATAGGCTAACGACCCTACAAAGCGGATTGGATAGTTCTTATAGTCATATTGGCATACATTCCTTGTGAAGAAGTTACGCAAATTAGTGGTTATTAGCTCGTATACATAATCATCACTCGTATAATCCGCCAGGAAATAAGAGATAGTGGATAGAAAGCGATTAGGAAACGGACGATTATAAACAGACTCCATTACTTCATTGGGGCTGATACGGAACTTCTCAAAGAAATCAGCCATCACATCTTTGGGTGCTAAACCTTTCAGCACATCTGAGAGAAAATGCTTGCCTAGTACAGCACCACTACCTTCATCGCCCAATATGTATCCACCTGCCCTGACATTTTTCACAATAATCTTTCCGTTGTAAAAGCAAGAATTAGATCCGGTACCTAAAATACAGGCAATTCCTGCTTCACATTTAAACAGGCCACGGGCAGCTGCAAGTAAGTCACTCTCTACTTGGATCGGGGTTTTGAACTGTGCTACTAATGAGGCACCCAATACATTCTTTTTCTCATAAGAAGTACATCCGGCTCCATAATAATATACTTGTTCCAGCTTTCTTTTGAAAAAAGTTTCGGGTAAACCTAAACGCACACTCCGGCTGATCTCTCTTCTGGTTTGGAAGAAAGGATTAAGTCCCTCTGTAAAAACACGTTGTATCAGGTGATTGTCTTCAACCAAAGCCCATTCAGTTCTTGTCGAACCACTCTCTGCAATCAGTTTCATACGCAGTTAGATTTAGAATTGGATACAAATATATAGTTTTTTTTAATATACCAAGACAAAAACTTCCAAAACTTCACTTTATCGTTTTGTTTTCATGCTTCGCATTACTTGCTAAAAAGAATATCTGAGGAATGCATGGTTAAAGTGTAAAAAACAGGTGAGCTACTGCATATCTCCTCAAATATATATGGAAGAATTGTAACCCGTTTTCTTGTGGATAAAGCATCTCTTCCACAGGGCTACACCCTTTATGGCAAAAGGTGTAGCCATCACGTCCAAAGGGTGTAGCCATCCGAAGTAAAGGGTGTAGCTATCCGAAACTGCCCTCACAGCTACTTCCTGAAGGGGGAAATCACTCTATTTCTGAAAGGCCATTCCTATAAGGAGTCAACTTTTATAAATTGGAACAAGCAACTTCTTTATCATTCTGATTATACCCGAGACGTACCTGAGCCGTAATTGCTCCGTACATTCTCCATGCAGAGGTACTTCTGACCGAAGAAAGTACGGCTTTGGTACGGAGCAAGTCCATCTCGGGTACGTTTCTAATAAGCACTGAGGAAATCAAATTTATGGAGAAACTGTCTTTCAAAT
>NZ_CBVI010000203.1 GCF_000513195.1 Bacteroides timonensis | reverse complement strand
ACCCTGTCCACCATTTTGATGCCGAACGGCGAAAGCGAACTTTTGTAGTTCGTTTCTTCCACGAACAGGCAGAGAGCCTGCCCCAAGAACGTGTAGAAACTTTCCTCTGCGGGGAAGTCGGCTTCGTTGCCGGGTATGCCCGCCCAAAAGAGCGTGGGCGTGTCGGTGGTGTTGTGGCGTGGCTTGCACTCCATTAGTGCAAGCTGGCTTCCCACATCGTTGCGTATGCGTTTGAGTTCGTCCCGGTCGTCACTCCATGCCATGACGTTGCAGTGGCAGCGCACCGAGATAAGCCCCTTGCTATGCGCTTCGTTCAGGTACTCGTCTATCCACTCCTTGTTCACTTGGTTGGCACGGGAGTAGCGGGAGAGCGATTGCATATTCCGGGCGGTCTGCTCGAAGTTCTTCAGGTTTTCGGCGTGGTCGTCTATGAAGATGAACTGGTTATAGACGTGGTTACACGACAACAGCACGCCCACCGGGGCGGCGAATGACAGTCGGCAGTCGCTCCGGTCAGTGGACAGTTTCTCAAATCGGCAGTCCGTCCCGACCTTTCCGGGCAAATCTTCCACGTCCGAAAGCGTGTGCAGGCACAGTATATCGTCCCCGACACGCATTTCTTCCGGGTACAGCCCGATGTCTTTCAGACAAGTAGTGTCGGTTTGCGAGAGCGAGAAGTATTTCTCGATGATGCCCGCCTTTCCGTTCTGCCCGGTGATTTCCGATGCCGCCAGCCGGGTAAGGGTGACAAAACCGCTGTCGTTCATAATGCGCTCGAACTGCCCGACCGCTTCGATGAACTTTGCCGCCGCTTCCTTGTCGGCTATCTCCTGCGGTACAATCCTGCCCCGGCAGAGGGTGGAGAAGTCGCTCTGTCGGCGGCTTCTCTCCCTTGTCGTTTTCGTCAGGAACAGGTAGCAGTAATGGTTCAGGAACGGGCGTTCATTGAAGTGCCGTTCAAAACTCCGGGACAGGAAACTAAGCTCGTCCCTTTCCGTGTCGGGCTGGTAGTTCTCCTTGATGAAGAAGTCCTGCTTGTGTACTATGGAGTAGTCGGGCAGCACCTTGATTGCCTTGTACCATGCCGAATGTATGGCTTCGTACTCGGCACTGGTGACGGTGAACAGTTCGGGCAGTTCCACCCTGAAAGCCACCGTTATGTCCGCATCCTTTGAAATGATGCAGCCGTTCTCCACCGCCAAAAGTGGAAATTTTCGTTCCAGCGTGGTAGCCTTTAATGTATTCCTCATGTTCTTTCTTCCTTTCTTCTTTTGTAGTTGAACAGCCGGGGTATCGCCTTTCGGCTGATAATGAAGCGTGGGTGTCTTTTGCGTGCGGCTGCTTTCATCAGCCCGTGCGTGCCGTACCGTGCGTTGAGCCGGAACGTCTGCCACACGAGCAGCAGCGAAGCCGACACGATGAAACCGATACATAGCCACTGGTTCACGCCTGCCATGAACAGCACGATGAACACCACGAAGACGGCGAGCAAGCCGCCGCAAAAGATAAAGAGGTACTGACTTTTCAGCCCCTTGAACTCCACCGGCTTCCCGATACCCCTGTTTACCGGATATTCAGACATAGCCGCTGGTTTAGAGGAAGAACGACCGCAAGATAGTGGCGGCTACAATCAGGAAGATGCACGCCCCGAACCAACTGGCGGCAGTCTTTGAGGTGTCGGGGTCGCCGCTCGAAAATTTGTT
>NZ_CBVI010000202.1 GCF_000513195.1 Bacteroides timonensis | reverse complement strand
TCCGCAGTGACAAAGCCCAGCCGTTACGAAGCCGAGTTGAATGAGGACTTCGCTGCTTTTGCCGAACACTATGGCTGTGTGGTCATGCCCGCCAGGGTACGCAAACCCAGGGACAAGGCCTTGGTCGAAGGAGCCGTGAAGCTGATCTACCGCAGCATTTACACCAAACTGGACGGGCGTGAGTTCTACGATCTGGAATCACTCAATGCGGCTATACGCGTTGCTTTGGAACTGCATAACAACGCCCTTCTGACAGGCAGGAACTATAGCCGTCGCGAACAATACGAAGAGATTGAGCGCGACTGCATGGGACCTTTAAACCCGATCCGTTTCGAACTCAAGCATCGGCATACGGCAACTGTGCAGAAGAACGGATACATACGTCTGGAAAGACATTACTACAGTGTTCCGTACTCTTATATCGGCAAGAAGGTGAATGTCTTATACAACAACACAGTCGTGGAAATCTATTTGAAATATGAGAAGATAGCCGTCCACAGGAGAAACTACAAGCCTTATGGATACACTTACCTTCCCGAGCACCAGGCTTCCAGCCAACGAGTCATTACGGAATGGAATCCGGAGAAGTTCCTCAAAGAAGCCGGTCTCATACACACAGACGTGGAAAACTATATCCGACACGTCATCGAAGCCAAGCCCTATCCTGAACAAGCTTACAAATCATGCAGAGGCATACTCTCCTTTGCCTCAAGGGTGGGCAAGAAAAGGTTGATAAATGCCTGCAGATGGGCTTCCAACTACGGATTGTACAATTATCCGGCCATTGAAGAAATACTCAAGAACAGGCAGGATGAGCTACCTTTGGAAGAAGAGGTTCAGGATGAAGAAACAGGAATGCCTACCCACGAAAACATACATGGAAAAGAATATTATAATTAAAAACACTCAATGATGGAAATGAATCAGGAAACCTTGGAGAAGATGCGCCAAATGCGTCTTTCAGGAATGTACAATGCTTTTAGAACGAGCATGGACAGCTTCAAAGCCGAGTCTATGACTACAGACCAGTTTGTATCGTGGCTTGTAACCTGCGAATGGGACGAACGATGCAACAGGATGATAGAAAGGCTGATCAAACAGGCAAACTTCCGTTATAAGGCATATATGGAAGAAATGGATTATGGTATAGAAAGAGGATTGGACCGTAACTTGTTGGAAAGGCTTGCCGAACTCACCTTTGTCAAAGAAAACAAAGACCTGTTCATAACAGGAAGTTCCGGTACCGGCAAGAGTTACATAGCTACTGCATTGGGTTACAGAGCTTGTCAGAAAGGGATGAAAGTGTTATATGCCAATACAGCCAAATTGATGGGGCAACTCAAAGTAGCCAAGGCTAAAGGAAGCATACTACAGGAACTGAAAAAGATCGAGCGTACCGATTTGCTTATATTGGACGACTTCGGAATACAGCCTTTTGATAACGGAGCCAGAATGAATCTGATGGATATCATTGAAGATAGGCATGGTAAGAAATCCACACTCATCACATCGCAGCTACCGGTAAATGGATGGTATGAGATTATCGGAGAAAAGACGATAGCCGATGCGGTGTTGGACAGGATTGTTCATCAAGCTATCAGAATAGAACTGCATGGAGACTCAATTAGAAAGCTACAATGTAAAAAATAAAATCACTATATTTACAAAGAAACATTAAGTAGAACCCCGGCATACTGATAGCGAACAGAGTTGTTTTGGAACTGATGATTTTAGAAATTGGAAGGAAAAGAAACAGGGGGGCAATTTACATTGGACACTGGGGGGCAGTTACGTTGGATTTTCC
>NZ_CBVI010000201.1 GCF_000513195.1 Bacteroides timonensis | reverse complement strand
GGAAGCAGACTTTCATAGTCCTTGTTCCCCTCCATCAATTGACGAAAGACATGCGTGAGATAATCCAGTGGAGACAAATCATTCAGCTTGGCAGTCTCTATCAGGGTGTAATAAGTCATAGCAACTTCCACACCTTTTTCACTACCAAAGAATAGAGTATTCTTACGGCCTATTGTCAAAGGTCGTATCTTTCGTTCCGCTTCCAAATTATCTATGTCGTAGCGACCATCATGTCGATAGTGGAGCAATTTCTCCCATCCATTGAGCATGTAGTTCAACGCGGTGTTCATCATTTCACCAAAATGAATCCTTTTATCTTTTAGCATCCGATGGACCCTATCCAGCAGTTTGTTTAGGATTTCGGTGACATCCATACGATTTCGTCTTTCTCTTATTTGCTCATCGGTCCGATTCAACAACCTGTTTTCCAACTCTATCGCATATAACCTTCCTATCTGCTCTACGAACCAACCGGCATCCTTATCCTTGCTTATGTCGAAAGCCAATTTGAATTTGGCCCTTACGTGACACCAGCATAGAATATGTTCGTTTTCAGGATTCAGTTTCACGAAAAATCGATAACCGGCATAGGCATCAGTCTGTATTCCTCCGATAAAACCCTCAAGGAAGTTTGCTATCGGTCGGGTTCCACGGCTATCATCCTCATCATTATCATAAAGGAAGTAAACAAGTTTATTTATCTTGTTCACCACAACCCAAACATACTTCTTGAAGTACTTCCCGTTCTGAAACTCATCGCTCACGATTCGAACCCTGCACCAAGTCTCATCGATATTAAGCACTGATTTTGCTTTAAGCAGCAACTGCTTGAGACAAGGCAACAGGTTTTGAAGCAGAACAGAGCCTTTGCCAAGCCAGTTGCTGACGGTTTGTTGGCAAACGGACATCTTTTCGTTAGTCAAGCGGATGGCTTCTCTATAAACAGGCAAATGAAGCTGGAAACGATCCATAGCCAGACTGGCAAGGAACTCCGGAGTACAGTGAGTGCCATCTATGACATTTGCTTTAGGACGACGAGAATCATTGCCGTCTTTTGGAATATACATCTCATGGCGGACACCAAACTCATCTTCTAAAACAACCAATCGATAGCGGGTACATTTGACGTAACTCTCTCTGGTAAATTCATCTTCATCCTTAAAGCCTACGATTCTCATGCCGGCGGGAATGAGGTCAGTACGGCTCTCCAATATTTCTACTTTCGCGGCATCCATCGTTGTGTAAGGGCCGCGGGGACCGCGATTCTTATCCAAAGGCTTGTTGCTGACCTTAGACGGATCAACTCCATCGGGCGTCTGAGCGGGAACAGAGCTATTGCTGGAGGACGATGATACAGAGCCGGGAGTTCCATCGTAATGATCCTTTTCCTCTTCACGGCTGGGCTTAGTGTCAGGCTTACTGCAGGACTTTAAGCTCTTCTTGCCAAAGGAAAACTTGTTATGACGCTGATTGTAGTCATTGAGCTTGGCCACTTCAGCAGTAAGCCTGGCTATCTGATCCAACAGGGCTTTTCTTTCAACGGCATCCGCATCAAGAGCCTTCTCTAAAGAAGAAATCAGGCTTCTGAATTGGGCGATTGTTTCGTCCTTGGACTGCAACAGATTCAAAAAGTCTTGACGTTCCATTTCAGACAGAGGTGTTTCAGCCCTCGATTCAATCTCGAGGGCATTCAAATAATGGGATTCCATGATCATCCTATCTATGTCCGTCAGCTCTTTTTGCATAGTGCAAAGATACAAAAAACGGAACAATAAAACAAAACATAATCATTGCAATCAACTGATTATCAGTTAACTAATATTAATCTCAAGCTCTTTACGAACAGGACAACTAAGCAGA
>NZ_CBVI010000200.1 GCF_000513195.1 Bacteroides timonensis | reverse complement strand
AGATTACAATATCTATTCCGGACGCTTTTGCAGACCTCACAGAGGCTACTTTAGATCCTGACCGTAATGTATATACCGTGAGCATGTCACTCGATGCAGGAAGCTCTTTCGATATGACAGTGGGTTCCTCTTCTCCGGGTATCAAGATTGTTTATGCAGGCGGGCCTTCCGCACAGAGTAATGATTGGTTGACTTGTACCCCCAAAGCGGCTACCCGCCTGACTTCTTCCAGTAGTACCTATACATTTACTGTGACGGACGATTATAAGAAACTTTTCCCTCGCGCCACGGTACGCGTGTATGATGTTCTTTCCGGTACGGAAAATATACTTTATGTAGATGCCGTTGCTGTTCCCCAACCATTGACAACAAATCAACCTTCCAAAGCTCCCAACGGCACGAGTGATAACCCGAACTCATTTGATGTGGCAAATGCAACTGTTACACTCTATCGTATCACGGGCAGTAATGCGCAAGTATCATTTTTGTGTCCGGATGATATGGAAATAGTAGGTAAACCGAGTTGGATTGATATATCGGATATAGTGAAAGACGGAACGAAAAAGACTTATACTTTGACGCTAAATAATCGTGATGTTGTTCTGTCGGCTGCCACCGCAAACACACGTACAACAGAAGTGACAGATAACACCGTCGTATTTGCTAACTCTAAAAATGCTACGATGCTGCGTATGCCGATTACCATAGTATTGAAAGATGCTCCCTTGATTCCTAATTTCGAAGTACTTGGAGGAGGCAATAATAGCTATACCTCACCTACCGAGGAAAATTTGGGCAAAATATCCATGAGTGTAGCAAGTGGTAACACTTGTACTGTGCCTGTCACTTCTATGGATGGAGCAACGGTAAAGTTTGATTTCGGCGAGGGAAATCCTGAGTGGTTGACATCGGAAGTAACCACTACTGGCACTTCCAGCGGTTCAAAACAACAAAACGTCATCTTTAGATTGGTAAGCGCAAATCTTCCGAATGCTAAAGATGTTACGGTGACACTGAAAAATACAATTGGCGGACCTGATGTGCAGTTTGTGATAAGTCCAAATATAGGGACCTATTCATTGACAAAGATCAACAGCACATCAAGCGCAGACAGCTTTAGTGGGACGAATATAACTTTGTATAAGTTGGGTAACGGTACAGCTTACATGCAGTTGAAAGCTACATACTGGGGTGGCAGCACGCTGACGAGCAGTAATACGAGCGCACTAAAGGTGGAAACTGTATCCTCGACGGGTAATGATATCACATACAAGCTTACCCCTCTGAGTCTGAACAGTAGTATAAAGCTAACGCTTGCCAGCCTTGTAGACCCAAGTAAAACAAATGAATACAGTGTGGCAATAAAAGAA
Organism: Bacteroides timonensis; assembly: GCF_000513195.1. Lineage (GTDB taxonomy): Bacteria > Bacteroidota > Bacteroidia > Bacteroidales > Bacteroidaceae > Bacteroides > Bacteroides timonensis. Next base: position 655 of record NZ_CBVI010000200.1, on the reverse strand, counting down.
TTTGTTGCACCGACACTGAATAAAAGTTCAATAAACATATCTTCTGTAAAGAATAGTGGCGGTTCCGCTGCTGTTACGGTAACTCCGCCAACTGATGGTTATGGATATCAAGTTAAAAGTTATGACAGCTATTATATAAGCTATTCTAATTCAGGTAATAGCTATACGATAAACACAGTGAGACCTGGGTATGCTTCTATTGTATTCTGTAATAAAATGGATGATACAAAAACTATCACACTCTCTGTAACTATTACGAACTCTATTAATTATGATGGACAGTCTGTATGGTATTATAATGGATATTACATTGCTCCTGTCGATGCTGTTAATACAACATGGGATTCTTATGTTTCTAGTAATTATTATTGCAAGAATAAAAGTGGTGCCAGCTGGCGCACACCTACTGAAGCAGATATGCGTGCTATATTGGGAGGGGTAACTGGAGTCAATCATGCCTCTAGTACGGCTTATAATTATATCACAAGCAATAGAATCTTTAGTGGCTGTACTTGGACATCGGAGGCTTATGATAGTAGTAATGCCAAGTTTTTGGATATCGAACCAGGTTTTATGTTTGTAGGATGGATTCCAAAATCTCGCCAATATCCAGTACGCTGTGTCTACAAATAACCCGTCCCGGCGGATTACAAAT
>NZ_CBVI010000199.1 GCF_000513195.1 Bacteroides timonensis | reverse complement strand
CATCCGCGCATCGGCATACCGGAAAACAAACGTCCCGCCCTTCTCCTTGCGGGGAGAGGGGCGGGACGAGAAACTTTTTCGTATGACGGGCCGGACCGCTACGACAAATTAGTCAAGTCTTTCACCGGAAGACATAAGCCTACAACAATGCAGCATACTTACGTACCTGATTCAGCCGTTCCATAAAAGATTTATCACTGGCTGCCTGACGCATATTATAGTCGAGCTGCATCCGCATCAGCAGTCCTGCGCTTATGCCCAAAGCTGCCTCGAACAGCATGGCTGTGGCAGTGGTGAGGGGACGGCGGCAGTTCAGAATATCGTTCAGAATCTTGTATGAAATGCCCGTCTGTGCGGCAAGCCGGGTCTGCGCCAACTTGCGGCTTTCTATTTCTTCCTTGAGTAGTTCGCCCGGATGAATGAGGCGTTGGCAAGTATATGTTCCCATATTCGTATCTCCTATTTATAATGGTTTGACAATTCCAGAATATTGCATATCGTCACGACTGTTTCAGCCGAGACCTGCTTCACCGTGAACTCAATGCGGTACTGGTCGTTTACCCTGATAGAAGAAATACCTGCCTTATCTCCTTTCAGCACTTCGTAATGCAACGAATGGATGGCATACAGTTCCTCCACGTTTCGGGCTTGTTCCAATACCTTGACGCGCAACTGGTACCGTGTCACGATATGGGGTTGGAAGCGATTTTTTTTGTCCGTCGTCTTTCCGTCCTCATACAATTGACGCAAGTATTCTTTATCAAAGTTTATTTCCATTGCTTTCTATTTCGGTTCACATCGCAAAGGTAATGCTTATATCCAATATTCCACTATAAAAGTGGAAACAATTTCAGGAATCCTGCACTTGCTTTTGAAAGTTTCTCGTTTTCCGGTATGTCAAAGAGTGTTCTTGTTTATATTGTCCCCCTCTTTCGGGGTGCCAATTGGTTTTGCTTCAGTTGCTCACTCCGGACTTTACGCACCAAGCGCCCGGCGGTGGCTGCTGCTTGTTATAATCTTTCCTTGTATTCGATGCTACCGGCATCTATGTCAAACAGACGATGTATCATACATTCTTTCAGTGTGTATGCCTTTTCCAGATTAAAACCGATGGCATTCAGCACTTCCATATTCGGAATGAAGTAGCGCAAACGACCGGTACAGAAATAAATGCCATAAGAATCTTCGCACTTGAATATGCCTACAAAATCGGCATCCATGTTCTCCATGCGAGGGATATGCTGCATAATTTCGCTCGGTATGTCCTGCCAGTCATATTTGGTAAATACTCTTTTAAAGGTTTCCATATCCGGTATACCCATACGTTTCTTTTCATTTGTCTTTCCGTCGTGCTGCAGGAAATAAACGCAAGCATCGCCTTCTTCGCGAACTTTACTTCCTATAAGCGTACTGAAACTATTCACATCATTTGTTTCAGCTCCATTTGCAGCCGGATCATAGGCGTAGTATGCCAACACTTCCTCGTACAAGGCTTCCGTGCCACGGAAATGGGCGAACTGTATCTGTGCCACTCCTGGTTTCATAAACTCGAAAGTGAATGTTTGAGTGGTATCACCACCCGGCTGTTCCGCTTTCTCTACTTCTTCACTCACAAGGGCTGCACTGCCCGATAGAAATGCCAACACATAACGACTTTGTGTACCTGCCTGTATGACACGCTTGACGGTCATCGTTTCACCTACTTTGAAAAATGTTCTAACCATAATCTTTGTTGTTTTAGATAATTAAACAGAAATAATTGATTTATTTTTATTGGAGATTATTATTGCATTGTGACATCACCCGCTGCTGTGCCGGTAGTGCTTTTCCGCTCAATCGAACTTGAGACATCAACGGTACATTCAGTTCTCTATCGCCAACTTTCAGCTTTTGCGATACGGGTGTACCGTCATTTGTTTGCCAGAACTTTGTTAAGTTCTGTACCTGTTGTGCTTGTAGCATTTCCTGCGCACTATTTACCGCATTATGCAGCCCTTTCAGAATATCTGATAGTGCATATTTAGGTCGTTTACTGAATATTCCCATAGCT
>NZ_CBVI010000198.1 GCF_000513195.1 Bacteroides timonensis | reverse complement strand
CGCTCACGGTCTATAACAAGCCCCAAGGCATCACCATCGACGGCGACATCGCCTCGGTGAACGAGATAATCAGCGGAAGGGCTGTCGGCGACCGTGTCGAGCCGTTGCCCGACTATCTGTTTTCGATAAGCAAAAAGGTTGTAGTAGAGAAAGACGACACGCTACGCATCACGGCAAAGCCACGCCAATGGGTGCGGCGACTGGATATGGAACTGTCGGTGAGCGAAGGCGACTATAAACGCATCGTGGCGGTTACAGGCACGCTTTCGGGCGTGGAGCAGTCGGTGGACATCCGCAAGGGAGAACGGCAGGGAACGGCGGTGACAGTCCGCAACGACTTCGCCGTGGCAGAGGAGAAATGCAACGCCTCGTTCCGCCTGATGGGCATCGTGCCTGCGGAGCACCAGACGCTGACGGTGAACATCGTCCTTGCCAACGGCGAAACGCGGACCATCGAGAGCGACCTGACCCCACAACTGGCAGCCTTCCACGACGGCAACACGCCCCTGACCCTGACCGGAAACCTGAGCCTGCCCGTAGAAGCGGGAATGGCGGGCAGCATCAGCGACTGGACGGTGGTGGACAACGGAAAGATAGACATACACTAAAAGAGAAAGACAGTATAGTAACAAGAATAAATCGTACAACTTTAAAAAAACGAGAAGAACATGAAGAAAAAGAACTTCAACGGAGCGGGCGGATTGCCCGGCATGCTGCTCGGCGCGGCGTTTTGCGCCGTCCTGCTCCTTCCGGCGGGATGCGGCAACGACAATGAGACCGGTGCGCCGAACGACGACGGGCGTGTGCCCCTCAAAGTGACGGGCGGCATCAACGTGCAGACCCGTGCCCACGACGCGCAATGGGACAAGGATGACCAAATAGGCGTCTATATGTATGCGGCGGGCGCAACCGATATCGCCGAAGGCGCAACAAACGTCCCTTACCGGAAGACGGACGAGGGCAACGGCTTCATCCCCGTGAACACCCCCGTCTACTTCCCCATAGACGGCGGCAATGTGGATTTCCACGCATGGTATCCCTATAAAGACGTGACCGCCGGCGCATGGACGGCCGACCTCACCGACCAGACCTCGCAGGCCGCCCTCGACCTGATGACCGCCGATGCCAGGAGCAACACGGAGGAAGGCGGAACGGTCTATAACAAGCTCCAGCCCGCAGTCAGCCTCGACTTCAGCCACCGCCTCACCAAGCTGGCGCTGAACATCGCTCCCGGCAGCGGCATCAGCGCCGACGACCTGAAAGGCCTGAAAGTGGAAATCACCAAGCAATGGAAAACGGCCACCTACGACCCGGAATTCGGCGCCATCGGCTTTACGGAAGAATCCGCCCCCATCACCCTGCTGACGGACGCCGGCGGCACATCCGCCGAGGCCATCCTCTTTCCGGACAACCTGACGGGGAAAGACCCCGCCACAGGACGGCAACTCGTCTTCACCCTCAAAACCTCCGGCGAGAAGTTCTATTGGGACATTCCCGAAGACAAGAGCTTCAACTCCGGCGACAAGAACATCTATAACATCACCATCAACCGCACCACCCTCGACGTAACCGCCACCATCACGGACTGGAACAAGGGAAACAACGGGGGCGAACCGGGCAGCGCCGAATAAAAATGAAGAATAACAACAATAACTATCAATCAATGAAGAATTATCTGATTCTGGCAACAGCGGCGCTTGCACTGGTCGCTTGCAGCAACCATGAGAATGAACCGGCGGACCTGACGGGCGGCCGCGTGCCGGTAGAATTCCGCGCCTCCGTGGGAGTGACCGAAACCCGTGCCGTGGACCAGGCCTGGTCCGCCACCGATGCCATCGGCATCTTTATGGTGGGAGCCGGAAAGCCGCTCCTGCCGGCGAACATCAGTGAGGGAGCGGATAACATCCGCTACGTAGTGGACGCTACCGCTACCGGAGCCTTCAAGCCAGACGGCGCCACCATCTACTACCCGATGGACGGCAGCGGGGTGGACTTCTACGCCTACTGCCCGCAGGGAAGCGTCACGCAGGCGGAAACCGCACCGGAGGGAACCGCACCGGAGGAAGCCACACCGGCGAACTACCTCTACGCCATCAATGTAGCCGCACAGGGCGATCAGGAAGCCCTCGACCTGCTATACTCCAACAACGTGAAAGGGAAGAAGAAGACGGACAAGACCGCCGCCCTCACCTTCAAGCACCAGCTCTGCAAGGTGATACTGACCGTGG
>NZ_CBVI010000197.1 GCF_000513195.1 Bacteroides timonensis | reverse complement strand
TACTTTTACCCCTCCAATCAAGCCGCAGACCGCCCCGATTGCGTACACCAGTTTTGTTCCGGGGTCGAAATACCCTGTGATTAGGTTCGTGGCTTCGGTGATGCCCGCCTGCCCGTTGCCCTGTGCGTAGGCACTTACCGCAGCGGCAAGGATAGCCGCCGACAAAAAGATTTTCTTTCTCATTGTGATTTGTTTTTAATGCCGGGCAGCGGGTGGGAAGTCCGCCTTTCCCGGCTGGTGAATAATTTGAAATTTTAGTGGTCGGGAACATTCCCGTTTGTCTGTTTGGTTTTCAGGTTGCCAATCAACCGTAGTCACGTTGCTTCATATTGTTACACATTATTATATTATAGGAAATCGTTCATGTCGAACGCTTCGTGTTCCTTGCTTGTATCGCCAGCTTCGGCAGGGACGGCAGCCGTAGCCAGTTCCGCTTCGTTGCGTCCCAACAGTTCCGCTACCTTTGCCAGTCCGCCGTTAATGTTCTCCACCACCGCATCGTAGAGGTTCGTCCCCTCAATGCTTGCCAGCGTCCCGGCGGCTTGCCGCTGTTCCGCTTCGGTGGGGTTGTCGGCGTTCGCCGTGCGTACCGCTTCGCCCAGTTCGTCAAAGCTCACGCCCGTAGCCCGCCCGGTATCATCGTCACCGTCCATGTACCCGGCTATTTCCTCGTCCTCGTAATCGGGTTCGTCATTCTCGTAACCGGGCGTTTCTTCCGCTTCGGGTGCTGCTTCCGAAATGTTTTCTTCCGGCTGTCCGTCAGCTTTCGGCGCAAAAATAGTATCATTTTCAACCGCTTGCGGGAGGTGTCCCGATTTGTCCTGCGCTGTCCCGATTAGTCCGCCCTTGTATCGGCTTTCACCTATCAGTGTGTAGCCTGAAACCCCGTTTCGTGGGAGTGGCGCATCATCCGTTCTGCCCGGTGATGTCCGGCTGTCCGTGTAGCGATACCACAGCCATAGGGCGATATAGTACACCAAAAGCCCGGTAAGTATGCAATAGATTACCATAGTCAGATAGGCTTTTGGAAGTTGCTTTCGTACAGGGTGTTTATCTCGTCTTGGTACTGCTCGAAGTGGCGCAGCAGAATGTTTTCCACGTAGCTGCTTACCGTTACCTTTCGCCCGCCTATCACCGTCACGATACGCATCAGCTTCTCGTGCGTGGTACGGCTCACGTACAAAGGCTGTCGGTCTGCCAGTTCCACTTTCTGAAAGTAGGTTTCCCGGTAGTCACCCGAACCGCCCTTGCGCTTGCGGTTTGTCGTTTTCTCCACCCGCACCGTTTCAGTCTGCCGTCCCTCGTGGGCGGTTTCCGTTTCGCCGCCGGGCTGCGGTGCATCATCCGGCTGGCTTTCCCGCTTGGCGGGTATGCCCTGCGAGATAAGTTCTTTCATGAAATCCTCGTCTATCTTCGGCATCCCGCCGCTTTGCTTTGCCATATCATTGTAATTTGATGTAGTACACTATTTCCGTTATCAGTTCTTCCAAGTTGCTTCCCCTTACCAGCGGGCGGCTGGCGGGAAAGAGCGTGGAGCGGAACACCGCCTTTTTATCTGCTACCAGTTCCTTTTTGTAGCGTTTGGTATCGGGGATAAAGGTTTTCATCAGCGGTAGTTCCAGTTCCTTAATGGTTTTGTCATAGGCGGTGTAAAGGTCTGTTTTCTCCCGCCCGTCCACCATGTTCCAAAAGAGGTACAGCCCGGCAAGTCGGCAGGCTTCATTCTTCACTAATAGCTTTTGGATAGCCATTGCAAACGACAGGCTGCTTTCCAGCACTACCTTGTCGGCGGAAATGGGGGTGAAGATGTAGTCCATGCCCGCAAGGGAATTGATAACACCCTCGCTGTTCACCGTGCCGGGCAGGTCGAAAAAGACAATATCCGGCACGTGTCCGGCGGCTACATATTCGTCAGCCGTTGCAATCGCCTTTTCGGGGGAACTGCACAGCACCGGGTAGGCTTTCTTCCCCAGTCGGGTGAACTGTTCATACGCCATGCGCTTGTAATCTTCATCCGCCCCTACCTGCTCGGCATCCCGCTTGCGCATCCCGGCAATGGAGTGTTGCGGGTAGTCGCAATCGACCACCGCCACATCGTAGCCTTTGAGGTAATAGAGGTAACTCGCCGCCAGCACGGTAAAGGTGGTTTTGCCGACCCCGCCCTTTTGGGTGGAAAAGGCGACATAAAGGGGTGTTTTCTCGTTTTCCATATTGCTTTCGTTCATTATTGGTTGATAGATTTATTTATTGCTTTCAAT
>NZ_CBVI010000196.1 GCF_000513195.1 Bacteroides timonensis | reverse complement strand
AAGCATTCGATAAACTCCCCCTTTTATTCTAAAAATGTGATGTTACTTTTGTAGCCAAAGTAAAAAACTCGATCATTATGTCACATCAATGGAGAATGGAAGATTTTGAATCTATTTATGCCCGTTTCAAGTCGAGCGGACTGTCAGTTATGGATTTTTGTTCGAATGAATGCATTCGTCCTAAACGTTTCTATGAGTGGCGTTCCAAGCTGTTGCGCAAAGGCGGCTTTATCCCGGTGAAGGTAAACAATAGGGGCCAGGTCAGTCTTCCCCATAAGGAGAAATCCCAGTTGTCTGCACCTCCGGTCAGCCCACCGATAAACGCCCAGCCGCTATGTGAGATCTCCTATCCCAATGGTGTCACAGTCCGCTTGAACGGGCCTTTGTCACCGGAGGTATTGCAAACCCTGATATTTTTAAATTCAAACCGCTAGCTTATGTTTTCTTTGAATGAATCCAACAGATATTATCTTTATCCGTATCCGGCAGACATGCGTAAGAGTTTTTATACGCTTAGCGGTATCGTGACCAACCAGATGGGAAAGAATGTACGTGACGGTGACGCTTTCATTTTTATCAATGCGAATTGTACCTGTATGAAAATCCTCCATATGGAATATGGTGGTCTGGTGATATACCACATGAAACTGGAACAGGGGCACTTCCATCTGCCGGTCATAGATACGGAGGAAGGTCGGATAAAAGCGATTGAAACCTTCTGGAACGACCTTGTGATGATGGTTCAAGGAATGGACGGCAGCAAGGTCAGGCGTTATAAAAGAAGTGGTTTCCATGGGTTGTAGTTGTAACAAATTATAACATATACAATGCCGTATTCCGGCTGTTTTTTTAGTATCTTAGCATCATAATTAAACGATTATGCCAACCGATAAGGAATTACTGATAAAGGATCTCATGCACAAATGCGACTGTCTGTATAGAGAAAACAGCCGGTTGAAGGAGATGGTGTCCACACAGCCCCCTGAAGCTGCGGACAAGGATGCGTATGAGGCTTTATTGTCCGACAAGGATGCCATAATCGCCCAAAAGGAAGCAAAAATCAACACTCTGGAACAACGTGTATCCTATCTTGAGCGGCAGTTGTACGGGAAGAAGGCGGAAAAGTTCATAAAGCCTGACGCCCAGGACCGCTGGCTGGATTTTGAAGGCTTCGACATGCTCCCCCTGGAGGCCGAAGCCGCGGAGGAGGCGGAAAAGGAACTGAAGGCTACCAGGGAGGCGATCATCGCCCGCAAAAAAGCGGGGAGGCAACATCCTGCGAGAAAATCCCTTCCGGAGAATCTTGAGCGTGAAGAGGTTCATATATATCCCGAAGGGTATAATCCGGAGGAGTGGACGCTCCTTCCCGGAGAGGAAGTGACCGAGATCCTTATGCACGAGCCCGAGAGGTTCTATATCCGCAGGATAGTGCGCCATACAGCCAAAAGGAAGGGTACGGACGAGTTCAAGACCGGCCCGCTTCCCGTCATGCCGATAGCAAAGAGCTATGCCTCCGCCTCATTGCTGGCAGACATGATGATAGGCAAATACGTGGACCACATACCGTTCCACAGGCAACTGGAACAGTTCAAGCGTGTGGGGGTACATCTCCCCGCGTCAACGGTCAACGACTGGTTCAAGGATGTGGCGGATCTGCTAAGGCCCCTGTACTTCCGATTATGGGAGCTGGTGATGCAGACTGACTACATACAGTCGGATGAGACGACAATCCCCGTGATGAATGACGAGAGACACAAGACGGTCAAAGGTTATATCTGGCTTGTGCGCAGCGTCATGACCGGGCGCCAGTTCTTTTACTATGACAAGGGCTCCCGGAGCGGAAAGGTGGTATTGAAACTCTTCGGCAAGTTCCGGGGAGCCATACAGACGGACGGGTACGAAAGGTACGAGATGCTGGACGCGAAGAAAGGCATTATCCTTCTTGGCTGTTGGGCCCATGCGCGCAGACATTTTTGGGAGGCAAGAAAGAATGACATGCAACGTGCCGACTATGCACTTGCACAGATACAGCTGCTTTATGACGTGGAGCGCAAGGCTGACGATGAATGCCTGACCTATGAGCAGAGGGCTGAACTTAGGGCACGTCTTGCATATCCCATACTTGTGCGCTTCGAGAAATGGCTGGTCAATGAATATCCCAAAGTAATGAAAGGCAGTCCGATCGGAAAAGCCATAAAATATACATACGGAAGGTTCGACAAACTCTCCAGGTACCATCTTGACGGTCGCTACAGACCGGATAATAACGAAATTT
>NZ_CBVI010000195.1 GCF_000513195.1 Bacteroides timonensis | reverse complement strand
ACCTTTTCGTACCGCTTTGTCAGTTCGATAACCTGCTTGCATACTTCTTCCAGTTTACGGGTGTCTTCGGTAAGTTTGTAGAGAAACGCAAGCGATTTCTTCTCCCCGTAAATGGTATGGATGGTCTTTACACATTGATTGTAGTTGTTTCCTATTCTTCGAAACTGTTGATAGAAAGCGGTAAGCTGGGCGTAATATTCCTGCGCTTCCTTATCAATCTTCACTACCTTGAACTCTCAACCGAAGATACGGGCAAAGATAAATTCGGCCTTGTTCTTCATGCCCGACTGCTCGAACATGGAGATAAACTTTTCGTTTTCCCTGTCATTGAGACAGAGGTAATAGCGGTGCGTGCGCGGGTCTGCCAGCACCTTGCGCCCTGCGGCGCTACGGATTCTTGTTTCATCTTTCATAACATGAATAATTTAGGAAGTTCGACTTAGGAGAACTGACACCCCCGAAAGGTCTTTCGGGGAGAGACTTTCAGCGGGTAGAAATATTTTCAACCGCTGAAAGTACACCTCGCTATATGCTGACGCATATTAAAATCCGGCTGGGCCGGATTAAAGGTCTGAAGGATTTGTTTACGTTCTCTGTCGAGAACGGACTGCGCTCTCCCGGCGACAAAGGTAGATAGTTTTTTCGGTATGGTAATTATCAGGCGTTACGCCAACAGCCGCCAATAAATGACTTTGAAACCATTGGTACATCATGGATGCTCTTTTTGAGGTTTATTTGCAGCCAGATAGCTATTCAGTTACTTATTTGGATAGATACAAAGATAGTTATCTGGATAGCTATCCGGACGGTTTTTTATCTGAATAGCTTTTGGTCTGAATAGCCATTTGATTAAGTATGTTTTCAGACAAGCATTCATAAAGCTATATATCCACTTATGCAGCTATACATTTATAAAGATGTATAGACAAGCAAGCGGATATTCGGATAAATGGATAGGCAAATGGACTATTAGCTAAATCTTTAGACAGACAACCGGATAGCTATGTAGCTAAATAGACAGATAGCTTTATAGCTACATAGCTATCCAACAAAACGGATAATGAAATGAGTGAACGGATAAGTGGATAGACAACTATCCGCTTAATTATCAATAAATCAAATTATTCACTTAAATTAGGTAACAATGGAAAAGAGAAAGGAAACGGTATTCATTTCGTTTGCTTCCCAAAAGGGAGGCGTAGGTAAATCGACGTTTACGATTTATGCGGCAGCATGACTGCATTATGTGAAAGGACTGAACGTAGCGGTGGTGGATTGCGACTATCCGCAACATTCGATTATGAAACAGAAAAAACGGGATATGGAAGTGGTAAAAACCACCCCCGTTTATCAGAATCTCTTGGTGGAACAGGCCGGGCGGTTGAAGAAAAAGGCATATCCGGTCATCGGAAGCACGCCGGCGGATTGCATGGCGCACTGAAGGGCATTTGAAGAGAAAGCGGATACGCATTATGACGTGGTGCTGTTCGACCTGCCCGGAACAATGGGAAGCGATGGAGTTATCGCCGCAATCAGTGCGCTCGATTATCTGTTCGTACCGATAAAAGCAGACCGTCTTGTGCTGGAAAGTACGCTGAACTTTGCCACCACCATTAATGACCGGCTGATAAAGACCGGTGTGTCCGCTCTGAAAAGTCTTCATCTGTTCTGGAACATGGTTGACCGCAGGGAACGTACGACATTGTATGATGTGTATCAGCAAGGTTTCTCCCTGTTAGGATTGGATTGTCTCAAAACACGTATTCCCGTGCGCAGCAACTTTACCAAAGACTTGTCCGCTACGGGCGGCCCAGTTTACCGGAGTACGCTCTTCGCTCCCGATGCGGCATTTACTAAAGAGTGCGGCTTCGATACGTTTATGGATGAAATCATGTCTATACTTAAAACCGAATAGTCATGGCAAAGAAAACAAGCGGACAAAATCCGGTGGATGAAGCGTATCTGCGCAGCCTGATGGCAGGGGTTCCTTCGGAGACTCCTTTATCCTCCGCATCTTCAGCCAGTGGAGGTGATGGCGAAAAGAGAGAAACTACTTTATCCGATGAAAAAAGAAAAGCGGATGACAATGCGGATGAAACAGTCAGGGATGTTTCCGGTACGGATGATACCGGCTGTTCGGAAACGGTTACGGAAAAGCCGTCACCGAAAACGATACGCACGGCACCGGCCGACTTTATACGCAAATTCCTCACGCCCTATAAATGCGAAGGCAGACAAGGGGTGTATATAGACAAGGAACTGCACCAGAAAATATCGGTCATTGTCGGGATTGCCGGAAAGCGGCAGTTGACGGTAGGCAACTATATAGATAATGTATTGAAGGAGCATTTCGAGAAACATTCGGATGAGGTGAAGACCTATCTACAAAAGAGTTATAACAAAATATTTTAGGTTATGGATATACAATGT
>NZ_CBVI010000194.1 GCF_000513195.1 Bacteroides timonensis | reverse complement strand
GTAGTTGTACTAAATCCCGCATACGTTTTAGCTAAAGTTTAGCTATATGTATGCGGGATTCCTTTTTTTTGCTGAACTTTAGCGGTGACATAACCAATGTTCCACTAAATACCTCCATCACTATGGCCAATATTGTTCAGCGTGCTTGTTTCTCCATTCCGGAGTTTGAGCAAAGATATGAAAAATTTTCGAAAGAACTCCAAGTCCGTCAATATTCCCCGGGTAGCATCAGTGCTTATTGTCACAAGTTATCTGCCATCTGCCTTCATTTCAGAAAGCTTCCCGAGTCCTTGACAGCAGATGATTGCCGTGATTACTTCAGCATGCTCCTTTCTCGCAGCCCTTCACCCGGTCTGAGTTATTTCAAACATACCGTTTATAGCTTACGCTGCTATCGTAAAATGATGGGTCTTTCCTCTTTTACAGTACCTCTTCCGAGTATCCGCAAGGATAAAAAGCTTCCCATCGTGTTATCTCAGGACGAAATCCGTCGTTTATTGTCTGTCACTTCCAGCATACGCAGCAAGGCTATCTTTTCGTTGATTTACTCCTGCGGCCTGCGTATGAGCGAATTAATCAATCTCCGTCTTTACCAGATAGACAATGACCGCATGCAGGTCTTCGTGCATCAAGGAAAAGGCAAAAAGGACCGTTATGTCCCCCTCTCTTCCAATGTCCAGATTGTATTGAAACGGTATTTGGAAGCATATGACCCTTGTATGTATCTGTTTAATGATTCCCCCGGCAAGCCGGTAACCGAACAGGAGGTCCGTTATCTGTTTCGTGATGCCGTGCGTACAGCGGGGATTCTTAAGCCTTGCACGCTCCACACCCTGCGCCACAGCTATGCCACCCACTTGTTGGAAATGGGTGAGAACATCCTGCGTATCCGTGACTTGCTCGGCCATGCAAATATCAAAACAACCATGATTTACCTTCATCTGGCTTCCCTGCCTGAAGGAGGAAGGGCCTTTAGCCCCTTGGACAGGCTGTTTCCAACCGGTATTCAAAAGTCAGCGGAATGAGGACCTCATTGGAAGTAGCCCATATTATCACCCGTTTCAAGGATGCTTTTTTAGAAAAGTATTCACCTTGCAAACAAGTCCTTAAAGTGTTCTCCCATTTGGAGCAATGCCGGACTTCCGCCTTGGGAGGGCATGTGGACGCTTGTAGCGAATGCGGTGCGGTGCGCGTCAGCTACAACAGCTGCCGTGACCGCCATTGCCCCAAATGTCAAGGCATAGAACGGGAATTGTGGATACAGGCCCGCAAAGAGGAGATATTGCCTGTTAATTATTTCCATGTGGTATTCACTTTGCCGGAAGAACTTCATTCCCTGTCACTGGCAAACATGAAAGCCGTATATAACTCCCTCTTCAAGGCCGCCTGGGGAACGATAGAGAGATTTTCCGGCAACCAGGGGGTTCAGACAGGCATGACAGCCATACTACATACCTGGGGAAGTAACCTGCATTATCATCCACATGTACATTGTATTGTCCCGGGAGGAGGCATACGGGAAGACGGGAAATGGAAGACTTATGAAAATGTGTATAACCGGAAGGCATTCCTCTTTACAGTCAAAGGCATGAGTAAGGTCTTTCGGGCTAAATTCATGAAGGAATTGACCAAATCGGTAAAAATCCCAGCTCCTGTCAGGAAGAGACTCTTCGAGAAGGAATGGGTCGTTTACAGCAAGGCGCCTTTCAAAGGGACTGACAAAGTCGTTGAATACCTGGGAAGATATTCTTATCGGGTGGCTATAAGTAATTCCAGAATCAAGCAAATCACAGATAGGCATGTCACATTTGAATATAAAGATTATAAAGACAACCGAAAGTGTAAGATGATGACTTTAACCGGAGAGGAGTTCTTGCACAGGTTTAGTCAGCATATACTTCCAGCCGGATTTGTACGAATCAGACACTACGGATTCCTGGCATCCTCAAATAGGGAAAAACTCTGGAAGATACAACGCGTAATGAAGGTTCCTTGCTCGCCAATAAAAGGGGGGAAGAAGAAATGGACAGAGGTATGCGCACAAAAATGGGAAGATTATAATATCTGCAAATCTTGCGCAAAGGCGCAAATGATAACCATACAAACTTTTCATCCAACTAGGGCACCACCGGTACTAATGAGAAGAAAGGGGGATACACAGGAAAAGTGAGAATAACTAAGGAGAAGCTATGCGAAAATACGCATGGAGGGAATGTTAATGCCCTATGCGAAAATATGATTGAAGAAAAGGGATCTTAGAATAGAGAAGTACAATAGTTATAGGAAATATGGGAAAGAAAAAGAGACTAAACAAAAATGATTAATGAAAAAAAGGAAGACAGAAAATAAGTAATGGGATACCAATACCCATAAGAGAGAAGGACGTACAACAGGGGCTCCATATGTCCTACGGACACACGAAGCCCTATTTCGTTTC
>NZ_CBVI010000193.1 GCF_000513195.1 Bacteroides timonensis | reverse complement strand
TTGTAATAAGCAAATTTTAAATCGACATTTTTCGGTAAAGTTAAATCGACATATGATATTCGAGACCCTCCGTTTATAATATTGATTGTCTTAGGATACTGGTCATCTTTGGCTGGGGGTACCCCCAGCCAAAGATGAGTCTTTTCCGGTTTCAAAAATAGATTTTCGATTTCCCATCCGATAGCTTTGTCCCGAGAGTTTTATTACCTCGCAGTGATATAATAATCGGTCAAGTATAGCGGAAGCGAGTACTTCATCATCCAGTGTTTTTGCCCACTCTGTTGGTGCCTTGTTGGTAGTGATTATCAGCGATGCTTTCTCGTGAAGCGTGTTGATTAGGTTGAAAAATCCTGCAGCATCTTCTTTCTTCACCGGGAAGAGCATGATGTCGTCGATGGCTACCAGATCGGCTTTGAGCAGACGGTTATAGGCACTCATGGCTGAAGGCATCAGGCTTTTCATCTTAATGGTGTTTATGACATCCTCCATCGTAACCATATATGCTTTGTATCCTTGTCCTACGGCCTCATATACGAGGCCTGCGGCGATGAAGGTCTTGCCTGTACCCGATGGTCCCATAAGTATCAGGTTGTAATTCTGCTCGAGCCATCCAAGTCGGCGCAGATCGCGTAGTCTGGGGGCGGTTATACCTTGCGAGTAGTTGTGGTCAAAAAGGTCGAGATCATGCCTTGCCGGCAGAGCCGCCGCTTTCAGACGTCGTTGGAAGTCTTTGCTGTCCCTCTCTTGCACCTCACGGGCCAGCAGGTCATGAAGGAACTCTACATGGGTCTTTCCTTGTTCCTGTGCCAGATGAGCCTCGGATTCCAACAGACGTGGAAGGGCGTATAGCCGCAGGCGTGAGCACAAGCTTCTGATTTGTTCGTTGATTGTCATACGAAGAGTGTATTAAAGATTGATATATCTGTTTTCTCAGGGGTCATGCCGGAGGTGTCTGCCTGGGGTAAAGGTTCCGTTTCCGTCCGCACCTCGATAAGAGCCTCCCCATTATGGACTCTAAGGTACTCGGCTACCTCCATCAGGCGGCATCCGTTAAAGACGCCTGCCTCAAGGCATTGAGTGAAAGATCGGGTAAGTGTGGCATTGGAGTATGCCCCATGCCGGCGGGCTATGAACTGGAGGTTGTCGCGATAGTTGCGAGCCTTATGTACGCGCAGTTGTGAGAGGTATTCGTCAACCACTGCGCTCTGGGGAAGCTCCTTGCGCACAGAAGCCTCATAGTCGTTCAGTGAGGCTTCTCGGTCACGCCGGTGCGAGGTGTTGCTGATCAGCCGTCCCTTGTCACCGCTTATCTTGTGACTGGCAAGGGTTTTGCCCGTATCATGGCTATAGATGTGCAGTTTGCCTTCTTTTTCTTCCAGATAGACAAGCGTCTGATAGCCGCGGTAAGTTCCCGTAGGAACGGTGTAATAGTTGCCCCTGTAATTTATCACGTTGTCCTTGCGCACATGATGTGGCACGAGCTTTTCACAAGGTACTGTAGGGACTCCTTTATAAGGCATGAGATATGTTTTTTCCCTCTCGAACTCATCGGAAGGGACACGACGTATGCCGTGGTGTTCCGTACCGTTGGCTGTACGTTCCAGCCAGCTCAGGACATCCTTGTTCAGCAGGTCGATGTCGATAAACTCACGACCGCGAAGGAAGTTGTACTTCACATATTTGACCACGTTCTCTATCTTACCCTTACTTTGGGGATCGGACTTATGGCAGAATACGGGCTCGAAGCCATGTTCCCGAACCAGGGCACGGAAGCTGCTGGTAAGCACCAGATCGCCAAGGTTTTCCTTAACTAGCAATACCTTGTCCTGATCATAAATGATTTTCCGGGGTATACCTCCGAAGTGCTCAAAGGCCAGTTCATGGGCATAGACAGCAAGTGCGGTGGTAAACGGTGTCCGGCTAAAATACACGAACTTGTACCTGCTCCGGCTCAGGGACACCGCAAAGAAATAGACTTTTAGAGACTGCCCCTGAGAGGTTCGCATCCAGCGCTCGCCGAAATCACATTGGGCGTATTCTCCATAAGGAGTCTCAGGCTGCTTCTCATAGGGACGGTAACTCTTTTCCACCTCTTTGGGCAGATTATGTGTCAAACGAATTCGGTTGATGAAGTTGAAAACCGTTTTGGGAGTAACTGCCGGAAGATCCACAAAATTCTCCTTTAACCTGTCATGGATCTGAGGGGCGGACAGAAAAGGCCATTTAACAAGCTCCTCCACTACATAAGTCTCGTAAGCGTCAAGCTTATGCCCGTAATGCCGGTCATAGCTCTGGCTAGATATGAACTCATCTTCTGTCATAGACAGATACTTGGACACCGTCTGACGGTGAAGGCCTAAAGACAAACCTATCTGGCTTTTGTTTAGGCCGGATGAAAATAATTCTTTAACTTTGTTCCACATTAGATACTTCTTTAATTTGGAAGTCTCGGTCATAGCATTGTAATTAATAGTTGGCACTACAAAATTACAATGCTATTTTTTTCTAATCATGTCGATTTTACTTTTCCGATTTTTGACGAGACAAAGTTACCGATTAC
>NZ_CBVI010000192.1 GCF_000513195.1 Bacteroides timonensis | reverse complement strand
AAAATCTCATCAAACTGCTCCCTCGTGTCTCACGCATATTAATCCCCTTTAGCTTTCCCTAATAAGTATCGTGATGTACCTATGGTAAGTCTTCATATCCAATCACTTCATTATAGATAGTTATACATAAATGATTTCTTACAAATATACCGATTCTTTTTTAATATTCTTCTTTCTGAGAGAGTCTCCTATGAGTTCAACCCTGACAGCCTGATGAACAATTCTGTCTAAAATGGCATCGGCAATTGTCTTTTCTCCTATGATATCATACCAGTCCTTCACGGGTACCTGTGAGGTTATGACTGTAGATTTTTTACCATGCCTGTCTTCTATGATGTCCAGCAGCAGCCCCCTTGTCTGTGCATCAAAAGGCTGTATGCCGAAGTCATCGAGTATAAGCATGTCCATGCGTTCTATCTTCTTCAGCTCCAGCAGGATTGTCCCTTTGGCTTTTGCCGCTTTAAGCTGGCCCATCAGGCGTGCCGTACTGGCATACATCACCTTGAAGCCTTTCAGGCATGCTTGATAACCCAAGGCCGTAGCCAGATAACTCTTACCCGTACCTGTGCTGCCGGTAACAAACAGATCCTTGTGTTCTTTCACAAACCCCAGTTCCGCAAGCCTGAGTATCTGGTTCCTGTCCATGCCACGCTCTATGGAGAAGTCTATCTCCTCCACATTTGCCTTGTAGCGGAAGCCCGCTGACTTGACGGCACGTTCCACTGCCCTGTTACGGCGGTCGTCCCATTCACTGTTTACCAGCCACGAGACGAACTGGTCGATGGTCATACTCTCCATCCGCAGGGTTTCAAGACTCGTTTTAAAGGCATAATACATGCCTTGCAGGCGCATCTGCTGCATCTTTTCCAATGTTTCCTTGTTCATTTCCATAATTCATTTGATTTTAAGAAGTTGTCAGTTAAAATATTCTTTTCCACGTATGTTGTCATGCACGGGCATCCCTTGTAAGGCTGCATCGTCTTCGGGCAGGGGAAGTTCATCCTGCCGGTTGTTCAGTATCTTTTCAATCGCCGGATAATTGTACAGGCCGTAGGAATCAGCCCAACGGCAGGCGTTTATCAGCCTTTTGGGACCTACACGCCTGGCGAAGCTCAGGATGCCGGCACAGGACTTGTAAGCC
This sequence comes from Bacteroides timonensis, assembly GCF_000513195.1. Classification (GTDB taxonomy): domain Bacteria; phylum Bacteroidota; class Bacteroidia; order Bacteroidales; family Bacteroidaceae; genus Bacteroides; species Bacteroides timonensis. Next base: position 1,503 of record NZ_CBVI010000192.1, on the reverse strand, counting down.
TGCTCCAGGTAGGTCTTGTGTTCCAGCACCTTGGTTATGTAATCCGCCACGTCTTTATGTATGGCGGAAGCCTCACTGATGAACTTTTCCGGATTCCAGTCGCCGCTGTAGCGGTGATGCGCAGGCCTGTGTCCGTCTACCGTGGTGTACTTGAAACGGGCATAGGAGCGTTTGTGCGAGGCGATACAGGTATAATTGCTGTAGATATCCACTTCCGTTGAGGTATATATCATTTTTACCTTTTTGCCGATATATTGGCAGGGGACGCTGTAATAATGGGCGTCCTGCCCCAATCTTACATGACCGTTCTTCATGACGGTCAGCACAGTGGATTTTCTGAGTTCGTAGCGTATCGGATTGAGTTTCCCCAGTGCCGGGCGTTCGATTTCTTCGAACTGCTCCCTGCGGCTGTAGTTACGTCCGACAAAGGGCGTGTTGTTGTGTATTTCCAGAGCAACGCGGATTGCCGCGTTCAATGTCGGGAGGTCATGGAACACCCGCCCTTCCAGACAGGGATAAATACTGCTGTAGATAAGTTTGACGGCACCTTCCACCAGAGCCTTGTCACGTGGCTTATAGGCTCTGGCAGGCATGACGGCACAGCCGTAATGTTCGGCAAAGGAAGCGAAGTCGTCATTCAGGGTCGCTTCATAGCGGCTGCTTTTGGTTACGGCGGCCTTCAGATTGTCAGGCACGATAGCCAGGGGAGTGCCGCCGATATAGTGCAGGGAAGCCTCGCAGGCGGTTATCAGGTCCTCTTTTTTCTGGCTCATCACCGCTTCGACATAAGTCAGCTGGCTGCATGGGAGGATGGCCACGAAGACTTCAACAGGGATAATTTCTCCACTGTCCGCATCCACGATGGAGAGCTTGTCGCCGGCAAAATCAATGAAGAGCTTGTCACCGGCCTTATGCTCCAGATGCATGATCGGGTTGGACATGCCTACATGACGTTGGATGAAACGGTCAAAACTGGCAAGGCTATAACCGCCGGGATGTTCGGAGATATACTCCTTGTAGAGTTTGCGGCGGCTCATGCCTTTATGCCGCAGACGTTTGCAATAGGACGGCAGAAGGGGTTCCAGAACTGCATAGCGTGAATCGTGGACGACCGGTTTGGGGGTCAGAGAGAACAACTCACTTAAGCGGGAGTCCTCAAGACAGACCACATCTTCAAAATCCATACGAAGAGTATGGAATATCTGTAAGTACTTTTTAACCGTATTCCGGGAGATACCTACAATACTGCTGATGGTTTTTGTGCCTTTACCCTGAGAGTAAAAACGTAATACTTGACGCAACTTTTGCATTGTTATTTTTTTATTGCCCATAATGAAGTTTTAGATATTTTTAGACAAAATACTAATACCCGGACAATACGCAAGCTACACTTGATGTTTATTTTAGGGGGGCAGTTTGGTTGAGACACATGGGGTCAATTTAACTGAGACAAAGGGGGCAATTTAGGTGAGGCAGAGGGGGGCAGTCCCCGTGATTTTTTCC
>NZ_CBVI010000191.1 GCF_000513195.1 Bacteroides timonensis | reverse complement strand
TTCGCAGAACTTGGTACGTTCGATAAAGTAAAATCACCATCTACACCGGTAATAGTACCAAGTTGAGTACCTTTTACCAATACAGAGGCTCCAATAACTGGCTGCCCATCTTCTTCAGAAATCACAACACCCGTGATTGTCTGAGTTTGGGCAGTTACTAGGCCTATTCCAACAAAAAGACAGGCCAATAACAGCATTAATTTTCTTTTCATAAATTCTCTCTTAAAGTTTAACTTTACATTAATTGTTTCTTTACTCTAACAAAATGCAAATATATTAATAAAACTGAAACGAACAATTATTTTGTTGAAAAAACCTTGTAAATCTATCAATTTGTTAACCAAATGCTTGTTTTTATGCTTAACAGCAGCTTTTTTGCACTTAAAAAACCTAAATGACATTCTGATTGCTATCACTCTGAAGCGCCTCTCAGACTATCATTCCTTAATAAACACCTCACCTTTTAAACTAAAAGTGTTAAAAACATGCATTGGAAGAATTAATTTGAAAGTCATTTTACGTAGATTTACCTTTTTTATAAAGGAAATACAAAACAAAAAACACTTTGTAAAGCGTACTTTTACAGATATTAAGTCTTCTTTATTTCTTGTATAGCACATTATTTCGTCTTATTTGTTCATAGTATTAACTAAAACAACTAAAGATGAACAAGATTATTTACAGTTTAGTGTACAACCGGAAAAAGAACCTTAATAAACGAGGCGTAGCTTTAGTACAGGTTGAGGCTTACTTGAACAGGAAGAAAAAGTATTTCTCGACTAAAGTCTATCTGAGACCAGACCAATGGGATGCGAAAAAACTGCTGATAAAGAACCATCCTAATGCAGATGCCTTAAATCGATTGATTTATGAGTTCATGGCAATGATAGAAAAGCGCGAACTTGAGCTCTGGCAACAGGGTAAACCTATCACTTTGGAGATATTGAAGGAGATGCTTTCTGAACAACAAGAACAGGAAGATAAATCCTCGTTTATACCTTTCTTTAAACACGAGGTCATAACTTCGAACCTAAAAGAAAGTACCAAACGCAATCATCTCTCTACGCTTGCGCTATTGCAAGATTTTAAAAAGAATGTGACATTCTCTGATTTAACTTTTGAGTTTGTATCTTCATTTGAATATTTTCTGCAATCGAAGGGATATCATACTAATACCATAGCTAAACATATGAAGCATTTAAAGCGACATATCAACGTAGCTATCAATAAGGAGTATATGGATATACAAAAATATGCCTTCAGAAAATACAAGATAAAGACTGTAGAAAATGGGCATACACATTTGTCTCCGGAAGAATTAGAAAAAATGGAAACCCTGCAATTGACCGGAAGATATATAAAATACCAGAAAACATTGGACGCATTTTTGTTCTGTTGCTATGCAGGTATGAGGTATTCCGACTTTGTTAATATGAAGTCAGAAAACATTATAGAGATGCACCAGGAGACTTGGTTAATCTATAAGTCTATCAAAACCGGTACGGAAGTCCGGCTTCCATTATACTTACTGTTTAACGGGAAGGGGATCCAGATTTTGAATAAATATCAGGCAGATCTACAAGATTTTTTTCATTTGAGAGATAATTCGAATGTGAATAAAGAGTTGATTGTCATTGCCCGATTAGCCGGGCTATCTAAAAAAGTGTCATTCCATACAGCGCGACATACTAATGCAACGTTATTGATTTATAATGGTGTTAATATTACAACCGTGCAGAAACTTTTAGGGCATAAGAGTGTGAAAACTACGCAAATATACACTAATGTTATGGATATGACGATAATAAGTGATTTGGAAAAAAACCACTCATTGGCTCACCGTAAAAAAGGGAAATAAGTCCTGCTAAATTAAGGTGTAATCGTTTGCCATGAAACTTTTAGGTATATTGGATAAATGAGTTACACCTTTTTTGGAGGCTTTATGCCTCAGCTCTCTTTGATATTCTGTTCTATTTTTCTTCTTTTTCAATCTCTTGGATAGCTTCTCTTTCATGATTAAATAGTAATATATAAAAACTAAAGAAGCATGACATGCAATGCTTCCATAATATATCTATTCCATACCCAAGATGTACTTGTTTCGTACCAAGTCCGTACTTCCTCCGTGTAGAAGTACTTCTGACTGGAGAAGATACGGAGCAACTATGGTTCGGATAGAGTTCAGATATGAATTGGACTAAGAATGTCCATTCAATAGTTATATTACTATACGACGACCAATCTGTTATTTACAAATACTTTAATGCTGTTTGAAGGATAATTGAGTACTATAATTCTATTTACAAAGAAATAGATGATTCTCTTTTGTAACATTGCTAATTATCAGAGGATTACAAAATGTCTATTTCTTGTCGACAAGGAGTTAAGAGTCTGTTGACAAAAAGTTAACTTCTTGTTTGCAAGCTCCTAACTTCTTGTGGGCATCAAACTGCGTTCCTGATTTTTATTCAACAAAGTATTCTACCTGAAATTCTTTCTGAGCCATTCGGCAAATTGCCTTATCTTGTTTTTATTGTTTGTGGAAATTAATTTATTCATATTAGACTTAATATAGCATGTGCTATGTTGAAAAAATGAGACTATATAGTACACCGACCTTATGTATGCAATTTACTGCCTATCTTCAATACAATCTTCAATCATTCCATACACATAAATGATTTTTAGAACCCATGGTATTGAATTTATAATTCATTTATAATCACTATTACTAATCAATATACTGATAAATAGATGTTTAATCTAAAAATAAAGGATATTTTTGGTAGATACAGATATGAGTATATATTTTTATCTACTTGTAAATTAGCTATTTGACAAATCATAATTGCTCAGTAATAAGTTCTTCAAACATTTATTTACTATTAATTATTAATTAAATACGACTTACTTAGTTCTGCGAA
>NZ_CBVI010000190.1 GCF_000513195.1 Bacteroides timonensis | reverse complement strand
ATCGGTGGTGAAGGCGCTGAAGGTGCGCGATGGCAGTCCGTTGGATGTGCCTATCATGCAGTTTGCATGGGATAAGGATGCCGGGATGCACGTGTATCTGGGAGAAAAGCCGAAAGAGGAAAAGGAGAAGCGGAAAGAGGATGAACTCGTGGCGGTGGCACGGGATATTTTCGGACGGCAGGACTTTATTACTTATGTGGATTTAGCGGAACAGATTCAAGCGATACTGGACGTGAAGGAACGCACGGCGAAAAGTTATATCAAGTTCATGCGGGAGAAGGAAATCATACGGAAAGACCCGTCGAACCAGAGTTATTATATCATCGGAAATTTAAAACAGGCGGGCTTATGATACCATTGGATAAAGAAACATTCGAGGCGTATATGGAACGGTTGCTCGAACAAGTGGAAAGAGTTTTAGGCGCACTGGACAAGAAGAACAAGAAGCCGCAAAATTACCTGAACGGGGAACGGCTGTACGATAACCAGGACGTTTGCCTATTGCTGAACATCAGCAAACGGACACTGCAACGGTATAGGGATAATGGGTTGAAGTATCACACGATCCTACATAAGACGTATTATAGGGAGAAGGACTTGCATGAGTTTATACGGCGGTATTTCGATGGAGAGAATGTAGGGAAAGGCAAAGCGAAGGAATGTAAAGAAGATGAACGTACAGAGGATGGTATGTTGTCAGATGATGAGAACGAACCTATGGAAAATGTTTAGGTTGTTATCATTTCCATTTAAGCAGATTTAGCCGATAACCTGACGTTGTGTGTATCCCGTACTGTCGTGATGATAGGACGGGATATTTTTTCAAAATTTTGGCAGTAATAAGATGATACTGCCGAAAATTTGAAAATGAAAGTAGGAATACATGTTATTAGGCATAAAATAACATAATTCATCTGACAGATGTCCTTTTCTGAAAAATAAAAGCTATATTTGTGGTAAAATCTCAAATAAATCAATTAAAGTATGATTATTCAATTTACAATAGGAAATATTCTATCTTTCAAAGAACAATCTACATTGTCTTTAGCGGCATCGGCTTTGAAGGAAGTACAGGTTCCGGCTGAAGATATAATCTTTAGTGTAGGGACTGCCGGATTATTGTTAATGAAGAGTGCGGTGGTTTATGGTGCCAACGCATCCGGTAAATCCAATTTCATTAAGGCTTTTGAGTTCTTTAAATGGTATGTGATAAATTCATCAAAGGATATTCAGGCGGGGGAACGTGTTAATATAGAAAGTTTTCGGTTAAATTCGCTTACTGCGGGTGAACCAAGTTATTTTGAAGCCATATTCTGTGATGAAGATAATCAATATCGTTATGGATTTGAAGCTGATAATTCTTTGGTACATTCGGAATGGCTCTATCAAAAAGCTAATAAAAAGAGAGCTAAGGAGGTGGAACTATTCTACCGGGAAAAAGATAGCTTCGATATTCATACCAAGTTTGTCGTTGGTAAAGAGCTTGCAGGTAAACGAATGGTGAGAGCAAATGCATTATTGCTTTCTGTTGCGGCACAATTTAATGATCCGACAGCTGTGGAGATAATGAAATGGTTGAACGATACCACTATTATTTCTGGTTCTAATGATGAGAAAATATGGAATACCGCCACCATCCAACTGGATGACATCAGAATGAAACAGAGAATTGTAGAGTTTTCACGCTATGCTGATTTAGGTATTGAGAATATTGAAAAAATTGATAATACTATTGTCAGTACGCATACGCAGTACGATGATGAAGGTAATGAAGTCAAAGCTGTTACTTTCCCATTCAGGAAAAATGAATCGGAAGGTACAATAAAGTATTTTTCTTTAGCATATCCTATTATTGATGCTTTGGATAATGGAAAGCGTCTGATTATAGATGAATTTGATTCTAAGATGCATCCACTTCTTACGTGTAGAATTATTGCCTTGTTTAATTCAAAAGAGACAAATCCGAAAAATGCTCAATTGATTTTCACTACTCACGATACTAATTTATTGAGTGCTAACATATTCCGACGGGATCAGATTTGGTTCACACAAAAAGACCGTTATGGGGCAACCGAACTTTATTCATTAGCAGAGTATAAAGTTCGTAATGATGCTTCGTTTGAAAAAGATTACTTATCCGGAAAGTACGGAGCTATTCCAATTGTCGGAGATTTAACCCGTTTGTTTAATACGCAAGAAAAATAAACTATGGCGGCTACAAAAAGGAAAAATATAAATCCGCGTATCGAAAGAAAGATAACCCGTATCAGTGGTGTGCGTGAAGTGAAACAAACATTTCTGATTATTTGCGAAGGGGTTAATACTGAACCGGACTACTTTAATGCTTTCCGCTTGACTTCTGCCAATGTGAAAGCTATCGGTCAAGGCATGGGAACATTAACATTAGTACAGAAAGCTATCAATATAAAAGAGCTGGAAAGGCAAAGAGGAAGAACATACAATCAGAATTGGGTGGTATTTGACAAAGATGATTTCCCAGAAAATGACTTTAACTCTGCTATCCTATTAGCACGCCAAAATGGTTTTGAAGTGGCTTATAGTAATCAGGCTTTTGAATTTTGGTTCTTACTTCACTTTAATCTGTATCAAGGGGCTTTGCATCGTTCCAGATATGAAAAAATGCTGAGTACTTTACTCGGATTTGCTTATACAAAAAAAACGGGTGTAAGTTCTAAAATGTTTAATGCTTTATTCCCTAAACAAGAACAAGCTATTAATCATGCTAAAACTATCATGAAACAATTTGATGGGAATAACCCAGCGCAACAAGAGTCTTCCACTACTGTTTATTTGTTAGTGGAAGAATTGAATAAATTTCTATAATATAAAACTTTTAATTTACAGCATATGGAATACACATTTAATCAAGGTTCTATTTGGAGAAGATGGGATCTTCATGTTCACACAAAGGGAACCAATAAAAATGATCAATATAAATCAAAAACATTTGATGATTTTTGTGAATTACTTTTTAAAAGAGCATTAGAATTCAAAATTGCAGCAATAGGAATTACTGATTACTTCAGTGTTGAAAATTACATAAACGCCAAAAAATATCAAGATAATATACAACAGCGGTCTCAATTTTCTTTAGAAGAACAAAGAAGACTTAAATCCATATTATTGATACCAAATGTTGAGCTAAGAATGACACCAGTGACTAAACCTGG
>NZ_CBVI010000189.1 GCF_000513195.1 Bacteroides timonensis | reverse complement strand
TGTTGTAATCATCTGATAAGATGCTGATTATGGATTGAAAGTTTGGATAATATTTATAACTTGCAGGCTGATATTAACCAAAACTTATCAGCTTATGGATATATCATATTTAGAATCCAATTTCCAGAAGCTAATTGCTCATCTGGAACAGAACAACTATCACAAGGATACTTTTTGGCTCACAAGGCGATGTGTCAATCTGGTTCTCACCTTAGGACCAACATCTGAAAGTTATGAGGAAATCTTCTGGAAGGAGGTCAAGCAAAGGGGCTATAAGCCAAATGAACCCAGATTCAAAGCTCTCCGAGTTTATCTCGGCAATGTGAAACGCTTCCATCTTGAAGGAAAGTTGCCAGACCGTAAAACCCATGAGTCTCTTTTACCCAGGGCACCAATCGAAGCCAAGCTTTCAGAGGAATATCAGTTACTTGTTCGCTTCCATAAAGAAGAACAGTCGAGCCGTCAACTCCTTGGTGATAAATCCATTTATACCCGTACGCGTGCGCTTATAGTCTTTCTGTCCTATCTTAATGGCGTTAATATTGTCTCTTTGAACGATGCATCAGAGTCAAGCGTATTGGCTTTCTTCCATGATGGAGAAAAGCAAAAACGCGGAAAGGATTTTTGTTTCCTTTTGAAAAAAGCTCTTGAGTTTATCAAGACTTATCATCGGAAAGAACCTGTCAAGGCTGAGGTTACGAAAATCATCAATTGGCTTCCGCATATAAAATCCGGCGAAAAACCTTATCCTTATCTTGAGAAGGCGGAATTTGAAAAGATACGAGAAGTCCTTTTGGACGAGGGAAATAAACTTACTCATAGAGACAGACTTGTAGGTTGGATCCTTTTCTTTTGGGGTTTGCGTGGAACTGATATCATATCGCTGACTCCAGGAAATGTAGATTGGAAAAACGAGGTTGTAAGTCTGGTTCAGTCTAAAACCGGGGAACCACTGTCTCTTCCAATGAACGTCCATATCGGTAATGAACTTTTTGATTATATGACGATGGAAAGGTCGACTGCAGAATTGGAAGGTCCTATCCTCCGTCAGCAGAGAACAATTGACCGGTCATTGGGTACGGTAGCCGGGATTTTATCCAAAATCTTCAAGATAGCAGGTATCCGACACAATGCTGCCGGAGGGTTGCGCTTAATGCGGCATAATCTTGTAACAACCCTTCTGGGCCAAAGCACAGCATGTGAGATCGTATCTTCAATCGTAGGTCATAGATCTCCGGAATCCCTCAAACCCTATGCTGACTCCGACATCGAGCATCTGAAAGCGTGTGCTTTATCCATTGAGGATTATCCTATGCCATCAAATTATTTTTCAATCTAATGCCCCGTATATGGAAAGACCGTTTAAATCCTTCCTGGCCGTGGATATGGAGAACTTTATCGCAAGAAAGAAAGCAGAAAACAGCTGGAGCAATACCTATTATGAGAATCTGCACTACTTCGACAAATACATCCACGCCCATTATCCCGCATCCACGGAACTGACGCAGGTGATGATGGACTGGTGCAAGCCACGTTCCACAGAAAAGGGTAACTCCTGTCGATACCGCACTACTCCTATATGGAATTTTGTGGCCTATCTTCGTGACCGTGGGAAAACAGATGTGACCATCCTGCGATGTAGCACAAATGTACCAGTTGAACTAGTAGCACACTTCTTTTCGAAAGATGAATTATCGCATTTCTTCAGAGAATGCGATGTCTTTTGGTATGAATGTTACAAGAGTCAACAGACATTATCCCGGCTTATCAACATGCTTGAACTTCCGGTGTTTTTTCGTTTCCTCTTCAGCACAGGTATGAGAACCTGCGAGGCTCGCGAACTAAAAAGAACTGACGTCGACTTCCAGACGGGAGTGGTAAACATAGAGAAATCAAAAGGAGTTGACAAGCACCGTGTTGTCCTACATGACAGCATGTTAAAGTTGCTTCGTCAATATGATCAAGCGATTGGAAAAGTGTTCCCCGACAGAATTCATCTTTTCCCGGCAGCAGGTGACAAACCCCATAGGGCAGCTTGGGAAGGCTATCACTTCAGGAATCTGTGGCCGCGTATAAGCCAGGAATCAGCACGTCCTTATGACTTCCGTCATCATTATGCCACCACAAATATCTCCCAGTGGGAAAACCATGGCTTTGAGTTCAGTGGCAAGCTGCTCTTTCTATCAAGAAGCATGGGTCACAAGGACATACAGAGCACCTTCGGTTATTTTCATTTGACACCTATGCTTACAGATAAACTGAGAAAGAACTGCGGGGATGCCTTAGATGACCTTCTTCCCTCTTATCCAGGAAATGAACCAAATCAATTATAAGTCATGAGAAAGAAGAAGGAATCTTCTGCTGGGATAAGTCTTCAGGCAAGACGCCTTGCGGAATACATAAGTGACTGGATAAACATCTATGTACCAAGAATGCGGGGATGCAGTTCCCATACCGAAAAAGCTTATAGGACAGCACTCTCGCTATATGTATCCTATCTGGAAGAAAAAGGATACACACCATTTACATTAAGCATAGAATGCTTCACGCCCGAGGTTCTCAACAACTGGCTCCTTTGGCTCCGAGATGACCGAAATCTTAAGCCGACAAGCTGCAATGGCAGGATGGGTGCTATAAAATGTATGCTCAAGTACATAGGTGGCAGAGATGTGGCTTTTGCCGGACTATATCTTAACGCAAAAGAGCATGTTAAGAGAATGAGAGAAGAGAAGTCTCATATAATGGGGATGACAAGAAATGCCGTAAAGGCTCTCTTTGCAGCCCCCGATATAACAACAAAACTTGGGGTTAGAGATCTCTTCCTGATGCTGATGTGCTATGGAGTTGCCGGACGAATCGATGAGATCCTTTCTTTGAAAGTAAAAGATCTTCGGACAGATGTCAAATATCCCTACGCTATCCTCCATGGCAAAGGGAGTAAAATACGTTCTGTTTTTCTTCAATCAGGTATAACGAAATGGTACGAGCGCTACATGAAACTCTTCCATGGGAAATCCCCTAATCAGGAGGACTATCTCTTTTATTCAACTGTCCATGGGCAGCGGTGTAAGTTGACCCAGCCTGCGGTAAGCAAAAGGATGAAACTTCATGCAGACAAGGCAAGACTCACTTGCAATGAAGTGCCCAATTCTATGCACGCGCATCTATGGCGTCATACAGCCGCATGTCACTGGCGTGAAAATGGAATAAATATCGTGGAAATCAAAGAG
>NZ_CBVI010000188.1 GCF_000513195.1 Bacteroides timonensis | reverse complement strand
AATAGAAGCATATGCTCTGTTAGACAGATTATTATATGTTTTAAGGTTGGGATAATAATTTCATGTCTATATTTGTGTTGGCACTAAAGCCGAAATATACATATATGGATATAGAACGATTAAAATTTACCCATCGAAAGTTGCTTGACCATCTGGAGAACCGCAACTACAACAGAGTATATATCAAGGAGGTGAAGATAATTCTTGGTACACTGTTAGACGAAAGTTCACAATTCCTATCCTATGAGGATTATTGGGAACACATCCTGAATAGCCAAAGATACACAAGGCTTACGTTAGGACTTAAGAAAATGTACCTCAATACGGTAAGAGCCTTTGAGGAATACGGTCATCTTCCGAACGGGCGACCATGTGCAAAACTACTTTTCTCATCCAATTACAAACTGCTTAACCCTGGTTACAAGCTTCTGATGGATGAACTCCAGAATCGAACGAACAAGACCGAAGACGATCTTCCCAATTCTGCCATATACACCACGTTGGCATTATTCCTATTAGAGATGCAGACAGCGGGAGCAGTAATATTAGATAATATAACAGACAAATTGGTTCTAAATTTTTTCATGACAGGAAAGCGCAAGGGTTCGAAGCATACACAGTCACACCTCAGACTTGCGTTGGATAAAATACGGGAACTGTCGCCAGACATCCCCCGAATTATCTCATTATTGCCGAAAATGAAATCCAAGAAAAGAGCTTACAACAATCTCCAAGACAATGAAGTAAAAACAATCAAAGCCTGTCTGTCCGATTCATCTGATAATCGAATGACCCTAAGGGAGAAGGCAATAGTTGCTTTGGCCTTGTACACCGGTATACGTGGATGTGATATTGTAAACCTCAAAGCCGGGGATATTGACTGGGAGAATGAGGAAATCAGGCTGATACAGATAAAGACCGGACAGCCTCTTGTCTTGCCTTTGTCAACCAATGTCGGTAACGCTCTGTTGAAATATATCCTGAACGAAAGAAATGTGGAAGACCGCTCAATGTACGTTTTTCCAAGTAAAGTGCAGCTGGGGAAACGGCTTTCCTACAAAAGTATTGGAACTATAATATCCGGAGTCTTTGACAAACTTGGGCTTCGTCCCGGTGAAAGTCATCGTGGAATCGGGGTGTTCCGTCACAATCTTGCTACTCAGCTTCTCGGTGCCGGTATTGAATCCGTGGTAATCAGTGGCATTCTCGGACACACATGTCCTCAGGCTGTCGAGGCATATGTTGACTCAGACATCACACATCTTCGGGAACTGGGGCTCAGCATAGAGAAATATCCATTACCTAAAAGCCTATACAAATGACAGAACTGAATAACATTAAGGATATTATTGATGCATATACAAATCACTTGACTGAAAAAGGGTTATTGGATTATGCAACGGGAATATATCTAAAATCTTTTTTATGCCATTGTGAATCACACGGCGGTGTAATGAACGACGTACTGATAACCGAATGGAGTCATTGGCGCGATACTGAAAAGTATTATACCCTTAGGGCCAGGTGCATAATCATAAGAAGGTTGGTCCGTCATATTACCACAGTAAAAGGTGTACGGTTCACGTTGCCGTCATATCCACCAAATCCCGATTATGTATGCAAGCCGGGATGTCCCAAAATATGTGACCAGCCATTCCGTTCAAGTGTCATATCCGGGATGCTTGAAGCTTACCAATCCCATATAGAGGCATCGGGCAGACTCAACAGCCGCACAATGGAGAGGCTCAGACGGTTTAACGAGTTCTGCGCATCAAAATATCCAGAAGCTTACGAGTTGACCATCTCCATTCTTGATGACTTTTGTAAACGCGGAGAACAAGAGTCTGCAAAAAGCCGCAACAACAGGGTCGGAGCCGTTCGTGAGTTTATCAGATTTACCAATGGCAGAGAGTTTACAGCACTGCAATTACCCCAGGCCACACCCCGAGCCAATCGTTGTACATATATCCCGCATCCGTTCACACAAGAAGAACTGACCGCATTCTTTGCGGAGGCAGACTCGTTCACACCCTCAGAAACATGCCGTGATATCCGAGCATCCCTGATTCGGCTTGAACTTCCGGCTTTCTTCCGGCTTCTGTACAGTTCTGGAATGCGAACCACAGAGGTGCGTCTTCTTGAATGTTGCAATGTTGATCTGAAATCAGGCATTATCACCATCTGTCAAACAAAAGGTCAGGATGAGCATCGTGTAGCACTGCACGAATCCATGAGGCAGGCTTTGGAAATGTACGACATAAAAATAGATAGGATAATGCCCGGAAGAAAAACATTCTTCCCCAATGAATATGATAGACCGTATTCCGATGCTTGGGTAAGTTCCAACTTCAAAAAACTATGGAAGCGAGTCAGCAGTGATTACGCCCGAGCCTATGACCTGCGAAGTAACTACGCTGTAACAAACATCAACAAATGGTGCGGTGATGAATCAATCTCTGATTGGGACAGGAGGTTGGTGTGTCTCAGCAGGTCTATGGGGCATAGATATTTACAGAACACTATATACTATTATAAACTCGTTCCGTTGTTTTCGGAAAAGCTTGAGTCTGTTACTGGCTCCAGCTACGACGAACTACTACTGGAACTAAGCAAATACTTTGAAAATGACTAAGGAAATTAGAGAACATATAATGGTGGGAGAAGCCATTAATGAATGGCAAGGGCACTATCTCACAGAAGTGAGAAACTTGAGCGAGAATGCAATCAAATCATACAGAACTGGACTTGGACTGTTCCTTGATTATCTGGAATCTGCGCTGGGAGTAAGACGTGAAACACTTATCAGCGACTGTTTCTGCGTGGACACAATCGAGAATTGGCTTGCATGGATGAAAGAAACAAAAGGTTGCGCCCCATCAACTTGTAATTTACGCATGGCTGCTTTGCGAAGCTTTGTCGGATTTTTATCGAGAAAAAACGTTGCGTTCATAAAATATGGATGTGCCATCACATCCATAAAAAGAATGCGTCCGGTAAAGAAACTACCGGAGGTCATATCGAGAGAAACAATAAAAGCTCTGTTCGCATCAATAGATACAGTATCCATGACAGGCAAGAGAGATTTTGCTCTATTCAATACCATGTACAGCACTGCGACACGTGTAGATGAAGTCTTGTCACTGAGAATCTCCGACATAACCCTTGGTTGTCAAAATCCCTGTATAAAAGTGATAGGGAAAGGAAACAAACACCGCTGCATATATCTTTTGAAAAGCGTTGCCAAAATCCTCGGGCATTATGTGGCTGTGTTTCATGGAAAAGCTCCCATTCTGTCAGATTTCCTATTCTTTCCAATCAACGGACGAAGAGATACGAAGTTATGTCAGGAAGCAGTATCCAAACGTCTTAAATTGTATGCTTCCAAATCTCCGATGGTGGCTAATAGTTTCCATTGCCACAATCTGCGACATGCAAGAGCAACCCATTGGCTGGAGGACGGTGTGAATATTGCACAAATTCAACGGTTGCTCGGGCATGAAAGCATAGAAACGACCATGAAATATGTCGGCATATCCAGAGAACAAATGATCAAGGCTCTTGCTGTAATGGATGATGCGACCACACAAAACATTGAAAAGCATTACAAAACATCAAATGCAAAAAAATCACTTGCTGCCGTCTTTGGTCTAAAGTAACAAAAACGCAACGAGGCTTAATCCGATAGCCTAATTATTATCCCAACCTTAAAACATATAATAATCTGTCTAACAGAGCATATGCTTCTATA
>NZ_CBVI010000187.1 GCF_000513195.1 Bacteroides timonensis | reverse complement strand
ACTCATGATGTGAAATCCGCCCGCGCTTATCTGCAACGGGTAGAAACCGACCCGCGTGCCTGGAATAATCTGGGGGTGCTGGCTTTGATGGAAGGCAATTCCGCAGAAGCGGAAAAATGGTTCCGCAAAGCAGTAGGCATCGAGCCGCGGAAGGCGCGGCAGAACCTGCAACGTTTACAACGCATTCCGGCAACGAACGACCGGAAGCTACAAGATAAAAAACGTGCCGTACAAGATAAAAGCCGGCCCGTACAAGATAAGAGAGGAGACCGATAGATGCAGCGAGGTTTCCACCGCATTCGTCCTTGTCTGCTCTTGTGGGGATTGCTTCCGCTCCTTTGGGGGGCCTGTAGCTTTAGCGATGAACCTTCGCCCTGCCCCTACGATGTGCGCTTGGAATACTGGTATGCCGGTAGTGGAGTAGAGAACATGCTTCCCCGCTACGTTTCCCGGCTGACGCAGTTCATCTTCGACGCGGACGGGCGGCTGTTGTCCACCTCCGTTCTGACGGGCGACGAGGTGAGCGGGTGGAAAGGCACGCTGCCGGACGGTACTTATACGGTGGTGCTTTGGGGCAACCTGAGCGATGCCGACCCGCCTTTGGAAAAGGTGGAAAGTGACAGCGAAGATGATGGAGCCGGGGATATCCTTGAAACGATGACCCTGAGCGCAGTCACCGAAAGCGTCCCGCCGGGTTACCGGGGTAACACCTCCCGGCTGTACTACGGCACGGGTACCTTCACCCTGAAAGACGGCATGACGGAGCGGCAACGGATTTACCTCTGCCAGGCTTACGCCTCGCTTTCCATCACGGTGCGCTGGCAGACCACGGATCGGGTCCGGCTTCCGGCAGACGGTACCTACCGGATGCGCCTGAAAGGCATACCGTCGGTCTACAGCTTCTCCGGCGGACAGGAGGTGACGGTACCTTCGGGTGATGGCAGTTGTACGCTGCCCCGCACGGACCGCACAGTGACGTACCACGAAGCGCGCGCTTCGCTGAATTACGAAAACGAGGTGATCGGTGAATTGGTTACCTTCCGATATACGGCGAACACGCACGAGCTATGGAGCCTGTGGTGCAATGGTGAGCAATTGGTGAGAGACCTCGACCTTTACCTGTTCTTCCGTAAGCTGCCCATGGATATGGACACCAACATGGAACAGAACTTCGACCTTGAAGTGACAGTGTACGATGACAACCGGGTAGTGGTGACACAGGCATCGGCGGCAGACTGGGAAGAGGGAGGAGGAATAGGATAAACGATAGATTTTAAAAGAAAGATAAACAGCGTTCTTTGACATATTGAGAGCTTAAAAAAGAAAAAGGAAGTTCCTGAGTTTTAAAAGTAAATCAGTATCTTTGCAGATATTGGTTTGCATTATATTAATATATAATACTTTAGATATATGGGAATAAACAATAATCATATACGGAAGTATCCTATCGGGATACAGAGCTTTGAAGACCTGCGCCGCGAAGGTTACCTTTACGTGGACAAAACAGCGCTGATCTACCGACTGGTTACTACCGGTAAGCCTTATTTTCTTTCCCGCCCCCGCCGTTTCGGCAAGAGTTTGTTGCTTAGCACATTGAAAGCCTACTTTGAGGGTAAAAAAGAACTTTTCGAAGGCCTTGCCGTCGAAAAGTTGGAAAAGGAATGGACGGTTCATCCGGTGTTACACCTTGACTTGAATGCCGAAAAATATGATTCGGTAGAACGATTAGAAATGCAGATGAACAGCCAGCTTCTGAACTGGGAGTTGCAATATGGTTGCAACGCCGAAGACTGGACTTACTCCATCCGCTTCATGAATGTGATAAAAGCAGCTTATAAACAGACCGGGCAACAAGTTGTGATACTCATTGACGAGTATGACAAACCAATGCTCGAAAGTTTGCATAATAATGAATTACAAGAACAGTTCCGCAGCCTTCTCGTAGCTTTTACAGCGTATTGAAAACTGCCGACCCATACCTGAGGCTGGTCTTCATCACCGGTGTGACGAAGTTTGCCCAGATGAGCATTTTCTCCACACTGAACCAGTTGATAGACATCAGCCTTGAGAAAGACTACGAAACCCTTTGCGGCATGACCCGCCCTGAAATAGAACGGGACTTTGCTCCGGAGCTGGAAGCTATGGCACAGAAAAACGGCACTTTGCGCGAAGCGGTAGTGGAACGGATGAAAGCGATGTATGACGGCTACCACTTTTGTGAAGAGCAGACGGAAGGAATGTTCAACCCATTCAGTGTACTCAACATGTTGCGACAGTTGAAGTTCAATTATTATTGGTTTGCCACCGGTACCCCTACCTTCCTCGTGAAGATGCTGCAACGTACTGAGTTTGATGTGCGCGAACTTGTGAATGGCATTGAAGTTTCCGAGGCCTCTCTCATGAGCTACAGGGCCGACGATGATGACCCTGTTCCTATGATTTATCAAAGCGGTTACCTCACCATCAAGGGCTATGACCCGGAATTTAACCTCTATAAACTGAAACTTCCCAATGAGGAGGTGAAATACGGCTTGCTCAACTATATGGCTCCGTATTACACTCCGGTGATGGAACGAGACGTTCCTTTTCACGTCGGCAAGTTCGTGAAAGAACTTCGTGCCGGCGATGTGGATGCCTTCATGAACCGTATGCGTGCTTTCTTCGGAAGCATCACTTACGAGTTGAGCGATGACACAGAGCGGCACTACCAGAATGTGTTCTACATTGTCTTTACCCTATTAGGGCAATATACGGATGCAGAGGTGCGCAGCTGCCGCGGACGGGCAGACATGGTAGTTAAAACTTCCGATTATATATATGTCTTCGAGTTCAAGCTGAACGGCACTGCCGAAGAAGCTATGAAACAGATTGATGAAAAAGATTATCTTATTCCGTATACCGTAGACCACCGGAAACTGGTGAAAGTAGGTGTTGACTTTAACAAGGACACCCGCAACATAGGTCGCTGGCTCATTCAGTAAACCTCCCCTTTTTCTTTTCATAACCTGCTGGAAAGAACATCCGCAGGAAGACAAGCTCTCAATATCTCAATAACCAAAAGATATTGGGAGCTTGCTGCGTTCATACGCGGCAAGCTCCCGGAACAAGAAATGAGATATGAAACAATATAATAATCAATTATTAATGAAGTGAGCTAATGAAACGAAAAACAATGATTCACTGCATGCATGGTTTCCTGCTTATAGGCAGCCTGCTGCTACACTCCTGTTCCGGCGAAACACAACTGGACGGGGAGAACGGGAATCCCGAAGGGAAAGACCCCACGAGACAGGAAATCTTGTTGAACATCAACAACAAGTTAGTATTGCACAAAGCGGACACGCGAGACATCGCTACCGCCGAGGAGAACGCCATCTCTACGCTGGATGTGTACGTCTTCGGTTCCCCTGACGAAGACGGCCCCTACACTTTTCAGGAACGCTTCGCCTATCGCGAAAACAGTGACGACCTCCCTGCGGACGCCAAAGAACTGCTGCTGAGCGCCGGAGCTACGGACAACGTCACCACCGGCCTGCTCAGCCTGCACCGCGGACTGTTTGTGAAAATCTATTGCATCGCCAATGACACCAATCCGGTGAAAGCCGATGGCACCGAAGTGGAAGCGGACGACTTCGAACCTATCACCTTTACTTCCGGTGGCAGCATCATGGAAAAGGCAGGCCTCCCCACCGAAACGGATTTCCTGCAATACCACACGCGCTTGCTGAATGGCGATGTATTGAGCACTCCTTTGGCAATGTCAGGCGCCCAAACCTTGCCGCTGGACCTGACGGAAGCCTCCGTCGGTGCCCGCTTGCAGGTGAACTTCAAGCTCACCCGCCTTGCCGCCCGCTTCGACGTAGTGAACAAGGCAGATGAATCCCGCTTCACCATCGAGTCCGTCTCCATGCTGAAAGCCCGCCGCGGGGCAGGTTACTTTCCGATAGTTGCTTGCGGAAAATACCCCGCCGAAGACGTCGACCTGATGACCACTAACGACAAACCTTTCATAGGCGACAACGCCAACACCGGCACGCAGACGGGAGCATTCTATTGCTACCCCAGCTTGCTGGCAGACGGAGGAGAGCTCGTGCTGAAAGGCCGCTACAAGGTGAATGAAACCGAAACTAAAGAAGTGTCCTACCGGATTCCTTTCCGTCAGCAAGGTATTGACGGACAGGAAACCTATCTGGACATCAACAACAACCACCGTTACACCATTGGCATCACCAAAGCCGATGACCTGAGACTTGAATTTACCCTGAGCGTAGCGGACTGGACGGACGATGGCAACATCGACGATTACGAACCGGACAACAATCCGGGTTATCC
>NZ_CBVI010000186.1 GCF_000513195.1 Bacteroides timonensis | reverse complement strand
CCCTGATGATGAGGTGCCGGGCGGAAAAAACTATCCACCTGAGCCGCTGATGATATTATCGCACCGTGGCAATCCGGTGAATGAAGATCGTCAGGGATATTGGTACATCTCATCCCGCGAGAAGTGTATCTGTATGCTTGACGGAGTGACAAAGCCCATACTGGAAGAGAATAACTATGCTATCATCATAGGTAAACTAAAGCAGTTGTCGCAATTCGACAACCTGCCTATAAACTACCGCCATAGCTATATCTACTGCCGTGGTATTGCTATTCAAGACTTGTTACGCATAGACTATCAGGGGACACCGGTCCGCTCAGAGAATAATAGGGGTAAGTGGTCGGCAGAAGAAGCGGTGTCAAATCCTTATCAATCTACAGATACAGTTTACGATGCTGTCTATCATGTTGGCTGTAAATGGATGTGTCTGTCTGCCGGCACGCTTCAGGAACCCAAGTGGAACTCAACCGATTGGGCTCAGATTGAAGGTAACTCAGAACTAACCCTTGAATTCTCTTCTACGCACGGCTACACCTTTTTTGCTGGTAAAGTTGATACGGAGATCACACCTGTTGTCTATTGGGGCTACAATGATATCTCTGCTGATGTTCTGGCGGGTGATTGGGCTTGGACCCGGGACAGTGGTCAAGTGA
Source organism: Bacteroides timonensis (assembly GCF_000513195.1). GTDB lineage: Bacteria > Bacteroidota > Bacteroidia > Bacteroidales > Bacteroidaceae > Bacteroides > Bacteroides timonensis. Next base: position 4,049 of record NZ_CBVI010000186.1, on the reverse strand, counting down.
CAGAGGATAATGCCTGGTCTGTTGCTCATGCCAATAATGGCCGTATACTGCATTTAGCTAACGAGGATATGCCTTCAAACTGGGGAGCCACAAGAAAAGTAAAATTCACCTGTACGGCATACGTCCGTGATGGTGTTGAAAGTAATAACGTTGAAAATAGCATAGTTGTATGAAAGGAATTAAGACAGCGGTTCAACCGCAACAAATCCAAACCAGTTACACCCCCTTGAAAGCAAGTTTTGGGGTTGTTATAGATGGCGGTGGCAGTAAAACTCAGTTCTATTACACGAATGCCAATACGTATATTCCCAATAGAACTATTACCCCGATGAAACTCAAAGCGCAACTATGTATAGTCGATCCGGATAATATCATTGGTAATGGTGACAAAAGTAGTTTATTAACGGTTTTATGGTATGAAGGTAGTGAAAGCACTCAAATAACTTCTGCAAATAGTAATTATACGATTAATAGTGATGGTACATTACTCGTTAAGAAGAATGTATCACCGTCTTCGCCTGTACAGATCATCTGCAGGGCGACTTTTGTTGATATTCGTACAGGTAATACCCTTGTGTATTACGACACTTTTTCTCTTAACTCCATCCAGAAGAGTGACGATCAATTGTCATTGATTATCAATCAACCTTCGAAGATCACCTATAATCCTTTAAAGGATAATCAGCTTATTGATATCACAGCGACCTTGAAAATGGGAAGCGGTACGGTGGCTGATGCTAATGTAGCGTATTGGTGGTATAAAGTTGTGAATGGAGAAGAAGTTCTAATCAACGCTTCTGACCTGAACATTGAGTACGTGTCCGGGCAGGGAACGAAAACCTTACGTATCGATGCTGACAACACGTATTTGAGTGTTATCCGTTGCCGCGCTGCCTACTATACCGGGACAAAACCTTCGGCGCCCACAGATGACACCTTGATGTGTGAGACAGCTATCTTATATAAGATTCCGCCTGTCAGGGCCTTTTCCTACAGCCCGAATGGAAATTATGTACGCCAGGGAATGACCAATATGACTTTTTACGTGAAAATACTGATGAACAAGGAGGAGTTGACAACTGAGCGGATTAACAAGTTCTTTTTTGTTAGGTGGTTCAAAAAATCATCGGCTGCCGGTGCAACAGCATCCAGTATCGGTCATGGAAATTCAGTAACCGTCACGGCTGATAGTCTGCGTTTGAAGAGTGGATTGCAAATGTCTGTTTATCCCGAAGTCTATGAAATAGGTCCCTATACGGTGCTTACTACAGGAAGTGGTGACCCCATCCGTACAGGTGCCAATGAAGTAATAATTGCCAGAGGTTAATTCTTAAAATTGTAGTGATGAGAGAAATGAAGTACTTGAAAGTGTCTGCTGATATTGCACGTCGTGCCGGTGTGATTGATGTTCGCCATCGTACAGCAGATGGAGAGTTTATAATCAATGAGAGTGATCTTCGTATGATACGGTTTGAGCCGGAGGAATATGTGAGAGGTATTGCAGGCCAGGTTCTCGCTGAGCAGGAGGCTGCAAAATTGATAGAAGCCGGTGGAAACCAAATTGGAGAGGAGATGATTAATGAAGACAGTAATGAATTACCTGTTGAGGGTTCTTTGCCTGCTCAGGACAATGTTGATACATCTGTTGAAGAAGATAATCAAACCGATGGAAAGGAGGTACAAGATGAGTGATGTTGCAGGTTCGTTCTTTATTGGAATGATAATCGACGGTGATAGTGCCCAAGGTAATATCCGGGCTACGAAGCCGCTTGTGCAGATGTATCAGAAAGATACAGGGAAATGTGTTCCTGATTGGAGCGTAGCAGCTAATCAGCCGATCATCTATCCGGTTATGCGTTCAGGTAATGAGAATGTTATCAAGCCGATTGTGTCCGGTTCAGAGAAATGGTATTACAACAATACGCTTGTAACTTTCAATGCTTCGGGACTTTCTACAGCACCTGCTGCTGTGGCCAGTAAGTTGCAAACCACTACTTATAATAATGGTTCTGTCAACGTACCGGGACTGAAGATAGTAGGAAACCTTGCTTCGGCTTCCAATATGGATGCGGATACGATTCGGATGGATGGCGAGATTGAAGCCTCCGGACATAATCTTGCTTATACGTCTGAAATATCGCTATCCATTTCAGAGTTCTCAAACTCTGCCTATTATGGTTTCTTATATCCTTCTGACGGCGGTATTATTGATAGTGATACAGCTTCCGTAAGGATATCCCAGGAACTTTATAAAGGAGGTTCTTTGGTTCCTCAGAGTAACTACTCTTTAAAATGGTATAAGATGCCTGCTGCAACTCCTTGGTCAACTGCAAACAGTGTATCATTGGTTGCGGATGATATTGATTCGAAGTTGAGTGTAAAGGCTGAATATATCATTGGTGGTGAAGTTGTGGCTACCGCTATTTGTGAAGTAAGTGATGAAACTGACCCGTTGTTCCTTGCCGTTAATTTCAATGGGCCTACAATGCTTACCAGCTCCGGAGCAACAAGTGAAGTCACTGCTACATATAAAGTTAAAAAAACAGGTACGGGGGAAGAGGTGACCGGCTTTACTTTTTCAACGGCTTTCACGAAAGCTAACGGTGCTGCTTTTACTCTGGCCAATACACCTACTGCTACCGGTTGTAAGATCACTTACGCTGACGTAAAGAGTGCAGGAGGAAATATAACAGGTTACGTACAAGGAACTAAATCTTGAGTTATGGCAAAGAAACAGATAGTTGCATCAGTCTTTAATGTAACAGTAGCCCCAGAGGATGGCGCTAAGGGGGAGCGTGGGGCTCGACTTCGCCAAACTGACTGGGCGGCAGGAAAGCAATATCTGTCGGGTGCTGATGGAGAGCTCTGGTGTGATGTTGTTCTATACAGGGATTCACTGTATCTGTGCCTGAGATCTCATACTTCTTCCACCGCCAATAACCCCCAGACTTCAGTTGCAAACCAATTGGGATATTGGGAGAGAGCCGTGGATTGGATTTTTGTTGCCACTAAACTATTGTTGAGTGAGAAAATCAAGTCTGAAGATATTGACGTAGATAACCTGGTAGCAAAGAATGTGGAAGCCGTAGATGCTTCCGGCAATGTAACTTGTAGGATCAATGGCCGAACAGGCGAAGTTTATATTAAGGGCGAGATAACCGCAATCGGCGGCTCATTTACAGGCGAGATTATTGCTCAAAGTGGTAAGATCGGTGGATTTTCTCTTGAAAGCGGCATGCTATATTGGAAAGGACGCGATTATTTCGGGAACGACAGCCGTAGTGTCCGGATAGGAGTTCCTACAGATGCGAACAGTGGCATGATTGATGTATCTTTCAATGGAGCTACTACGGGAAAGTTTGGTATTAAGGTGATTGGTTCCAATTCAGGTGGTGCCTGTATCTACTCGTCTCGATACTCGACTGAAAGTGCGCGTTCATATCCTGGTGCTGGCAGTACTTATGCCGCTTACTTCGATGGTGGTGTATTTGTATCGGAGACCTTAACAAGCAAGTTGTGCCTTGCTGATAAGTTTGGCGCAGTGGTTTCCCGGTCTGCTGACGGAAGTGTTTCATATTATGAAGGAGTTGATTTTAATTTTGGATCAATGATTTTCAGAAAAGGATTATTAGTTAATAGAGCATAGAAATTATGAAAGTAGATTTAAACAGAGTTTTTAAAGACTATAAAGGTCTTGAAACAGAGAATGTTATTTCAGATAAAGTTGCAGAAGCACTTTATTCTGCTGGGATTACACCCGAGTTTGCAATTAAGCGTGAATACAAATTTAGGGCTTACAAAATCAGCAAATCTATTATAGATAATAATGGAGTTGTAGAACTGAGTAGCGAGGACATTTCTTTGATTAAAGAAATTTGCTCTAACTTCTTTACGGCAGGTGCTTATGGGCAAGTTCATGAAATTTTAGAGGCGTAATACGGAGAAATCCGTCTTTTTCTCCTTGTCTGCAAGGGAACAATATTGCAGAAAATAATTAAACAAAAAGAGACTAATAATTAAATGTTGAATCTGGGCGTTTTTCGCTATAG
>NZ_CBVI010000185.1 GCF_000513195.1 Bacteroides timonensis | reverse complement strand
ATCCGTTTTTGACGAACCCATCAAAGACTACAAAGAAGCCGTCAGGCAAGGTATTTGTCGGTTGGAACAGCAATACAGTAAGGCAGAACGCTATTCTGTTACCGATAGGAGTAATTATAATCCCAACGTGATAAGCAAACTCAAAAACAAACTATTGGAACTGAAAAACCGGTACACACAGCCCCAACAACTTACATTGGCACTGTTCTGAAAACAAAATCCTCTTGCCCATTATCAGGCAGGAGGATTTTTATTTATAATAAGGAGAAAGTCTATTCAACCTCTTCTCCCCACAACTCAACATCAGTCGGCGCACGGTACATGGAACCACCGATACAACACCACGTAATGATGAAGAAGATGCCGCAGACTATCAGAACCGCTATCATTCTTCCTCCTCCTTATCCTGACTTTCATTATTGAAGCTGAAAGATTTCTGTACCACCTGTCCGAAAGAATCGACCACATAAATATCAATCGTCTGCTGGTCAGTACTCATAGATTTATAATACAGACGGAATGTTTCCTTTTCCAGCGGGTAAAGGTCATTCGGGAGAAGAACCGTCCCGTCTTCCAAGCGTAACTGCCCCTTGCCATCCGGTTGGAAGTAACGGATAAAATACTTCGTTTCCACATACGTGCCGCCTCTAACCAACTCACAGCGTATTTCCGCTTCCTCGCCTATTACGATTTTATTCTGTACCGGCAGTGTTGCCATATCAAACTCATACACCTGTTGCACGTCCAACTTGTCACTACACGCTACCACACACACGATACCGGTCAACACAAGACCGAGCACGAATATTGTTTCAAACATCTTCTTCATATACCTTTATTAATTGATTAAGAATTTAAGCCCCAGACCAAATTGGAAATGAAACTTACCCGTATCACTTCCCCACAAGCACCGCTCGCGGGCGTTCAGTAGCAGCACCACCCGGTTACTCAAATAACTTTCCAGTTCCAGCGATACAGCACCCCCATAGACAAAGTTATCGCCACTTCGCAGGGTAGAACCGTCATAGAGCAGCTTGTCCCCCCAATTATTCGTTTCATATCCCGCCAAAGCCGAGCCGCCCAACGAAAGCAGAAACACCTTGTTCGCATCCGAAAGAAAAGTATAGTAATACCCGCCCTCCGCAGTAAATTGCGAGGTAGGTATGCGGATAGCCTTATACGGATGATACTTTTGCAGGTACTCCGCACCGAACACCCACCGGTTGCAATGTCCGGTATAAGTATCCAGCGACAGCCCGAAAGAATACCCCAGCTCATTACGTTTGTCGGACGAATGGAAACCGTCCGCCATTCCTCCCGTAACCCGGATGCCACGCATACCCGGCAGGCAGCGTTGGGCGTATGCCTTGTCCGTCAGGACAAAGCATACTACCATACACAATAAAAATAGAACCTTCTTCATCTTACTTCATTTTCAGTTCGTTAATCACTCTTGCACGGATTAGCTCCGCATTTCCGATCACAAATTTCTGATGGCGTCCTCCCGCCTGCTCATTCATTTCCACCACCAGTTCCTTATCGTCCGGCAACGTGAATTTAGGCAACGTAAAGACCGTTCTCTCCCTGCTCTTCCCGTTGACCACCGTTACATAATTATACGCACGCAGCGGAACAATCACCTGCTCCTGAATGGCTGTACGTTTCGCAATCTTTCTGTCCACCACCTTAAAAGTGATATAGTCCACATGAAAAGGCACGTTGGACGAGTTTTTCAACTCCGTATGGAAATACAGCAGCCCGTTGTGCGTATAAATCCCTTTCAACGTATATTGAATACCGAACCTTTTACAGCCGATATGCTTCACCAGTCTGTCATTGTTGGCATGGATAGACTTCATTATCAGCCGTACCAGCAACGGCGATTCGCTGCCCAATTCTTTCAGATAAACCTCCATTGAGTTATTCGGTCGATTCACCGCTTCGCCGTCATGGATAAAATCCTTCATCTCGATATTCAACTTCGTAGGCTCATCCGCATACTTCACGTTAAACGTGTAATAACTGCCATCCTCCGTAATCACCGCAAGATTGGTTTCCCGTGAGAAATCACGCAGTGCCGCTTTCACGCGCAGCACATTTTCCGAACCGTCCGCTTTTCCGGCGATAATGTCCGCAGAACCCAAGTCCACATAACGGATAGCCGCAGGAAAAATCAGATGTACCGTTTTATTAAAAGTCACTTCTAACCCATAGGGAGGAACCATCCGGTCAAAAGTCACCGTCCGGGTAAGTCCCTCGTACAAATCCCCCGTAGAAGGACTTTTGCGCACATTTTCCTCGCTTGCATCTTCCTCTTCAGCGGCAACCGCTTCCGTTTCCTGTTGCACCTTTTCCACTTTTACTGTCTTTTGTGCGTATGCACCCGATACACTTGCACAAAAGGCAAGCATCAAAATCAACTTTTTCATAAATACTTCTTTTTAAATTGTTTATAATTGGATTTTTTAGTGGTATATCTCTTATTGTCCCGGCAGGAGATAAAACTCATGGTTAGCTTTGAGCGTCACCTTTACCGTTCGGAACTTCTTCGCCAGATATTGCGACGCCCCCTGAATGACACCCTTTCCCAAGTCCGCAGCCAGTTGTGCTCCGGCATCCTCCGTGATGGTGATGCTCGTTCCGAGTGACGACCCCATGTTCGCCGCCATCTCCTTCACCGCGTTCAGTTCCTCCGATTCAGGCACAAACACCCCCTTCATACCATTCGTATCATATACATCCAGATTGATGGGCGTCACACTCTCCCCGTAACTGACCGAACTCACCTTTATCTCCATCCGTTCGCCGTTGACTTTTGCCGTACCGGTAACCATTGTTCCCGATGGCACATACTGTTCTCCCGCCATCATCGGCTCCAATAACCGGAGCTGCACTTCCTTCCCGTCCGTCAGCGTGACGGTCTGGTACACACAGGCACGGATAGTATTCTTCGCAATACCCTCCACCTCCGTTTGTACCGTGTTGAATCCCAGATTACGAGGCTTGCTGTACACCCTTACAAAATCCGCATCACTCATCGGCGGAGCCAGTAGCGACACCACTCTTTTCTTTACCTGTCCCACCGGCACAGTGACAGTTCGGGCATTTCCCGTTCCCTTGTTCCCGACAGTGGCAACCTCTGCCTTTTCCGG
>NZ_CBVI010000184.1 GCF_000513195.1 Bacteroides timonensis | reverse complement strand
CTTGTTTATATCCTTATAAGCAACCGCCGAAGAACGGATCGGCGAATTACCCGTGCGTGGTGCAGGTTCCGGCGGCAGTTCTTCCATTGAATCCCCGATAGGGGTTTCCTCCGTCTGCCCGATGGCAATCTCAAAGTCCTGCAAAGTCCCCATTTTCGACTTCTGCTGTTTCTCGAAGGCATCCCGCTCGTATGCCTCCTTCTTGTCATCCAGCAATCCCTTTTCTTTGGGGAGCGGCACGTCGATATTGAATCCCTGCTGCACTTCCTTTTCCTCTCCACCCGAAGAAGGAGCGAAAATCAGCCACATGGCACCTGCGAACACGAGAAACAGCAGCGGATACACCAGCATCTTTTTTCTCCGTTGAGCTTCCGCCGGTGTCAGTTCCTTGCGTTCCTTCTCTTTCGGCTTCTCCTTTTTCCCTGCCGGTTGTCGGGCTGCATCCTCTCCGGCAGTTTCCCGGACTTCCTCCGTCACCATTTCCTTTTCTATCTGTACGATACCTTCCTCCAGTACCGTACCTTCTTCATTGATATGATTATCTTCCATTGCTCTTTACTTTATCATATTATTACTTCCTGAACTCTCCCGAACGGGATAAGGGACACTATCCGCCTGTTGATGCAGTTTCATTTGTTCGATATGCTCGATCTGCAACCGTTCGCCTTCCTCTTTTCCCATCCGGTAAATACCCGAAACCGTGAAATAGATAGACAGCGCACTGAATCCTAACAACATCGTGAGCGTGACTGCCAACTGTTTTTCCGGTGTCAGCCTTCCGCACATGCGGCGCAAACCATCATCCATCCGGTCTTGCCATTCATTGATTTTCTTCCGTATCATCATGCCTATCTTTCCAGTACCCGTACATCCTTGTTTTCCAGAATCTCGAACCGCTCCATCGTGAACCCGTGCGGGTTGTTATCCGACCGTACCGAATTGATTAACCCGCACCGGGTAATAAGACTTCGTTCCGTCACATTACTTGCACGGATAATCATCTGCCGCGCGTACATCGTCACCTGATAGGGATAGCGGTCAAAGTCACATGCCATGCTGTCCACCTGCAAAGTCTGGTTGATATTCGCCGAGATGATCCGGTTATAATACCCCTTCTCGCTCCAATCCTTGTAGTACCTGAAAGCACTCTCATCGCAGAGGAACAGCGCCCTTCTGATATTTCCCTCTATCGCATCCTTGTCCGGTGAAAGCGTGAAGAACAACTCATGAAACCGCTTCACGTGTTCTTTCGCCTCCACCGGTCTGTTTTGCGAAAGGTCTTGTGACAGAGCCAGCATCAGCGACTTGCCGTTATCCAATACATAAATCTTCTCCCTCTGCTTTTGCGCAAAGCTGTACGAACTCCAGATGCTGTACCCCGCCACCAGCGTACACAGCACGAGGAATACCAACGCAATCATCCGTATTTGCCGGAAACTGCTCTCTATATTCTTCAAACTCTTAAATTCCATCTTAATAAGATTATTTGATTTTCAACTGATTATTTACCTCTTAACTTTCCCGAAACATGACCGACGGCGGCTCCCGTCACTGCCGCAGCCCCTTTGCCGCCTTTCAGTCCCCACGAATTGACCTGCTTCCCGTAACTTCCCGCACCGCCGTTCTGAATGATCCATCCCGATACGGTCGGAATCGTGAAATACCCGATGATCCCTATCAACATGAATATGATGTAAGCCGCGTTCGAGCTGTCCGGTATAAAATTCGGGTCTTCCAGTGCCACAATATCCTTTTCTAACATCAATACCTGAATACGGGCAAGCACCGCACTGAACAAGTCCGAAACCGGCAGCCACAGATAAATCCCGATATACCGGG
>NZ_CBVI010000183.1 GCF_000513195.1 Bacteroides timonensis | reverse complement strand
CCAGTCTTTTCATTCAGCTTGCCTTTTGCGTTCCCCTTGTTGCGGTGATATGCCAGCCTTTCGCTTTCAAGGACAGCCAGTTTCTTCTCCAGCTTTGTCTTTTCCAGCAAATCGTCATTACCCGAAAGAATAGCCACGTATTCACTGAAATGTACGCCGCCGCTTTCATCCATTGCACCCTCGTCAATGGTACGGGTAGCCAGATTGCGGCTTTTGAGTTGATTGATGAATACCTGCTTGTTATGCAGGAGGTTGAACTTGTAACTGTCCAGAGACTTCTCCACCGCATAAATGAAACAGGCCGCTTTGTTGTCCGCAAACTGTTTGGCAACAATATTGCCTTTTCTTGCCACACGTCCGTTACGTTGTTCCAGATCGGACGGCCTTCAGGGTATATCCAGATGATGGATGGTCACGGCCCGCTCCTGCGCATTGACACCCGTTCCTAATTTTTGCGTGGAACCGAAGAGCACACGGATACGGCCGGAGTTCATATCTTTGAACAACTCCTTGCGTGCATTGTCACTGTTAGCCTCCTGAATGAACTTTATCTGCCTTTCCGGGATATTATGGTCTTCCACGAGCTTGCGTTTTATCTCGCTGTAAATGTTCCACTGGTCGGGCTTATATGTGCTAAGATCCGAAAAGATGAACTGCGTGCCCTTCTGGTCGAGATATTTATAGTAAAACTCAGCAACTTTTGCCGCACAATGGGATGCCTTGTTGCCCGGATTGTCACCGTATTCAGGGTCTATCAGGCGCATGTCAAGCGACATCTTGTTTGAATAGTTGGTCGCAATCAGCATTTTGGCCTTTTCTTCCGCTTCGGACAAAGGCTCTCTATCTATATAGGTGGCATCTCCGGTTTCGGCGAACTTCATCAGCTTCTGAATGAAAATCTCCTGCTGGGGAGTGGGCGGTATATGATAAAGCTGTTCGTTGAGTTCCGGCCTGTCAACTCCCACATCCTTTGCAGTCTTGTAATCGGTAATCTCCGCATAGAAGTTGGCAAGTTCCGGTACTTTGATGAAATAGCGGAAACGTTCCTTCTGTACAATCTGGTTGGTTACGGAAAACTCGAAGTCCGTACTTTTCTTTGCATACACTGCCGCCCAGCCGTCAAAACATGTAATCCCCTGCCGTTCCATTTCTTTGGGACGGAGATATTTGAAAAGGAGATAAAGTTCGGTCAGGCTGTTGGAAATGGTAGTACCGGACAAGAAAGTGGCTCCCAAATCCCTGCCCGTGCGTTCCTGTATGGTACGGACGGCGAAAAGCAGGTTCATGGCTTTTGCGCTTCCTTCAGGGTTCCCAAGTCCGGAAACTCTTGAGTGGCGGGTGTTGAACATGAGATTTTTGAAGGCATGGCTTTCATCAACGAACAAGTGGTCAATGCCCATTTGCCTGAAATCGGTCACGTCATCCGTCCTCTCTTTTATCTCCTGATCCAGCTTTTCGAGTTTGGCTTCAAGGTTTTCTTTCCTTCTTTCCAGCCCCTTCTTTATCCAGCCGCTCACTTCATTGCCCTGCTGCTCGAATACGGCGAGGTTCTCTTCGATGCTGTATATTTCCTGCGCATATATCTCCTGCTGTATTTCGGGAGACTGGGGTATTTTTCCGAACTGGTCGTGTGTAAGTATGATGCAGTCCCAGTTGTTGTTTTTTATATCATGGAATATTCCGATACGTTTCTCCGGGGTGAAATCCTCCTTGCCCGGATAGAGCACTTTGGCATTCGGATAGGCCCTTTTGAACGTGTCGGCTATGTCATGTACGTTACTTTTGAGTCCGATAATCATCGGCTTGTTTGCCAGTCCGAGACGTTTCATCTCAAAGGCGGCCGTACACATGATAAGCGTCTTGCCCGTGCCGACCTCGTGATCAATTATTCCACCGCCGTTCATTTTCAACATCCAGACGGCATTCTTCTGACTGTCGTACAAATCAGGTATGCCCAGTCCTTTCAGGTCAAGGAACGGGAAACTTTGAAGGGAGCCGTCGTAATCTGGACGTACATAACAGTTGAACTTGCGGTTGTACATATCCGCAAGGTGCTGTTTAAATTCGGGTAACTGCTCGTTCAGCCAATCGGTGAAGGCCGAACGTATCTCATTGATTTTGGTATCGGCAAGCTGGATGGCATCCGCATCGCGTACCTTTATGTTGTTGCCTTCCTCATCTTGCACCGTTTTTGTGATGTCGGGCACCGTATTATGCAGGGCGTGTTTCAACAGGTCGTTTCCATAATATCCTCTTTTCTCCCCTTTCACATAATACTTGTCAGTGATGTTCGCATTGGTTCCTTCAAAACTCACGCTGAACTCGTCGATGGATTCCGTATAATGGATACGGGCCTTTGTCTCAAAGAGATATCCGGCAAATTCTTCATATACGGACATGGGTATCCACCTTTCTCCCAGGTTAAAGTCAAGTAAATCGAAACTGATCGGCTCCGGGATGGCTTCCTGTAAGGCTTCCAATGATTTTTTGCTTGCATTATCATCGGGATAGTCTTTCAGGTATTTCTCTATCCATTCGGCTTTGGCCACCACATTGCCCGCTATGAACCGGTCCTTGATTTCATAGTTCTTCATCATGGGATTATAGAAGATACGGGTATCCAATTGTTTGAGCAACTCTTGCCCGTCAATCTCGCTGAGGTCTTCCATATATTCGAGGTTGACTTCGCCGAACTTGTTCAGTGATGCCGCAAGCGCTTCCTGCGGGGTATCCACATGTTTCACTTCATTGGCATTGAACGATACGGGTACGGTGAATATATCCGCCTTGCATATCTTTCCGTTTATGGAACGTTCCAACGAAAGCATTTCCCTTCCGCCTGCGTCCATTAGCAGGAGCTTGGCGTTATCCTTGCCGTTCAACTCCCTGAACATGCGGTAAAAACTGTCATACCGCTTAGCCAGCTCTTCCCGCAGTTCCGGCTGTTCCGTTTCCGTTTCGGCTTCCGCATTGTAGAGGTTGTGGTACGCTTCCCGAAGGGGGATATAATAGGCGGCACGGTATTGCTGGGTGACTGTCAGTTTGAGCGGATGGAATTGTACATCCGAACTGCCCAATCCCCGCAGATACCCGTATTGTTCACCGGCTTTCACGAGAGAGCCGTTCTTGTATTCCGGGCGTATCTCTCCGGTGAACGGCCGTGGCTCCATTTCTTTCTTCCGTTCCTCTTCAAACTTTTGCCTGCGCTCCTGCCACCGTGCTTCCGCTGCCGCCCGTTCTTCGGTCATGTCCTCATGCGTGGCGGCTTCATCGTACATATTCTCTTGTGAGAAGAGATTGAACATTTCGGGTTCACTCTCTTTTTTCTTGCGGGTTGACGATGGTGTCCGGTTTGGTGCTGGTCTGTTTTCCGGAACTTGTATCTCCGCTTCCTCTTCTTCCGCATAGGCGGCAAAAAGATTAAGCATGGGTTCATAAGGTTTGGCGGAAAGGGTACTTTCAACCTGCACCTCTTGCCGTTGTTCCACTACCTCTGTTTCCGGCCGTGTTTCAAATTCAGTTTTGAGAGTGGTAGAAACGGTCGGTCGGGACAGATTATCCTTATAAAGTTTCCGGTCGAGATGATTTTCTGCATCTTGTACCAATAGCTTTTTGAGATGTTCGGAAATGGCCTCAATGCCTCCTTCATGGATGAAATTCATGGCCGGTTGTCCGTACATGTTTTTACCAGAAGACACGGATGTATGGACGATATGGTCTAAATCGGAGTAGCTGTTGTTGATATTGATGTTGCCGGATATCAGACGGGTTTCAATGAAGCTCCGTTCCTTTTCAGTTAGTTCCGTTTTTTGTGTATTCTTCTGCAATACGATCAGGTCACTGCTTACTTGTGTACCCGCATCAATGAACAGATTGTCCGGCAGGCGGATAGCGGAGATAAGATTGGCATGGTTCACCAGCCATTCCCTTACGGGGCGGTTCTGTGGTGAATCCATGACACCCGATGTCGTGATATAGGCCAGTACTCCGCCTTCCCGTAACGTATCCATGCCTTTGAGAAAGAAATAGTTGTGTACGGCACCAAGTGAGGACTTGCGCACGGGGTCATCACTCCGGTCAAAGTCACGGTCGTACACTCTGGTATTTCCAAACGGTATATTGGAAGAAACAACATCGAAGTAGTTGTTATAATAAGGCTGTATGGACTGAAAACTGTCTATGGTTACTCTGCTTTCCGGATAGAGGGATGAGAGTACCTTTCCCGTGAGCTTGTCTTTCTCGAAACAATGGACTTCGGGAATATCCTTTAAACCGCTGATAAATACCCCTGCTCCGGCAGAAGGGTCAAGGAAGCGTTTGGGGAGGATTCCCGATGCCTGCAAAGATTCCTGCATCGCCGCTACTACCGGTTCCGGTGTATAAAAGGCAGAGAGGACGGAGTTTTTCAGGCTTTGAACGTATGCCTTGTATTCTTTCTCGTCTTTGGAATATTCACGCAAAAGCTCATGCAGCAGTCTGACTTGGGGGAACAACTCCTTGTCCGTCGTTCATCTTTCAATGTCCGCGTCCTTTTCTGCCGGATTCAGGATGCACTTCAATCCGCCAAAACCGGAATAGCCGTTTAAAACTCTGCGCCCCTCTTCTGTGAAGCAAGCCTCCGGACGCATGAATATCCATTCAAGTGCAGCTATATTGTCCGCCAGATATAGTCGTTTGTTATATGCCATATTCTTCTATATAAGATTGTATGAAACCTGTAAGTTCAATGGTAAGGGTGCGATAGGACGGGGATGTTTCAAACCGGTCGTCTATGGGATATTTACTGAATACGGTTTCTGCGAGCGATAGTATTTTCAGGCAGAACTCCGTCCGTCTTCCGGGTCGGACTTCGGGAAACCATTCCGAAACAACCTCGAACACCGTGTCGAATTTGGAGAAGCGCAAGTCCTGATAGAGAACGGCGTCAGCCAGTTGCAATGCCTGCGCAGGGGAAAATCCGTCGCGTATGGCACGTTCATACGTACCTGCCGCTTCGTCGGCCCGTGAACGGACAAGTTCTCTGTTACCGGCAATATGCGGATGGCTTTCCTTTAAATAAAGAAGGAGAGTCGTCTCAAAATAAGACAATTCTCCGGTTGCGGTATTTTTATCTTGTATAATCATCTGTTATCGCTTTAAAAGT
>NZ_CBVI010000182.1 GCF_000513195.1 Bacteroides timonensis | reverse complement strand
GAAATATTCGGAAAAAAGTCGGTGGAAATGTTGGCGCGAGTCGACGCCGCACATTTTGGCAATGGCGTCGATGGTATAATTCGGATATTCGGTGAGCAGTCTGGCCGCATAATCCATGCGCAACTTGTTGATATGCTCCGAGAAATTCCGTCCGGTCTGTTCCTTGAAGTGCTCGCCGAACAGAGAGGCGGGAACGTGCAGTTCTTCATGCAGGCTCTTCGCCGTGATGCCCGGTTGCAGGTAAAGCTGACGGGCGGCGATTTCATGCAGCACCCACTTCAGCCGGTCTTCGGCTTCCGATTCTTCGGAGACTTCGGCCTTTTCTTCAAGCCGTTTTCCCATGGCTTCGATTTTCGCCTTGTATGCACGACATTCCTCTTCTTTCTGTAAAAGCTCGTCCTTGCAGGCAATGCCCTCCTGCACGGAGCGCACCAGCGACACGTTGCGGCGGTGTATCTGGCGGTTGCAGTACACGACAGCACCCAAAGCGCCTATCACTACCACCACAAATAGAGCCAACAGGCGTTTCTCGTCCTGCTCTTTCTGTATCTGCTTGTCCTTCTCGCCGCTTTCGTAGATGATGGCCAGTTCCTGAGCGTCGTCCTGCTGCCTGCGCTTGGACAGGGTATCTTTCAATGCGATGATTTGGCGGCTCACGTCAGTCGCCTCCTTGTAACGTCCCAGCAAGGTCAACGCTTCCACTTCATCGACCAGCAATCTGTCCGCATAGTATTCACTCTCCGTATTCCGTTTTTGCTGATATATCTGCTTGGTGGTCTGGATATTATGCAATGCTTGCTCATAGTCTTTGGTCCATAGCTGGTAATGGGTGAGCAGCACCACTCCATCGGGCGAATTGGCATAGGCTGTAGAGAGGCACTTCCGGTAGCATTCGGTGGCCCGGACCTTGTCACCAAGATGCTGATAGATTTCCATGCATTGAGCGTAGACGAAAGCCTTGTACATATCTATGGCACCTGTCGGTGCCTCGTCCTCCAGCTGTTCATGCCGGCTGTTGGCTTTCAGGATGTTGGGAATCAGTGTGGCGGCCTGCTGCCATTCGCCCCTGACGCACAGCGCATCCATGGTTTCGCCCAACACATAGATAAGCTCGTTCACACTGCCCCATGAGTGCTCTTTATCTACCATTTCCTCATAGAGGGCAATGCTCCGGTTCATGTTGGCTTTCGCCTCCTTGGTGATTCCGAGATAAATCTGGCTCATGCCGATGTACATCAGGAATTTGGCTTCCAGATTTTTCAATTCATGCGTCCGTGCCATTTGCAGTCCATGGGTGGCATAGCGGATGGCGGCGGCGTAATCGCTCGATTTGTAACAAAGTCCGGAGAGCAGGGTCAGATTGCCCAGATAAGGAATGGTCTCTTTTTGAAATTCGGTATCCTCATACGCCTTTTGGCAATAGAACTTGGCGAGTTTGCGATGTCCCAGACCGTTCTGGTATATCATGGCTTTCACAGCATTGAGGCAGGTATGGTCCGGCCGCAGCAGATTCAGCATTTCGGCTGTATCGGCCAGCACCAGTGCCCGCTGCGGTTCGCTGATGGCTATATCGTAAATATAATCGTATCGGTAAATACTGTCACGGCTCTTGTCCGGTGCCGTGGCAGAGGGCTTCTGCCCGCAGCTGTTCAGCAATAGGGTGAGAAGTATTACCAGATATATGTGTAACTTAGCCATATTTTATATATGTAAGAATCAATGCGCAAATGTACGTAAAAAGAGCCGAACTGAAATCACATGGAACCGAAATTTTATATTGTGCAATCAGAGTTTCTCTGTCAATACATTTGCAGAAACTTCTTTTAGCGTAGGACGGTTAATAGATACTTTAGCTTTAAGACGTTCTTGTAAGTTAATGGGTATTAGTCTGGTTAATCATAAGGCTGATTTCTATTTTCTTATATAGCTCGTTCTATCTATTTCGAGCAGCAGGTGGACGGTAACCCTGCGTTTTCCGTTCACCTGCATTGTGGTATTGATATGACCTATATAATAATGCCATATAGGGATGACTATACAGATAAGATATCTGTATTCCTTTTGGTCCGGACTATGTGTTTGATACCTCGCCGGACAGTACTCCATTTCGGGAATATCGCAAATGGGCGTACATTTCCATAACTGACGAGTATCATTAGCAGTGATACCAATGCCCCAATGAGCAGCCAACCATAGATTTCCTTCATTGAGACAATTAGAGCCTGCATTTGCACAATTCCGTAATATTGACTGATAGTCGCATGTGTTATGCCGGGATTGAAGTCCACTATGTTTGAACTGAGCAGTGAGGCGTTTCGAGCCATTGTATGCTTTAAGAATTCTCCAATAATGGCCGGTCCGAGTGTCGCTCCCATTACTGCGCCCGTGAATCCGTTGATGGTAAGCGCCTGCGGAAATACTTGAAACGGGAGACCACTCTGCACAATCGAGGTAAGAAAAACAATGGAGATTATTACAGATGCAGCACCACGGAGAAATAGCGGGATGAAAAACATCTCTTTCTCAATGCCGTAGTCGATGAAGAAATAGAAACAGGCGAGATAACCGGTGGCCAGACCAAATGCTATTGCCGTCATAGTCTTGTAGCGCCACTTATGCAATGCGAAAGTGAAATAGGTGAACGTACATCCGGTGATGATTCCGGCAAAGACATACCAGTTCAGATCGATAAGGTTGTTTTCGTCAAATCCAAGTATATTGGCGGCATAACTGTGCTCAAACACATGTTCAGTGGCAATCAGTGTGAAGAAAACGAGATAGATGCCTGTGGCTCGTATCACATTGTGGTTTTTCATCGCCTTGAATGATATGTAGGGATGATGAAGGAATGTAGCCCGCCACAAGTTTATGCCGAGACAAGCAAGTCCGATTAACGTGGCACCTCTTATCTCCGTGGCCTCCCACCAGTCGTAGAAATTGCCATAAACGCAGATGAAGGTAAAACCAAACATGAAACCTGCCCATAAGATTGCACCTATCCAGTCGATGCCGAGTAAAGGGATGAACATTGGTCCGCGCACAGGCTTCACGAATATCATAACCATCAGTATCATAAGGGCGAGTAGTCCGATCATAATCCAATGCATGTATTCCCATTGAGAGAAGAAGACTGTATAGATGGTGGCGATGCCGCTTAACTGTATTACGCTATCAACAATTAAATAAACGTAGCAAAAGAATATCGCCATGTCACGTACTGGGGTCAGCCATAGCTGTATTGTGGAATTGCAGGCGAATGTAGCCTGCATCCTGAACCAACCCGCTACGAAACAGGTACCGATAAGCAACGGTACATTGGTGGTATGGGCGCATATCATATTGGCAACAATTAGAACTATGCCTGAAATGATCAACTGGGTTCGGGTGGAGAAACGGAACTTGATACGGAACATAACGGCAAAATTGGTAGCCAAGCCTATCAGCGAGGCGTAGCCCGCCATGAGAATATCTTCTTGCATCAGTGCCGTGGTACCTACCATGTCGGATGCGGCGGCAAGATAAACTCCACTTGAAAACTGGATTATCAGTACAAAGAAAATGAATAAATACGGCTTTAGCCGTCGTGGAATGAAAGTGGGAACATCCGGAATGTCGAATACTCCCTGAGAAATGTGCCAATCTGCCATATCAATACTTCACGTTACATTCCACATTCATACCAGCATGTAGTTGTGCCATATCCTCCGGTTTATTGTCTTCTGTAAATTCAATCCTTACAGGTATGCGTTGACGCACTTTCACAAAATTTCCGGCCGAGTTGTCTTGTGGTATCAGTGAAAGCGATGCACCGGTGGCTTTGGAAATTGACTGTATCTTTCCGCTGAAAATAATATTCGGGATAGCATCCACTTTTATCTCGACCTTACTTCCGGGAACGATGTGGCGGAGTTGGGTTTCCTTGTAGTTGGCAGAAACCCAGATATCGCCAGAATCAACAATATCAAGTAGGGTCTGACCCGGTTGTATGAGCTGCCCTACCTGTATCTCCTTGCGTGAAGTATATCCATCGCATGGGGCTATAATTACGGTGTAGCTGAGATTAAGTTTGGCAGTTTCAAGGAGAGCTTTGGCTAGTTCAATTCCGGCTTCCGATTGTAATATGCGTTGTTGGTTGAGTTCGACGACTGACGATGTTGCTGAGCGTTGCCGGACAAGCATTTCGTAGCGGGCTTTTTTGGCTTCGTAATCTGTCTTAGCCCCATCATATTGCTGACGGGTGACGGCATCCCGAGCCAATAGTTTTTCGTATCGTGCCAAGTCGGTCGCCGCATTATCCATCAGCACTTTTGTTTCGGCTACAGATGCCTCGCTGACGGCTACATTTGCTGAAGCTGACGCAACCGACCGGTCGGCAACACTGCGTCCGGCGAGGGCATTTTGGTAATCGGCGTTTGCACGGGCCACATTCAGGCGCATGTCGTCATCGTCGATTATTACAAGCGTATCTCCTTTTTTGATTTTTTCGTATTCTTTGAAACGGATTTCTTTGATATAGCCTTGCACACGGCTATTGACGGGTACTATCTGCCGGCGCACCTGTGCATTGTCGGTGAACTCTACATTGCCAAGGTGAATAAACTTGCTGCCAACCCACAATGTTGCTGTGGCGATTACTGCAATGGTGATTATATAAGAAAGTATTTTTTTTCTAAAGTGTTTCATATTTTTCCTGTGGTGAATAAAAGTTTATAGTAATAGTAGATGATATTTATGTGAGCGTTTACTAGCTGTTTCTCCGCATCGAGTTTTGCATTGACTGCATCAAGCATATCGGTGATTAACGCCATATCTGCCGAGTATCGCGTAGTAATCGTTTGGTAATTCCGATCGGCAAGCTCTGCACTTTTCCGTTGAGTTTTCAGCTCTTCGTAGGCTTCTAGGTAGTGTATATAGTCAGCTCTTACACTGAGTGAGATGTTCTCGTGTGTGGCAGTAAGCTCTTCTGTTGCTCTTTGCGTGGCAGCACGGCTCTTAGCCAAAGACTTGTTGCTTTTATACAGCGAAGAAATATTGTAACTGACTCCGATCCCGATATACCAATAGCTTAGATTGCGGTTGATTGGCGGAACTTCTACAAGAATGGGACCATCTATAGTCCAACCTGCCTGAAGCCCTATCTTGGGCAAACGTTCGGAACGGATGATATCCTCTGCCTTGCGGCTTATATTAACACTGGAACGTGCGAGACTCAATGATGGGGAATTCGCCATTGCTTCCTGTTGCCACCAGTGTTCTCCCTGCATTGGCAAAGAGCGGACGAGAATGGTGGAATCCGGAACGACGACAGTCCCATCGGGTAATCCTGCCGTTGTCACAAGATTGGAATTGAGAATGTCGAGAGTGTTATTTATCCTGACAAGCTGCAGCTCAAGGTTCGATACCAGGAGTTCATAGCGTGTGATGTCATTTTGAAGAGCCGTTCCTTGCTCGTAACGTGCCTTCATTTCTTCTAACACCTTTTTGGCTGCGGATATATTGCTTTCCATAACCCGGTACAGATTGGTGTATTTATAGATGTCAAGATAGAACCCTGTAAGTCGGAAACGGATATTGTCTCGTTGAAAGTCGGTAGCATATCGTGTGGCTGTTGATTTTAACTCGGCAAGTTCTATGGCACTTGTCACGGCTCCGCCTGTATAAACCGGCTGGGTGAGATTTAGTGATAGTCCATTTCCCAAATGTGGTATAGGAGCTTTCTGATAATTGCTGAAATCGCGTTTGGTTATAAAGCCGTCGCCTATGTAACTAATTGACAGTGACAAGTCGATGTCTGGCAGACGACCCGCGCGTGCAATGTTTGTTGTACATGCGGATTCAGTCTGCGCAGTAAATGAAGGCCGGAGTTGCGCACTGTTGGTTTCGGCAGTCTTGAAAATCTCTTCCAAGGTTATTACCGACTGACTATAGGAGCGCATCCCGCCGCCCAACAGGGCTACAGAAAGCAACCCTGTGAGCAACCGAAGATTGTTCATAAAGAATTTGTTTTTATATGATGTAAATTAATTATTTGGTCAGTCAGGATATATGACTGAACTTAACTCGCGGATTTACGAGCCATAAACCGAAGCTGTGCTTTTCCAGTTCTCCAAATATCCCCAATTCCTTACAGGGATATCAATAGTTATGATACGCTTATTCTTTATAATCATACAAGTGCAACTCTTTGTGAATTGCGCTGCAAAACTACAAAAAAATGCTGATTTTATGATTATGTTAGACGATTATTTTATGTGCAGAATACTAGTGATGAGGAAATGAGAGGTATCATTTGTTACGTTTGCCAAACGTCAGAAAGTAATTGAGCCTATTATGATTAAATGAGAATAGGAGATATTGACATTATCTTCTTGATACATTATGGTTTCATTCTCTTAGAACACACACAGTATGCCGCAATTATTCGTCCTGCCTCTTGTCAAACTTGCAGTTTACGAGGATGATGTACCAATCCGGGAAGTCAACCACACCTCTGTTATGTTTCCAGAAGCGGGTATGGAAACAGGTGCTCTTCCTTGATGTTTCCCTTTCCACCTGATACTTGAACTTTTCTTCTCTGCTATGCGTTCTCACTACTCAAAAAATATCGGAATGTTTATGAAAGATAAAAAACTGGAGGCTAATCTTAGTATGGTCGCGTCGCGTGTCATGTCCGGATTGAATATGAATGCATTAAAGTTTCTGTTGCCATTGTGGTTGAGTGCATTGACGGGCGTCACAGTGCGATGTGTTTTTGCTGCTGTTGCATTCTGGATAACGGGTTGTTTTGTGAAAGAATCTTCTGTTACGAAACGTCAGCGAATCGGGCTTTTTTGTCTAGGTGCTTTTGGCCTCTATGGGTTTATGTTCTGTTATTTATTAGGTATCAGCAAGACAACCCCGGTTTCTAGTGCGATATTCAACTCTATGCAACCTATCTGGGTATTTCTGATTTCTGTCATTTTTTTGCATGAGAAAGCAACATTGATGAAGATTATCGGTATTGCCATAGGCTTTGGTGGTGCTTTGTTATGTATTCTGACGCAAGGGAATGATGATTTGGCCCATGATGCGTTTACGGGAAATTTGCTTTGTTTGATTAGTTCAGTTGTTTTTGCCATATATCTGATTGTGAGCAAGAAGTTGCTGCAGGAGGTAGGGGTAATAACTATGATTATCC
>NZ_CBVI010000181.1 GCF_000513195.1 Bacteroides timonensis | reverse complement strand
AACATTGCAAATTTCTTACATTGGTATGAAAACAGAAGAAGTAAGTATCAAGCCGCGCTTAAAGGTTACAATGAAAATCGACAGTGAAATGCTTCAGGAAGTTGTGGTTACTGGCATGCAACGTATGGACAAACGTCTCTTTACAGGTGCTACATCAAAATTATCTGCCGACGACGTAAAATTAGACGGTCTGCCTGAAATAAGCCGTGCGCTGGAAGGGCGTGCTGCTGGCGTATCGGTTCAGAATGTCTCCGGTACATTTGGTACAGCTCCCAAAATCCGCGTACGTGGAGCTACTTCTATTTATGGTAGTTCTAAACCTCTGTGGGTAGTAGATGGGGTTATTATGGAGGATGTTACCGAAGTTAGTGCTGATGACTTGTCATCCGGTGACGCAGTTACGCTGATTAGCTCAGCTATTTCAGGATTGAATGCGGATGATATTGAAAGTTTCCAGATTTTAAAAGATGGATCGGCCACTTCTATCTATGGTGCACGCGCAATGGCAGGTGTAATTGTTGTGACAACAAAGAAGGGTAAGGCTGGTTCCAACAAAATTAGTTATACCGGTGAATTTACGATGCGAATGAAGCCCAGTTATACCAATTTCAATATCATGAATTCACAAGAGCAGATGGGAGTATTCAAGGAGATGGCAAATGCCGGCTACTTAAACTTCTCAAATATTTATCGTGCATCTGACAGTGGTGTCTATGGTAAAATGTATCATCTGATTAATGACTACACTTCAAATGGTGGATTTGGTCTGCCAAATACAACCAAGGCAATCAATGCCTATTTGCAACAAGCCGAATACCGAAATACAGACTGGTTTGACTACCTGTTCAACAGTTCCGTTTCACAAAACCATGCAATCAGCATGTCAAGCGGTACGGAAAAAGCTTCTTATTACACATCACTTAGTGTCATGAATGACCCGGGATGGACCAAACAAAGCTCGGTTCAACGTTATACAGCCAATGTAAATGCCTTGTATAATATCTATAGCAATTTATCATTGAACCTGATAGGAAATGCCTCGTATCGTAAACAAAAAGCTCCCGGTACTTTAGGTTCAACCCCTAATTATGTAACTGGAGAAGTATCACGCGATTTTGATATTAATCCATACTCGTATGCGTTAAATACTTCACGCACACTAGATGCTAATGAAACCTATGTTCGCAATTATGCTCCATTCAACATTCTGCATGAACTTGAAAACAACTATATGGACTTAAATGTAGTTGATATGAAGTTTCAGGGAGAATTAAGATGGAAAATACTCAAAAATTTAGAAGCTTCTGCTTTAGGTGCCTATAAATATTCCACAACGACACAATCACACTATGTTAAGGATTATTCTAACCAAGCTTGGGCTTTCCGTGCAATGGATGATGCTACTATGCGTGATGCTAATCCTTGGCTGTACACCGATCCTGACAAGGTAAACTCTCTTCCCGTCAGCGTATTACCAGTAGGTGGCTTTTATCGTGAAACAAAATATGGAATGAACAGTTGGGATTTTCGCGGAACATTGAATTATAACGATGTATTTGCAGAAGACCATATTATCAACCTTTTCGGCGGTATGGAAGTGAACTCTATGGATCGTACGAAAACATGGTTTAATGGCGTAGGTATGCAGTATGAGATGGGTATGCTTCCTTCTTATGACTATCAGTACTTTAAGCAGGGCAATGAAGAAAATACTAATTATTATACTGTAGAAGAAAGCCGTTCACGTGAAGTGGCATTCTTTGCAACAGGAACTTATTCATATAAAGGACGATACACTGTTAATGGTACTATTCGCTATGAGGGTTCCAATAAGTTAGGCAAGAGTCGTTCTTCTCGTTGGTTACCCACTTGGAATGTGTCTGGTGCCTGGAATGTGCATGAAGAAGCATTCTTTGAAAATTTGCGCCCGGCATTGTCGAACCTGACTTTAAAAGCATCTTATTCACTGACCGCAGACCGCGGTCCGGCAAGCGTAACCAATTCTCGGGTAGTGATTAGTAGCTTTAATCCTTGGCGTCCATTTACCTCAGTGAAAGAATCAGGTTTACAGATTGACGATCTTGAAAATAGCGAACTTACTTATGAAAAGAAACACGAACTAAATATCGGTGCTGAGATTGGTTTTCTGGACAATCGCATCAATTTAGCAGTCGATTGGTATAAACGTGATAATTATGATTTGATTGGTGCTATTAACACAATGGGTATTGGTGGACAAGTGATGAAGTATGCCAATGTAGCAAGTATGAAATCGCATGGTATAGAGTTTACATTGTCTACACGTAATATTGTAACTAAGGATTTTAAATGGAATACGGACTTCATCTTCTCGCAAGCTAAAAATGAAGTAACGGATTTGGAAACCAATACCCGCATTCTGGATATGGTGATTGGCTCCGGTTTTACAATGAAAGGTTATCCTGTGCGCTCTTTGTTCTCCATTGATTTCCAAGGGTTGAACGAGGAAGGGCTTCCTACCTTTATTAATGAAAGTGGAAAACAGACTGTGACAGATCTTAACTTCCAATCGCGTGTAAAAGACTATTTAGTATACGAAGGACCTACAGATCCGACCATTACAGGTAGTTTTGGAAATACCTTTAGTTATAAAGGTTTTAAGTTGAATGTCTTTATGACCTATTCATTCGGTAATGTTATTCGCCTGGATCCGGTTTTCAAAAACTGGTATTCTGATTTGGCTGCCATGCCTAAAGAATTCAAGAACCGTTGGACTCAGTCGGGCGATGAGAATACTACTAATATTCCTGTTATTGCGGACCGTCGTTTAAATCAGGAATATAATCATTTAAGTTATGCTTATAATGCTTACAACCGCTCTACTGCACGTGTGGCTAAAGGCGACTTCATCCGCATGAAAGAAATCTCATTATCATATGATTTCCCTAAATCCTGGATTGCACCATTAAAATTCAACAACTTATCACTTAAGCTACAAGCTACCAACTTATTCTTGATTTATGCTGATAAGAAGTTGAACGGACAAGACCCTGAATTCTTCAATACAGGTGGTGTAGCCGTCCCCGTACCACGTCAGTTTACGCTAACCTTGAGATTAGGAATTTAACCATTAAAAAGAGAAAAAACATGAAACATATATATATATTTAGCGCGCTTATAGGAACTGCATTCTTGCTGGGTTCCTGCGATGACTTCCTCAATACGATGCCGGACAACCGTGCTGAGATTGACACGGAAGCAAAAGTAACATCTATACTTGTATCTGCTTACCCAGACAAGACCCCTGTCCTCATGATGGAATATAGCAGTGACAATGTAGTGGATCACGGGCCTCAGTATGCGGTCAACTATAAGGATCAAGAGGAAATTTATTTGTGGTCAGATATCACGAGTGATGGTAATGATGATCCACGTTACATGTGGCAAACTCATTATAGAGCCATAGCAGCTGCCAATCAAGCTATACAAGCAATATATGATTTGGGTGATCCCGCCAGTCTGGCTCCTCAAAAGGCGGAAGCTTTGATGTGCCGTGCTTATGCCCATTTTGTATTAGCAAATGTCTTCTGTTTACCTTATAACCCGGAAACGGCAGATAAGGATATGGGAATTCCCTATTCTGAAAATCCTGAAACTCAAGTAATTGTGAAATATGAAAGAGAAACCATGGCTCAACTTTACGAGAAAATTAATGCGGATATAGAAGCGGCTTTGCCATATATCAGTGATGATGTTTACACTGTCCCCAAATATCATTTTAATAAAAAGGCAGCTTATGCTTTTGCAACTCGTTTTAACTTATTCTATGTAAAACCGGATAAATCAAACTATCAAAAGGTAGTTGAATATGCAACACAAGTATTAGGAAGCAACCCGGATAGGGTACTGCGTCAAATGTCCAATTATATTCCACTTGGAGCGGGTGATGTGACAAATGCCTACGTGCAGGCAAGTGAAAACTGTAACCTTTTAATTATTCCGGCATATTCAGCTGCTGGACGAATCGGTTCCGGAAGTGGACCACGTTACAATCATGGGCGAGAAATAACCACTTATGAGACTTATTGGGCCGAAGGGCCATGGGGGTCTTCAGGTTCCGGCAGTTTCTTGATTCTGGGTAGAAAACTTTATGGTTCGAATCAGACTGTACGCTTCCCGAAATTGGATGAATTCTGGGAGTATACAGACAAAACATCCGGTACGGGTTTTGCGCATATTGTATTCGTTCCATTTACAACAAATGAAACATTACTTTGCCGTGCAGAGGCTTATACATTTTTGGAGAAATATGAAGAAGCTGCTGCCGATTTAAATAGTTGGCAAGTTACAAATTGCCTTTCTTCGTATGTTGATGATAATGGTATGACTCATACTCTGCAAACATTGACTCGTGAAAGCATCAATGAATTCTGGAATGATATTAAATATTGCCCTGTACCATCTATGGCTGATGGAGGTAGTGATCGTACTATCAAAAAAGAACTTCATCCTCAGGGATTTACTGTAGCATCAGGTGAACAAGAGAATTTTATTCAATGTGTATTGCACATGCGCCGTATTGAGACAATGCATGATGGACAACGCTGGTGCGACATTAAACGCTATGGCATAGAAGTAGCGCACAACCGTTATGGATTGGCTACAGATATATTGAAAGTCGGTGATCTGCGTCGTGCCATCCAGTTGCCTTCGGATGTTATTGATGCCGGTTTGGCTGCCAACCCAAGATAATAACCTTTAAAAATGAAATGATTATGAAATATATAAAACTATTTTTATTGATTACATTCACTTTGTGCTTAGGGGCTTGCAGTGAAGATGATCTTGACTCAAAGAGTATTTTTGATACGGAAGAGCCGGAAATGAATGAATTCGACAATTGGCTGATGAAGAACTATGTAACGCCTTATAATATCAGTTTTAATTATAGATATGATGACAAGGAATCGAACATGGAGTTTAACTTGGTTCCTGCAGACTATGATAAGTCTATAGCTTTGGCCAAAATGATGAAATATGTCTGGATTGATGTTTATAAAGAAGTAGCCGGTGATGAATTCGTCAAAATGTATTGTCCACGAGTGATGCAGCTTTTTGGTTCTCCGGCGTACTATCCTAACACTGGTAGTATTGTGATGGGTACTGCCGAAGGAGGAATAAAGGTGACACTGTATAATGTGAACGTAATTGATATTGAGCATCCGTATATTGATATCGATAGCCCATTCCCTGATAAGAGTGGCAGTACAACAGACTTGAATTATTGGTTTTTCCAAACAATGCATCATGAGTTTACCCACATTTTGCAGCAGAAGAAAAACTATGATACAGACTTCAATTTGATTTCTGCCGGTAATTATAGAGCTACGGACTGGATTAACTTGAAAGATCCTGATGCTCCTAAATCCGGTTTTGTATCAGGATATGCCAGCAAGGAAGCAAATGAGGATTTTGCAGAAATTCTTTCTGTTTACATAACTCGCACGGAAACCGCCTGGCAAAAGCTATTGGCAGCCGGAGTCGTTGGCGAAGATGAATCTGGCAAACAGGCCATCCTTGATAAATTAGAAATTATAAGAGAGTATTTAAAAGGTAGCTGGCAGATAGATATTGATGAGTTACGTAAAGTCGTTACCCGTCGTTCCGCAGAAGTAGCTACTCTTGATTTAACAACACTTAATTAGAAAGTAATATGAAAAAAATATTTAATTTATTATTTATATCGCTTGCTGTCGCTCTTTATTCATCCTGCACGCCGGAAGAGGAAGATTTATTTGATGATTCTTCTGCCAATCGTATTGAAGCGACACTAAAGGCTGATAAAGAGGTATTGACAAGTGCCAAGAATGGTTGGTTGATGGAGTACTATCCTTCTGCAAACCTGACTTATGGAGGTTATAATATATTGGTTTCATTTGCAGAAGATGGTACAGTGCAAGTAGCAAGCGACATATATGATGCAGAGGCAAAGGTTACCAGTACGTATGTTCTAAAGCAAAGTGCTGGTCCGGTATTAAGCTTTGATACACATAATGAAATAATGCATTATTTCTCTGATCCACATAATCCCGGGGGAATAGGTAGTGATGGAAAAGGTATGGAAGGAGACTTTGAATTTACTATTATGGAGGCTACCAAAGATAGGGTAATATTAAAGGGAAAGAAGAATCTTACCAAAATTATTATGACTCCATTGGCTGAGACAACTATATGGAAAGATTTCTTGCAAGGTGTTCAGGATGCGGATGAAGTATTCTCTCAGTTCATAGCTTATAAATATGCAGAAGGTGATTTTAAAGCGGATGTTACAGTTTCATATAGAACTCTTGCAATTACTTATACGGAAGGTGATAATGATATTACAGTAGAAGCGCCATACATTATAACGACTGAAGGAAATATTAAATTCCGTGAGCCATTGGTTCTGAATGGAAAGTCAATTGAGGAATTGAAATATCAGCCTGATGAAAAGTATGGAACCTTTTCTCCGACAAATGGTGTAAATGCTCTCTTTACTCCAACTTTTCCACTTAATTATCTTTTGCTCAACAATGACTGGTATTTTGCAATGAGCGGATTAGGAGACCCTCAAGCTATCGCCAGGTGGAATGCTATAAAAACTCAGGTGATGCCTGCACTAGGGGTTCCTTTGGATTATGCATTATTTACACCATACGATGCAACCACTACCGCTTTTTATTGGAGTTGTGGCGGTACAGTAGGACTCTTGCTTTTTAATAACAAAACTGCGGGCGACAATCTGGTAAACTTTACATTTGCTTCCAGAGGCAATAATTTTGGGATTACTTTATGGAATAATTATAATTGGAGCTATATGGTTTATCCATTTAATGGGAAGACTTTCACCTTGTCTGCTGACAGTGATGAAAATCCTACTGTAATAACAATGACAGATAATTCTAACTCTAAGAATACAATCAAATTATATAAAGAGGAAATATTAGATCCATTCAATAAGTAGAGACTTTTACCTTATAAAGTATACTTGGGCATGTTACCCAAAGTGTTTTTAATTAAAGTGTTTTAAGAGGGCGCCTGTGAAGGTGCCTTCTTTTTTACGTACGGTGGTATGAGAGAGCAGTGATGAAAATAATCCCTCATTTCCTACTCGATTGTTGGTAGATATTGTTCTATTTATCGGTTCTTTCATTATATTGCCGGTGAAACAGTGTTTCTTATGCCAATATTTATTTCCAGGCTTGATTTTACGCAAAGAAAACAACAATAATCTTCCATTCATCTAGCTCGACAGTTCATTTCATTAAAGAGAATTTAATAGTTATATTTATTATTCTACACATTCTTTGATCTACCAGAACTTGCAGTATTTGATCTGTACAGCAATATCACTTACTATAAAACTATATAGTATTAGTTACTAATATCTTAATTGATAAATATAGGATATATATGGTAGACATATATGTATAACACTATTTATTAAATATCTCACTATAAGATTATTAGTGAATATTTATTATTTCAGCAAGAGTTCCACATATATTTTTATCCATTTGAATACAAGCATTTTAGCTTGAACATAGTTCTGCGAAGACTTTGCAGGTTTC
>NZ_CBVI010000180.1 GCF_000513195.1 Bacteroides timonensis | reverse complement strand
ATCCGGAAACCGGGAGAGGTATCGTTCAATCTAGTTATATTTTGTAATATTCTGATAATCAAATAATAATGCGTTATTTATAAAAAGTAAAATATTGAGATATTTGCCGTTTTTCATGTTATGCAAAGCTTTATTGTTACCTGTTTGTTTCTCAATTCGTTTGTTGTATTTAATAATTATTTAATTATATATTTATCAAAAAAAATCATTAAAGGACTTCTTAATGTAAATAATTGATATTTCCTAATTATATTCTAATATTGCCACATAAATAATTTCATTATCAACCAGTAATTACTTGATTTCTTTATAACAAAAAAGGTGTCTAGCAATAGCTAAACACCTTTTCTCTTTTATAGAATTTCTATTATATTATAAGAAATATTATCTTATTCCAGGATTACAACTCGGTTTAAATAGTTCTTACCGAACATGTTAGCGGTACCACCGAACCCGACGAGTTCAAGTTGATCCTTGCTCACGCCTTCCTTAATCAATGCGTCGTAAACAGCCTGAGCGCGTTTTTCAGACAGCTTCTGGTTCCATGAAGCGCTACCCGTAGCCTTGTCAGCATAACCGGCAACTTTGTACTTCTTATCCGGATTAGCCTTCAGAATCTTAGCGGCCAACTGGATATTGACCACACCGTAATCATCGATACGGGCGCTACCAATCTTGAAGAAGATGGCACGAGGACCGGCAACTTCGATTTCTTTCACTACCTCCTTAGTCACAGGTTTAGAATTAGCCATGGCATTTTTAGCACTTGCTAGGTCAGCCTGAGCCTGAGCCAGTTCGCTTCTGTACTTATTGATTTCATTGTTGATGGCATTCTGATCAACTTTTGCACCACAAGATATAAAGTTCTTACCGCCAAAAGTATAAGTAACACCTGCGGTCAGAGATACTGCACCATCCGTGTAGGCGCTGCTCTTATTCCCAAACATAGAAGGAGATACTTCACCTCTTGCCTCAATATTGATATCCAAATACTTGCTCACATTGAACTGTCCCATCAAACCTACAGAACCGTTAATCAAAGCATTTAATTTATCTTGCTCACCATAAGCCTTTGCAAAAGTCAATCCGGGACCTGCGAACACAGATAAAGTAAATAAGCGCTCCGGATTATATCCGCAAACAGAGTTAGACAGGTTATACATAGCATCTGCACGCAGAGTGAAATACTTCTTGTTCTTAACCTCAGCATAAGTGCCTTTTATTTGTCCGCGCTCTGTATACAGTGTCGACCATAATCCGGCAACTTGTCCGCGAACTCCCCAGATAGGATTGAACAGTTTACCCACTGACACATGAATCAGTGGTGTGATGGCATGTCCGAAGCCATAATCAAAGTTGTCAGGATTAACACATGCCTGAGCTCCTACACCAGCGCTTATAAAGATATTATCTTTAAATTTTTCGCTGTAGTATTTCTCTTTGGTCTGTGCAGTAGCTGTAAGAGCTAATCCCGCCAACATGATAGATACTATACCAAATTTACATTTCATTGTTTTTTCTATTTTAAAATGATTAACTCTATGCTTTTTCTGCCAGATTCTTTATTTCAACTGGAACTGGAAACATAATCCACCCGTGAAATATTTCATCTTTTGCAGTTCCACCTGTATATGCAGATGTTTTAAAAGCAAGTAAGTGGCTCCCAATGCAAAATCTTTTGAATCATACTCCGCAATCATTCTTAATTCAGGCACAAAAGTTGGATTATAACTAATACCCGCCGCTATTCCATTCAGTTTATACTCTTTCCTTTTATTATATAAATAAGAAAGGTGTACTCCTATTTCTTCTTCTCCTATTGAAATATGCTTGGTGGCCGCTGCATAGAAACGACTATAATATCCGTTTCCTTCTGTAGAACCAACCGAACCTCCTCCGGATGAAGTAAATGGATCTGATGTTCCGAAAACAATAGCTGGCATATACCTCCAGAATTGTCCTTCTTTCAAAGCCCGTAACCGGATAGAAAAATATCTATCCTGATTCGTGAATCCTGAATAGCCATAAGGCTTTAACCCTAAAGCTTCTGCCTTAAACAGGGTGCAAGTATAAGCAACTTCCATCCACGGCAGGATGGTAACATTCAAAAAATAATTGTACGTATGGTAGTACCACGTAGGAGGAGTTATCTCCTTATTCATAAAGTTTCCTCCCAGCATCACTGTCTTGTCCTTTTGCATCTCTGCCGAAGGAGCATGCAGTAAACCGGTAGTTCCATAAGTCAATTGAGCCGAAAGCATGGATGATACACTGATAAGCTGTGTCGCAATGAACATCCGTTTTATTCTCATTATGTATAGTCTCATGCTTTAGGTTCAATTGCATTATTTAAAACAGGCTTATTCGAAATCGATAATACCACCGCCTGCATTCAAATCCTCACCATTGCCATGTCCATGAGTATGACCAATAGCATAATTTGCAGTCAGAGTTGTAGAGATAATCTTCTTAACTACCACTGTTACGTCTGTAGTCTTTTTGTTCTTATCAATTACATGAACAGTATATGATCTTCTTACTTGTTTTCTGACCATACTGAAGTCGTTAATTTGCTTGTATGCAGGAACTGAGATATCTACAGATAGAGCCGTTTTTGAGTAACTGTTCTTCGGTGCAATGTTAGCATTGTCTTTCAGAATCATGTTTTTCAGCAACATTGTTACGTAAGATTTCGTTTCTGTATTCATGCCGGTCAAGGCAGCTTCAACAGCCAAGGCAGGAGTATTTCCATCATAAGCAGTTCCACCCATGTAGTTGCCTTTTACAGTAACTACAGCTGCTGCAGAGCCTGTATAGCAAGGCTTATTGATGATTTCAGCATCCAGCTTAACACTGTCTACAGGAACGATAGCTGATTCAAAACCGAAACGGAATTTAGAGAAGTGATTGATTTTACCAACGAAAGTGCCTGAAGTCATATCGTATTCAGCATAATTATTAGCATCAGCTGACCATACACCGGTTTTTTCGTTTTGATAAAGAACACCTAATACATAGTCAGGTTCTACAGTAACAGTAACCGGAGCCTGGAACTTAACTTCCAACGGCTGAGAGAATACGGTACCGCTGGGTTGTCCTTCGTAAGTACGTACAGCAGCGGTTGCCTTTTCAGTTTGTATATCGCGAGTCAGCTTGATTGCTTGAGTCTGGCCACCTACATAATAAACTTGCGTGTTAGCAGGTAATGTGATCTGGTCAGCAACAGTTTTAGTCTCTTGAGTTGTTTCACCTGTTGTTTCATCAATAACAGCTTCTGTAGATACAAGTTCTACTACGAGAGCCTCTTCTACTTTTACCACTGGAATATCAATTTTAGTAATATCCTCAATTCCTAGTTCCTCAGCAACTTTCTCGATATCTGCTTTTACTTCCGGTTCTTTAACATCTTCAACTTTCGTCGGCTCAGCTTTATCTACAGGCACTTCAATAGTCTGTTCACCACCCTTACTCGGATCTTCATCAGGGATATCACTGCTTTCAGCTTTCAAAACAACTTCAATGGAAGTCACAGAAGTAGCACCAGTTTCAACCAATTTCACAACTGTGGCTTTTGCTTGTGCAACATAACCTGCTTTTGAAACTGTAACAATAGCCAATGTTGTAGGAGTGATATGTTCAGCTGCTACTTCTATATTGAAATAACCACGATTATCAGTAGTGAGATCAGCTTTGAATTCACCAACTTCAACTTTTACAGTAGCGTCGGGCACAGCAGCATCTTTTTCATTGGTAACGAAGCCGCATACATAGTATTTAGACACCTTTGCAGCTTCCTCCTTTTGCATCAATACGGCAACTGTAGAAGTTACAATCTGGTCGCCTTCGCCTTCTTCTGCAGTAACAGGAGCTACGGTGATAGTAGCGTAAGCGTTTTTGTAACCCTCAGCTGTAAGAACAGCATAATAAGTGCCCGGTTGTACCCCTTCTACTGTGAATGTGTTGTTAACAACTACAATTGTACATCCTGGTATAACTACTGACGACAATTTTACAGCAGTGCTACTTTCATCAGTTGCAGTACCTTTTATGGTATATTTTACAGTTTTGTATGTCGGAGTATCATACCCTGGATACATAGCTGCGTTAACTGTGTAGACAGCGGTTTTGCCATTTTCAATCTTTTCCACATAAACTGAAGTCGTGACAGTCTTGTAATCATCTTTAGTAACAGTCAGAACATTCAGCCCTTCTGTTGCATCTAAAGTATAAGTACCATCAGCAGCAGTAGTAGTACCGTTCACTTTGGCGCCAGACAACGGTTCTCCGGTAGAAGCATTAGAAACGACACCTGTAATTTTGTATACCGGTTTCACTGTACTCGGTGCCTCTGTCGTTAATTCTTCTTTTTCGTAGCAGCTGGCGAACATGCCGCAGATTGCTACTAACATTAACGCTAATTTCACGTTAATACCAAACAAACTTTTCTTTTTCATCTCAATAAAATTAAAATTAATAAACTAATAATTCTGATTTAATAAAATATGGATTAAAACTATTTGATTGCATTATATTGTCGCCGGGTGACGAACGATAGCTTTTATAATAATATTGTTCGTTCCCTGCATTATACGCCATTCCCATGTTCTTGGAAGAGATAAAACGAGGAATATATCCTTTCCTCTTATATTTATAAGGTGGCAAGGCAATCTGAAAACGAAAGCCACCGTTGGACTTTGCGCCTTGCGCTTTCATTGCGTAAAAGCCTATTGAAGCATAGCGGAAATGCCGGATAATATCTACTCGCACTCCTTTTTCACCCAATAAATACTGTTCAAGTTTCATAGTCGTCTCTACATTATATTGTGGCCAATAGAAATAACCTCCAACTGACCATGTCATTTTTTTCTGTGTTCCAAAGTGGCAGATAAATCCGTCCCAGTATGCCGCTCCTGTATATCCGATACGTCCTTCAATTCCAAATCTGTTATCACAGATTAAACGATGACTGATCTTCACATCTACTCCATAACGTTCGCTACTGAAATGCCCTACTGTAAGTGTTCCCCAGATATTATGGGGCAATCTTACTGTTTGTGATATGCCAATAAAACCAGGATGTATCTTATTATACATATCCGGATATCCGTCATTATAAATAGGTGCTTCCAGTTGTGCTGTCAGTCTCATCCCTTTCCAGAAAGAAACTTCTATTGCCGGTGCCAGATTGAACAGAACCTGATATATTTGCGTAATTACTAGGTTCTTCAATGATAATTCCGGATATATTACCACGTCCACTTTAAACAAAGAACTATTCTTCTTTTTTACTTTACCTGCTTTTTTCCAATTAGTACCCAGATTATAGCTTACATCCCAATCCTGCCGAGCCACCTCTGGCACACTATCGCCTATGATTGGCTTATAAAGCAAAGAAATTTGAGGCACATTATTATCCAGAACTACAATCCGGCATGGCTTTTTATCCGGAAATCAGGATAAAGAAATATCAGATAAATAAAATAGACAATTAGCTAGTATTTAGTGAATTGCATAATACTAAACAATATCATTACTTTCCGTTATTGTTTCTTTTTTAGACATTAATATTATATATTTGTTGCTGGTTTGTTACTATTTCTACATCATTGGAATAAATAGGCTTTCTTTTTATTTTTCTAATATTCAATAAATTAAATACAAATAGAAGTAACAGAACTGAATAAAACTCAAAAGCAGAATCATTTGAAACCTGTTTTTGTTACCGTGATGTTACTATAAAAATAAAGATGTATGCTATTTTCAATAGATAGAAGATGCTAAACAGAGATATGAAGGAAGAACTAAAAATAAAAGAGCCAATAAAGCTGAGAGTCAAACATCTCGCCAATGGCAATAAATCGATATATCTTGATATGTATATGAATGGGAAACGAAAATACGAGTTCCTGAAATTATATATTATACCTGAATATAATAAATCAGACAGGGTACGTAATAGTGAAACACTAAAATTAGCAAATGCCATTAAAGCCCAGAGAATTATTGAATTGCAAAATCAGAGTCATGGTTTTAAAATTAATAAAATGTCTCATATTAAACTGATTGATTATATACAGGGCGTAGCTGAGAAGAAGTCTGAGAATGAGGTGCGCAAAACGGTATTACATGCTGTAGTCTATCATCTTAGGCGTTATGATCCTAATGATACCCAACTAAGCCGGATAGACAAAGATTATATTTTGGGATTCTTGGATTATCTAAAAGCAGCAAAGCAAACTCATACCAAGAAAGAGAAACTTTTGCATGTTAATACTCAAGTCTATTATTATAAAATGCTGAGGTATTGTCTGAATTATGCAGTATCGGAAGAACTGATATCGGCTAACCCCATGAATAAAATGAAGAATGAAGAAAAGCCACATAAGCATCGTACAGAAAGAGAATATCTTACTATTGACGAATTGAGAAAGTTGGCGCAAACTCCTTTTTACAATACTTTATTAAAAAAAGCTTTTCTCTTCAGCTGTTTTTGTGGGCTGAGACATTCTGATATCATAGCACTCACATGGGGAGATATAGAGATGGACGGGGAGGGTAATTCCCGGCTGCATATCATACAAAAGAAAACCAAGGAGGCCATTTCTTTACCTTTAAGCCCAGAAGCTATAAAACAGTTACCCAAGCGGGAAGATGCCAAGGATAGTGATATAATATTCAAAAAGTTAATAACATTAGGAAGAACAAATGAAATTTTACCCAAATGGGCCGAGCAGGCTGGAATTAAAAAACATATCACATTCCATACAGCCAGACATACCCACGCAACTATGTTGCTAACTTTAGGTGTAGATTTATACACTGTTTCCAAACTGCTTGGACATACCAACATACAGACCACACAGATTTATGCCAAACTTGTTGATGAAAGCAAGAAAAAAGCAATTGACCTCATACCTAATATAACATAATTTATTTCATAAAAACAAAAGGGTTATGATACAAATTGAAATACGTTTGTAACATAGGATTTCTTCATTCTCACTTTAAACCCTGAAAATCATTTCAGAAAATGCAGAATGATAACATAGACAAGCAGCAGCAAAATGATAGCAATTTATCCATTCTACTATTCTAATTAATAGATTATACTTGTTTTATATAACACGTGACATTTTCAAAATTTGCCTTCCAACATATTTTATGAATAAATAGAGATTATATATTCCGTAACTATGCATATTATTGCAGATTTGCGGGCTATTTATACCAAAAAGGGTTACTACTTATAGGTAAAAGGGTTACTACATATAGGCTATATCATTACTACTTACTGGCAAAAGGGTTACTACTTACTGGTAATAAACCTATTCATCTCGATATTTTACGTTTATTAACAAGATCTTTATTCTAAAAAAGATGTATTTATTTCGATATACATCTAATAATCTGACTTTTGCTGTTTTTTAATTCTTTCTTTTCATCATCACATCCATTAGATTGAAAACAATGGATTCTCAGCTAACTAAAAATACAAAATGTCAAAAAGATTATTTACCTGCTTTTTGAAACTTTGCACATAACAAGGTTAAAAAACTCCTGAACTTAAAAAAAGACAGATCGTATGTTTATAAAAGGGACCCATTGGCGGAATTAACGTTTTCTTTCTCGCGTCTGCAAGGACTCAAAACCGGGTTCTGTTCGCACCTGCCCCATATCTGGTCCGTACCTGCTCCGTAGCAAATTCGGTTAGAGGTACTTTTAACCGAATTTGCTACGGAGCAGGTACGGACCAGATACCTATTTGATAGGTTCCTGACTAAAGCCAGGTCAACGGCTAATCCCGCCAACGAGTAAAATGAGGTTATAAATTATCATTGTAAGTACGTAGAATGAACTTATGGGACTTTTAAGCAAATAATAATTCGTTTTTTATGAAACGTATATATAATCAGAATTACGTTTGAAGGTCTATTTTTCATATAAATGTCGCATTTATTAGTCATTTATTAACCTCTTAATCATGCATTATAAGCTTATAGGCAAAGAATGTTAGCGTTATGAGAACAATTATGCAGAAAAAGCTACATTATTTTATTTTTTCATGTAAAATTCTTTGGTATTATTAAAAATGTGTCTATTTTTGCACCATATTTTGTGTCGTAAAGATATGAAAATTGAATAAATAAAATGAGGTATAGAAACTCTAACATGGGAAAGTGTCTAGCTACTAAAACAATAGCACAATGTGCGGCGCTCTTTTTATTCTGTTTGCTTCCTTTAAAGGGAATTTGCCAAACAGGAGAAAGTGCGGTGAATACTTTAGTAGAGATGGGATTTGAAAATGTAGGGTGGACGGAAGATGGCAAAGAGCGTGTATACGTCTTGCAAAATTCCGCATATCGTCTGAATGGAGTCGGCATTGGTAAGGCGGTAGACATTATTCAAAAAATGGGTTTACCGGAT
>NZ_CBVI010000179.1 GCF_000513195.1 Bacteroides timonensis | reverse complement strand
TTTGTCCATATGTGAAATAATTATGAATAACTACTTATATATATAACTTGCACCTTGCACTAATCCACGCTTACTGAAATCAAAAAAAATCATCTGCCTTATTTTACCATCACTTTAATAAAATCATCAGCATAAGCACGTCCTATGGGTATTTCGATAGATTTATATGTAAGTACTAAAAATTTCTTTGTAAAACTGGCTATTTTACGAATTGGAACTACATACGACTTATGTACTCTTACAAATTCTTCCTCGGAAAGAAGTTGAATAATCTTTTTCAAATTCATTTGCGACACAACGGGACGAGAACTTGCTTTATATATCTTTATATAATTATCCATTGCTTCAATGTATTGTATATCAGAAACTGCTATTTTCACATTTTGATATTCAACCTTAATAGTAATCTCTTTATCCGATAATGTCGTTTCTTGTACCAATTTTTGCATTTGCAGCAAATCCTTTGCTTTTTGAACGGCTCTTTCAAAACGATTAAATGAAAATGGCTTATGCAGGTAATCAACAGCATTAAGCTCGAAGCCATCAAGTGCAAATTGAGCATAAGCGGTTGTGAAAATTAAGCATGTTTCTTTCGGCAAAGATTTTGCAAGCTCTACACCCGAAATACCATTCATTTCAATATCAAGAAATACGATGTCAGGAACAATTTCAATAACATTATTGATACCTATTATCGGGTCACTATAAACCAACAGTTCAATATTTCCTATTCGTTTACAAAATTGGCTGATAATGGAAAGAGCAACAGGTTCGTCATCAATGGCAATGCATTTCATATTATTTCAACTTGATTGTTAATACCACTTTATAATATTCTTCCGTCTTTGCAATATCCAGTGTATAAGCATTTGGATAAAGTAAATCCAATCGCTTACGACAATTACTAATTCCTATACCCTCTTTAAGGGGCAATAACATCCTCTGTACGGGATTTTCTGTTATTAGAGAAAGAACACCGTCTTTTACTTGTATATCTATTGATATAGTACTGTTTTTATGAGAAGATATGCCATACTTGAAAGCGTTCTCTATAAATGTTATCAATATCATAGGCGCAATCTCTAAAGACGTATCATCTTCCCGATGTGTAAAGCATATATTAGTATGTTCATTTAATCGAAGCAATTGTAAATCTATATATTCTGATATATAGCTAATTTCTTCACCTATTGAAGTTTTGTCTTTTGTACTATTGGAATACATATACCTCAATAATTCAGTAAATTTAACAAATGCTGGTTCTGCTTTCTCGGACTGGGAAATCATCAATCCATAGAGGGTATTCAATGTATTAAATAAAAAATGAGGATTGATTTGTGCCTTATATAATGCCAATTCAGCCTTATTCTTTTCATGTTCAATAGCATGATGAGCCAAAGTTCTCTTATGTAATTCTATGAGAAAGCCTATCATGAAACTGAAACAAGTAATCATAAAGAAAATGAACCATACACTCAATTTTCGTATTCGTCCTATCGCTTTATTATCAAAAGGGTCTGCTAATGGGGAAACATCATGAGAATAAAGAATGAAACAATAAGTAACCATAACAGTGAACAACACCCATAGTGCCACCCAGAAAATTTGTTTCTTTTGGAATAATATAGGTGTGCAAAATCTCCGATTAACGAAATAAATTCCATATAGCCACATGATAATCAGCACCACAAAAAAGGGATTGTCTTGAAACCAATATTCCACTGGCATAAACATAATCATCGCTGGCAGAAGAATAATGCAACATGCAATATCTATGTAATTCAGAATATTTCTATTAATCATATCAGTCAATATTAAGTATACTGCAAAGTTACATAGAATTTATCTGAAAAATAAGAGATTGCGAATCTGTTTACCACTACATTTATGCCGTTTACAACGACATACTTCTCTGATTCATTGCATCCCCCTACTTTTGGGACAAATAAAATTCAAGAATATGAAAGCAAAAAGAGTTTATCGTACCAACGTGTTTGTCTACATGGCAACTACATTAATCTTCGTTTCCATAGCATCATGTAGAAACACGGAAACACAAGAGGTGAAAAAAAACAATTATCAAACGATGGTAATAAAACCGGGTAGTAAGGCATTAGAAACAAATTATGTTTCTGTTATCAGAGGTAAGCAAAACGTAGAAATCCGTCCACAGGTAAGTGGTACAATCACCGAAATTCGCATTAAAGAGGGAGCGACCGTCAGAAAAGGAGAAACTTTGTTCATTATCGACCAAGCTCCTTATTTAGCAGCTCTAAAAACAGCAATAGCCAATGTGAAAAGCGCAGAAGCTAAATTAGCAAATGCCCGGCTTTCTCTTGATAGCAAGACAACCTTACATCAAGAAAATGTAGTTTCTGATTTCGACTTGCAGACAGCCCGTAATGTACTATTGGAAGCAGAAGCTAATTTAGAACAAGCTAAAGCACAACAGAACATTGCCAGAACTAATCTTTCTTATACAGAAATTAAAAGTCCGGTAAACGGAGTTGCAAGTATGATACCTTATCGGGTAGGTGCCTTAGTCAGTAATAATATAGTAGAACCGTTGATTACTGTATCAGATGATGAAGATGTACATGCCTATTTTTCAATGACGGAAAATCAGATATTGGATATTATTCAGCAACAAGGTTCTTTGGATAATCAAATGAACAATGCAACAGAAGTTAAATTTCGACTAAGCAACGGCAGCATATATAATTATTCAGGGCAGATAGATGCTGTAAGTGGTACTATTGATTACAATACTGGGACTGTCAGTATTCGTGCAACATTCCCCAACCCGGATAAATTATTACGCAATGGCGGAACAGGACAAGTAATTCTGACTACAAAGATAAACCATTGTATCGTAATTCCACAAAGTGCCACATACGAAATCCAAAACCGGATATTCGTTTATCGGGTAGTGAAAAATAAAGCTACATCAATAGCTATTGAAGTAGAGAATATAAATAACGGCAAAGAGTATATTGTGACTTCCGGTTTAAAAGAGGGAGATATTATAATTTCCGAAGGAGCCGGATTAGTACATGAAGGTGCAATCATTTCAAATATATAAAATCAGACTATCATGAATTTACAAACATTTATAAATCGCCCGATACTTTCAGGGGTTCTTTCCGTGCTAATCATTATTCTCGGTTTAATCGGACTATATCAATTGCCATTAGAACAATTTCCTGAAATTGCCCCGCCTACTGTCCGTGTATCGGCAACATACACCGGAGCTAATGCAGAAACCGTACAGAAATCGGTTATCGTTCCACTGGAAGAAGCAATCAACGGAGTAGAGAATATCAATTATATGACTTCCACGGCAGCCAATAACGGAACAGCTACTATAACAGTTTATTTTCGTCAGGGAACAGACCCGGATATGGCAACAGTCAATGTTCAAAACCGTATAGCATCCGCACAAGGCGCATTACCTGCCGAAGTTATAAGAACAGGTATTACTGTTCGAAAAAGTCAAAACAGTACGGCTAAAATCATAGCATTATATAGCCCTGACAATTCATACGACCAAAAATTTCTTTACAATTACCTTAAAATAAACATTGAACCACAACTTGCCCGCATCAAAGGCGTGGGAGACATAACCGTATTTGGTTCGGAATATTCTTTGCGCATTTGGTTGAAGCCGGACAAAATGGCACAATATAAGTTAGTCCCGGCTGATATAACGGCTGTATTAGAAGAACAAAATGTAGAAGCTCCAACTGGAACACTGGGAGCTGATACAGACAACACCTTTCAATATGTATTGAAATATCGAGGAAGATATGATAATGAGGAAGATTTTGGAAATCTCGTTATCAAGTCACAATTTAATGGAGACATTTTACGACTTAGAGATGTAGCCAACATAGAATTAGGTTCATTAAGTTATACTGTAAAAAATGAACTATTAGGACATCCCGGTACAAATTGTATGATTGCACAAACTTCGGGTTCAAATGCCAATGAAATTGTAGCAGAGATAGATAAAGTAGTTCAGGAAATATCTACCAATCTGCCACAAGGAATGAAACTGGTAGATTTAATGAGTATAAAAAGTTTCTTGGATGCTTCAATTCAAGATGTTACAAAGACATTATTCGAGGCTATTTTATTAGTAGTTCTTATCGTTTATATTTTCTTGCAAAACTTCCGTTCCACATTTATTCCATCTGTGTCTATCATAGTTTCGTTGATTGGGACATTCGCTTTTCTTTATTTTGCCGGATTTTCACTAAATATGCTGACTTTGTTCGCTTTGGTATTAGTAATCGGAACGGTTGTAGATGATGCAATAGTAGTGGTCGAAGCAGTACAAACAAAATTTGACGAGGGATATAAATCTTCTTATTTGGCTACGATTGAAGCGATGAAAGGTATTAGTTCTGCGTTGATAACAACCTCACTGGTCTTTATGGCTGTATTCATTCCTATCTGCTTCATCAATGGAGCAACGGGAACTTTTTATAAACAATTCGGTTTGACTATGGCAGTAGCGGTTTGTATATCAACCATCAATGCGCTAACATTAAGTCCGGCTCTTTGTGCCTTAATAATGACACCACATAAAGAAAATAGCATAAAAGCAACAATGAGTTTTTCTTCCCGCTTTCATGTCGCATTTGACACGGCTTTTAATCGTATTGTTGTGAAATACAAACAATACATTTTGTTCTTTCTCAAACGTAAATGGCTGGCGGGAGTATCACTTGCTATAGCCGTGTGCGGCTTCTTCTTTCTATTAAGTACAACAAAAACAGGATTAGTACCGGATGAAGATACAGGAACTATCGTTATAGATGTACAAACCGCACCGGGTAACAGTATTAATCAAACAGAGAAAATATTGAAAAAGATAGAGGAACAAATTAAAGATATTCCACAGTTTCAGATATATTCAAAATCTATTGGAATGGGAATGCTTGCGGGACAAGGAGCATCTAACGGCACATTCATTATACGTTTAAAACCTTGGGATAAACGTATAGAAAAAAATGACGATAATAAATCTGTTATAGCCCATGTTTATCAAAGTCTTGAAAAAATAACGGAAGCTAAAATTATGGTTTTTGCACAACCTATTATATCAGGTTATGGTGTAACTAATGGCTTTGAGGTACATATTCAAGACCATAGAGGCGGTTCTGTATCTGATTTATTTAATCACACACAAACATTTATTGCAGCATTGAATGAACGTCCCGAAATAGCAAGAGCACAAACCAATTTTGATGTAAAATTCCCTCAATATTTAGTGGAGGTCGATGCAGCAAGATGTAAACGAAATGGAATTTCTCCATCAGAAGTGTTGAATGCTCTATCAGGATATGTTGGTGGAACATATTCTTCTAACATGAACAAATTCTCCAAACTTTACCGAGTGATGGTGCAGGCATCTCCTGAATACCGTTTAGACAAACAATCTCTAAATAGTATATTTGTTCGTACTGCAAGTGGTGAGATGTCACCAATAAGTGGATATTTAACTTTGACACGAGTATATGGTTCTGAAATTCTCTCACGATTTAATATGTTTTCATCTATTGCAGTCAATGGCGCTCCCGCTAATGGATATAGTTCCGGTCAGGCGATTGAAGCAATCCGAGAGGTTGCTATTCAAACGTTGCCAACTGGTTATGGTTATGAATTTGGAGCGATGACACGTGAGGAAGCAACTACAGAAAATACGTCTGTCTTTATTTTCGGTATTTGCATTGTCTTTATTTACCTTATTCTATGTGCTTTGTATGAAAGTTTATTTATTCCATTGGCAGTTATACTTTCTGTTCCATTCGGATTGGCTGGCAGTTTTCTATTTGCTAAATTATTTGGCTTAGAGAACAATATCTACATGCAAACAGGAGTGATTATGCTAATTGGACTTTTATCTAAAACAGCCATCCTGCTAACTGAATATGCTTCGGAACGAAGACTTCAAGGAATGAATATAACTGAAGCTGCAATGTCTGCCGCAAAAGTTCGTTTACGACCTATTTTAATGACTTCTCTCACAATGATATTTGGATTAATACCAATGGTCTTTGCTTCAGGCGTTGGTTCTAATGGAAGCCGTTCACTCGCCGTGGGAACAATAGGTGGAATGTTGATTGGAACACTCGCTCTGCTGTTTATCGTACCACTATTGTTTGTCTTTTTTCAACATTGTGAAGAAAAATTTCGTCCGATGAAGTCTGGACTTCAAAACAAAGTGCTTACAAAAGTCGAATTAGAGGATTTAAAGAACCATAAAAAAGAAAAATGATGAAAAAGATATTCTTAATAGG
Organism: Bacteroides timonensis; assembly: GCF_000513195.1. Lineage (GTDB taxonomy): Bacteria > Bacteroidota > Bacteroidia > Bacteroidales > Bacteroidaceae > Bacteroides > Bacteroides timonensis. The sequence continues at coordinate 2,120 of NZ_CBVI010000179.1, read as the reverse complement.
CATTACCACATTGTCACTCACTGCTTGTAACATATACAAGCCATATATTCGTCCACAAATACAAACTGAAAAATTGTATGGAATGGAATATTCAGTAAATGATACTTTATCAATGGCATCCTTGTCATGGAAAGAGGTTTTTACAGATACATTTCTGCAAAATCTTATAAAAAGAGCATTACAGAAAAACACTGATATGCAGTCAGCCTTACTTCGTATTGATGAAGCTAAAGCCACGCTAACTGCGGCACGTTTGGCATTTCTACCTTCGTTTGCTTTAGCCCCGCAAGGTAATATTAGTAGCCTTAATAGCAATAAGCCAATACAAACATTCCAATTACCTCTGACTGCCAGTTGGCAATTGGACATATTTGGAAGCAAATATAACGCTAAAAAACAAGCGAATGCTTTATATGCCCAAAGTAAGGATTACGCTCAAGCCGTAAATAGCCAACTAATGGCTAATGTAGCCAATGCTTACTATACATTATTAATGCTTGATAGCCAGCTTGAGATAGCTAAAGCTACCGAAAAGAGTTGGCAGGAAAGCTTAAAATCCACCTATGCATTGAAACTGGCTGGTAAAGTAACCGAAGCTGCCGTAGCACAAACGGAAGCAACTTGCCAGTCAGTTGCAATTTCTATTTTGGATTTAAAAGAACTAATTGCACAAACAGAAAACAGTCTTTGTTTGTTGATGGCAGAAAGTCCCCATCCAATAGAAAGAAGCTGTATAGATGAACAAAAAATGACATCTTTTATTAAGATAGGTGTACCTATGCAGTTATTGACAAACCGCCCTGATGTCAGGATTGCCGAACGTTCATTAGAAAGTGCGCTTTATGCAACCAACCAAGCTCGTACTGCTTTCTACCCTAACATCATATTAAGCGGTAATATGGGGTGGACAAATGCAATAGGAGAGCTAATTGCCAATCCTGAAAAGTTCTTAGTATCTGCAATTGGTTCACTTGTACAACCCTTATTTACCAGTGGACAACTGACCGCACGATTGAAGATAGCAAAGGCTACCCAAGAAAGGGCTACTTTAAATTTCAGGCAATCACTATTAAATGCTGGTACAGAAGTAAACAATGCATTAAGCCAGTTCCAAACGGCATCTGCTAAATTCCAATTGTACGAACAGCAAATAACATCTTTGCAATCTGCTGTACGAAATACCGAACTTTTGATGCAGCACGGAGATATTACCTACTTGGAAGTACTTGCTGCCCGACAATCCCTTTATGATGCAGAATTAAACAAAATTACCAATCAAATGGAACAATTACAAGCGATGGTAAATCTATATCAAGCTCTCGGCGGAAGCCAATAGTGTTCTTTATCAAATTTGCAAACAATACAGAAATATATTATTGCTTTAATAAATATCAAAATATTATATTCACTATTTAAAATAAAGTATGCTTTTTATATTGTCATGAAAGATGAAATAATCAAGATATTATCAGATATTGATTTAGAAATAGATGAAATAGACTTCTATGATAGTGATATTATTGAAGTTTCTCTTTCAATGGTACACCGTTTACAAGCTATAATAACAAATTTAAGAAATAAGCTACAATCGTATATTTTTCCAACAAAAGAAGATGAAATTCTTTTTTTCAAAGAACAAAAGCCCGATATTTTAGGACGGTTACTGTATTTTTATAAAATATATCATATAGAATCCCAATGTCCCAATGGGAGTAACGAAGTCATAAAAAAACATCTCAATAATGAATTGAATAAATTAACGGATTTTTTTAATCAAAATTTAGATTTCTATCAATATTACCGCTCACATTCTACAGTCTATGACGAGTATTATTTTGTACGTGGCAAGACAGATATTCACCTATGTACTGATAGCGCACAATTTGATAAAGACCCAAAATTTTCAACTGGTTATGATTACAAAGTTGCCAAATTACTTGCTAATGAAATGCTAAGAATATATTTGAATAAAAGAATTATAAAATTAGATAATGACAACTACATAAAAGAGAAATGCATAAAATATTCTAAAACTCCAATCAAATTTACTGGTAAGAAGTCCGCTCTAATAGAGATAGGTTACTCACTTGCATCTGTTGGTGATATAAATCATGGTAATT
>NZ_CBVI010000178.1 GCF_000513195.1 Bacteroides timonensis | reverse complement strand
GTACATTGGTATGCAGACACAAGAAGTGGCTATTAAACCTACTATGAAGGTCTTTATGAAGGTTGATTCAGAGATGCTTGACGAAGTTATAGTGGTAGCTTACGGTACTGCGAAGAAGTCTGCATTTACCGGTTCTGCGAGTGTTGTAAAGGCAGATAAACTAGAAAAGCGCCAAGTATCCAACATTACCAACGCATTGTCGGGTAGTGTAGCCGGTGTACAAACTACAAGCAGCAACGGCCAACCAGGAACTTCAGCCACAGTACGTATTCGTGGTATTGGTTCTATGGCATCCAGCAGCAATCCGTTATACGTAGTAGATGGAATTCCTTTTGATGGTGATATTTCTTCTATCAATTCACAGGATATTGAAACTATGACCGTACTGAAAGATGCTGCCGCAGCTGCTTTGTATGGTGCGCGTGGTGCTAACGGCGTTATTTTGGTAACCACTAAAAAAGGTAAGGATGGTAATGCACGTGTATCTATAGATGCACGTTGGGGTAGCAATTCTCGTCAAGTAGGTAAATACGATGTGATGGAAAGCCCTGCTACGTACATGGAAACTCTCTATAAGGCTCATTACAATGCCGCTTATTACAAATTGGGACGTACTCCAGAAGCAGCGCACACTTATGCTAATGCACAGTTGTTCCCGGCAATCGGTTACCAAATATATACGTTGCCTCAAGGTGAAGGTCTTATCGGTATGGATGGTAAAATCAATCCAAATGCGAAGTTGGGCTATAGTGACGGACAATATTACTATACTCCGGATGATTGGACAGATGGAACGATCTCCAGTCAAATGCGTCAAGAGTATAACTTGAGCGTATCAGGTGGTACAGATCGTTTGAACTACTATTTCTCTGCCGGTTACCTGGAAGATAACGGTGTTATCGAAAATTCAGGTTTCAATCGTATTTCTACGCGTTTGAATGTAGACTACCAAGCAAAAAAGTGGTTGAAATTCGGCACCAGCTTAGGATATACTAACTCTAAGAGCAAGTATCCGGGCGACCAAACAGCTACAGCTTCTTCAGGAAATGCTTTCTTGCTGGCAAATAATATTGCTCCAGTTTATCCGATGTATGTACGAAACGCTGATGGTTCACTGGCTTACGACAAGAATTCAGGCAACAAGATTTATGATTACGGTGATGGTACCAGTACAAACAGCACGCGTAACTTTATGTCCATGTCAAACCCCAAAGGTGACTTGCTTTATAATAAGGAAGAATACCTGATGGATATCCTTAACGGTAAATGGTTCATCGAGTTGTCTCCAATTGAAGGACTGAAACTAACAGGTTCATTAGGTGCCTATATTGATAATACACGCTATAATGTTTTGGGTAACAAGTATTATGGGCAGTCTGCAAGTTACGGTGGTACTGCACAACAAGAACACATACGTACATCCGCCTTCAACCAGCAATACCTGGCTACCTATAAGAAAAGCTTCGGCATGAACAATTTCGATGTTCTGTTAGGTTATGAGAGCTATGACTACCGCTATGAATATAGTTATGCAACCGGGCAGAATCTTTATAAGGATTATGACTTCACGGTAAACAACACTATCGATAACAAACGTGGTGGTGGTGCTCGTGACGAATATTCTACCAGAGGCATTATCAGTCGAATCAATTACGACTTTGATGAAAAATACTTTGCCAGTGCTTCTTACCGTCGCGACGCTTCTTCTCGTTTCCATCCCGACAAGCGTTGGGGTAACTTCTGGTCGGCCAGTGTCGCATGGGTTATCAGCAAAGAAGCATTTTTGGAAAATACAGAATGGATTGATATGTTGAAGCTAAAGGCTTCATTTGGTCAACAAGGTAACGATGCATTGCTGAGAAACGGTTATGCAAACTACTATCCGTATCTGGACCAATACTCCATGACTGGTGCTAATGGTATATTCTCGGATGGTACACTTTATTATAAAGGTAATCCAGACATCACTTGGGAAAAGAGTAACTCCTTCAATATAGGTACTGACTTCACACTGCTCAACCATAAATTAGAAGGTACAATAGAATATTTTAACCGTAAGACTAGCGACATGCTTTATAATAAGCCGGTAGCAAACTCCAACGGTTACAGTTCTATTCCAATGAACATTGGTTCGATGACTAACTCGGGTGTAGAAATTGAATTGAATTATACTCCGATTGATATCAATAATTTGAAGTGGAACATTTTCGGGAATGCTACTTTCCTGAAAAATAAAGTAAATAAGCTGCATCCTGATTTGAATGGTGAATTAATCAGTGGTTCACGTATTTATCGCGAAGGTGAATCTATGTACCAACTTTATCTAGTAAAATATGCAGGTGTTGACCCCACTACCGGACAATCTTTGTTCTGGGCGAAAGATGATGAAGGAAACGCCTATACAACAGCCGATTATGCTGTCGCTTCTAATTGCAAAGAAGCTACCGGTGATTTGCTTCCAACCGTCTATGGCGGTTTCGGTACCAGCTTGGATTTCTACGGTTTTGACTTCTCTATCCAGTTCTCTTATCAACTGGGTGGTAAACTGTGGGATTATACTTATCAAGACTTGATGCATGGTGGTAGCAACAATAATGCCGGTTACAACTGGCATAAGGACATTGCCAAAGCCTGGACGGCAGAGAACCCGAATACAGATGTTCCCCGCTTGTGTGCAACCGAGAACTATGATGCAGGTTCAAGCTCCGACCGCTGGATTGTTTCTTCCAACTACTTGTCTATTAACAATATTACTTTAGGTTATACATTGCCGAAAAGAATCGTACGCAACTTGGGAATAGAATCACTTAGAGTTTATGGTGCTGCTGACAATGTTGCATTGTTCGCTGCACGTAAGGGATTAGATCCACGTCAAGGTTATGTATCATCTACCACCTCTACGTATGGTGCATTACGCAGTATTTCGGCAGGAGTGAAATTAACGTTCTAAACTATACTAACTATAAAGCAGAATAACAATGAAAGATATAAAATTTAAAATATTCGCATCGGCACTTGCAAGTGTATTGCTTGTGGGGTGTAATGATTTGGATACCGAACCGCTGGGTGCTATTGTTACAAGCGACCAGAAAGAAGAAGTTGTTAAAAACGACCCAGAAATGGTATCGGCAAGTGTAACGGGTATCACTGCGATGTTCAGTGTATATGGCAATGCCATCCCCACTTCTTTTGGACACGACGACTTCGGTTATGGTTCAATTATGCTGAACTTGGACAGCCGTGGCACGGATATGGTTGGTTTAGATATAAACTATAACTGGTTTACCCGTTCCATGACTTTTGAGGATCTTTTCTTTAACTATCGCCCGACAAACATATTATGGCGTACGATGTACAACCAGATCTATACTGCTAATGGAGTAGTGAGTACCATCGACCCGGCTACGGAAGATAGCTCTCTGAAGTACTACCTGGCACAAGCTTTGTCTATACGTGCATTCGACTATTTCGTATTGGCCCAGATGTATCAGCATACTTATAAAGGGAATGAAAGCAAGCTTTGTGTTCCTCTGATTACAAACGAAAATGCCAATGAAGCTGCTGCTAATGGTTGCGCCCGGTCTACCGTGCAAGAAGTTTACGATCAGATCATGAGTGACCTGAACAAAGCTGTATCTTTATTAGAAGCTACTGACAAAACCCGCGGCACCGATAAGCGCTATATCAGTAAGGAAGTGGCTTATGGTTTACGTGCACGTGTCAATCTGACCATGCAAAATTGGACTGCGGCAGCTGAAGACGCTCAAAAAGCCATCAGCGGTAGCGGTACACCTTATAGCCGCGAAGAAGCTGGTGCTCCTGGCTTTACGGAAAGCAGTGACCACTCTTGGATGTGGGCTATTATAATTGCCGAAACAGACCGTGTAGTAACTTCCGGCATTGTGAATTTCCCTTCACATATGGGATCACTGAATTATGGATATGCTTCAGTAGGATCATGGCGTATGATCAACAAGAAGTTATATAACGAGATTCCTGATACAGACATTCGTAAAGGATGGTGGCTCGATGCCAATAAGCATTCTGACAACCTGAATGAAGCACAAGTAGCCCAAGCTACGAAATATGGTTGCCCCGCTTATACTCAAATGAAATACGGTCCTTATAAGGGAGTAATGGCTCAAAGTACTAACGCAAGCGACATTCCTCTGATGCGTGTGGAAGAAATGTACTTGATTTTGGCAGAAGCACAAGCTATGGGTGGAAATCCTTCAACCGGCGCAGCTACTTTACAAAAATTTGTAAATGATTATCGTGATCCCGCCTATGTTTGTACCGCTTCCAGTGCAACAGCCGTACAGGATGCAGTATGGCAACAACGTCGTATTGAACTTTGGGGTGAAGGCCTTTCTTATTTTGATATTCTGCGACTGAACAAAGGTATCGATCGCCGTGGAGCCGGATTCCCTGCCGCTTATGTATTTAACGTCCCAGCCGGTGATAACACCTTGATCTACCGTATTCCTGAAAGTGAGGAACAAGGTAACTCATTGATTTCGGCATCAGACAATAATCCGGTAACATCAATTCCGTCTCCGGTTACAGACAACTAATGAACATAGGTAACAAACTGTAAAAATAGCATTATATGAATTTCAATAAATCAATTCTATCCATAGCGCTGTCGGTAGCGGCTGTCATGTTTGTCGGCTGTAGCACCGATGGTTATTGGGACAAAGCCCCGATAGACAGCGAAGTGAAATATACGTTCGACCAGAGCGAACAAACCTATACCGTAGCAGGTACTGAAACGTTGACTGAAATCAAGGTTTCTCTGACACGCAGTACCAATGTAGGTGCATCGACCATTGCCGTAGATGCAAAATTTAACGATCCCGCATTGAGCGGACCAGCTGAAGTAACATTTGCAGATGGTAGTAATACCGCCATTTATACTATTGCAGTAGGCGACATTCAAGTAGGTGTTTCTTATAAAGCTACTCTTTCCATAGCAAAGGATAATACCTCTGTATCAGGTAATTCTACCACAACAATTAATTTAAGCAAGTTGTACAATTGGGTAGCAACCGGCAGTGCTCAGTTCTATACTTCATGGTCAGGAACCATCGACGATAATGGTTTGGTAGGTGACGGTGTAAAAGTGGATATAGAAAAGGCAGAAGGTGGTAATGGTTTGTACCGACTGATAAGTCCCTACTATTATTCTGAAACAGCAGCCGGTGCAACAGGAGTGACTTTGGAAAAGGGACACCATATCCAGTTCATCGTTAATGCCGCCAATGGGGCACCTGTCGGATTCCCATCTACGGTTCAGAAAATGGGTGAAGCGAGTGCAGACGACGGCAACTATTACTTTGCCTACACACCGGGTAAGAACAACTGTGCATTCGAAAACGATGGCAACCTCTATATAATCGAAGCCTTGGTAGGTTATGATGAAGGTGGAAGCAGTGTTAGTCTGGGTTGGTATCAGACCGTAGCATTTATCTGGAACGTAAATTATCCATGGTGATAATCATACGATAACTGAACATCTTAAATAATAAAACTGCCTCCGAATGTCCAACTTGACATTTGGGGGCAGTTTTATATCAGGCCTTCTTTCAAAATATCCACCAATATCGGCTTCGCCCCACTCACAAAACACTCCACAGCAATTACCATCAGAATAAGTCCCATCAGGCGCATCATCACATTATTTCCCGTTTCCCCTAACACTTTTACCAGCCTCGTAGAGGCACGCAGAATGAAAAACGTAATCAAGTAGATAAAGGCGATCATACCAATCAGTACACCTTTCATTTGGATAGTGTGGGCATCCTGCATCAACACAATGGCATTTGCTATGGCACCGGGGCCACAAAGCATTGGAATTCCTAAAGGGGTAACGGAGATGTCATCAGCATAAGTTTTAATCTCTTCATCTTTCAATTTCATTTGTGTGTAACGTGCTTGCAACATATCAAAGCCGATTTTAAAGATTATAACACCACCGGCTATACGAAATCCGTTTGTAGAGATCCCAAAGAACTTGAACAGGAACTGACCTGCAAAGGTAAAAACCATAATCGTGATAAAAGCCACTAATGTAGCACGAGACACCACAGACTGCCGCTCCTTATCCGTCATTCCATGAGTCATGGTCAGAAAGACGGGCATAGTCCCGAGAGGATTTGTCAACGTAAAGAAAGAAGTGAAACAAAGCAAAGCGAAAGGTAAAATAGTATCCATAGCTGCAAATTATGTGTTTACGCTGACAAAATTACAACTAATCCCTCAATGTCACAACAATTGGAGCAACTCTTTCAAATCTGTAATCTGATAAGTAGGCTTAAATGGAAACTCGGTACGTCCCGTTACATTATAGAATACCTGGTGCATGCCTACTCCCTGAGCACCCGTTATATCATTATCCCAACTATCACCCACCATCAATGATTCACGCAGTTCAGACTGGGTAGCCGACATGGCAAAATGGAAAATCTCGGGCCATGGCTTCAGGACACCAATATCATCTGATAGAACTACTTTCTTGAAGTAATGGTCAATTCCTGCAGAACGCATTTTGTGGCATTGCAGTTCCTGAAATCCATTGGAGAGGATATAAAGATTATATTTAGGTGCCAAATATTCCAGCACTTCCTGCGCATGGGGCATCAATCTGCTTTTTGTAGGAATAACCGCAAAGAAGTCATCAGAAAAAGCTTTCGCTAAAGCCGCATCCCCCTCTCCTACTGCCTCCAACGGATAGAGAAAACGTTGACGATTCAATTCTTCCTTTGTCACTTTTCCATCTGCATATTCTGCCCACAATTCGATATTACGCTTCTCATAGAGTTCATAGAAATGTTCAAAAGACTGAAAATAGCGATCATATTCATATTTGCGATACATTTCCTCAAATGTATCACGGGCATTAAAAGAAAAGGCCCAGAGAGTATCGTCCAGGTCGAAAAAAATATTCTTGTATTGCATATAAAAAGAAAATGGCAGGGATAACCCTTCCCTGCCATTTTTATAATTTAATTAAGTTATTTTACTTGGATAACCAGATATCTGGATACGCTCCAGAAATCTTTCGGATTCGTAATCTTCAGAACGAGCTGATCTTTATCATCTTTCTCCAAAGCATAAGAACCTACCGGATGAGTGGTCAAGACATCTGCACTCTTAGAATACAACTTAATTTCTTTCGTTGTACGAATATCGACCTGAGTAAAGTAATCCTTATTGATATCACTATCCTTAAGCACTTGCTTTTTCTGGAAGAGACCGGTATTTGTCAGAATATTCTGATCTTTCAATTCTTTCTTCGTTCCAAAAACAAACCAAGCAGTGTTCAGTGCCTTATCTTGTTCAGCTACGGTTTTAGCTTTTGCTTCATTTTCGGCAGTAAGCACTTCTTTGTCAGTTGACAGGCCAGTCACAGCTGCATCCAGTTCCTGAATACGAATATTCTTGGAAGCAAGTTCAGCCTGCAATTCCTCGATACGCTGGGTTTTGGCTACCAATTCCTGGGTCAGAGATTCTACAGCTTTCTTCAACTGGGTAGAGTTATTCTTGCTACTTTTCAGCATAGCTTCCAGTTTAGCGATCTGCTCTTTGTTTTCTTGCATTTGTTTCTGGATAAATTCAATATCAGTGGCAATCTGCTGCTTAGCTGATAAAGAACCTTCTGAAACCGCACCACGCTGCAAGTCTACGCGGCTTTCGGCGGCATTGATTTGGCGGAAGCCTTCAGAGATATCATTGAAAGTACCCATCATTTCATCCAGTTCAGCATTACGCTGAGTAAGTTCCATCAAAAGAGAATCATTTTCAGCTTTCAGTTGGTCTTTACTTCCACCTGACAAGCCGTCGCACGATGCCATAACGGCCGCACATACAATTAAAACTGCTAACTTTTTCATACGCTTTTGTTTTACGTTGGTTAATGAAGTTATTTAATCGTCTATTCCTGCTACTACTATTACTATTTCTCCACGCGGATCATTGGCTGTGAAATGCTCAATCAATTCAGTCAGACTGCCACGCACCGTTTCTTCGTGCATCTTCGAGATCTCCCGGGATACAGATGCCTGACGTTCCGCACCGAAATGTTCTGCAAACTGAGTCAGCGCTTTCACCAGACGGTGGGGAGACTCATAAAACACCATGGTCCGGCGTTCCTCTGCCAATATCTTCAGACGTGTCATGCGTCCTTTCTTCTGCGGAAGAAAACCTTCGAAACAGAATTTTTCATTCGGCAAGCCCGAAGCAACCAAAGCCGGCACAAGAGCTGTAGCCCCCGGCAAACATTGTACTTCAATACCGTTGCGAACACACTCACGCACTACCAGAAAGCCCGGATCGGAGATTCCCGGTGTGCCTGCGTCCGATATTAACGCAACAGTTTCACCTGCCTTTATTCTATTAACAACACTTTCTACCATTTTATGTTCATTAAACTTATGATGGGATTGCATTGCGTTCTTTATTTCAAAATGCTTCAGTAAAATTCCGGAAGTGCGTGTATCTTCGGCAAGAATCAAATCCGCCTCCTTCAGAATGCGAATAGCCCGGAATGTCATATCTTCCAAATTTCCTACCGGAGTAGGCACTACATAAAGTTTTCCCATATCCGTAACTGCTTTAACTAAAGTATTTCTTAAGAAGTTCTATAAAATCAACCACCGTTTCATTCTCTTCATCAGGATTAACGGTAGAAGAAAAGAGTCCCAACGCCTTTTCCAATGAAGGAGCAGCACCCAACTGGCGTATCACTTCATTCATACGGGCGGTATCACCACCAAAAATCTCACGGGCAAAGCGGAATGAGTCATTCAGGCTGATAGCATGCCGCAAATCAGTAGCCGGTTTTATCCGTTCTGCTAAAATAGGCGATGCAGAAGATAGTATCGCGGACGGTTCAGACTCAGATTTGGGCTTAGACTCAGGCTTGGGAGATACGATCTCTACCGGCTTGGTGATTTCAACAACGAGCGGTTCTACAGGAGTCGGCTTAACCGGTTCAGGAGCAGCGGCCGGTTCGGGAATAACCACTGGAGCGACAGGAGCTTCAGGAATGACAACTACCTCTACGGGAGTTTCGTCCAGCTGTTTCTGCAAAGCATCCAGTCGCGCACGCATCTGCTGTATATTCCGTTTAGCTACCACCTTCAATGTAGGGTTAGCGTCTGTTGCAAGAACTTTCATTAAATATTTCAGTTCTTGAATATCCAGTTCTATGTCGTCCAATAATGTCTGCATTTCCTTTCGCATCACAAATGTTAATGCCGCAAATGTAGAAATAAATAATGAAAAAATATCGGAAAGCCATTAAAAGTGTTATTTTTGCGGCTAAAATAAACATTTTAGAACAATGGTATTATTCTCGGAAGACCATATACAGGAAACCAATCGTAGAGGGAGAATTGAAGTTATATGCGGCTCAATGTTCTCTGGTAAGACAGAAGAACTGATCCGCCGTCTAAAACGCGCTAAATTCGCCAAACAGCGCGTAGAAATATTCAAGCCTGCCATTGATACGCGCTATTCGGAAGAAGAGGTCGTATCTCACGATAGCCATTCCATTGCTTCTACGCCGATTGATTCATCGGCAAGTATCCTGCTGTTCACTTCAGAAATCGATGTAGTAGGTATCGACGAAGCGCAATTCTTTGATAATGGTCTGATTGATGTATGTAATGAACTTGCCAATAATGGCATACGTGTTATTGTAGCAGGTCTGGATATGGACTTCCGCGGTATTCCTTTCGGTCCTATGCCGGGACTTTGTGCCATTGCCGATGAAGTATCCAAAGTCCACGCTATTTGTGTGAAGTGCGGACAATTAGCCTCCTTCTCACACCGCACTGTCAAGAACGACAAACAAGTCCTCTTGGGAGAAACGGCCGAATACGAACCCCTCTGCCGGGAATGTTATCTGCGGGCAATAAAGGGAGACTGGACTACCGCCGGTGGATAACTATAAATAAAAAGCAAAAGCCTTATGGAGCGTAAGAAGATTACATTCGACAGCTTTATCCGTGCTGTCATTCTCGGTGCTATCATCATTGGGGTATTAATGTTCCTGCAGCGGTTGAGCGGTGTATTGCTTCCGTTCTTCCTTGCCTGGCTTATTGCTTATCTGATATATCCGTTGGTAAGTTTCTTCCAGCATAAGCTACGGCTAAAAAACAGAATAATATCTATCTTTTGTGCTTTGCTTACTCTCAGCGTTATAGGAAGCGTTGCGTTCTATCTGCTTGTGCCACCCATGATTCAGGAATTCCTGAGAGTAAAGGATTTATTGATAGAATACTTCAGCACCACTCATACAGCAAGCAATGTCCCCACTACCCTCTCCGAATTTATCCGGCAGAATATCGACCTTCACATCTTAGAGCAAATGTTCAACCAGGAGAATATATTGGATGCCCTTAAAGTAACTGTCCCTAAACTATGGGCACTAATATCGGAGTCCATCAACCTCTTATTCGGGTTCTTCACCGTCTTCCTTATCCTATTATATATAGTGTTTATTCTGCTTGATTACGAAAGTATTTCCGAAGGCTGGGCACACCTGATGCCAAAGAAATACCGGAAAACAGTAACCGGCATACTGAATGATGTAAAAGACGGCATGAACAGATATTTCCGTGGACAGGCATTAGTAGCTTTGTGCGTAGGCATTCTATTTAGTATCGGTTTTCTGATTATTGATTTCCCGCTGGCCATTGGTTTGGGATTATTTATCGGTGCACTGAATATGGTGCCTTACCTACAAATCATCGGCTTTGTCCCCACCATCATGCTTGCCATTCTGAAAGCTGCGGATACCGGTGATAATTTCTGGATCATCATAGCTTCGGCAACAGCTGTATTCATAGTAGTACAAATCATACAAGATGGCTATCTAGTTCCCCGTATCATGGGAAAAATTACCGGTCTGAATCCAGCTATTATTCTGCTCTCCCTATCCATTTGGGGATCGTTAATGGGAATGCTGGGTATGATTATAGCTTTGCCGCTTACCACTCTGATGCTCTCCTATTATCAACGATACATCATTAATCAAGAAAATATTTATAAGGCAGAAACCACTGAGGATCAACCAGTAGAGGATATAGAAGAAAAATAATGCAAACTTTTTTCCTCATATTCCTTGCAAATTAAATAAAAGTGCCTATCTTTGCACCCGCTTAACAGCAATAAAGGTTTGATTCGCTAGCTCAGCAGGTAGAGCACAACACTTTTAATGTTGGGGTCCTGGGTTCGAGCCCCAGGCGGATCACTTAGGAGAAAAGACAATACTCCGCCAAG
>NZ_CBVI010000177.1 GCF_000513195.1 Bacteroides timonensis | reverse complement strand
TTTAAAATGTTGATTGGATATTTAAGTATATACCCGGCTGCCATAAAAGAAAACCGGGTATATATCTGATGTAAACATGGATAGTTTTTCTGCTACATGACGGACAGGCTCTTTTTCGGCTGCGCCTTTACGGATGCCACATGCCGGGGTGCCTGCTGTTTCACGTCCTTTTTCTTGTCGTTCTTCTTATTATCAACAGTCGGCTTGTATTCACGGGCGTTACGTCCTATCAGCAATTGGTTGCTCTTGTTGCTGAAACGCACGTCATCGGAGAATACCCTGCCTTTGTAGCGCATATTCTCGACGAAAACCATTTCATGGTTTTGGAGCATCTTTTTCTGTTCGGGAGTGATTTTGGCACCCATTATGGTGTCGCTCACTTTCAGTTGTTCCCCGGACTGCTTGAATGCGATGTCCATTATTCTCGGATCGACGAAAGCAACACCCGAAAGCAGCGTGTCGTTTTTACGCTGTATATCGTTGATGGGAAGCTGGCCGCCTGATGCGAGAATTTGCTTCTGTTTGTCATCCAGTCTTTTTCCGTAGATATAATCCGGTATCTTGATGGCGTCCACCGGCATGGTAATGATGCGGTTGCTCGGTTCATGGAAAGATACATAGCAGTTGCAGACTGTTCCCGTGTGGGTATCCTTCATTTCCTTGACAGCCCCCAAAGTCCCGGTGTCTTTGAGCGACTGTTTTTCCTCGTCCGTGAATACTCCCTTATAGGCAGGCAGGTCGTACTGAGGTTTGTCGAGTCTGCTTAGAGTTTTCAGTTGCACCTTGCCGTCCTCGCCCTTGACGCAGAGGAAACAGGCTTCCCCCATATCCTTCTTCTCTCCGTTCACTTCCTTAGTAATAGGAAAAGCCTTTGAGGTGATTCTTCCTTTCAGCATTTCGCCCATGCAATGGTTGTCAAACAACAATTGCTTGTCAATTCCCAAAGCGCCGAGTTCTTTCCACGGAAGTTGGTGTTCGTCGAACTTATACCTTCGGGCAAGTTTGGCGATACGTCCCTCATCGTTGAGTTCGCTGTTTTCCACCAGTTTCTTACCTTCCAGTCCGGGATCTTCCCCTTTTCGGATTTGGACTACGGCATTCAGTGTCTTCTCCAAAAGGACGAGTGGTACAAGGAAAAAACTGAAACTCGTGGGATTGTCGTACTGGTTCTTGAAATTTGTAAAGAACAGTTCCAGCGGTGAGGTACGATCCAGTTTGAGGAAGTTGTTGCTGTTCTTCTTGTCGGGTGGCACGATTTCGAGACTACCGTCCTGCTCGTTCATTTTGGAAACGACTGCGGTCTTGTTCGTTCGCTTGTCGAGGATGGCCATTACATGCTCGTCCTGCTTCTGTTCTTGTTGTTCTTGCTTTTTCTTAGCCATAAAATCAAAAATTTAGTGATACATTTATTAATCAATACCGGGTAAACTTTAGCCCGTCGGTGCGAATGTAGAAGTTTAATTCATAGGATATTGTATTTTGGGAAGCAGTGGTAATGGATGGCGGGGATTGGCGCGAGATGACGCTTTCGGTTCTACTATATTTTTCTTTCAGGTTTCCTAATATAGGAAATCGTATGTTTCAATGCCTTATTCTTCATTTATTCTTTTGTGTTTCTATGTATTTTATATACTTTTGCTCAAAATCTATGCTTATGCCCGAATTTGTACAACTTGACGTTAAGGTTTTTGATAAATTTATCAGAAAGTTTTCAGAACGATATATTGAACAACGTTCTGAAACTACAAACGTGAATATAGATTCGTTAGATAGTTCTCAATTAAATGATTGTGGTTTTAATGTAGAAAGGCTAAAGCGAGTGATAAAAAAGAATGCAGTAGCTATTGATTTGAAACGTGAACAAGGCTTAGCTCCTGCCATTTTAAATGATATCTACAGAAGTGATTTAGGTGAATTATTGATGACTTACTATTTTGAGGAAAAAATAGGTGAAGGTAAACGCTTTATTATTCCTCTAAAGAATATCTCATCAAGAGAACTTGCACAATTACCTGGGCGTAGTTTGGATGCTATTGGTTATCGCATTGATAATGGATTATTCAATATCCTATTGGGAGAAGCAAAAGTTTCAGAACAGAAAAAAACTCCACCAGATGTTGTGCATGTTACAGAGGATTCAATTTATAAGTCTCAAAAAAAACACCATGAAGATTTACCAATGGTAATACAAAAATTATCAGATTACTGTCGGAAATTGGGTGCTGAAGATTTTATGACTTTTGCTTGTGCTGTACTTTATATGGAAACAGGGCAAACAGATAAATACACTTTAACTTTCGGTTGTACATTAATACGAGATTTCACTTGCTGTGGAAAAAAGGATTATGGTAAAATGCAAACCAACGTCTCTGATTTTAATCCAAATGACATTCATTTTGTTGTTTTATCGTTCACACAAAAAACAATAAGTGAAACTGTTGATTTATTCTATAAGGAAGTACAAAAGACAATTAAACAATGAACCGTCAAATTTTAGATAGCTTAATACAAGATGAATCAATACGCTCTTTATTAGAAAAGAGTGCAGATGCGTATTGGCTATCTGAAATATATGATTATAATCTTGATATATCAGATACAGAACAAGAAATTCTCGTTCGTTTAGCAATTCTTTATACAATTCTATCTCTATCAGAAGAAAAAAAAGATGTTAAGAACTTAGAATACGCTTATAAGTTACTACTTGCCATAAAGATAGAAGATTCTAATTATCTTTCATTATTTAAAAAAATTGCAGGTGTAGATGAAGTAGATAGTACACTTTTATATTATTTTCTATTATCCAGTATTGCATTAAAAGATGATAATACAATATCGGCACGTATAAATCTTAGACAATTTTATTCTGAAAATATTATTATTACAGAAAACTGGAAAGGCCGCGTTCTTTCCAAAATTCTTTGTGCGCTAATTCTTCTTATAAGAAAAGATAATGGTTTTATGGATGTCAAGCAGGCATTACAAACTATTATGGATTTACAATCTGAACAAGAATTATTCGAAGAGAACTATCTCCACAATTTTCAATATAAAGAAGAAGTAAGCGAAGCTTTGTCTCTTTTAGCATTATATCATACTTCAAAAGCCGTTGTGGAAACAGCTCATTATCTTATAGAAGGTTATTCGTATCCTAAGCGAATTGAGAATGTTATTCGAATACATATAGATATGGCGGATAAACTTTTAGGCAATAAACAAAATCGCCTTAAAGATATTATTAAAATCATTTCTAATGATTTAAAATCTATTTGCCAAAACTCAATTTGGTCCCATACTGCCTTCCAAGACAAAATTAGATTGTTATGTGAAAAAAAGAGCCAGAGTGGTATCCTTGAATTACTTCCCTCTCAGCGTAATGCTCTTACTCAAAAACTATTAGATGTATATGCTAATGCTACAATACTTCAAATGCCCACAAGTGCTGGTAAAACTTTATTGGCAGAATTTAATATTATCGTAACAAAATCTTTGCGATCAGATGCAAAAATTATATATGTCGTGCCTTCTCGCGCTTTAGTCAATCAAGTTTACTATGATTTAAAGTCAGATTTATCAGATTTGAATATTTGTGTTGAAAAGACATCTTCTGCTATAGAAATAGATCCTACAGAAAATGAATTTTTGAGTAGTGATAAAATTGATATTTTAGTATCTACTCCTGAAAAACTTGATTTGTTAATAAGGAGAAAGCATCCTTCTGTTGATGATATTTCTCTGTTTATAATAGATGAGGCACATACTATTGGAAATGGTCAACGTGGTGCAAGATTGGAGCTTCTAATGGCTCTTTTGAAACGAGAAAGACCTAATTCTAAATTTATGTTGCTTTCACCTTTTTTGCATGGTAAAAAAGATGTAATGGCTGAATGGTTAGGAGGAGGAAATACTATTCAAATAGACTGGAAACCTGCTGAGAAATTACTTATTGGTATAAAAAATCATAAGACTAAACATGTTGATGAAATAAAGTTTGAATTGTTGGCATCGGCTTATGACACATCTTTTAAAAGTGAGACAAAAGGATGTTTTAATAACCCATATGACTTACAAAGCAGATCGGAAAAAGATCGTATTCTCGAATTTGCCAGTAAGCATTTTGCCGAAACAGGAAAGACACAACTAATTCTTTGCTATGGTCGAGGAACAGCTAATAAGAGAGCCGGTTTTATTTATAAGCATACGAATTCATTTGTTGAGACAGAAGAAATTTCTTTAGTTAGGAAGTATATTGATGATGAAATAGGAAAAGAAACGACTTTGACAAAATATTTATCAAAAGGAATAGCTATTCATCATGCAGGATTATCAGATGAGGCTAAACTATTGATTGAATATTTAATTCGTGAGAAGCAAATAAAATATGTATGTGCCACTACTACTATAGCAGAAGGAGTTAACTTTCCTGTATCTTCGGTTTTCTTTGATGATTATAGAAAAGGGGATACAGTTCTCTCTTCTAATGATTTTTGGAATATAGCAGGAAGGGCTGGTAGAACCTTAGTAGATAATTTCGGAAAAATAATCATGCCTTTTCATACGTCTAAAAGTGAAGAGGTTTTTAAAGGTATTATCGAAAGAAGTTCTGATGAATTGGCAAGTGTATTAGCAGAACTTTTTATTAACGAGGATAGTGTACGTTCCTATTTATCGAAAGAAAAGGGTATATATGATTTAATCAAGAATTATCCAAATTCATTTTCTCCGTTATTTCAGTATTTTGTACATTTACTTACTACTGGACAAAATACTTATGCAGTAGAAGTTGAGGATATGTTCAAGGATTCATTACAATACTACCTACTTGAAAACGAAGAGCAAAAAGAAAAATTCGTTCAGCTATGTAAGAGTATATATCAATCTATAGAATTAAAATACGGTGGGACTTTAGGTGCATTGCAGTTCGCTGATAAAACAGGCTTTTCAGTTCCGTCTGTTTTGAAGATAATGCGTGAAAAATCACAAAACAATATTATTGCTAATTTAGCAGGATGGCAACCGAATGTAATGTTTAATAGAAGTGACAATTCTAATCTTACGGAGAAAATAAAAGTAATTGCTACACTAAAGGAGACAAATTTAGGAACAGATTCTAAGGAGGCACCTTTTAGCCCAGAACAAATAGCAAAAATGGTAATAGCTTGGGTAAAAGGTGATAAACTTAATGCCATTTCTTTAATTCATCCTCATTACAAAACGTTGAAAGATGATGAGCGTATGACTGAGTTTATGAAAAAGATGAATGATATACGTTTCAAAACTTCGTGGGGATTAAGTGCTTTAGAGGGAATAGTAAAAGGTAATCAAGATGAAATTCAAGATTCTTACATTCCTTCGTTAGTGTACTATGGCGTTGATAGTGAAAAGCCCTTGGCATTAAGAATGTTGGGAATACCACGATCTTTGTCATTTAGTTTGGCGAATATTATAGACGGAAACCTAAAAAGCTTTTCCTTTTCTTCTTTAAGAGAAAAAATTAATGGGTTGTCTGAATCTGATTGGGACAATTATAAACCTAAAAAATCAAATCTAACTGGAAATGAATGGAGAAAAATTGTAAAGATCTTGATGAAATAATTCCGAAAACTATATGTCCTCGGAATTATGATGCTTTTATATTTGTTATAATATCATTTTTGTTTTAGAATGTCGGTTACTCTCCTTCATTGCCACCCAAAAGATGTTTGAGTGCCGGATCATTTTCAATACGAATCAGTTCGTTCTCAACCAGTTCGACAATATCCTGCTTGATTTGACGGTAGTTAGCTTGTATCTGCTGCTCCATTGTATCATTGCCATTTTCATCCAGAAAGCTGCTGATTTCGGGGATGGGCTGGTAGGCTGCCGTTTCCTTTTGCACCGCTTCGTTATCCACGACTATTTGTGCGTGGAAGATTTTCTGATCAATTGTTTCACCAAAATTGTCAGCTACGGCTCCAATAAACATACCTTGCGATAACGTACTTATTTTACTGGCAGGTATAAGACTGTCCAGTTGGGTATTGATAGAAGTGGATGTATCATTGCGATTGATGCTCATAGATTCCCGTTTTTGCAGGATTTTTCCGAACCGTTCCGATAATGTTTTTGCTGTCTCACCAACTACTTGTCCGCTGAACACATTGCCGACAGTAGACATGATTACAGCGGCCTCTTTGTCTCCATAGTCGCGCTTCAACTGGCTGAAGTCTTGAAAACCTAATACGACCGCTACCTTGTTGCTTCGTGCCGTAGCAATCAGATTATCCAGACCTTTAAAAAAGATGGTCGGTAACTCGTCAATAATCACACAACTTTTCAGTTGTTTCTTCTTGTTTATCAGCTTTACAATACGGGAGTTATAAAGTCCTAACGCCGCACCATAAATGGAAATTCTATCGGGATTGTTACCTACACAAAGAACTTTAGGTTCTTTCGGATTATTAATATCCAGTGTAAAATCACTGCCGGACATCACCCAATAGAGTTGCGGACTTATCAGTCTGGACAGTGGGATTTTAGCACTTGCGATCTGGCCCTGGAGCTGCTCGCTTGCTCCACCTTTCCATGCATCAATAAACGGACTAAGATAGTTTTCCAAATCGGGGTAACTTGTCAAGATAGTAAAGACGTCTTCATACCTTTTATTAAGCAATTCTATGGCATGAGGGAATGTACAGTACTTGCCGCCTTCATAGATTTTCAAGAACCAAATTATCGCAGTAAATAAGACTATCGGAGATTCTACAAAGAAGTCCCCCTGCTTTTGCACCCAACTTTTATTGAGGTTCAACATGATAGTATAACTGGATTCGTAAGCGTCCGAAATATCCGTCATCAGTTCCGGAGCCAACGGATTACAACGATGGCTCTTGCGTGGGTTATCGAAGTTTACCACATAGAACTTGGGCGGTATCTTGTAGCGGTGCCGATACTTGATCAGATGATTGTAAGCGATAACCGATAAGTCGTCAAATTTAAAGTCGTATATATAGAGTGCATAAGACTTTTCGATTGCCTGCTTTATATAATTGTTTACCACGGCATACGATTTACCACTACCCGGTGTACCTAAAATCATGCTGGCTCGGAAAGGATTCACTACGTTTATCCAGCCTTTCCATTCCTTGCCTCTATACCAGAATTTGGTCGGCAGATTAACGGAATATTCATTTTCCATTAACTTGGTTTCCTGCATGAACGATTCGTTCTCACGGTTGAAAACATCCTCCAACAGATTGCCTTTGAGCAAACGACTTATCCATAAGCCGGATGCCAACAGAGAAAAGAAACCTCCGGTTAAAGTTGCGGTATATAGTACCGCACAAACACCCAAAGAAGCATTGACGGAGAGCAACCACCAATTAAAGAAAAAGAGTATTGCGCCCGCTATGGCCGCAATGATAATCTGCCTCCATGTGATTTCATGTTTTTTCACTCCCTTGTTTCCCATACAGGACAGACCGAGGAAGAGAACACAAAACAGCTTTGTATACAGCAGGGATGAGAACAGTCCGGTGGTACGTTGGAAGTTGGAAAGTATCCGGTCTACTATACCGAGCGTTCAGCCCATTTCGTAGAGCCAGCCGTAACAAAACCAATAGATGTGTATCGCCATAAATAAAAAACTGATGGCCCGCATAAAGTCAGTGACCTTTGCCAGACCTCTTAAATCATCTTCATTCTGCATAATCGTAAATTTTAAATTAGACTTCTGTTCTATACATTATTATATTATAATCTGCGTCTCCGCTTTTTCTTCTTTTTCTTTCGTCCATAGCGGAAAGACGGGTCGATATACTCGTGTGTATGATCATCTTCCATAAGCATGGAGAATATATCAACGGCTCCGAGTGCGGAGGTGTCAATCAGACTACCGGAAGTTTCCGGCTCTTGGCGGTACTGTTGCTCCTGTCTTTCTTCCCTTTCTTGTCTTTCTTCCCGTTCCGTATCTCTATCCTGCCGGGATGCTTCCTGCCCGGTTGGCGGTATCAACCGTTCACGGTCTGCATTCGGGTTGTTGAACAACTCATTGAATACATTGGCAGAAAAAGCTTTGCCCAGACGTGAACCGTTGAATACAGTCCGGCTGGTATGGTCTATGAAAGTAATGCCATACAAACGTCCTTCCAGATTGATACGGTAAATGACCTCTATATCGGCCTCTTTCAGCCTCCGGGCAAAATCCTCTTTCGTGCCGATGTCCTGCATGGCTTTGATGATTTCCTGCCTTGTCCTTTCTGCGAGGTTGTCCTTCTTCACCTTTTCAGTGGAAGCGGCAAATTTCTTTTGCAGTACTTCATAACCGAATGCCTTGCC
The DNA here is from genome assembly GCF_000513195.1 of Bacteroides timonensis. GTDB lineage: Bacteria > Bacteroidota > Bacteroidia > Bacteroidales > Bacteroidaceae > Bacteroides > Bacteroides timonensis. The sequence continues at coordinate 3,233 of NZ_CBVI010000177.1, read as the reverse complement.
GAACTTGCTGGATTTGAAAGGCGTGCCTACCTGCTGTCCGTTATCATCCAAAGCTCCGTACATGATACCGTGGTATTCCTTTCCGTCCACACTTCCCCTGACTTCATAAACGGTTACGTTATACAAATTCAGAAGGGTGTTATATTCCGCAAGCGAATGGCAGTTGTAGCATTCCAGCAAAGTACGGGCGGTATGTTTCACCTGCGCTTTCACATCGCCTTTCGGATAATCCACTTTTTGCAGGTTTACCGGTTCCCGCTCGCCATGTTCTCCGAGTGTGGGATGAAGCCCATACTTCACTTCCATTTCCCGACAGATATTCTGTGCTCGGATCGCTTCCCGGTTGTGGTCTATCTTTTCTCCTTTCTCGTTGATGCGTACCGAAACGATGTGCATGTGCTTGCGGTCGATGTCTTCGTGAAGCCAGACTATATAAGGCTGGTTCCCGTAACCGAACTTTTCCATAAACTCCTGCGCCAATACGGTCATCTGTTCTTCCGAAAGAATGTCTTTCGGGGAAGGATTCAATGAGATATGGATAACCGGTTTCCTGACGTGCGAATTGAGTGCTATGTAAGGTTCAAAAGCCTGCACGCAGTTTTCAATCGGCACATTGCCGGAGGTGTCGGCCGCAATTTTCGGATGTCACAATACCTTTGCCGTACCGTCGTCCACCTTTATCTTATTATAGGCAATCACTCCGTAGAATGAACTGCCCGATGTAATCTTCGGCACCATGACGTTATTCCTTTTTAGTGAGATACTCCTTTTCGTACCGCTTTGTCAGTTCGATAACCTGCTTGCATACTTCTTCCAGTTTACGGGTTTCTTCCGCCAGTTTATAAAGGAAGGCAAGCGATTTCTTCTCTCCATAAATGGTATGGATGGTTTTTACACATTGGTTGTAGTTGTTTCCGATACGGCGGAACTGCTGATAGAAAGCGGTGAGCTGGGCGTAATATTCCTGTGCTTCCTTATCAATCTTCACTACCTTGAACTCTCAACCGAAGATACGGGCAAAGATAAATTCGGCCTTGTTCTTCATGCCGGATTGCTCGAACATGGAGATAAACTTTTCGTCTTCCTCGTCATTGAGGCAGAGGTAATAACGGTGCGTGCGTGGATCGGCCAGCACCTTGCGCCCTGCGGCGCCACGGATTCTCGTTTCATCTTTCATAACATGAAAATTTTAAAAGGTTCGACTTGGGAGAACCTTTGCCCCCGAAACACCTTTCGGGCGAGACTTTCAGCGGGTAGAAATATTTTCAACCGCTGAAAGTACACCTCGCTATATGCTGACGCATATTAAAATCCGGCTGGGCCGGATTAAAGGTCTGAAGGATTTGTTTACGTTCTCTATCGAGAACGGGCTGCGCTCTCCCGGCGACAAAGGTAGATAGTTTTTTCTATCTGTGTATCATGGCGTATCGCGCCAACAGCCGCCAATAAATGACTTTGAAACCACGGGTACATCACGGATGCTCTTTTTGAGGTTTATTTGCAGCCGGATAGCTATTCAGTTACTTATTTGGATAGATACAAAGATAGTTATCTGGATAGCTATCCGGATGGTTTTCTATCCGAATAGCTTTTTGTTTGTATAGCCATTTGATTAAGTATGTTTTCAGACAAGCATTCATAAGGCTATTTATTTGCTTGTACAGCTATATATAAAGATGTATAGACAAACAAGTAGGTATTTAGATAAATAGTTATTCGGATAAATAGATAGGTAAATAAACTTTTAGCCAAATACTTATATAGAAAGCCGAATAGATATGTAGCTACATAGCTGAATAGATGAATAGCTATATAATTGGATAGCTATGTAAGTATATAGCTAAATAGACAGATAGCTTTATAGCTAAGTAGCTACATAGCTATCCAACAAAACGAATAATGAAATGACTGAATGGATAAATGGATAGACGGCTATCCGCTTAATTATCAATAAATCAAATTATTCACTTAAATTAGGTAACAATGGAAAAGAGAAAGGAAACGGTATTCATTTCGTTTGCTTCCCAAAAGGGAGGCGTAGGTAAATCGACGTTTACGATTTATGCGGCAGCATGACTGCATTATGTGAAAGGACTGAACGTAGCGGTGGTGGATTGCGACTATCCGCAGCATTCTATTATGAAACAGAAAAAACGGGATATGGAAGTGGTGAAGACCACACCCGTTTATCAGAACCTCTTGGTGGAACAGGCCGGAAGATTGAAGAAAAAGGCATATCCGGTCATCGGAAGCACACCGGCGGATTGCATGGCGCACTGAAGGGCATTTGAAGAGAAAGCGGATACGCATTATGACGTGGTACTGTTCGACCTGCCCGGAACTATGGGAAGCGATGGAGTTATCGCCGCAATCAGTGCGCTCGATTATCTGTTCGTGCCGATAAAGGCAGACCGACTTGTGCTGGAAAGTACGTTGAACTTTGCCACCACCATTAATGACCGGCTGATAAAGACCGGCGTATCCGCTCTGAAAAGTCTTCATCTGTTCTGGAACATGGTTGACCGCAGGGAACGCACGACATTGTATGATGTGTATCAGCAAGGTTTTTCTTTGTTAGGGCTGGATTGTCTCAAAACACGCATTCCCGTGCGCAGCAACTTTACCAAAGACTTGTCCGCTACGGGCGGTCCCGTTTACCGGAGTACGCTGTTCGCTCCCGATGCGGCATTCACTAAAGAGTGCGGCTTCGATACGTTTATGGATGAAATCATGTCTATACTTAAAACCGAATAGTCATGGCAAAGAAAACAAGCGGACAAAATCCGGTGGATGAAGCGTACCTGCGCAGCCTGATGGCAGGGGTTCCTTCGGAGACTCCTTTATCCTCCGCACCTTCAGAGGGCGGAGGTAATGGCGAAAAGAGAGAAACCGCTTTATCCGATGAAAAAGGAAAAGCGGATGACAATGCGGATGAAACAGTCAGGGATGTTTCCGGTGCGGATGATACAGATGATACCGGCTGTCCGGAAACGGTTACGGAAAAACCGTCACCGAAAACGATACGCACGGCACTGGCGGACTTTATACGCAAATTCCTCACGCCTTATAAATGTGAAGGCAGACAAGGGGTGTATATAGACAAGGAACTGCACCAGAAAATATCGGTCATTGTCGGGATTGCCGGAAAACGGCAGTTGACGGTAGGCAACTATATAGATAATGTATTGAAGGAGCATTTCGAGAAACATTCGGATGAGGTGAAGACCTATCGT
>NZ_CBVI010000176.1 GCF_000513195.1 Bacteroides timonensis | reverse complement strand
CCATCTAAGTACTTTTTCCCAATTTTCTAAATCTATACTCCATGTTGATATTTGAGTACATTTATTTAATATTATACCGATACGTTCTACGTCTTTTATAGTTGAAACAGAGGTTCTGAAAACCAGAATTAAGCTTCCCATATAATTAAAATATTATCGAATTACTTGAATAAACTATATGAAATACCGAGATTGAAAAATGGTATAAGAGGACGTTCTTGTTCTATAATAGGTCCTTTTTCCATTCTTCCATTCTCATCTACTAAATTTACTTCTTTTCTATTTTTTTGATAAAGCCCACTTTTTATAACCGTAGATAATCCGGCATGAACAGATAAATAAAAATGCTTATTAATAATATACTCATAATGGATTTCAGGCTTAAAAACAGCATCGCTATAATAACAAGTTTCTGAAAAACCTCTTAAATTGGTTTTGAGATAAAAACTCTCTCCTGACATGGAAGTACCTATTGAAATTCTTTGTGTGCGCATCTGGTAACGTAAATATATCTGACTTGGTAATGTTACATCTACGCTTAGATATGGATTAAAACGATGCCAATAGGTAATGACAGGCATTATAGGAATACTATTAAACAAAGTCATTCCCATAAGACCTGTACTAAAACTCATATTAGTTTTTTTTACAATTACCATTACAGCAGAGAAGCGACCTTGCACCTTTCCTAAACCTTTGTCCCAACCGTCAAGCGTGATATTGGCAGATAATATTAAAGGTTTATTAAACAAATTGATATAATATGACCCATTCAACCCACCTGCATAATAGTTATATGCATTTTGTGTGAATAAAAAGGATTGATTGGTATTAGGAAGATTATTTTTAAACTTATAGCAATTATATTGAAGATTGGCATATAGTGAAATATTTCTTTGTTTCAAAATAGGGAACATTGTTGAAAATTTGATTGTATGTAAATCGTTTTTTCTTCCTTTCTCAACATCTTTCCCATTCATTTTAAGCGTGTAATCATGCATTCCCTTTGTTTCCCAGTATAAATTCAAAGTACGGTATCTTGAAATATTGCGTGCTGTAAAACTTCTAATATCATTAGCTAAAGAATCGGTTATTACTTGTGCATTACTGTATATTGGTGATATGCCACCCAATATTAAAAACAAAATTCGTATAAAACAGATTTGTTTGTTAATTTGATTATGTACTTTTAGTATTCCTGTGCAGAACTTCTGTATTTGTAATAGTACATAGTTAATTCCACCGAGTAATAAAATTGTATTATTCTTATTTTTCATGACAATGGTCTTTTAAATTTTGCAAAGGTCATATAGTTTTAAGATGTAGCAAAGGTCTTTTCATTGGAGGATTTGGACGATTTGTTATATTTATACTGTAAAATCATCTTTTTTATCCTATATTTGTAATCTAAATGATGAAAAATGGCTGAAAGAAACTTTTTAGAAATACACTCCTTTTTAAATGGAAAAGATGATATAAAGAGCATAAAGAATGATTTTTGTGTTTTTTCGTATGAAAAAGACATCATTCCCCCTTATCCAATAAAAAATAATATGTATGTATGCTGCATTGTGACTCGTGGAGAAGCACGAGGTCGAATAAACTTACTTCCTTGCACGTTGAAATCACAAGCAATGTGCATAACAATGCCGGGATATATTCTTGAACATGAATATATGAGCGATGATTTCCAGTGTATATGTATTATGCTATCAGAGAGATTTCTTAGTGGATTAGGATTATCATATGATTTTCAAACTCATCTTTTCATTCAAGAAAATCCAATACTAAATCTAACAGACGAACATTTTACTCCTATAATATCGTACTGCAATATGGTGCGCAATATATTAGGTAGCAGAAATCCCTATAAAAAAGAAACAGTAAAACATCTCACTTGTGCATTTTTTTATGGATTAGGATATTATTTTTATGAAAAAGCAGAAAACAGAAAACTAACTAATGACGAAATTCTAATGCAGAAATTTTTAAAAGAAGTTCAGCAGTTTTATAAGCAAGAAAGAAAAGTTATATTTTATGCAAACAAGCTATGTTTATCTGCGGGCTATCTTTCTACGGTAATAAAAAAAGTTAGTGGACGTACAGTAGCCGATTGGATTGATGATTATGTAATACTGGAAGCGAAAGCCTTACTAAAATCTGGCAAACTGACTATACAACAAATTAGCGATGAGTTGAATTTTCCATCTCAATCTTTTTTTGGAAAGTATTTCAAAAGAATAGCAGGAGTATCACCTAAGGAATATAAAAACGGGTAAGTGCAAGGTGCAAGTATATATCTATATGTAGCTTGCACCTTGCACTAATCGCTAAACATTTATATTCAGACATTTGCGTAATTCAAAAAGAAGCAGTATCTTTGAACCGAAGTTTTAGGCAGACAATGAACAGCCAAAGGACGACAGATAAACGTCTTTTTTGAAACCTAAATTGTACCCCCTAAGGCATTGATATATTGATAAAGAGTTGAGTTTGAACGATATAAGGAGATGGGTTCATTACCCCGTCTCTCCGCAGGTTGATAAACCGTTTTTGTTATTTCTTTCTACTACTTTCCCTGATTTGTAGATTTGTCGGAATGATTACTTGTCTGACTGTTCTATCTCCTTTGATTTGGTCTATTAATAAACGACAAGCCGTTTCTCCCATTTTATAGGTCTGATGTGATACTGCCGATAGTTTCGGTTCTACATAGTTGGCATGTTGTTCGTCTGTATAACCCATGATAGCTATATCTTCCGGAATGCGAAGGCCGTGACTTTTAATAACTTCTATGGCGGCAAAGGCTAATGTGTCATTCATGGCAAGAATGGCATCGGGAGGTTGAGGAAGGGATAACAAGGCTTCCGTTGCTATTTTACCCTCTTCATAATCTATTTTCCGACAGATTACCAGTTCTTTTTCAATGGGAATACGATTGTCACGGAGAGCTTCCAGGTAACCGTGTTTTCTTTTTGTCACAATATCCAAATGGTTAGCTCCTCCTATGAAAGCCACTCGTTTACTACCGGTATCCAATAAATGTTGGGTAGCCATTTGTGCCGATTGCACTCCATCTGCTACTACCGAAGAAAACTGGTCGGTCAGGCAAACACGGTCGAAGAGGATGAGTGGCATATTAATGTCCTTCAGGGCAGCAAGATGAGCATAATCTGTAGTTTCTTGGGACAGACAGGCAATGATACCCTCTACCCGCATATTGACTAAATTCTCAATATTCCTTTTTTCATATTCGTAGGATTCATGTGAAGTGGTGATGATGACAAAGTATCCGTTGTCCACTGCCATATTCTCTATCCCGTTCAGGATGGATGCGAAGAAATGGGTAACGATATCCGGTACAACGACTCCAATGATACGCGGGGTATTCTTTCGCAGACTCATGGCAAAAGGGTTGGGGCGGTAATTCATTTCTTTTGCCAGCTTCTTGGCTTTAGCGCAAAGCTCACTGCTGATTTCAGGACTGTCTTTTAGTGCCCTGGATACAGTGGGGATGGATACGCCTAATGCTTGGGCGAGATCTTTTAATGAAGTATGTTTCCGATATTCCATGTTTTAAGTCTGCTATATTAGATTCGTTTACAAAGAAAACACATTCCCCGATAAAAGACAGTATAGAAGGATGTTTTTTTTACGTAAACCATTACGTATTGTTTTCGCTTCTTATATGCTGTCCTGAATTTATTCTTGTCCTATTTTTGTCGCATCTAAAAACTTTTAAATTTAATTAGTTATGCAATACCATGAAATCGGAAAGACAGGGATGAAAGTATCATCTCTCAGTTTTGGAGCTTCTTCTTTAGGAGGGGTTTTCCATGATGTTAAAGAGAAAGAAGGAATTGAGGCTGTGTTTACTGCTGTCGAATCGGGCATGAATTTTATAGATGTCTCCCCTTATTATGGGCATTATAAAGCAGAGACTGTTTTAGGAAAGGCCTTGAAAGACATTCCACGTGACCGGTATTATCTTTCTACCAAAGTGGGACGTTATGGAAAAGATGGTGTCAATACTTGGGATTACTCTGCAAAACGTGCGGTAGAAAGTGTATATGAGAGCATGGAACGTCTGAATATCGACTTTATCGATTTGATTAATGTGCACGATATTGAGTTTGCTGATTTGAACCAGGTTGTTAATGAGACATTACCGGCATTGGTAGAACTGCGTGAAAAAGGAGTTGTCGGACACGTCGGAATCACTGACTTGCAACTTGAAAACTTGAAATGGGTAATTGACCACTCGCCCAGTGGTACGGTAGAATCTATACTCAATTTTTGCCATTATTGCCTGTGCGATGACAAGCTAGCGGATTTTCTTGATTATTTTGAATCGAAAGGAATAGGTGTGATAAATGCCTCTCCGCTATCCATGGGATTGTTGAGTGAACGGGGCGTTCCTGCATGGCATCCGGCTCCGGAACTTTTGGTGGATGCTTGTCGCAAAGCAATGGAACACTGTAAGGCAAAGAATTATCCTATTGAGAAATTAGCTATGCAGTTTTCTGTTAATAATCCTCGGATTGCAACTACATTGTTCAGTACGGCCAATCCGCTGAATGTGAAAAAGAATGTCTCTTTTATTGAAGAGCCGATTGACTGGACGCTGGTGCATGAAGTACAGGAAATTATTGGGGAACAGCAACGCGTAAGTTGGGCTAACTCTTAAAAAAAACAGCTGTCTATATGGACTATACAATAATTGATGCCCATGCCCATTTATGGTTGCGGCAAGATACAGTGGTGGATGGGTTTCCCATTCGTACACTGGATAATGGACGCTCGTTGTTTATGGGAGAGATCCGCCAAATGGTTCCTCCCTTTATGATGGACGGGGTGAATAGTGCAGAAGTTTTCCTGTCGAACATGGACTATGCGCAAGTGGCTGCTGCTGTGATTACACAGGAATTTATTGATGGTATTCAGAATGAATATCTGGCAGAAGTTATTTCCCGTTATCCCGATCGCTTCTTTGTTTGCGGAATGTGTGAGTTTCGTAAGTCCGGGTTTCTGGCACAGGCAAAAGAACTCATTGCAAGAGGTTTCAAAGCTATTAAAATTCCGGCTCAACGTCTGTTGCTTAAAGAAGGACGGGTGATGCTGAATAGTGAAGAGATGATGCGGATGTTCCGCTATATGGAAGAACGGGATGTGATGCTTTCCATAGACTTGGCGGACGGAGCAACGCAAGTTCCCGAGATGCAGGAGGTTATTCAGGAATGTCCCCGGTTGAGAATTGCTATCGGGCATTTCGGAATGGTGACACGTCCGGATTGGGAAGAGCAGATACGGCTGGCTCTTCATCCCAATGTGATGATTGAATCCGGAGGAATAACCTGGCTTTTCAATGATGAGTTCTATCCTTTTAAGGGAGCGGTAAAAGCTATACGGAAAGCTGCCGAACTGGTCGGGATGGAGAAACTGATGTGGGGATCGGATTATCCGCGTACTATTACCGCAATCACTTACAAAATGTCGTATGATTTTATAGTGAAATCACCCGATTTGCAGGAAGATGAAAAAAGGCTGTTCCTTGGAGAAAATGCCCGGAAATTCTATGGATTTACTGATCTTCCCGTATTGCCATATATCAAAAACATGTCTGAATAAGAAGATAATAATACGTATGAAAAAAAATACTTATACGATACCTTTGGCGCTGGTCTTCTGCCTTTTTTTCCTTTGGGCAATTAGCAGCAATCTGCTCCCGACAATGATACGGCAGTTGATGAAAACCTGTGAACTGAACACCTTTGAGGCGTCATTTACCGAAACTGCCTATTGGCTTGCTTACTTCATTTTCCCGATTCCGATAGCTATGTTCATGAAGCGTTATAGCTACAAAGCAGGCATTATTTTCGGTTTATTGTTGGCGGCATTGGGTGGTTTGCTCTTTTTTCCGGCTGCCATGTTGAAAGCCTATTGGGCCTATCTCTGCATATTCTTTATCATAGCTACCGGTATGTGTTTCCTGGAGACTGCTGCCAATCCGTATGTTACCGTTTTAGGTGCGCCCGAAACAGCACCACGGCGGTTGAACCTGGCGCAATCTTTCAACGGACTCGGCGCCTTTATCTCTGCTATGTTTCTGAGTAAACTGATTCTGAGTGGCACGCATTATACACGTGATACTTTACCCGTAGATTATCCGGGTGGGTGGCAGGCTTATATACAAGTAGAGACGGATGCTATGAAGTTCCCTTATCTGATGCTGGCTTTGCTGTTGGTGATTATAGCAGTGGTATTTGTATTTTCCAAATTGCCGCAGATAGGAGATGAAAGTAAGACTCCTTCTTCCGGTTCAAAGAAAGAAAAGCTGATTGATTTTGGTGTGCTGAAACATTCACACTTGCGTTGGGGAGTAATTGCGCAGTTCTTTTACAATGGCGGGCAGACAGCGATCAACAGTTTATTCCTTGTCTATTGCTGTTCTTATGCAGGACTTCCGGAAGAAACCGCAACAACTTTCTTCGGACTTTATATGCTTGCTTTCCTTGTAGGGCGCTGGATTGGTACAGGACTGATGGTGAAATTCCGTCCGCAGGATATGTTGTTGGTTTATTCCTTAATGAATATTCTTTTATGCGGAGTGGTAATGATCTGGGGAGGTATGGTAGGATTATATGCTATGCTGGCTATCTCTTTCTTCATGTCTATTATGTATCCTACCCAGTTCTCTCTGGCTCTGAAGGGATTGGGCGACCAGACAAAAAGTGGTTCGGCTTTTCTTGTGATGGCTATTGTCGGTAATGCCTGTCTCCCTCAGTTGACGGCTTATTTCATGCACGCCAATGAGCACATTTATTATGCAGCTTACTGTGTACCGATGATTTGCTTTATATTCTGTGCCTACTATGGCTGGAAAGGTTATAAGGTTATTGATTAAACAATTAATTTCAAATATATAAAATGAAAGCAGTTCAAATAGTCAATCCCTCTGAAATGAAGGTGGTTGAACTTGAAAAACCGGTGGTTGGTGCCGGTGAGGTGTTAGTGAGAATAAAATATGTAGGTTTCTGTGGTTCCGATTTGAACACCTTCCTGGGGCGTAACCCGATGGTGAAGTTGCCTGTAGTGCCGGGGCACGAAGTAGGCGCGGTCATTGAAGAAATAGGTCCGGATGTTCCGGCAGGCTTTGAAAAAGGAATGAATGTGACTCTGAATCCATATACTAATTGTGGTAAATGTGCTTCGTGCCGCAATGGTCGTGTCAATGCCTGCGAACATAATGAAACATTAGGAGTGCAGCGGAATGGCGTGATGTGTGAGTATGCTGTATTGCCTTGGACTAAAATTATTCCGGCAGGTAATATCTCTCCGCGTGATTGTGCCTTGATTGAGCCGATGAGTGTGGGATTTCATGCCGTTTCGCGCGGTCAGGTGATTGACAATGAATATGTGATGGTCATTGGTTGCGGTATGATTGGTATAGGTGCTATTGTTCGTGCCGCTCTCAGAGGTGCCATTGTTATTGCTGTGGACCTGGATGATGAGAAGTTGGAGCTGGCTCGGAGAATGGGAGCGTCTCATACGGTTAATTCTAAAACGGAAGATGTGCATAGTCGGATTCAAGAGATTACGGAAGGCTTTGGAGCTGATGTTGTGATTGAAGCTGTCGGTAGTCCTGTGACTTATGTAATGGCTGTGGATGAAGTTGCTTTTTCAGGGCGTGTCGTTTGCATTGGCTATGCGAAGAGTGAAGTCGCTTTCCAGACGAAGTATTTTGTCCAGAAAGAATTGGATATACGTGGTTCCAGAAATGCATTGCCGGCCGACTTTCGTGCGGTAATCAACTATATGAAGGCAGGAACTTGCCCGGTAGAAGAATTAATAACGAAGGTAGCAGTACCTGAAGATGCATTGGAAGCTATGACGGAGTGGGCGGCTAATCCTGGAAAAGTATTCCGTATCCTTGTACAGTTATAAGAGATTTCAAGGTCTTTTAAATAAGGCTTTTTTGAAGTAAAAGAGGGGGCATTCACTGTAGGAATGCACCCTCTCCGTCTTCAATCGGTCAGTTTAGGTTGGTCTCTTATTGTTTAATCCTATTTTACTCTTTTTTCAGATCTATCGTATAGGTTTGTTTTCCGTCATAAATCGTATTGACGATTATTTTTAATCCTTTCTTTCCTGTCAATTGCTCGGTTATTTCATCCAGTCTGAATGATACGATTCCCCAACCCGGCGTACGTTGTTCATCGTTATAAGCATTGTGCCGGAATTCCAAAGTGAAATACTCGTCTTCCGTATCAGGTGTCTCGGCCATTTCATTTATGACCAGGTTCAGCATGTGCTTCTTATCTGGATTATTGCTGTGGAAGAACTGGTGTTCTATGTTCAGATAATTCCCTGTAATCCATAATGAGGTAGCATTGATACGGTCATTACCGATGCTGTCAGCCGTTTCCTCGGTAAGTGGAATAATATCTTTTGTCAGTATGTTCTCAAGTTGGATAAGTTTCACATTATAGTCATAGCCCGGGATATCTTCTTCCAATGGAAGGAAATGAATAAATACACGTTGGTTGTTTTCCACTGTGTAGTTATGGATGTAAGTAGTATCACTGGGATACATCTTATCACCGTCATCCAGATTAAAAAAGTATTCCTTTTCTCCTATAACTTCTATAGTACCGATTGTGAAACGGGTACCACGACTTTCGTCATCATCATTCAGACAAGACTGTAACATCGGCATTATTAAAAGTGCAAGTGTAAATACTACCGAATAAAATCTCAGCTTCTTCATCAATTGTTGTTTTTTGGTGTTAATCTTATTTTCTACATGTATTTAAAAAATGCAATGTGAGGGTAAATACTGCATAAAGGACTGTTAAAGAAACAAAAGAGTTAATTTCTTGCTCGCTACGTGCAGTATTTCTATCTTTGCCGCATTTATAAGGTAAACACGTGTCAAAGGAAAGAATGGAAGAACAGGAACTGGCAGGACGGTGCAGGCAAGGCGACAACCTTGCCAGGAAGGAGCTGTACGAGCGCTATGCAGGGCGGATGCTCAGCGTGTGTCTTCGTTATGCGGGTGACCGTGATACAGCAGAAGACCTCATGCACGATGGTTTCCTGAAGCTCTTCGATTCTTTTGATAAATTCACTTGGCGAGGTGATGGATCCTTGCGGGCGTGGATGGAGCGTGTTATGGTGAATACGGCGCTGCAATACTTGCGCAAGAATGATGTAATAAACCAGTCGGAGGGGTTGGACAACATACCTGAAACGTACGAGGAACCCGATGCTTCGACAGTGGAAACTATTCCCCAGAAGGTGCTGATGCAGTTTATCAGTGAATTACCTGCCGGTTATCGCACCGTATTCAACTTATATATATTTGAAGAAAAGTCTCATAAGGAAATTGCCCAGATGCTGGGTATTAATGAGAAGTCATCGGCTTCGCAGCTGACACGTGCTAAAGCTACTTTGGCTACAAAAGTACGGGAGTGGATGAAGAACAATGTTTAATGAAGGAAAGGACGTATGATGAAAGATGATGAATTGTGGTTGAAAAAGATAAAGGAGCGGCTGGATGATTATTCCGAACCGTTGCCTGATACCGGCTGGGAACGGTTGGAGAAGGTATTGCCTGTCTCCGCACCCATGTCTGTAGGGAAGAAGAAACAGATCATGTTCCGTCGTTGGGCGATGACGGCTGCGGCAGTTGTGCTGGTGGCTGTATCGTCTGTTAGCTTGTGGTTGCTGCAAAGTCCGGTAGTGGACGAGGTGCGTCGTGCAGCTGAACCGGTTCTGGCAACGATACCTGATGTATTGCCGGAACAGACAAAGCCGGATACTCAAGGAGAACAGCCGGAACCTGTTATCCGGCGAGTAATTGAACAAGGGGATTCTCGTCATCAAGCTCTTGTAGCGCAGCATTTGGAGACGGAAAGCAATGTTCAGGAAGTAAATGTGAACCGACAAGAAGAAATAGTGAATTCAGATTTGAATTCAAATGTGACAGAAGAAACGGGAAAAACGGAACAGGCAAAGGAAACGGAAACTTCATCTTCGATTCCGGAAAAGGAAGAACGCGAAGTATATCGTCCTTCCAGCAGGGATAAACTCCATTTGCCTACTGAAAAGAAATCATCTACCGGAAATAAAGGTTGGGCGGTTGGCATGTCTGTAGGAAATACAGGAGCACTTGCATCGCTGGATAATACAAATGGCGGTATGCACTCAGGTCCGAATTCAACTCCGATGTTTAGTGATAAACTGGATTTACCGAATGTTTCCAGTGGTATTCTGGATATTCCTGAAGGACAAGAACTGGTTTTTGAAGGTGGAGTACCTTATCTGCGGAAAAATACCCGTCAGGTTAAAAATATCAAGCATAAGCAACCTCTTAGTTTCGGCTTATCGGTACGGAAAGCATTACCGAAAAACTTTTCTGTGGAAACCGGTGTGACTTATACGATGCTGTCGTCTGAAATAACATATGAAAATAGTTCGGAAAAGACAGATCAAAAACTGCACTATATCGGTATTCCGGTGCGTGCGAACTGGAGTTTCGTTAATGACAAACGTTTCACGGTATATGTATCTGCCGGTGGTGCAATAGAGAAGTGTGTCTATGGTAAGGTAGGAAGCGAAAAGGAAACGGTGAAACCCGTGCAATTATCTGTAATGGGTGCGGTAGGCGCTCAATATAATATTAGTAATAGAGTGGGAATATATGTAGAGCCCGGTGTTTCCTATTTCTTTGACGATGGTTCTCCGATAGAGACTATACGGAAGGAAAACCCGATGAACTTTACGTTGCAGGCAGGTATCCGTCTGACTTACTAATCAGTATGAATAAAGAGTGATAGGGTGATAAAGTGAATTTCTCTTAGTTTACTATAACCGTTTCGAAGTATTCCTTGAATAACTTTTCCGTACGTTCCAGTTGTTCGGGAGTATTTTCTTTTACTTCTTTCAACTGGTAATCCCATCCCATAGCTTCGTACTTATGCACGCCCAGGCGATGATAGGGAAGTATTTCTATTCGCTGTATATTTTTATATTGACCAAGATGTTCGCCTAAACTGCGAATGTCTTCCTCAAAATCACTATATCCCGGTACTAATACATAGCGTAGCCAGAAAGGCCGGTTCTGTTCCTCTAGCCAAGCTGCTGTATGTAAAGTTTTTGCATTGTTGCATCCGGTCAGCCTCTTATGGCGTTCGGGATTGAATTCTTTGAGATCCAGCAGCACTAAATCCGTCAGACTCAATAGTTCTTCAACTTTTTCATTCCAGATACCGCCATTGGTATCCAAGCAGATGTGAATGCCGTTTGCTTTCAAATCTTTGAACAGAGGTATAAGCGCTTCGGCCTGTAATGTAGGCTCACCACCCGAGAATGTGATGCCACCCTTTTTTCCGAAAAATACTTTCTGGCTGATAGCCATTTGCAGAATTTCTTCCGGTGGGGTAGGTGTTCCCCCTTTTGCGTCTATTGTATCCGGGTTGGCACAATACAGACAACGGAACGGACAGCCTTGCAGGAAAACGACGAGCCGGAGACCCGGCCCGTCGAATGTTCCCATACTTTCGTAGGAGTGTACGTTTATCATATTACATTCTTTCGTGGAAACTACGGCTGATAACTTCTAACTGATGCTCGCGGCTCAGTTTCACGAAGTTCACAGCATAGCCGGAAACACGGATTGTGAGTTGCGGATACTTCTCCGGATGTTCCATGGCATCTTCCAACATTTCACGGTTCAGCACGTTTACGTTCAGGTGGTGTGCACCTTTAGTAAAGTAACCGTCCATCATTGTTACCAGGTTTTCAACACGGTCTTCCGGTGTCGGGCCGAGAGATTTCGGGACGATAGAGAATGTATTACTGATGCCGTCCTGTGAGTCGCGATAACGCAACTTGGCTACGGAACTCAGTGATGCTATGGCGCCGTTCTTATCGCGTCCGTGCATCGGGTTGGCACCCGGGGCGAAAGCTACACCTTTGGCACGTCCGTCAGGAGTGGCACCTGTCTTCTTACCGTACATTACGTTAGAAGTAATCGTCAGCAATGAAAGGGTAGGACGGGCATTCTTGTAAACGGGCAATTTCTTCAGTTCTTCACTGAAATAATATACCAAGTCTACCCCGAGGTGGTCCACACGGTCGTCATTGTTACCGAAACATGGGAATGTACCGTCGATATCGAAACCTTCCGTCAAGCCGATGTCGTTGCGACGGGCTGTAACCTTTGCATTCTTGATGGCCGACAGTGAGTCGATGGCAATGGAAAGACCTGCTACGCCATAAGCCAGATTAATACGTGGATTCGTATCGATAAATGCCATCTGAGCCTTTTCGTAATAATACTTATCGTGCATGAAGTGGATGATGTTCATTGCCTCATTGTAAACACGGGCAATTTCGGTTAGCACTTTCTTGTAGTTCGACATTACTTCCTCAAACTTCAATGTTTCACCGGTCAATACGGGAATACCTTTTACCATGACAGTACCGGTATTTTCGCAACGTCCGCCGTTGATGGCAAGCAACAAGGCTTTTGCCAGGTTGGCACGTGCCCCGAAGAACTGTATCTGTTTGCCGATAGCCTGATAGGATACACAACATGCGATACCATAGTCATCGCAGTTACGTACTTCGCGCATCAGGTTATCATTTTCGTATTGGATGGAGCTGGTATCTACGGATACTTGTGCACAGAATTCCTTGAAGCCTTCAGGGAGTTCAGGTCCCCAAAGTATGGTAAGGTTCGGTTCGGGAGAAGGACCGAGGTTATACAGTGTTTGCAGGAAGCGGAAGGAAGTCTTTGTTACCTTTACACGTCCGTCGTTGAAACGTCCGCCAATGGCTTCCGTTACCCAGGTCGGGTCTCCGGCAAAGATATCGTTGTATGACTGCATACGCAGATGGCGCACCATGCGGAGTTTGATAACGAACTGGTCGATCAGCTCCTGGACAAATGTTTCATTGATTTTACCGTGTGCCAGATCGTATTCAATAAAGATGTCTAGGAAGGAAGAAACGTTACCCAGAGACATGGCTGCACCGTCTTGTTCTTTTACAGCGGCCAGATAAGCCATGTACACCCATTGTACGGCTTCCTGTGCCGAAGTAGCCGGACGACTGAGGTCGAGTCCGTAATATTCTCCCATTATCTTAATATCTTTCAAAGCCTTGATCTGCTCTGCCACTTCTTCACGCAGGCGAATACGGGCGTCGGTCATCGGACCGGTCAGGTTGTGTAAATCTTCCATTTTGGCTTCGATGAGGCGGTCGATGCCGTAAAGTGCCAGACGACGGTAGTCGCCGATGATACGTCCGCGGGCATAGTTATCGGGAAGTCCGGTGAGGAAACCTAATGAACGGAATGAGCGGATCTCTTCAGTATATACGTCGAATACGCCGTCATTGTGTGTCTTGCGATAATGGGTAAAGATATCCTTTACTTTATCATCTATTTCTACGCCGTTTTCGCGGCAAGCTTTAGCTACTACATTGATACCACCGAATGGCTTGATGGCACGTTTCAACAGTTCATCCGTCTGCAAACCAACGATAAGTTCATTCTCCTTATCTATATAACCGGCCTGATGTGAAGTGATAGTGGATACGGTGTGGGGGTCGAGAGAACGTACTCCGTTGTTAGCTCTTTCTTCTTCGAGCGCTTTGAGGCAAAGCTCCCAGATATGTTTGGTACGTTCGGTAGGTCCTTGCAGGAAAGAAGCGTCTCCAGTATAAGGCGCGATGTTTTTACTCACGAAATCACTGACATTGATTTCTTTGCTCCAAAGCCCGTCGATAAAGGTTTTGTTCAATTCCATAATATTCATTTTGTTAGTGGGTAAATGTAATGTTATCCTTTTGGGGCTGCTAAATTACGGAAATATTTCCGTAATAGTATGGATATATATGCCTTTTTTATGTTGAACAGCATAAAATAACTATTGTTAGGTATGCCACTTTCAGCACTTGCCATCACTTCCTCCTTTTGTTTCTCTTCAATCTTTTCAATCTTTTCCTCTTTTTCCCGATTTATTCTGTTTACCTTTGCCGTCAACTATTAATAAATACGATATGGAAACATTCGATTACTCGCAAGTGCCCTATGGTTTTGGCTTATGTGCATCTGCCGATTGCCCTAAGACTTCTACTTGTCTGCGCCACATAGCCTTGGAGCATGCTCCCGTAAAATATCCGTTCCTGCCCACCCTGACTCCTCAAAAACTGCAAGCCATGAAGGGAAAATGCGAATATTATCGTTCGAACAAGCCGGTGCGTTATGCTAAAGGATTCACACAATTATTGAATTCCCTGACAGTGAGTGTCTCTGGTACATTCAGATGGCGGCTCATTTCACACCTCGGACGCAGGAACTACTATCTTGCCCGTAAAGGTGACTGGTTGATAAAGCCTGCCGACCAGCAGTATATCATTCGTCTGGCCAAAGAATGCGGACTCCAGTTGGATGACTACTTTGATGATTATGTGGATGGGTATAATTGGGGAGACTAAAGAGGTTATTTCTGGCTTCGTATAAGCGTTCTATTTTGTTGATATATAATGCGTTGAAGTTTCCTTTAATGGGAACGCTCGTTTCTCTTCGTGGTAACGACGGTTTTCGAGCGCGGGAACGCACATGTCATTGCAGTGCCTTGGTAATGATTAACTTATACTAAAATGGTAGTTCTATTGAAACTGTTCCTGATTTGCTTTACAGTGATTTTACTTATTTGTAATGGATAGGATTCGTTGCATCAACTAATCTCCTTGTATATATATTATTTTAGGTATAGAAGATGATTTTTGTGCGGAAATGTTTGTGATATAAAAAAAAATCGTACCTTTGCACCGCTTTAAGAGGAAAGCACTTCTTGAAAGAGGAGTTTTGGAGAGGTGGCAGAGTGGTCGATTGCGGCGGTCTTGAAAACCGTTGTACTGCGAGGTACCCGGGGTT
>NZ_CBVI010000175.1 GCF_000513195.1 Bacteroides timonensis | reverse complement strand
TGCTTCTTGCTACGCTGGCTTATAATGTGGGACATAATCGTTTGTTAGGCTACGGCAAAACTCCAAAAAGTAAATTGATTCGCAAACTGGAGCAAGGCGACCGGGATATTTATGAGGAATATGTATCGTTCCGTATGTATCGTGGTAAGGTCATTCCTTCTCTGGAAAGGCGGAGGAAAGAAGAATTCAAACTTTTGTTTAAACCGTGAAAGAAGAGTGAGAGCCATAAGGGTAAAACTGCCTTTATGGCTCTTTATCATTTCCATCAACAAGTTATTTAATTATTGGAGGATTGGAACAGTTCGTCTTCCCTGCATTCTTCCCGCATCGTATCATATAGATTCTGCAATTCTTTCAGGGACAGTTCCGAAACGGGCATATAATAGCTACCGGTGGAAACGTAAGGTTTGTTTTTTGAGATGTAGATTTGATATATGGAGTGGCTTGTCCATTTTGTGTTCTGCAAATACAACTGTAATTGCCGGTTCTTGACAGCTTTATGATATGTATTTTCACTGATATAAACTGTCCCTGCAAATGTATGCGAATGGTATTCACCGGTATTTTTACTCCTTAGCAAATCTTCTATCTTGCATTGGAGTTCTGCTTTGCTACTTTTCATGTTTTACTTTGGATGATATTGGTTCAAACATTCCGCGACATTCTGTGACATTCCGTAACAATGAAGTCTTCTATGCCATGTTCTGCCAGTGAGAGAAGCCCGTTTAGGCTGCTGCAACTATAAAATGTCTTATCATCTTCAATACCGGCATCCACAGACAACATGATTCTTACATCGCAGGTTTCCTGAGTGTCTTTCCATAAGATCCGGCACTTCGCATATTGCGGTTCAATACCGTATGATTCAACAAATATCTTGTATTCGGTTGTTATGTAATTCTTGACCTCTTCTACATCCGTAAGAATAGTCCCTTTCCAACAGTCATTACACCACCCATAAAGAAAGGATTCATCCGTATAATGGCTGAACTTCTTCGTATTGGGTTCTATCATGGCTTCACACATTATGTTGGTTCCACCACATCTGCTGCATATTATGCTCATAGTTTCAGAATTTTAGCAGATAGTAGCCGGAATTTTTTCTATCCGGCAACTATCCGTTACTTTTATAATTTAGTTTGCTTTCACCCGGTTCATCAGTTGCCCCGAAATCTCATGCAGCTCCCTGCTGCGTTCAGGTGCCTGTTCACGTGCAAAAGCCGTTATGCCTTGTGTCAGTTTCCAAAGTGTTGCTCCGCCCGTTACACCGTCATCGGGATTGTTGTTCATCAGCAGTTTCTCCACTTCACGTCCTTCATTCTTCAACAAAGCGCCGCGTTGTACCAGACTTTTGAGTTCCTTGTCGAAATCCACATCTATTTCAGCCGCTCCTTGAATCTCTATCGCTTTCTGCATGAGTGTATCCCTGCTGTACAGCCCGCGTGTCAGGTCTGTCACTGCCGACACGGTCGTCTGCGTATCCAGTTCATACGTCTTTTGCGATAGTGCAATCGAATCCGGCAATCGTGCCCCGAGATGTACTTGCCGCATGACCGATTCACGTACCATCCCGTTCAGACAAGCTCCATTCAGAAGAAAAGAGCGCATATCCACCGAACCGTTTCCATAGTCGGATGTGGAGAACCTGGCCCCTGCATAAATGATTACCATACCGTTCTTGCGGGTAGCTATTTGGAGTGGTTCAGGCAGTATTGTTTCGCACCATACTTTCGTGTCGTTCATGTAGGCATCCGACACGACAGCTCCCTGATTTCCCGCTTCCCTGATGAATGCGGTCAGTATATCCACGGAATTGAGCCGTCTGTAGGAGTCGGATAATACGCCGCGGACCTCCATACCTACCGCACGTATGAGTACGCGTGTACGGTCTGTCCAGCCGGAGTGTTCGTTAAGAATAGTGGCGCACAGTTGTTTCTGCCATTCATCTCCGGCGGACAGCTCTCTCAGGTATTTTGCCGGAATATTCATCTTTTCGGATATCTGGCTGATGGCATTTCCATGCAGGTTGAAGTTGCCCTCCGGCATGGTCATTTGCACATGGTCACCCCCTTGAAATGAGATAACCGGATGGCGGTCATTATTACGCAGGTTTACTCCGATTGGCGCAATGAAATCCTGCGCGATTTTTCCTTCGTTGAGCAGGCGGGTGATGGTTCCCATAACATCCTGCTGTTTTCCCTCGATCATTCTCTGGACCTTGTTGATAACAACTTGATTCAATCCTTGCTGCTTTTGTGCCGATGCGGTGTTCGGCATTACTGTTACTTCCATGATTTTTTTGATTTTAAAAGTTGATAATTAGATTGTTGATTTATATTAATTAGTATAGTTGCGTCTACATGTTTAAAGTTGTCTGTTGCGGAAAGGAGGCGTGTTTTTTACGGTTTCCACAATTGTTGGCAGCCGTCTTATGTGCCGTATAGGGTGATACAGGCAGATTCCGGCTTGCCTGGTATTCGTTCATGCCCATTTTCTGAATGGTAGGAATACCAGTCCATGTAAGTATCGGGTTGACTTTCCATCCACCCATGAAATTTTTAGGATTCAGGCTGTCGTGCCAGATTACTTCCCCCACACAACCATGCACCAGCATATTGCATACGGTCATCAGACAGCAGGTACGGTTGATGTCTTCCGCTACCAGATAATTCCCTAAATTCCGTACATGATAAGCCAGTAACAGCCTTCCGCTTCCGCACGTCGGGTCATTAATCCTCTGCCCGGTCTTTTTCTCTTCCCCCTGGGTACACATCACCATAAGGTCGCAGATATGTACCGGTGTAAAGAACTGCCCTTGTCCCTGCTGAGTTCCTCTGGAAACCAGAGACATGTACAAATCCCCGAACGGGTCAAACCAGTCCGTATCCTCTTTTAATTCACGGTTCATGAGCTGTGCCCATTCGGTGACCATTTTCATGAATACGATATTCTGCTGCTTTTTATATTTCCAGCCGTGCAGCGGTGGAGCGCCTAAAGAAAATCCGTGGATGATATAGGTCTGGAAATCATCGAATACATTTATCGGATCATATCCGTTCGAATATGAGAAATCCATTATCAGCTTTTCAAGCGGACGGAGTTTTGATGGTGTATCATATTTAGCCATGGCTTATTTCCTTTTATAGATGAATACTGTATGAGTGTCGTGGCAGGTCCGTATCTTAACGGATTGTTCTCCGAGAAAAGACAGATGCGTTTCGGCATCCGTCCTGTTCCATTCCTGCCCCGTGAGCAGCTTCCATTCCATGCGGTATCCCCACAGTATAAGAGAATTGCGGTATATTCCACAGAAGAGTTCACCGTGCAGCATTTCTATCAGTCTGTCCAGTTCTCTGCGGGAATAGAGAGTGAATCCGTCCCCGGTATAGAAGTATTCACCTTTCTGTTCCGGATCGGGCAATCTGCAGATATTATACTTAGCCCAGTCCTTGGTGGAGTATTGCTCGTACAGCGGTTCCGGTTCGGCATATTTCCACACCCGGACAGCCGCCATGAAATAAACGGCACCGTCCTTGCACCTGCTGCGGCTTCCCCATGTCTTGAAAAGCTTGAACTGCATTCCGTCCGGTTCGGGCAGTTTCTGATCAAGCTGTGTCCATAAACCGCCTTCAGTATCATAACCCGCTTTGCCCTTGTTGTCAAAACAGAACGGGGTATTGGCTGTCAAACATATATATACTTCTTTATCATCCGTTCGTTCGATGTGTGCATTCCGGTAATAATCTCCGCTGCGTGTCGTATAAGCGATAATATCTCCGGCGGCAGGGGTTTCATTATTATCCCTTTCCTGATGTATCAATGAAATCAGGCGGTTCACCTTGTCTACATCAATTTGCGTTATCGGATACCCGTAATCGTGCAAATCGTTGAAGCATTGCAGGGTTTCAACTGTATAAAAGTTACTGAATTCCATAAGGCTCGCGGTTTTTGCGGTATAATTCGATTTGTTTGCTTATCATGTCGCAGAATTTCTGGCCGTTTTCTTTTTCTCCCCTGAAATAGGCGATCATGTCCCAAAGGTTGCAGTTGAAATAGTTTGTCCATTTCTCGTAATAGTGGCTTCCGTATACCTTTCCGAAAGTTTTTTCAAAGAGGTTTAGGGTCAGCCCTTCCTCCCCGTGGTGGTTGTATTGCCACAGGGAGATGAGCAGTAACTGATTATAATTTAGTTCCATAAAATATTTTTTTTGATTTCCCTAATTCCGTTGCTTTAGCACAACGGAATTCGTCTCTTCCCAATTTGCGTGTGAATTCTTCCAGATAACCTTTGTCCACCAGTTTCCAGTAGGCGGACTGTACATATCTGTAAACGGGAGAATTGCAATCAAAGCCTTTCGGACGGTTTTTCGTGGATACGTTGATTTTCGAAGCAATTTCCATGAGGCTTTCCGCAACAGCCCATGATTTTCTTTCAAAAAGGTCGAATACAAGGTAATATATGCTCGATTCGAAATTCTCTTGATAAAATTCGTATTCTTCCTCATCCGTGAAATTGAATACCGAACCGACTATTTTACATCTTATCAATTTGTTTATTTTACATTCTCTGAGCAGCAGGATGAGGAGTTCGCACAGATGCATGGCTTCGCAATAACCGGTTATCCATCCGTAATGGGCATGCAGTTCGGTATTTCCTTTGGCTATCCGGCAGCCTTTCGCTCTTGCTCTCAGTTCGGTTGTGTATCCTCCCGCCCTGCATATATCCTCTAATTCTGCGTAATGCTTTTTCTTTTTTCTATATTCATCCTTCTGACCGAATATATACCCCCAGTCAAGATAGATTTCGATTTGGTAAAGCCTTTTCTTCTCATATTCGATATTTCCATATCCGAACCCGTGTGTCCTTCTGTATACCGGACCGAATATGAATCCTTCCGGTGTGTAGATATCAAGAACATGCAGCAGTTCTGCCATAAGGTAATCCGCCTCTTTAGTCCGCCACCAGTCCGCTTTGGGGTCTTCCTGTGCATGGGTCGGCAGACAGTTCATTATCTGGAGATATTCAGGAGTGTCTCTGATAATCTCCAACATTTTGTGTACAGCATCCGCTTTATCATCCATTGTAAACAATACATCTTCTGTATCCGCATACAGTTTGTTCTGAGTCTTTTCGTCTGTAATCATGACTTTAAATATTTGAGTTAGACATCTTTGCCTACATAGTAGGCATTTTTATTTCTTGATGTCTTTATTGCCTGTTTGACGGGGATTGCGACAAGGCTTGGCGGGAAAAAATACCGGAGCGCAGCGAGGATGATTTTTTTCCTGCCAACCAGCCCGTAGGGCCGCCTTGCGTAATCAACCCGGCAAACGGCTATCTTTGCAGCAAGAAATGAGAATGCGGACTCCGGTTTGTCATTTCCGAAGCCCGCATAGATGATTTTCAACTTTCCGGTGTAGTCGTTCTTCCGCTTCCTGTACATTTTTCTTCTTTATTTTCAGTTTGTTGATTGCCTTTTGCAGCATTTCATCCGTCTGCTCGTTGAAAAACAGATTGTTCTGCTTCTGCCAGCTGATGTATTCCCTTATCGTCCGTTCCATCTTCGTGACCTGTGCTTTGGTAGCAGCCAGGGAGGAAAGGCAGGAACCGAATGAATAATTTTGCCCGCTGCGTTTGTCGTACAGGGAATAGTCATGGGTGACATTTCCTTTTGGATATTGGCAGACAAGTTTTGCCCTGCGCCATTGGATTACCCAGCTGTATCTGTCGGCTACCTGCCGTGGCAGGTCATATCGGAAGAGCGGGACTTTATCGCCCCGCTCCGTCGTTCTGTAAAAGGAGATGATGACCCATTGCTCGATTTTCAACTCCTTTTCTGCTTTCGCCATGTCTTTGGCATACTGCATCCACTCTTCCATGATAGTCCAGAATCTTTAAGTATGTATCTGCCATCCTATGAAGGGAGTCAGCTGTACGGCTAATGATTCGTCCGGTGAACCATGATAGAGAAGTCCTCCGACAATTCCTCTCCTTCCATCAGGGTATTTTTGGGTGAATCCGAACGAATGAGGAGCCCAGTCACTATAGATTTCTATTTCACAGGGGCAGTTTGGATTCTTTTCCCACTCCTTGAGACGGTCCAGACATTTCTGAAGGGAAGTGTCATTGATAGATTTCGCATACTGCATTACTTCATCGTAATACTCTTGTTTACACATAATTTTCATGATAATTTGTTTTTTATGGGTGAATAATAAATGATTTGTTTTTAGTCAATCCAGAATGTCCCGCAGGGGCATTTGCTCCCACACGGGAAGCTGTTGATATAGAATGTGTTCCGGTGGCGGCTATAGTTCATGTCACCGAAGGTACATCCTCCTTCACGGAAAGTCTTTTCATAGCGGGCTTCCTTTTGTAGATGTTCGCCCATGGTACTTTTGGGGATAGACGCTTTGACCGGTTTCATCCCTGTCTGCCATTTAGTGGAATCGCACCAGTCGTTGCACATTCCACAGATTTCATTAGCATACGAATAATGCACTTGGGAATCGACAAACAGATTATCTCTATTAAATGGTAGCGTGATGTCGAGCGGCAGTTCAACATGATACCCGGAACCGTTATGGCTGTCAGCAATAGCTACGATCACATCCCCGTGGAACCGGATGGTTTTGAAATCACTTTCTTTGTCACCCGTTATCAGCTTATTGAACATGGCGTTGAAATAGATACGCAGTTCGCCGCCATACGTGGCGTTATCAACCAGTTCTGCCAATTGTTCTTTAAACTGTCCTTTCTTCAGTTTGAGGGCACGCCTTATTTTGTTATAGGATATTGCGTAAGGTTCTTCACGGGTGTTTGTCCCTTCAGTATACCCCACTATTTCTACACCCAGCGAATAAAACATATTAGTGACGGATGAATTGCAGATAAGCTCATCTGACGGGTCGGTGTCGTTCCGTTCATACAGCAGTTCCTTTATATCTTCCTCATGCTTTCCATATTCTTCCGCCTTTCCTTCTGACAGCATCTTCTTTTTGATTTCAGTCAGGTATTCATTGAGTATTTCAATTTCCTGTTCTAAATACCACTCCTGCACCTGCACATCCAATGGGAGGAAACTGTTTTGCCGGATGCACTGTTCCTGTAACTTTTCGTGCCCGTCCAGGTTGTTGCAATAATCCACATAATAGAGGGTGACCGATTCAGGTACATACTTTCTCCATGGCTGGTTATTTGTATTCATAATCTGTCCCTCCATATTTATTTGAGATATATTTCAATGACTTCTCCCATACCATAGATCTGGTGCTCTAAAACGCAAAAACCCTGCTCTTTGAGGAACAGGACTTTCTGCATTTTGTCGGCAGCGTCATACCAATACCCGTGTGTCCGGGGTTCATCGGTCACATCACGGTCACGGATATATTTATCGTGCGGATAATTGAATTTGTATGGTTCTTCCTTCTTCTGGGAATAGTATCTTCCGTTTTCAACACATATATGCGCTTTATCTATGCTTGGCGGTATATGCGTTATACGCACAGGATTTTCACCTTTGCGAAATCGTTCCATGACGTTCTCCAACATGAGATTGTTGTATGGACTCGTTTTCGCATTCTTCAGTAATTCTTTCTTTAATGCTTCTGCTCTTTTCATGACGGTGAGTTTTTTGAAGGGTTGTTTCTATTCTGAAGGTATCTCCAGGCTTCTTTAATGTAGTCTTTTGTATTGCAGATGCTTCCGTGCATGAGCTCAAAGGAGTCATTATACAGATAACAGGAATACAGTACCGTCGGGATGCCGTTCTTGTTTTCAATCATTTGCAGTTCGATATCATGTTTGACGGATTCCACTTTTTCTATTTTCACTCTCCGGGTAATTTCTTTACGGACCTCTCCGATATGTGGTGCAGTGAAGCCTATGGCTTCTGAAAAGAATACGAATTTATATTTCTCCATAAGGTCTCCGCTTTTAATCCAGTGTGAATTCATCCTCATATACTTCCAGTTCAAGTCCGCTTTCACAGACACGCACGAGCCACCGGTTTCCCAGTTTCTCAATCAGTTCGACAGCCCTGTATCCTTTGTACGGACGTATCAGCATGGCAATATCTCCGGCTTTCATAATCAGATTCTCTTTAACCGTAAATAAGTTCAATCAGCTGTTCATCTGTCAATGTCCGTATTTCGTCTTCCGTACAGAAATAACAGATGCTTTCATCAATATCAAAGGCGGTGGAATCAAGACCTCTGATGCCGTCCAGCAAATCGAAATTCAGTCTTTCAATGGACACTTTATAGGTATCCCGTTCGTCACTTATTTCGCGTACGGGATAGTTCCTTTCACGATAAGTCAAGGTATCAATAACAGGAGTTACGGGATTCATTGCTTGTACTTCATGAATCTTCATTTCTTTTACTTCAATCATAGCTTTATTCTATATTTAAGTTATACATGACCGGCTCCGGAGAGCCAGTATTTCGATTTCTTGCCTGCCTTTTTGCACTTTGCCTTTAATGGCGCAAGGCTTGGCAGAGAAAAATACCGGAGCGCAGCGAGGATGATTTTTCTTTGCCAACCAGCCCGTAGGGCCGCCTTGCGCATTCAAAGGCAAAGGGCTATGTTTGCGGGCAGGAAGTTGAAATAATGCTAAGATTTTCTTTTGTTCCATTATTGATTATTTCCATCATTTCTTCATCGGTAAGATATTTGAGGTCTTCTTCCGGGCAATAATGGCAGATACTTTCATGGATTTCTTCCGCCTCTGTATCAGCTTGAACCATTCCGTAGAGCAATGCCTTTTCCAGTTCCGGTATGGAAATGATATAGAAACCGTAAGTGTCCTTTATCTTTCTAAGGGGATAACTGTCTCCTTTGTATTCGATAGTTTCCAGTGCTTCTTGTTCGGGTGGTAACTTTCGGGCGATTACTTTATAATATTCCGGTGCCAGTTCTTCCAGCTTCTTCCGGTTGAAACGGAATAATTTGAAACCGTTCCATTCAGGAAACAGACTGGTTGGTTCAGCTATTTCATGGCGGATAAGAAATTCATGTGCGCCTTCGTTATAGTCACGGTTATCCACGTAGGCGTAGAACGGTGGCAGGGAATGCTGGTTTATAGTCAGGTCTGTAAATGGTTCCCAACCCTCTTCTTCATTGTCACAGGGAGCTATTAATCCGGCGTAAAGATTGTCATTGTTGGCATAAGTTGCCAATGTCAGTTGTACTTCCACTTTTCCGCCCGGATAGAGGTCGGATTGCCAGTATAGTTTATTGCCTGTATTTTTTGTAGTTATATTCATCTTATTTGAATTTGGTTAGTTCTGTTTTTACCAATCGGATTTTTTCTTTCAGTTCATCTTCCTTGCGAAAAGAGGGAGTGCATTTGGTGCATCTCATTCCGGTACCCCAACCTATATTATTCATTACCTGCGTTGTTCTTGCTTGTTCCTTTGACAAGGAAGACTCCAAACGGGCAAGTCTGCGCTCTAAGGCTTCTTTCTTTTTATTCATATTCATGTTCTTTTTTTAGTGGTAATAATCAAGAATGGCGGCAACTGTTTCCAGCCGCCATTTCCTGTTGGATATTTATGGATGCTCATTACTTCCTGTTTTTACTTCAGCTTTTTCTCGCTTGACATTCCTTAACTTGTAGAGCAAGTGCTGAAACAATGTCCGGTTGTAAATCCGATAAAAGAAGGTTTCTCCCGTTTCTTTAATGCTTCCGGTAAATGTAACTGATTCACGGTTGACCGGATACTGGAAAAAATCACTGTTAGTCAGCAGGGTATATTTTTGCTTTTCTATCATATCCATAAACTTTTGAATATCATCAAACTTATCAGAGCCGGAGAAATACAGGAAATGATGCCTACGAAGACTTAGAAGGATTGCGGACATGTCTTTTCTTGACTTGTGAGTCTTTTCTGCATCATTCCGTTTAGATACCAAGTTGCAGATAAAACGTTCTTTACCATCACTATGGACGAATGAATAGGGACTGATGAAAGTTTCCTGTTTCGTTTTATCTGTAATGGAAAAGGGCAGTTCCTTTGTAATCTTACCTTTGAACGTAATATGGAGATAATGCTCGTTCATTTGTCGTTCCAGTTCCACCTGTGGCGTTCTGACAGACCGCAGGCCCTTGAAATATCGTCCGCCTATTGTGAAGCGGAATGGATATAGACTGCCATAATAAGGTTCGCCGACAAAGAACGAATGTCCCTTTAAACGAATAGGCGGTAGTACATCCATGCTGTCATAATAATCTTCCTCTGATATTTCGCTAAATGGCCCGCATAATGATTTCTCATAGATGCGGATCATTTTGTTTATGGTATTATCCGATACTGCAATCAGAAAAGGATTATTTTCACTGATTTTTAATTCTTCCAGCGTTTCTCCGCCGTAGTCACTATGTATGCCGTCATACATGGACGTAATCAAGGTACCGCGAAAGAAACGTGAGTCAACGATGAACTTAATTTGTTCGTTTTTCATGGCTCAGATATTTTGAAGGTTCAATACTTTTTTTGCTGCATATACTGCATTGTGTGTCAACTGGCGTTGCCATGCCTTGTTCCGGGGCGACCATCGGAATCCGGAAGATTTCAGTTCCTTGCGTCTGCTTTCTTCAGGGATATTGTCGAAAAGTATTTGCAGACGGTCTTCCTCGTAGTTCCATACGAGCGTTCCACCATCAAATGTTACTTCTTTGTTTTCCTGCTCCTTTATCACTTTCAATTTTTCACGCATGCGCTGCGCTATTTCAGGGAGTTGGAAGAACTGGTTACGTGCCGTAATGACGGGTTTCTTTACACTGGCATTATATTCAGTAATGAAGTCCACGGCTTTCTGCACAATTTCCACTTCTCCATGATTGGCAAAGGTGCTGACTTTACCGAGAATGCTGTTGACGAACAGTGCTCGATTATAGCCTCTGGCTTTACCGGTATCAATCTCATGGATGGTTTTTGCACTACTTGCGATGTCGCGTTTGAGTCTCTGCCATGCTTCTTCCTGTTTTTCTTCTTCCGGCTTTGCCGCTTCAGTCATTCTTTGCATGGCATACAGATATTTTGTGCGCCAAGTGTGGAATTCTTCATACTTGTTCTGGTAGGCGTTATTCGCTTTTTCGTTTTTATGGAAGTTGAAATTGCTTCGTCCTGTCACCATTGAATTTGCACATCGTGACAAACGGCTGAATAGGGAAGAGACTTTGTTCTTGTAACTCATGATGTAACCTTGCCGCTTCTCTTCAGGAATCTTATCAAGATCTTCATGCAGTTGCTTTTCATAATTCATGATGTCTGTTTCTGCTCTGACATCCGGATCAAAAGAATTCCAATGGTAGGCATCATAAGCGATGTTTTCCAGTCCTTCCAGATAGCCCGGATGTTTGAACTGGACGACTACCCAGTCTTTAAAATCCGCTTGCTTCAGTTCTTTTTCCTCTCCGTTTTCTTCATAAGTGTGGATATACATGTGTATACCTGAACTTTTCTTACGGAAATGGAAAGGAACGTGTTTGTTATCCGTATCTTTTCTACGGATTAGTGTGGCACGATGCGCATTTGCCCTTGTCAACGGGATAATGTTTAGATTCCCGGTCGTGCCTGTGGGGTTTATTACTTCTCCTTCGTAAACCTGCATTGCTGTCATTTCAGTCATACTTAAATAGTTTTTAATTAAACATAACCGGCTCCGCGGAGCCAGTGTTTCGATTTCTTACTTGCCGGGCTGTCCTTTGCCGAGATTGTGCAAGGCTTGGCAGGAAAAAATACCGCAAGCGAAGCGAGGATGATTTTTTCCTGTCCAACCAGCCCGAAGGGCCGCCTTGCTCAATCTGAAGGCAAAGGGCTATATTTGCAGGGAAGAAGTTGAAATGCAAAACTATAAATCAATTATTGTAACGTTAAAAAAAACAATATTATGCTTTAGTTTTTGTGGCTGCAATTCTATAATACAGTGAAAAGCAGTATCTTTGTACACATTAAATTTTACTATGGCTAAATTGCTCGTTTAATCTTAAGCCAATTAGAGAAAACGAATCCAATTTACAATTTATTGGAGAAATAGTAGAAAAGTGTTGCAGACCTTACTTGAACAATCATGAAATTGGCTAGTAGTGTGTAAATATTAGAAATATGTTAATAGTATTTGTATGCGTAAAAAAGAAAAGATAGATAAAATAGCAGAGTTATTTGCAAGGTTTCGAGCAGAAGTGCAAAATTTGAATAGCTTAAATTTGTATGATATCAATATTCATGCAGAGAATGTGATTATTCCTATATTAAATTTAGTGTATGGAGTAAATTTGATTAATATAAATAACAAGGAGAAAAATTCGTCAGCTATTGATTTAATAGATATTGAAAATAGAATAGCAGTGCAGGTTACGTCCACAGCTACTGGAGAAAAAGTGAAACATACAATAGATGAGTTTATCAAAGGAAAACGTGCTGAAGATTTTGATACTTTGCTAATCTATATCATAACAGAGAAACAGAAAAAATATTCTGATAATATTTTCGTTTTAGCACGTGATAATGAATTAGATTTCTCAGAAAAACAGATTCTAGATTATAGTGATATACTTAAAGAATTAAATTCATGGATTAACATTTCTAAAATCGATCAACTGTTAGAATTACTAAAAAAGGAGTTTTGTGATGAAGAAATTGATCGACGAAAATATTTATTGGAAAATAGAGAAGTAATTAAAACGGAAATATTATATCCAAATATTCTTGAAGTCAAATTACCAGCAAAAGTTTATATAGGCATAATTGGGGTAGATCGTGATGATATAATCACACAATCTTGGAGTACACCTTATAAGCTTAAAAAAAGTGCTCCTATGGGTAAAGTGCTTAATAAAGCATTTGATTTTTTGAAAATTCCATACAGTAGAGATTGGTTCACATTTGAGGACAAAATAATTTCATTTAAGCCTTTGGATAATAGAGAAGAACCTTTAAATAAGTTAATAGAAATCGGTACAGTCGAAGAGTATGACATAAATGAATTTGCTAATATTGGTTTCAAATATGAAGAAGCACTAATTCATTTAATTAATCATTCTATTGAAGAGTTGGTTTCTTATAAAAACATACAGTGGGTACGAAAAGAAAGATACTTTAGATTCAAGCCTATTGGAATTCCTAGAGAGCGAAAAATTACTTGGAAAAACAAAAAAACAGCAACACGTTCTGTTATAGCTGAAGGTTGGAATAACGAAAAAAATCAAATCTTACATTTTAGACATCTTTCTTTTAAAATCCAATCCTTCAGATCTGATGAGAGGTGGTTTATAAGTATAACTCCAGGATGGAGTTTCACTTATGACGGTTACCATAGTTGTAATCATGAAAGCCAATTAATTGCTCAAAAAAAGAAATTGGAGACAAACTCTTCTGTATATCAACATTTTATGTTTATATCATATTGTCTTTCTACAAAATTGGAAGATAGCGAAAAGGAATATAAATTTATATCATTTTCTTCTCCATTTAATTTAACTCTTAATTACACTCCACAATATGGAAATTAAATTATTAGAAGAACCTTTATTACAATTTGGCAAAGGTGAATGTATCTGTCCTCGAACAGGTATATATAAATATAATGTATCTGACATTAACGATATAAGACCAGACAAAATAGTTGTTGGTTTCATTGGATTGAGCGAAAGTATTAATATAGCTATCAGTTGGATAAAAAAATGCTGTAACCATATTAATGCAAAAAAAAGCAAGCTTCCGAATCTATTTACTAACTTTCCAGGATTTAATGAAACAATAGGATTTGGTAGTAAGATTGTCCATGATGAATCGTATATACGTAAAATCAACAATTCAACCCTTGATAAAATTAAGAAAGAAGCTCATGATATTGATCAGCTAATTATTAAAACGGTTGAACTTTATATAGCGGAAATACATTTTCTTGCAAATAACAAGAAACCAGATGTCATTTTGTGCGTACTAGATGAATCATTAACTAAAATGATATATGGAACTAAAACAATTGAAGTAGACGATGATTTTAATGAAGAAGAGTCAATAGAAATTGAGGTTAATTTCAGAAGGCTACTCAAAGCTAAGGCTATGGAATATAACATTCCAATTCAAATAATAAGAGATAGAATAGCTAAACCTTCTTCTGAAATGCAAGATGAAGCAAGTATAGCATGGAACTTTTATACTGCATTATATTATAAAGCAGGGGGTATTCCTTGGTCTTTAAAGAAAGAAACTAACAATATAACTTGTTTTGCAGGAATTAGTTTCTACCGCACACGTGATAAAAAAACTATTCAAACAAGCGTCGCGCAAATATTCAACGAACACGGTAACGGAGTTATATTGAGGGGCACTCCTGTAAAAGAGGATAAAAAAGACAGGCAACCTCATTTGACAGAGAGTCAGGCTTATAATCTCCTTAAAGAATCTTTAAGTGAATACTATAATGCAATTAAGATTTTTCCTCAAAGACTTGTTATTCATAAAAGTTCTAATTATTCTGAAGAAGAAATAGATGGATTTAAAAGAGTTGCTGCTGATATGAACATAAATTCTATAGACTTGGTAACCATCATGCCTACAAATTTTAGATTATACAGAGATAATGATTATCCTCCATTAAGAGGAACGATGTTTAGCCTTGATAAATGTCGTCATTTCTTATATACTAGAGGATATGTTGAATATTATGGAACCTATCCAGGCAAGTATATTCCAAACCCGATAGAGGTAAGGCTATTTTCTTTCGATGAATCTCCAGAACAGATATGCAGAGAAATATTATCATTAACAAAAATGAATTGGAATAATACACAATTTGATAGAAAGTTTCCTATTACAATTGATTGTAGTCGAAATGTTGGAGAAATACTTAAATATGTATCACCAGATCGAAAGCCACAAATTAAATATAGTTTTTATATGTGATTTTTATCCTGCAATATAAAGGACAAGAATGCTACTTTGAATAATTATTTCAGAGCGTCTCAGATGTACCGCTCTATCTTCATAGTTGTGTTGCATTAGTATGGTAATTACAACAGGACAAGTTATTAATAAATTGTATTTTGAATAGTTTTTTGCTAAATATAAAAAGAATAATTATATTTGTAACAGCTAATCAACCACTCTAAAAACAAAGAGAATCATAGAAGTTAGCTCGTTACAAATCCGTTACCTACTCTGAAATCAGCATTATATAAGTTGCTGATATATAAAGAAATAGTTTAAAAGCATAGTTAAGTTACCAAATCGTAACTCACCTCCAAAAGCTCTCAAATGGAATATAATATATTAAGTTTCAATTTGTTGCCTACTTTTGCATAACCTCAAATAACTCAGCAGTAAGTAAATTTGTAACTAAAAAAAGTTGAGTTATGAGAAGTACATTCAAAGTGTTATTTTACACAAAAAAGCAGTCAGTAAAAAACGGTAAGGCACCTGTAATGGGCCGTATCACCATTAACGGAACCCAAGCTGGTTTCAGTTGTAAGAAAGAAGTGTCCCTTACGTTGTGGGACGTCAAAGCCAACCGGGCAAAAGGTAAATCCGAAGAAGCCCGTACTCTCAATCAGGAGCTTGATAATATCAAAGCTCAGATTACCAAGCACTATCAGTATATTTGCGACCATGACAGTTTTGTCACGGCCAAGAAAGTCTATAACCGTTACGTCGGTTTCGGTGAAGACTGCCACACGCTTATGGCACTTTTCAAGGAACAGCTTGAATCGTATAAGGAAAAGATAGGCAAAGGAAAAGCGGAAAGCACCTACCGTGGACTGGTTGCTGACTATAAAAGCCTTCTGCTTTTCATGAAAACCAAAAAGAACATCGAAGATATAGTTATTGATGAACTTGAAAAGCCGTTCATTGAGGATTATTATACGTGGATGCTCGGAACGGCGGGAAATGCAAACGCTACGGCTTTCAACCGTGTCAATACCCTGAAATGGCTATTGTACATCGCACAGGAAAGAGGCTGGATAAGAGTCCATCCGTTTGTATCCTTCGAATGTGTGCCCGAATATAAAAGACGTTCTTTCCTTTCCGAAGAGGAACTGCAAAGAATAATTCATGTGGAACTGAAATACAAGCGCCAGCGTGCCATGCGCGATATGTTCCTGTTCATGTGCTTCACCGGTCTTGCCTATGCCGACCTGAAAGCCATAACCTATGACAATATCCATACCGATTCCGATGGCGGCACATGGCTGATGGGAAACCGTATAAAGACAGGAGTTGCATACGTCGTAAAATTATTGCCGATTGCCATCGAACTGATTGAAAAATACAGAGGTGTGGATGAGAAGAAAGATTCCCCCGATTGTGTTTTCCCCGTAGGTGAATATAACACCATGTTCCTAAGCCTCAGAATCATAGGCAAGAAATGCGATTGCCGGGTCGAAGTCACCCCGCATATCGGCCGACATACTTTTGCCGTTCTTGCCATCCTCAAAGGGATGCCGCTGGAAACCCTGCAAAAGGTATTAGGGCACAATTCCATTCTTTCCACACAGATATATGCCGAACTTATCAACCCGAAGGTCGGTGAGGATACTGACAAACTGTGTGAGAAAATCGGCCACGTTTACAAACTTGCCATGTAACATGGCAATAAAAAGGAACGTCCCCCAAGCAATTTGCCGGAAGGACGTTTCTTTTCTCTCTTTATTTCCTGAACCGTCTAAAATCCCTGTAATTCTTTCTCAGCACTTCATACAATCCACTTTCCGGATAAAGCAGTTTTCT
>NZ_CBVI010000174.1 GCF_000513195.1 Bacteroides timonensis | reverse complement strand
TTTTTTTTCTTTTTCTCGTCGCCTCTCTTTGCGAAAGGGGAGATAAAAGAAGAAAGAGAAAGGAGTTCTTAGCAACACCGGTTTCTTAATCAGCAAGTCAATTATCGATTGCCTTCGTTCAGAAAGCGGGTGCAAAGGTAAGAACTTTATCACATATCTTCCAAATGTTTCCGAAAGTTTTTTCCTTTTTACTTTTAGAATGCTGTATTCTTGGTTGGAATTAAGGCAAAAGAAAAGAAAAACGTTGGAGTTCCTACGCCGTTTCTGTCAGAATGTCAATTTCAAGGCTTACCGTCTCTTGGAAAGCGGATGCAAAAGTAGGGCATATTACGATTCAATCCAAATATATCTATCACTTTTTCACCATATTTCTGAAACAATTTTGTAACTGACTGATTGATAAGGATGTTGTAGAACATAAATTTGAAAGGAAGTATGAAAGGGGGTGGAAGGGGATACATTATATATACGTGCGCGTAACATGTGCGCGTAGACGGAGGCGGGAAAGAGGGAAAATAGGGATATGCGGGTACGAGGAAAAGAAAAAAACAGGGGAAGAAGGGGCTGACAGGTAAGAAAAGAAAGATGAGCTCACCTACCACCTCCCCCCTACGGGGTACTCCTCCTCCCGGGAGAAGGAGAAATGAATAGAAATAGAAAGGGAGGGCATACAAAAAAAGACGGAGCTCCTCACGAAACTCCGTACTCACAAGATGAAAAGGATTAAAAAAACAATATATACTGGTTAGATGAGGTATTAGTTATCAAGTTAGGTCTTTATTTCTTTTTGGAGAAGAGTAAATGCCAGAAAGAAGGCCAAAATTCAAATCGGCTACTGAGCGTAGACTTATAGTCTTCCACTATTTTCTGGTGCAACGAGTTCAAACGATCGGTAAGCTCTATCATTTTATCTAAATCAGCTTTTAGCTTAGCCTCCCACTGAACATGCAAATAATTCTCCTCCCGCAGATCATCATTCCTTTTTGCTAATCGGGAATTCTCCTGGTAAATCCAGTCTAAATGCCCTCTCGGAATTCGCTCAATAGTTTCATCATCAGGATAGGATTGTATCGATTTTAATTCAAGAGCTCTATCGAGTTCGTCAGTATCCACCAGTGGGTCCGGATCTTCAAAAGGATCCCTCTTTAAAGAAGAGATTGTCAAATAATTGAGCCGAATCCTTTCCCGGATTAGCTCCTCAGATACGCCGTATTTTTCAGCAGCTGCTTGTATAGAAAGCCAATTAGCCATATAGTATTTGATTAATAAGTTTAAAATCAACCCTATACGGCTAATAATATATTAGTGGTACGGGGCATTACCAATCCCAACAGTCAGGTATGTGGCGCACCCTTGACACAGGACGAGTAAGCCCGTACCAATGACTGATACAGGCTACGCTCATCCGGGCATCAATTAAATTGCCACATTTAGACTGTTCCGGAAGAGGACATGACATATTATATAAGATATCATCATGTCAAATAGTTCAGTTGCAAAGATACGTTTTTTTTCACATTCAACAACAAAAGCATTCATTTGTTTCGAATTTCATCAAAAAATATTCTCTAAAAACCGTTGAGTACCTATTCTTGTTTTCCTCAGTCAAACCAGCTTTTGCCATATTCATAGCGAGTATCCCTACCCTTCCACACTACTGAAACGTCCGATTCATCGGAGTTAGCGGGTGGAAGGGATATTTTCGGACAAAGAAATGACCGCATAATAATTTCCATAACGGCTACGTGAGCGGGAAAATCCCAATGGCGCCAACAATTGGGCAAACGCATTCGAATTAACGCCCCGCATAGCGGCCGGATTCTGTCTCTTCAAAACCTTGAAAATGTCTGCCGCGGAAAGGCGTTGCACCATTTCATCCCGATCTTCGGCTGTGGCAGGACGGAAACAGGCATAAAGCACTTCTTCCATTATGCTGCGACGCTGAAACATCTTATTATGCTCCTTCAATTCATGTTCTTCTTCTGCCGTAAACCAATATCGGCCACCCTCCAGAAGCTCCCGCTTCAACTGGGCATAGATTTGTTTGTGCACAATGCGGGAACAATCTATCTTCCCCTTCACTTCCACACAGAGAAAGCGCCGGCTCCCTGTAGGATCGGATAATAAATCGAAACGGTTGCTTGTGCCTATGAAAGAAGCGATACGCGGCAGGTTGCGATAGTTTCTCTGATAGGCTTTACAAAGGTTCAGCTCCGCCATCTGCATCAGATTCTTCAGCAAAGGCATTTTAGAAGCGGGATATTTATCGAACTCGTCGAGATTCAGCAGACCCATTTCCGACATTTTGCGGGTAACGTTTCCTTTTGAAGTCAACTCCACTTCATCCGAATAGTA
Organism: Bacteroides timonensis; assembly: GCF_000513195.1. GTDB lineage: Bacteria > Bacteroidota > Bacteroidia > Bacteroidales > Bacteroidaceae > Bacteroides > Bacteroides timonensis. Next base: position 920 of record NZ_CBVI010000174.1, on the reverse strand, counting down.
ACGTGACAGGGTTTCGGGCATTAAACTCTTGCAGAAGGTAGATTTCAAACAGCCTTGTTTCATACTGATAAGAATAGGAGCCACACTGTTAGCATGCTTTCCCGTTATGCCCAGCCATTGCGCAGTAAGGGCAAGCAGCCATATATGGAAGTGTTTTATCCACAATGGATCAGAAGAAACACGGTGCACCAATGCTTCGAGACGGTCAATACCATCCCAGGCCGGAAGTTCGTCCAGATACAGAAGGAAAGGATGATAACCGGGTACACTGGTAGAATAGAGATAACGACTGATGTCTTTATCCCAACAGGCAATGCCCCGTGCATGCGCTTCGAGGCAGAAAGAATTCAGTTCCCGCCTGACCACAGGTGCAAAAGGCTCTCCTCTCCCATCTGCCGGACGGTATTCGGTTTCTTCCGTCAGCAAATTATAACGAAAATCGTAGATAGATTGCAGGAAGCGGTTTACCTGATCCGTCAGACTAACCGGCACGGTCTTTACACGTTCCGCAACAGGATGGTTTGCGGAACGTGTAACGGTAATATCCGTGTGCTCCACAATAGATTCCGGCTGATTTGCCAGCACTTTTTTTTCTTCTCTCCAACTCTCAAAAAAAGAGGTAATGAATCGCATTAATTTTGTCTTCATAATTCTGTTACTATTTTAGTGATTAATGCTACGAAGTTAACATCATAAAAGGCCTGTTTGCAAACGTTTTAGAGAAATCCGTTCAACTAATCAGCGCTAGTAAAGCAGGTATATATTGTTGTGATTTCACATATGGGATCATCGTCTTTTGCATAAGGCATCCGCAGCGTTTGATTATAGTCAGCAGGCTTACTGATTACTGTCAGCAAGCTTGTTGATTGCAATCAGCAAACCTGCCGACTATAATCAAACGATATGAATGGTTCGTTCAA
>NZ_CBVI010000173.1 GCF_000513195.1 Bacteroides timonensis | reverse complement strand
TGGTTCGTTCAAAATTTGCTCTTCCCTTATATATATGGTACATTTGCATCATCAATTGTAAAACGACAAGCAATGGCAATACTTTTTGAATGGTATGAGACTCCGGTACCGAACAATGAAACGGACGAAACTGAGAAAACAACGATCCATGCACGCATCACCCTCAATGGAAAAGTAGGAACCGACGAAATCCGCCGAAAAATACAGAAACGCAGCTCGCTGACTGAAACTGATGTGTCGGCAGTGCTCGACGCGCTTTCTCATGTGATGGGCGAGGAATTATCGGAAGGGCGGCAAGTACATCTGGATGGTATCGGCTATTTCTACCCCACACTGAAAAGTGAAAAAGGAATCACAAGGGAGACGGACCGGAAAAATGAAAAGGTGAGATTGAAAGGTATCAAGTTCCGTGCCGACCGTGCGCTGAAGGACGAGGTGGGCAACGTGAAACTGAAAAACTTCAGGCACAGCGGGCACTCCGGTAAACTGTCCGATGTAGAGATAGATATGCGGCTGAAAGCGTATTTTGCAGAACACCAACTGATGACACGTGCCGATTTCCAGCGTATATGCGGCTTTATGCGGTCGAAAGCTGCGGAGCACCTGAAACGGCTAAATGCGGAAGGAAAGATAGAAAATATAGGAAGGAAGACGCAACCGATATATGTGCCGGCGGCAGGATATTATGGAGTCAGCCGGGAGCGGCTCGTAACGAGATAAGTCAGCAAAAAGAACACCCTTCCACACGCTATGCCCGATGAATAAAGGGACGCAGCGGTGTGGAAGGGGGTATATGTTATTCTTCTATTACTTTACACACCTGTTCGCAAATACTCTTCATTCCTTTTATGGAGGGATGTCCCCACTGTTTGTCAATATCGCGCAGGCGGATATTGGTTACTCCGTAATGGCGGCAGATTTCATCCATAGAAGTGGTTACATCTTCCGACAGTTCGGTGTTCGTGATATTATAGATTCGGGTATCCGGATAGCGCTTAGTCAGATAGTCCATCAGTCGGCAGAAGGCAGGACGGAAGCTGTAAAGATCGGCTTTAGTCCAATTTGCATACTGGTAGCTGCCGACAGGGGCTTTCGCCCAACTGTCGTTCGTACCGCCAAAGACCAGGAGAACATCAGGATTACCCAGGTTGTCCATACGCGTTACGAAGGAACGATCCGAGTAATCCGCTTTCTCATAACCGGTGTGGCAAACGGTTGAACCGGAATAGGAATTATTACGCTCCATCTGATAACCGTGCTCATTGATAAGAAGATACCACCAGGTATCCTCCACCCGCTTCACATCATTCTCTCTCTTTTCTTCCGGTACGCCATACCAACAGAGGTTGGTGTCGGGAGTGACATAACCGTAATATGTAGAATAAGAGTCTCCAAGGATGGAGAGTTTCTTTTGGGCAAAAGAAACTGAAACCGAAGTGAAGAGAATCGCTACAAATAATAAGAAAGAGTTGCGTTTCATGATAAATGTATTTTTTGTATGCAAATGTATTGAAAATAATTCATAGGTACAGCCATACTAAACTTTCTTTCTGCACAACACAATAAGGATTGTTGTAGTAATATCTCCTGCCGCCACAGCAAGCCAGATGCCCGTCACTCCCAACCATGCAGGAAGTACGAAGAAGAACAAGACCGGCAATATGCCACGCAGCAACGTAAGCCTCATTGCTAGATTAATACGTTCAATACTGGTATAATACCCTATTGTGATTACATTTATCCCGAAAAAAATGTAATCGACAGCAAACAGAGGCAGACCGGCAACCGCATACTGCCAGGCATGACTTGTCCGGTCCGGCAAGAACAGAGAAACGATATCACCGGAGAAACAGACAAACACTCCACTAATCACCAAAGCAAACACAACAGCGGAAATAATGCATAAACGCAACGCTTTATTGGAGCGCAATAACTGTCCGCAACCATAATTGTAACTGACAATGGGTTGTGCCGACTGAACCATAGCGTTAAACACCATGAAAATAATAGGGAACAGATAGCAGACAATGCTATAAGCCGCTACCCCATCCGTTCCGAGATGGCTCATAAACACATAATTGCCTGCAATAGCCATGACAGCAATCGTTATTTCACTCAAACAGGATGAAACACCCAGTTTCAGCATATACCATGTATTCCTCAGTGTCAGGCGGATGCTCTTGATGCTCATCTTCAACCTGGCAAACCGAACCGATACGGAGGGACGAAGCAGATAACCCAAGAGTAAAAGTGTCCCCACCAATTCTCCCAAATCAGTGGCGATAGCAGCACCGAACAATCCCCACTCAAAAATAAAGATAAAGATATAATCGAGCAAGATATTGACAACAGTAGCCGCCAGCATAGCCCACATGGCAAAGTTAGGATTCGTCAGGCGTACAAAGAACGGCAATGCCACCAGTAAGACCGTGGACGGAATGGATATGGAGAACCAAAACAGATATTCCGCTGACAATTCCGTCAGATGCCCTTCGGCTCCTAATAAGGTTACTACAGTTTCGGGGAACACAGTCAATAGTATTCCCATAATGATACTGACAATCGTCAGCATGACGATTGACTGCGTGACATTGATATTAGCGACCACCAATTTGCCACGAGACAGATTAATGGAAGCAAGAATTCCTCCACCCATACCGAACATCAGTCCCAACCCGGCCGCTATCATAAAAATAGGCGCCGCAATATTCACCGCGGCAATGGCATCACTACCTATTCCGCGTCCTACGAATATCCCGTCGACAACAGTGAACAATGCGGATGATACCATACCCAGCAACGTGGGGAAGAGTTGTTTTGTAAACAACTTACTCACACTCATGTTTTTGAAGTCCAAATTATCCCTTTGCATATCTCATTGTTTTTAAAAAAGCGGGGCAAAGGTAGGCTTCATAAATTTGCTGATACTTAACAAATGGTAATTAAAACATTTGCATTATCTTTGTCTCTCAATACATTATATAAGTAGTTGAATTATGAAAACTTCTCTCAACATTTTCCTCCTATTCCTGATCCTGTGTGCCTCATGCGGTAGCCGGAAAGCGAACGACAACAAGGAAACGGCAGTCCAGGCAGACACCGTAAAAAAATTCACGCTCCCCCTTATACCAACCATGCTGAACACTCCCGAATTGCGTGCGGACTATCTGGTACGGCACTATTGGGACAATATGGATTTTACCGATACCACTTATATCAACCTTCCGGATGTTACGGAACAAGCATGGGTGGACTTTATAGATATCCTGAAGATAGTACCGGACACTACTGCGATAACTGCCATAAAGCAAATGTATAAGATGGCAGATCAGAAGAAAGTCGTATTCTTCTATTATACGGACTTAGCAGAAAAATATCTGTATGATCCGAATTCTCCGATGCGGAATGAAGAATTTTACATTCCGGTACTGGACGCCATGCTGGAAAGTAAAGTATTGAATGATACGGAGAAAATACTTCCGCAAGGACGCCGGGAACTGGCAGAACAGAATCGTATCGGAAGGCCGGCAGAAGATTTCACCTATACACTGCTGTCCGGAAAAAGCGGTACGCTCTACGGAGTGAAAGCAAAATATACGCTGCTGTTTATCAACAATCCGGGATGTCATGCTTGTGAAGAAGGCATAGAAGCACTGAAACAGGCGCCTGCCATCAACAAGGAGTTTGCAGCAGGAAGTCTAAAGATACTGGCTATTTATCCGGATGAAGATAAGGAAGAATGGGAAAGACACCTACCGGATTTCCCCAAAGAATGGATAAACGGGTACGATAAAAAACTCGTTATAAAGGAAAAGAATCTGTATGACCTGAAAGCGATACCTACCCTGTATCTATTGGATAAAGACAAAAAAGTACTGCTGAAAGATGCAACGGTGGCACAGATTGACCAGTACCTGAATAAGTGATCACTAAAAATATCCCCTCTCACCACTCCACTTCGTGAAGGATAAAAGGGGATGAAGAAACGAGAGAAGAGAGAGTATATGATTTATTCTTTATTCCCTGCCACCACCTAAGGCTTGGTAGAGATTGATAATTCCCTGTATCTCATCGAAGCGGTCGGCTATCTGCGTCAGTTGGGCAGAGAGCAACGATTGCTGGGCGGTAAGTACTTCCAAATAAGTGGAGTTGCCATGTTTCATCAACAATTGCGTGCTGCGCACTGCAGTTTCCAATGAAGTGATCTGTCCGTCGCGCAACTCTGTTTTACCGCGGGCCACCTGCACTTGGGTAAGGGCATTATTCACTTCACTTCCTGCATTCAGCAGAGCCTGCTGGAAAGAAAGTTTAGCTTCTTCCTGTTGGGCTTTGGCTATTTTCAACTGTGCCATGTTTAATCCTTTATTAAATAAAGGTTGTGTCAGTGAACCAACTGCAGAGAGTAACAGCTTACCCGGGTTGATAATCATGCTTCCGGCAGAATTTGTCCAACCTGCCGTACCTCCCAAAGTGATGGAAGGATAAAAGGCTGAACGTGCCGCATTGGTACTATAAAAGGCCTGTGCCAGCGAGAGTTCCGCACTCTTCACGTCGGGACGACGGGAGAGTAACTGCAAAGGTACGCCAACGGTAAGTTCTTCCGGGAAATTTTGTCCCTGTAGCTTTCCACGTTCGATGGCGTCGGGCACATCACCCAGTAAAATAGAAAGTGAATTCTCTACTTCACGGATTTGCTGTTTAAGGTCGAGCAAAGAGGCTTCTACCATATAACAGTTTGCTTCGGTCTGGGCTACTCCGGCCTCATCTGTCATACCTGCTGCTTTCATGGCACGCATTGTCTTCACGCTCTCACGCCACTTGGCGGCAGTTTCGGCAGAGACGTTGTATTGTGCATCGAGCATTAATAAGGTATAATACATATTTGCCACATTGGCTATCAACGAAGTAGTGACAGCTTGTTCGTACTCCAGGCTCTGAAGGTACAAAGCTTTCGCACGGCGTTTCGCATTGGTCAGTTTACCGAAAATATCAATTTCCCAACTGGCGGATGCTATGCCGCTATACGTCCAGGAACCTTTTGATTTATCAAAGCTACTGACACCTCCCTGCGGAGTCAACATAAAAGAAGGCAGATAGGCCAGGCGGGCGGATGACAGAGTGGCTTCCGCTTCTTTGATACGCCACTGAGCGGACTGCAAGTCGGTATTTCCTTGCAGTGCATGCTCAATGAGAGATTGTAGTTGCGGGTCGGTAAACAACTCGCGCCAGGAGAGAGAGGCGATAGAGGTGGTGTCTTCCACCTCTACATCCTGCCCGTAAAGTCCGTCGGTCTTGACTTCGGGACGTTCATATTTGGTGTAGATGCCGCAACTACTCAACAGCAAGGCTGCGACAGCTAAAGTGATGATTTGTTTCTTCATTTTTCTTTTGATTGATGTTCTTCTATTTCTTTCTTACTCACTTCCATCTCCTCCTCAATCTGCCAGTCTTTGGTAGGCATGGACTGAGCCGGACGCAGACGTTCCTGCAACCACTGGAAGGTGACGAACAAGGCCGGAACGATAAAGAGTAATCCCAGCGTACCGATGGTCATACCACCTACTACACCTGTACCCAACGAACGGTTACCGTTAGCACCTACTCCGGTAGCTACTACCAACGGGAACAGACCGAAGATCATGGTAAGTGCCGTCATCAGGATAGGACGAAGACGGGCTTTAGCTGCGCTGACTGCGGAAGCAATCAATCCCATGCCTGCTTTTCGGCGCTCGGCAGCATATTCCGTCAACAGAATAGCTGTCTTGGCAAGCAAACCGATCAACATAATCAAACCTGTTTGCAGATAAATGTTATTCTCCAATCCTGCTATCTTGGCAAACAAGAACGTACCCATCAAACCTACCGGAACCGCAAGAATAACTGCAAACGGAACGATGAAGCTTTCATAAAGCGCACTCAGAATAAGATAGATCATCAGAATACAGATACCGAAGATAATTACCGTCGTACCACTCTGCTGGTTCTCTTCACGCGTGATACCACCGAAGTCATAACCGTAACCTTTCGGCAGGCTGATTTCCGCTGTCTCTTTCACGGCACGGATGGCATCACCCGTACTATATCCCTCGGCAGGCATGGCATTCACAGCTATGGAGTTATACATATTGAAGCGACTCAATGTCTCGGCACCATAACTGCGGGTCAGCATAACGAACTGGCTCAGCGGAGCCATCTCACCGTTTGCCATCCGAACAAAGGTGTTGTGCAGTGAAGTCTCATCCATGCGGTATTCCGGACCGGACTGTATCATAACCCTATATACCTTTGAGAAACGGTTGAAGTTGGATACATACTGTCCGCCATAGTAGCCCGAAAGTGTAGAGAGCACTGCATCCGGAGTAATGCCGGCACGCTTACATTTGGCAGCATCTACTTCTACAGTCCATTGCGGATAGCGCACATCGAAAGTAGAATAGGCCATGGAGATTTCGGGACGCTGGTTCAAAGCACCCAGGTATTGCTGGGTAGTCTGGAAGAAGGTATTCACATCCGTGCCCAACTTATCCTGTACATTCAGGTCGAGTGCATTACCCATACCATAACCCGGAATCATACCCGGAGCAATCGCAAAGATTGTGGCATCCTTGATATCTGCCGTGCGGGCATAAATCTGTCCGATGACAGCCTGCACCTGATCTTCTTTCTTTGTACGTTCATCCCAAGGTTTCAGCTTCACTACAATCATACCGAAGGTATTTCCCTGTCCGGAAAGCAAGCCGTAGCCGGTTACTTTCTGAATATGAAGTTTCTGCGGAATAGCCTCCAAGCGTTCTTCCACACGAAGCATAACATCATCCGTAGTCTTCAGTGAACTACCCGGAGCCGTGCTTACATTGACGAACAATACACCCTGGTCTTCATCAGGCACCAAACTGGTCTTCGTAGAGTTCATCAGGAGTACCAACACTACCACTGAGCAAACCAGCAATGACCATGACAACCAGCGACGCTTGATAAAGAATAATACCGCATTCTTATACTTATTCACCACCACATCGAAAGCCGCATTGAACGAATTACGGAAACGGGCGGCAAAATTATTCTTCTGCGTGCCATCTTCATTAATATAAGGTCTCAGCAGCAGAGCGCAAAGAGCCGGGCTCAGCGTCAAAGCGTTAACGGCTGAAATACCTACTGCAACCGCCATCGTCAGACCGAACTGCGTATAGAACGTACCGGACGTACCACTCATAAACGATACAGGAATGAACACCGCCATAAATACCAATGAAGAGGTGATAACCGCATTACTGATACCTTTCATAGCGTCGATACTTGCCATATAAGAAGACTTATACCCGACATCGAACCTCGACTGTACCGCCTCGACGACGACTATGGCGTCGTCCACCACCGTACCGATCACAAGCACCAATGCAAACAGTGTAATCAGGTTGATACTGAATCCGGCAACGGACATAAAAGCGAAGGTACCTACCAGTGACACGATGATGCCCACCAACGGAATCAATGTGGAACGGATGTCCTGCAAGAATACATATACCACCAAGATAACGAGAATGATAGCCTCAATCAAAGTCTTTACTACTTCATGGATAGAAGCGAACAGGAAGTCATTGGAACTCATCATCTGTGTCAGTTCCACACCTTTCGGCAGGTCTTTGCGTACTTCGTCCAGCAGATTGTCAATGTTCTGGTTTACTTCCGTTGCATTGGAGCCGGCCGTCTGGAATACCATACAGGAAACACCATTGTGACCGTCCATACCGCCTTTGTAGGCGTAGCTGTCCTTACCCAGTTCCACATCTGCAATGTCTTTCAACTTCAGCACTTCACCGTCTTCCGTAGAACGGATTACGATTTCACCAAATTCCTCCGGTGTAATCAGACGGCCTTTATACTTCATGGTATATTGATAGGTTTCGTCCGAATTTTCACCAAACGAACCGGTAGCCGATTCTATATTCTGCTCGGCAAGTGCTGCCGTCACGTCAGACGGAATCAGTTTGTACTGTGCCATCACATCAGGCTTCATCCAGACACGCATACTGTAGTCACCACCCATAATCATCATATCGCCCACACCTGCAATACGCAGCAACTGCGGTTTCAAGTTGATACTCATATAGTTGGCAAGGAAGTTTTCATCATACGAATTATCGGGACTATGCAATGAAAACATCTGTAAGATACTGGTCTGGCGTTTCATAGTCGTCACACCTACCTGGGTTACTTCTCCCGGAAGCTGTCCGGTAGCTCTGGATACACGGTTCTGCACATTAACGGCAGCCATATCCGGGTCGGTTCCCTGTTTGAAATAGACAGTAATGGATACCGAACCGGCATTGGTAGCGGTAGACGTCATATAGGTCATGTCTTCCACACCGTTGATAGCTTCTTCCAACGGAGCGATAACACTCTTCTGCAAAGTTTCCGCACTGGCACCGTAGTACGTGGTGCTTACCATAACGGTAGGCGGAGCAATATCGGGATATTGTTCGACGGGCAGGGTAAACAACCCGATGATACCCAGAATGACAATCGTTATAGAAATGACCGCCGAAAATACCGGGCGTTCAATAAATGTTCTCAGATTCATGGATTAATCCTCCTTTGTTTGTTGATTAGCGGTTTCTTGTGTTGCAGAGGATGCTGCCTTAGCTTGAATAGGTGTACCTTCGCGCAATAATCCTACGCCTTCAGCCACAATTACATCACCCACATTCAAACCCTTGTCTACGATATACTCTTTTCCACCATTCACACGGGTCACCTCCACCGGGGCAGACTGCGCTTTACCATCTACTACTTTAAATACGAACACTTTATCCTGCACTTCATAAGTAGCCGCTTGCGGAACAACGATACAGTTCCGTTTTTGAACAGGAACCACTACATTGCCGGCTCCCCCACTCTGTAACAATCCTTCTTTATTCGGGAATACGGCACGCAGACTGACAGTTCCGGTAGAAGTATCGATAACCCCACTGATTGTTTCAATCTTACCTTGCGAAGGATAGGTGGATTTATCATTCAAAATCAGTTCAATAGCAGGCATTTCCTCCAATGCTTTACTCCTGGAACCGTAGCGACGCGTCATATCCAGCAACTGGTTTTCTGTCATCGAGAAGTAAACGTACATATCGGAATTATCAGAAACCGTAGTCAACGGTTTAGGCAGGCTGGCACTAACCAAAGCGCCCACACGATAGGGCAGAGTGCCTACAACACCGTCGGCAGGACTTTTCACTTCCGTATAAGAAAGGTTATTGGCGGCACTTACACGTTGCGCTTCCGTCTGCGCCAATTGCGCTTTCGCCGTCAGCAGGTTATTATAAGATGTCTGCAAATCGAACTCGGAAATCACGTTCTGGGCAAATAATTCTTTTTTGCTATCATACGTCAGTTGAGCCGTAGCTACACTTGCACGCGCCGCTTCCACATTGGCTTCCGCAGTCTGCAAAGCCGCACGGTAAGGCACTTGGTCAATAATAAACAAGACTTGTCCTTTGCGGACCGCCTGACCTTCTTCCACACAGAGTTTAGTCAGGAAACCTGATACCTGCGGGTAAATGTCAATGTCTTGTCTTCCCCGGATACTTGCTGAATAGGTCGTTTGCAATTCCTTGTCGGATGTCGTGATTCTCATCACCTCATACTCAGAACTGGTCTGCACGGTAGGAGCCTGTCCGCATGCTACCAATGTTACTCCACAAATGAATGTCACCATTTGTCTAATCAATCTCTTCTTTGTTGTCATACTACAATCTTTTTAAAAACATCTTTTGTTATGTCGGCGGCAAAGGTATGCCGTTTTTGAACAACAACTTGTTTCATTTGTCGCACTCCTTTGTTCATTTTCGGAACGGTTTGCTTAACATTCCAAAAAGAACTTCTACCTTTGTTCCAACAAAACTTTAAAAAGATAAAGTATGAATCCATTATTAACTACGAAAGCAGAAACCTTTAGATCCGGGAGCGATAACCTGGAGTTTTACCACAACCGACTCGTCAAACTAACGAATGGAGTCCTTTTATTCTGTTCTGGCGGAGAAGCGGAAATCACCATAGATCTGGAGAAGCATCACATTATACCGAATACGAACATTATGTTATTGCCCGGCTCTATTCTTTCGCTCAGATCAGCCAGCCCGGACTTCCAGATACACTATTTCGCTTATTCGGGCGAGATGATGAAGGTCGCCTGTTTCCGCCTGGACCCGGCATTCATGCATTTCATGAAAGAGAATTCCTGTTATACACATACCAGGCTCGAAACAATACGTCCCATTCTGGGAATGATAGAGGCAAGTGCTGCTATTTATGCCGACAAGGAAAACCAGTTCCGCGAAAGTATTGCCCAGAACCTGCTTCAGATATTCTTTCTGGATACTTATGATAAGGTGCAGCGATACTTCACCAAAGAGCAATTGGAAGGAGGGAACCGGAAAGGACAGCTGTTCAAAAAGTTCATTCACCTGGTACACACCAATTGTACCGCACAACGGGATGTAGCCTTTTATGCCGAGCAGCTTTGTATTTCTACACGTTACCTTTCTGCTATTACTAAAGAGGTAGGTCAGATTTCTGCTAAAGAAATTATCGATGAATTCCTCACATTGGAAATCAAAGTTGCCCTGCAATCCACCAACCTCTCACTGAAAGAGATAGCCGACCGGTATAATTTTCCCGACCAGTCGTTCTTCGGACGGTACTTCAAGAAGCATACGGGGATGTCACCGAAGGAATATAGAGCAAAAAGAATATGATGAAATTTATTGCTATAACTTGTCGCATTTCAGACGGGTTTTGAATCTTTTCACCACGGAGTACACGGAGGTTTATAAATGATAATTTAGCGGCTTCGCCGCTAAATTAAGTTACGAGCTACGAGCTACCAGTAACGAGTTGCTGCGCGTACTGGTGGGCGAATAATAATTCGCCCGGCTATCATGCCGAAAGGTACTTGTCACTTGTAGCTCGTAGCTCGTAACTTATCGCGCTTTGCGCGATAAATTATCATTCATCAGCATACCTATTCCTTTGCGAAACATGAATCAAGATCAATCTTACAACAAAAGAATTTCTGCAAATTTATCGACACTATTCCCGATTATCCGCTCACTTACAGGTGTTTACATGAGTGTTGGAAGAGTGTATGTAAGTGTAGGTAAGAGCGTTGTCGACACTCTTTTTTTCGATAATCATACAAGAAATGCATATTAATCATCTGTATATCAACTACTAATGCGCATAGATACCGTTTCTTCATAATCTATGCAAAATCACCGTATTTACGGCACTAAACAGCCCCAATATCGTCAGATATGTACTGGTTTTCGCCTTTGGTACATAAATAAGGCTGTAAATAAGACCGAAAAACGGCCTGTTTCCCGTTTACAAGAAGTTAGGAGTTTGTCGACAAGGAGTTAACTTCTTGTCGACAAACTCCTAACTTCTTGTAAACAGGAAATTGGGCTCTTGTAATCACCTGATAACCAATAGTGAATCATCTTGGTTTGGAAGAGCGATTTGTATATAAATATCATCTGATCCATGAGCTATCCTTCAGAAAGATACCGGAAACGGATGAATCCCGTTCATTCAAAACCGTTCCGGATGGGCGCTAAGTATCATTCTGACATTTTGTATTATCAACGCTCCGAGAATCGTTTCTTTGCGCCCGAGAGTGCGTTGCAGAGGAAATACGGGAAGGAAAAACCACATTCTACTGTATGACAACCAAATACAGAAATACGTACAATTATTCTACAGAAAATAACAAGCAATGTGCCGCACCGGAACAAGCAATGTGCCGCGGATTAAGATACTATGTGCCAGGG
>NZ_CBVI010000172.1 GCF_000513195.1 Bacteroides timonensis | reverse complement strand
TGAGAGTAAAATGAGCTCAACTTTTATTTGAAAGCAAAAAAAGAAAAGTGAACGGGCGCTTAAAATAAATCCGTACCCGGCATTTTAACATTCAACATGTTCATGTTACCTTTGTTGAAATGAAAACAAAACAAGAGAAAGGAGACGAACTGATGACCAGTAATTATATTCGTTTCTTTTGGGATATGAACTAAATGTGATAGGGTGGTAGAGTGATAAAGTGATAGCGGGATAACGCTCTGTGATATATAGCGCAGCCACTTTATCACCCTATCACCTTACTGCCTTATCACTCTTTTTCCTCCTTTTTTTTCCGTTATAAACAAAGTACAATGAGATAATTTAGAGTAATAAAACACTTAAAATCAGTCGTAACGTGAACAAAATCCTCTTGCACTGTAAGAAAACAAAACAATGTGCCCGGTTAGCATAGTTTTTTAGCATTTATTTGATAACTTTGTACACGAATCAATTAAATACTAACACCATGAGAAAACTTAACCACGCACTTCTTGCAGGTGCTCTCGCCTTGGCATGCGCTTCGTGCACCGCGGAGAAAGAAGCTAACTACCAAGTGATACCTCTCCCCCAAGAGGTAAGTTTAACCCAGGGAAATCCGTTCAAACTGAACGAAAATGTTCTCATCGCTTATCCGGAAAACAATGCCTTATTGCAACGCAATGCTGAGTTCCTGTCGGAGTACATCCAACAATCCACGAACTATGCACCGAAAACAAAGGCCATCGCAGCAGGAGAACAAGTGAAAAATGCAATTGTACTGGGACTCGACCCGGGCATTGCAAACAAGGAAGGCTATGTGCTGACTACCACCCCCGAAGGTATCAGCATCAACGGACAAACCGAAAACGGAGTGTTCTATGGCATCCAGACTTTACGCAAATCCATTCCCGCCGAAGCCAAAGGAGCAACCATCCTGATACCGGCAGGTGAAATTAAGGACGAACCGCGCTTCAGTTATCGTGGCATGCACCTTGACGTAGGACGCCACTTCTTCCCCAAAGAGTTTATAAAGAAATATATAGACTTGCTGGCACTGCACAATATGAATACTTTCCACTGGCACCTGACGGAAGACCAGGGCTGGCGTATTGAGATTAAAAAATATCCGAAACTTACGGAAATAGGTTCTCAGCGCAGTCGCACGGTAATCGGAAGAAACACACAAGAGTATGACAATACGCCGTATGGTGGTTTCTATACACAGGAAGAAGCTAAAGAAATCGTGAAGTATGCGCAGGAACGTTACATCACGATAATTCCGGAAGTAGACTTGCCGGGACATATGCTTGCCGCATTAGCAGCTTATCCGGAAATGGGGTGTACAGGCGGTCCATATGAAGTATGTCCTCGTTGGGGCGTATTTGAAGACGTACTCTGCATCGGTAATGATAAAACCATGCAATTCCTGGAAGACGTAATGAGTGAAATCATCGAAATATTCCCATCAGAATATGTACATATCGGTGGCGATGAAGCTCCACGTGACCGATGGAAAGAATGTCCGAAATGTCAGGCGCGCATCAAAGCGGAAGGGCTGAAAGCGGATAAAAACCATACGGCAGAAGACCGCCTGCAAAGTTATTGCATGACACGTATCGAGAAGTTCCTGAACAGCAAGGGACGCCGGATTATCGGCTGGGACGAAATTCTGGAAGGAGATGTAGCACCCAATGCAACAGTAATGTCATGGCGCGGAGCATCCGGAGGTATAAAAGCTGCACAAATGGGACATGATGTAATTATGACACCCAATACCTATTGCTATTTCGATTATTATCAGACGGCAGACACCAAGGATGAACCGCTGGGTATCGGTGGATATGTACCCATAGAAAAGGTGTATAGTCTGGATCCTACTTTCGATCTGAATGAAGAACAGAAAAAACATATTATTGGTGCCCAAGCCAACTTATGGACAGAGTACATAACTACCACAGAACACGTGGAATACATGGTATTGCCCCGTATGGCTGCCCTTGCCGAAGTACAATGGACACAGCCCGAAAAGAAGGATTTCAAAGATTTCACTAAACGTCTGGCCCGCCTGATGAAGTTCTATCAAAGAGATGGTTTCAACTATGCCAAGCATGTATTCGATCTGAAGGTCGACTTCACACCGGATGTTGCCAAGAAAGCGGTAGTAGTTACATTGAGTACTATTGATGACGCTCCTATTTATTATACATTAGATGGGACCGAACCGACTACAGCTTCATTGAAATACACAGAACCTGTTGCCATTACTGAAACAGCAGATTTCCAGGCAGTGGTTATCCGCCCGGAAGGAAAGAGCAAAGTGGTGAATAAAAAGATTTCTTTCAATAAGGCTACATATTGCCCTATCGAACTGACCTTCCAGCCTTCGGAAAAATATAAATTCGGAGGTGCCATCACTTTGGTAGACGGTATGAAGGGAAACGATAGCTATGCCACCGGAGCCTGGTTAGGTTTTGTAGGTGGTGATGTGGAAGCCATCATCGACCTGGGACAGGAAACAAAAATCAAACGGGTAGCTACGAACGCCATTGTCGATATGAGTGCCTGGATTATGGGAAGTACAGGGTTGGTAGTCTCTGTATCTGACGATAACAAAGAGTTCCGCGAAGTAGCCGTTAAGGATATTCCTGCTGAAACAAATATTGATAAGAAAGGTGTGGAAAACTATGAGATAACTTTTGATCCGGTAAAAGCACGGTATGTGAAAGTTGTTATCAAGTGTAGCCCTGCCCTGCCGAAAGGACATGCAGGCGAAGGAAAAGCTGCTTATATGTTCATTGACGAAATAGAGGTGGATTAGAAACCTCTCCCAATGAAGGGAGAGGAGAAATTTTAGAACTGGAAGTAAATGAAAGGCTGAATCTCCGTACTCTTCATCTGGATTACCAAGTAAATTAAAGCAAGCATCAGAACCGCCTTTCCTATAAGGGGAAGGCGGGTTACTGTTTTACAGCAAGCGTTCTCCCAACGATCAGGGCAGAAATGCAGAAAGAAACCCAATGCCATCAGTGCAAACACTTCCCAATAGCCTGCAATCAGTTGCGGGAAAAGTTGCGGACGGAAAGTGGTACAGATCTGTTTGATCATATCCAATGAAGTGGAAAAGTCCGCATTGCGGAAGAATATCCAGCAGAAACAAACAAAGTGGAATGTGATCAGTATACCGAAGAAACGGCGGATGCCGTGGCTTTCTTCTCCTTTCTTTCTTCCGGTCAATGTCATCCATAATTTATGTGCCGCCAAAGCAATACCATGGAACAATCCCCAAACAACAAAATTCCAGGAAGCGCCATGCCACAAACCACCCAAAAACATGGTAATGATAAGATTGGCATACTGGCGGATTTTTCCTTTCCGGTTTCCACCTAAAGATATATAGAGATAATCTTTCAGCCAACTGGAAAGCGAAATGTGCCATCGCCTCCAAAACTCTGTAATGGAAGCAGACTTATAAGGAGAGTCAAAGTTCTTATTAAAATGAAAACCTAACAACAAGGCTATTCCGATAGCCATATCACTGTATCCGGAAAAGTCGCAATAGATTTGCAAGGCATATCCATAAACACCCATCAGATTCTCTACTCCAGAATAGAGCGTAGGATTATCAAAAATACGTTCTACAAAGTTCACACTGATATAATCCGAAATAATCGCTTTCTTGAACAAACCGCTTGCAATCAAGAATATCCCCCTTCCGAACATCTCATGGGATACGAACAAAGGACGGCGTATCTGTGGGATAAAGTCACGGGCACGTACAATAGGACCTGCCACCAATTGTGGGAAGAAGGATACGTAAAAAGCATAATCCAGCAAATTAGTAAGAGGGGTTATATCTTTGCGATAAACATCAATGGTATAGCTAAGTGACTGGAAAGTAAAGAAAGAAATGCCCACAGGGAGGAATATATCGTAATGATGAAACGTACCGCCTACCAGCGAAGCGAAGACATCTCCCAGAAAATTAGTATATTTGAAGTATGCAAGCAAACCAAGATTAATAGCAAGGCTAAGCACAACACTTGCCTTACGTTTCCAGCCTACGGAAGTACCTGCCATAAAACGAGCAATAAAAAAATCGCTTACCGTGACAAGTGCCAGCAGGAAAAAGTAAGTTCCGCTACTTTTATAATAAAAATAATAGGAGAATGCGGTAACAAACAACAAGCGTGCAGTCAGACGGCGTTGCAACAGCAGATAAACCAGTATAAATGCTGCAAACAACCACAAGAAAATGCCGCTACTGAATATCATCGGCGCTTGCGGGTCATAAACGAATACGTCTCGCAGACGGTTAAAGTCAATATCCCACATAATCATTATAGGCTTTTAAAAGAGCTTGATAAAACAATTCACCTTGCAGCACATATCCTTCGGGAAGATAATGTACATGGTCCGGACGCATCAATTTTGCTTCCTGCCAATTCAGACAAGCACGCTGTCTCCCTCCCACCGCTTCGTACATATCCCACACGGCTAGGCCATTATCATCAGCAAAGCGACGCATGGTTTCTACAGCAATAGCAGTACGAGGATTAATGGAATAGGTGCGGCGACGACGACTTTTCCGGAAACTGTCGTAGGAGCCGGGAGGAGTTGTCATCAGTAAGGGTACATTGGGCAGACTGTCGCGAAGCATACGCACCAGTTCATCCATTTGTCGATAGTGCAACTGGGTGTTATAACGTCGGTTATGGCTTTCGTTCGTTCCGAAAGAAAGTATAACCAGGTCGGGATGCAGGGCGGCAATATCAGAAATACGGTCGGGACGGGTAAAAGTGGTACAAAAAGCGCCATTGATACCCATATCAGTATAAGAGATAGCACCAAAAGTTTCTGTCAGCATCGTTCCGGTGGTACGGGGCAAGATACGTCCACGGATATGGCTGTCACCGATATGTACGATACGGATGGTATCCGTAGAAAAGCCGGCATGTAACAGACGTAACTTTTCCCAAAAAGGATTGAGGATGCCAAGGCTATCCGTCAACTCATTTTCACCAAGTTGCTGAAAGCCGGAAGGAAAAGCTATTTGAGGAACGGCAACAGTATCCGTACGCTGGGAATAGGAACGAAGTGTGTCACAATTTGCTGTGACTTTGCTAATCAGAGGACAGGATGGAATAGGGTCCTGGGCATGAAGAGGAGAAAAACACAGAAGGACAAGGGCTGTAATAAAGACATTTTTCAGACGCAGATGACGCGGATGACACGGATTCCTAAATCTTAAATCCGCGTTATCTGCGTCATCCGCGTCTAAAGAATATTTCTTTAAGACTTCTAATCCGATCTCAATCATATTATTCCGCTTCATAAGCCCTCCTCCTGTCGTACTGTTCCTTTCCATACACAAGCGCTTCATAAAGTAGGCCTGCCAGGTGCTTACCTCCCCGGAAATTAATATGCGTATAGTCATAATTCGCCAAAGAAGGCTTGGCATGTACCAGATTCGCCATGCTTCCCTCTCCTCCCATTGCTTCGAACATATTCCAGAAAGCAATGTCGTTATCTGCCGCCAGATTTTGTTGGTAACGCACCAGATTTTTAATGCCGGGCATTGTGCGTAGAGTACCATCTTCCGTCTTATAATCCCGGTCACCTACGCTGACTATCAAGATACCTGCTTGTGGAAATGCATCCTTCAAATGATCAATAGTAGTCTGCATACCTGCAATGTATTTGTCATAATTCCGCCCACGTTCAGTAGCAACGTTCAATCCGTATTGCAGGATAATCAGATCGTAAGGACGCTGCTCATTAAATTCGTGCATCATCCACACAGGAATAGAACGCAAGGATAAGCCCGAACTGCCGCGCAAAGAGAAATTATCCAGGATAATTCCTTTTTTACCATCCATAGCCAAACCATAGAATAAGGTAGAATCCGCCTCATCAACCGTCCAACGGACAGAACCGATGTTTCCATCCACTTGCATTTCCTGCAAATCATCTGTAGCCAGAAAAGTACGGGTTTGCTTTTCGTTCCGGTTGACATTCACAGAAAGGGTGACTTCTCCTTTACTATAAAAGAAGATAGAAGCTTGTTCACAGGTATCCAGATGGGAAGCATATTTATTCTGTCCCTTCAGTTCCACATAAGCACCGGGACGGGGAACAAAGTAATGTCCGGAAATACCTTGCTTTTTGCGATCAAAGAAAGTAGAATCCATTACAGAATGGCTTTGCCAACCGCCAAACGAGTGGCGCACGGTAGGGCGGAATCCGCTGGTCATAGAAGTAATGGTAACAAAACCTACTCCGCAACCACCATATTTATCCTGCAACATATTGCGCAAATCTGCAGTAAGAATATCCGCTTCAATGAAGGAATCTCCGAAAACGGCAATACGTACCCGGCGGGGGCGTTGCGCCAATTCATCCAAAGCCCGGTAAAAAGGTGTCATGCCGCGCAGAGTGGAGTCGCTGTAGTCTTCAATGCACGTCATACCCGCACGGCAGGTATCCACAAAAGCCGGTTTCACCTTCGGCGGAGGCGGAAGCAAACTGTCCGGTTCTTCCGCAATATCTTTCTGAGTACGCACGTCACCCAGCAAGTCGACACGCCTCATCACGTGTTCACCTACCGTAAAACCGGGCAGGAAGTACATCAGTGACAAGCCCGCCAATATAATCAATGCCCAAATGCAAGTATATTTCAGATAATTCTTTTCCATGTTGTCCATAAAGGATTTGCAAAGATAGAGAAAAGACATAAAAAGAAAGGGAAATCTTCACGTTTTGTAAGATTTCCCTCTCTCAGCATTTTAGCGAGCGATGCGCTCGGTAGTAAGGGAGAAGCGCGCTCCCTTGTAAGAGAGAAGTGTTCTCCCTTATAAGAGAGAAGCGCGCTCTTTCTATATCGTCTTCTCAATGTTCCAGACGAATGCCCGGAGTCCGAGTTGCGGGGTTTCCTCGTCTATCCAGCGAAGCGCATCGAGCAGCGGGTCTACTTTTGCATCCTCCACTACGGTTATGATGGCGGAACACATGCTGGGCCATGCATGGCTACCGTAATGCGGTTCGCCCGTCTTACTGCCACGTCCCTGTACCTGCTGAAAATAGCTGAATCCACGGCATCCCTGACGATCGAGTAACGCCATGATGCGCTCAAAGAACGCCTGGTCGAATGTTATAAATACGGATTTCATGTTGATTAATTATGAATTATAAGTTATGAATTATGAATTATGAGTCAGAAAACGATGAATGCCACACGGCAATTCATAATTCATAACTCATAATTCATAATTATTATCACTGTTTTCTGGGTTTCGTCATCTTCTCTTTATGAGCCTGATAGTAATCGTTCAGTTCACGGTCTTTCTTGATCTTGCGACGGTTACGCTTGATACCGATACCGGCAAACGAGCAATAAAGTACGGGAACCAGAATCAGCGTCAAGATGGTAGATACCGTCAGACCACCGATTACGGCTACACCCAGCGGACGCCACATCTCGGCACCTTCGCCCTGGCCTACAGCCATCGGCACCATACCAAGAATAGTGGTCAGCGTGGTCATCAACACCGGACGCAGACGGCTGCGGCCTGCCGTAACCACAGAATGGAGTACTGCCATACCACGCTCACGACAGAGCGTAATATAGTCAATCAGCACAATACCGTTCTTCACCACAATACCGATCAACATGATTCCACCCAGCAAACTCATTACGTTCAGGTTAGTGCCCGTAAAGAAGAGGGCCATCAACACACCGCTGAATGCAAACGGGATGGAGAACATGATAATGAACGGATATGTCAGAGACTCGAACTGGGCTGCCATCACTATGAATACCAGAATAATAATCAGCACAGCCAGTGTACCTAAGTCGGAGAATGAATCCTGCTGGTCTTCGTATGAACCCGAAATCTGGATAGAAATGCCGCTCGGCAAGTCCATTTTCTCAATAATAGCATTACCATCAGCTACCACGTCGCCCAACGGAACTCCGGAAATAACGGCAGATACCGTCACAATACGTTCACGGTCCTTACGCTCGATAGTAGGAGGAGCCGAACGCTCAACTACTTTACCAAGGTCCTTCACACGGATACCTTCACCGGAAGGCGTATAAATAAGGATGTTCTCCAAGTCTTCAATCTTCGTACGGAACTCAGGACCATAACGCACCCGGATGTCGTACTCGTCACCGTCCTCACGATAATAAGAAGCTAAGGCTCCGTTCACGCGGTTACGAAGATAACCGGAAGCGGTCGACAGATTCAGTCCATGCAATGCCAGTTTCTCACGGTCGAAGTCTACCTGATATTCAGGTTGATAATCCTGACGGCTGATGTTTACTTCACTCACACCTTTTACATTCAGCAGTTTCTCCTTCAGTTCGGCCGAGACTTTATCCGTAGCGGTAAAATCATAACCATATACTTCAAAGTCGGCACTGGCCTGGGCACTCATACCACCGGTACTACCACCCAAAATTACCTGTGCCTTATCCAACTCGGGATAGGCCTTCAAGTCTTCACGCATCTCATCACAGACCGTTTCCAACTTGACTTTACGGTCGCCCGGACTCACCAAACTGATGTTAAAGCTGATAATATGACTACCATTGTCCTGCATGGAAGCAAAAGTATTATCCGAATCAGCCTGTCCTACAGTATAGTTACAAACTTTCATCACACCTTCGTAGCGTTTCATCCACTTTTCCGTCAGTTCCGAAGCCAGCGCTTGCGCACGCTCTACACGGGCACCGATGGGAAGTTGCAAGTTCACACCGATACGGCTATTATCAGCCGCCGGAAAGAACTCCGTACCAATATACTTGGCACAGAACAAACTTGCCACAAAGAAAGTGGCACAACCAATCATAATAGTTATACGATGACGCACTGCCCAGTTCAGACGATTCTGATACCACACATCAAGAGCATCGAGCCCGCGCTGAATCGGCTTATAGAAAGCGATGAACATCTTGCTCTGCTTCTTCTGCAAACGCAGGAGCTGCGCACACATCATCGGTGTAAATGACAAAGCCGAAATAGTAGAAACAGTCATGATCACACACATCATCCAACCCAACTGGCGGAACAATACACCGGACATACCGCTCACCATAGTCAGCGGGAAGAATACCGCAATCATGGTCAGCGTAGAGGCAATAACGGAGATGGCCACCTCATTCGTGGCATGAACCGCTGCCTGCTTCGGCTCGGACCCTCGTTCAATATGGGTCGTCACATTCTCAAGCACTACAATAGCATCGTCCACCACATTACCGATAGCAATGGAAAGACAAGAGAGCGAAATAATATTCAACGAACCGCCGTCTATAATACCCAAATAGATAAATGAGGCTACCAATGACATCGGAATAGTGATACAGATAATAACCGTAGCACGCCAACGTCCCAAGAATACAAACACTACCAGGATTACGAACAACATAGCGTACATGATAGTCTCTTCCAAACTGTCGATGGTATTCAGAATGTTATCGGAAGTATTGACAATGATGCCCAGTTTCACGTCACTCGGTAACGATTTCTGCAACTGTGGCAGCATATCAATTACTTTTTGCGAAATAGCCACAGAATTGGCACCGGATTGCTTCTGTACCACAATCATAGCACCTTGTACACCATTACTATACGTCTTCTGCGCACGTTCTTCCACAGAGTCTACCACTGTTGCCACATCGCGCAAATAAACGGAAGCTCCATTGTGCGTACCTACTACGATATTCTCCATCTCCTTGGGGTCCTTGAACTCTCCCTCTACACGGAGTGAATAGGTATTGTTTCCCACATCGAAGGTACCACCCGGTGTATTGCGGTTTTCAGCACTGATGATGGAACTGATGGTCTCCACTGAAAGATTATAAGCATCCAACTTGTTAGGGTCACAATAAACATTTACCTCACGCTTGGGTGCACCGGAAATAGACACCGTACCCACACCCGGCACACGAGCCAGCGGATTTACGATGTTGTCGTCCAATATTTTATAAAGTGCCGGCTGACTCTCTTCCGCCTGAACGGAAAGCAGCAGGATAGGAATCATGTCCGTACTGAACTTAAAGATAATAGGTGTCTCCACTTCATCGGGAAGCTGAGAGCTTACCATATCCAGTTTATCACGCACATCATTCGTCAGCACGTCAATATCATATCCATATTCGAACTCCAATGTTATCACAGAAATATTCTCTGAAGATCTGGAAGTAATATGTTTCAGGTTGCTGACAGAATTCAGCGTATTTTCTAACGGACGGGTCACATTGTTCTCAATATCCGACGCACTGGCTCCCGCATAGGAAGTCATCACCATAATGGTGTTGGTCTCGATATCCGGGTAAAGGTCCACCGGTAATTTTGACAAAGAGAACAGACCAAATATCGCTACTGCCAAAAAGCAGAGCGAGGTCATAATCGGTTTTTTAACCGCTCCTTCGTATAAACTCATATTGTCTTTTTTAATTAAGAATTAAGAATGAAGAATGAAGAATTACCTGGCGGCGTACTTTCACAGCACAGCCAAATTCTTAATTCTTAATTCTTAAT
Organism: Bacteroides timonensis; assembly: GCF_000513195.1. GTDB lineage: Bacteria > Bacteroidota > Bacteroidia > Bacteroidales > Bacteroidaceae > Bacteroides > Bacteroides timonensis. Next base: position 12,280 of record NZ_CBVI010000172.1, on the reverse strand, counting down.
TCTTCATTTATAATTATTTCTCGACTTCTACTTCTACGCCATCAGCCAACTTGGACTGTCCTGCTACGACCACCTGTGAATTGTTATCCACACCGGAAATCAACTCATATTCCGTATCCATACGACGTCCCAGTTCAACTTTGTTATAAGAAACTTTTCCGTCCTTATATACATATACATAGCGGTCGCCGGAACCGGCACGTTTCACAATAGCCAAATCGGGCACAACTACGTGCTCCTGTGTTCCGAAGTTCAGTGTTACACGTGCAAACATACCCGGACGGACTTTCAGGTCACGGTTAGTTAAACGCACTTCAACAGGGAAAGTACGGGTATTCGAATCAATGGTCGGATAAACCAGATTTATCGTTCCTTCAAACTCTTCATCACCATACACGTCTACCTTAACAGCTACGGGAGAGCCCTTCTTTACTTTCGTAAAGTAGCCTTCGGAAACGTTGATCATCAGTTTCACCGGAGTGATTTGCTCTACTACCAATACCGGATCACCTCCACTGTACATATCGCCGTTATCGTAATTACGAGCCGTCACCACACCATTGATGGGGCTGAGCAACGCAGTATTTTCCAACAGATTCTTATACGTTGTCTTCTGTACGTCCAATGCCATTTTAGCAGCATCCCATTCTGATTTGGAAGTACCGCCCACCTTATATAATTCGTCGGTACGCTTGAACTCTATTTCCTGATTGTCCAAACGGAACTTAGCTTGTTTCAGGTTGGCAGCATCCATCTGCACCAATTTCTGACCTTTAGATACACGGTCACCCACTTCCACAAATATCTGATCGATACGCACCGGGGAAGAAGGAGCGATATTATTTTTCACTTCTGCCTGGACAGTAGCGGTATATTCCTGAATCTGGTCTACAGGACGTGCCATTACAGCAGCCAATTTTACTCTCGGTTTTTCATCTACCTTTTCAGTTGCAGCCTTGTCTTTCTCTCCGCCGCCGCATGAGCTCAGCAGAGCAACGGCCACCAGGGCGATCAATTGAACACTTTTTTTCATATCGTTGTGATTTTTCTTTTTTACTTATTTAATTGAATAGTCGCGACCCAAAACCTGGTCAAGGTCAGCCTTAGATACCAGATAGTCATAAATAGATTGGTTGTAAGTCAGTTCAGCCTGGGTTAACGATACTTGAGAACTGTTCAGTTCCAACACCGTACCTTTACCTACTTCGTAGCGCTTACCGGCTATTTCCACTGCTTTCTGAGCCTGCATTACGTTCTCTTTATTACTTACCACCTGTTCGGAACTTGCCGCCATGTTATTCTGGTAACTGGTAATCTGCATATTCAGTTTACGCTCAGTATCCGTGCGGTTTTCCTTCAACTGGTTGATCTGAATTCGTGCGGTTTTCAGTTTCGTAAAGTTACTGGCCTTATAAAGAGGAATATTCAGGGTAAATACCAAAGCTGAACTTCCACCCCAATTATAGTCGAACACATTCCAGTTATTATTATACAATGACTGGTATTGATAAGAATAATTCATTCCCAATGTCGGCATAAAGTTTGTCTTCAGGGATTTCAGATTCTGATTGAGCATCTTCATGTTCAGGTCGAATTGCTTCATTGTGGTATTGTTCACCAAGCCCTCATTCAGCTCATTCAACTGGTTAGCAAACAAATCTGTCTCATAATTAGCCAGATTATCAGCAATCTTGAGATCGAATTCTTCCGTTATTCCCATCAGCACTTTCAGCTGAAGCTTGGATAAAGTAACAGCATTTCCCGCTGAAATCACATTCGGCTTCACACTACGCATCTGTACTTCAGCGCTAATCTTATCGAATTCGCTGACAGCTCCCTGCTGGTATTTCGCATTAACCACGTTATAATTGTCTTCTGCCAATTTATAACTCTTCTGCAAAACTTCATAAGAGTCTTGTGCCAGCATCAACTGGTAATACGCCTTCGTAACCTGATTTACCAGATCCTGCTTAGAAGCACGTGATTTTTCTACTGCCAATTCTATGTCGGTTTTCGTCATAGACATTGCTTTGTAGACTGAAGGGGCAAATAACGGTAAGCTGATATTCAAGGTTCCGCTTACTGTATTCGAATCGTCCTGACCCATTTTAAAAGACTGGCCGCCGAGATTCATTTGAGCCGCCGTAATTGTATGGTTCCATGTTCCACCAATACTGGCTTCCGGCAACAAACTCTGCCAGGTCTCCTTGTTAGCCACTTTTTTCAGGGCTATTTCCTCTTCGGCAACCTTTATCGTAGGATTATCACTAAGTGCGATTTCCAGTGCTTTGTCGAGGGTCAAGGTTAGGGTTTCTGTCGTCTCCTGTGCCCGTATATGGCCTATAGCCAATAAAAGGACCACAGTCAACATCATTTTCTTGCTTACCAAAAATAGTTGTCTGTCCATAAAAATCAATCTGTATGTTTATTAGGATTATTCTTTTATTCCGTATTGGACTGTCGATCCTTACGATATTCCCGGATAAATTCTTCCAGTTTGCGAGCGCCTTTTTCTGTTGATATTCCCCGAAGATAGGTGAACATGATAGATTCATATACTTCCAGGAAAGAATGGTCTTTGCAAAGATCCGTATTCATCAGCAAGTCGAGCTGTTCGCGTACTAACAGGTTTACAATCGTAAAATTTACGTCATCGCGGAAATATCCCTGCTGTATACCCAGCTTAAAGAAGGCAATCGTTTCCTCAGAATCGCGGTTGCGACGCTTCATCAATTCTGCATAGACTTTGGGGTATTTCTTGATGTCTTCAAAAAACTTTTTATTAGTATTGTGAAACTTCTCAATACTCCGCTGGTAGAGTTTTAACAAAACTTCCAATACATTCGAAGCCTTTTCATAGACATCTTTCACGTAAGCGTCTCCCTCACGCTGAGCTTTCAGGAGACATTCCATCAGTAAGGTTTCTTTATCAGAAAAAACTTCATATAAAGTACGTTTGGATATGCCCAGTGCCGCAGCAATGTCATCCATCGTAATACTCTTGATACCGTGAGTAGCAAAAGAATTCAGAGCAGTATCGATGATACGCTCCCGCAATTCTAATCTTTGAGGGTGTTCTCTCATATTGTCGCCCGTTTTCATTTCAATTTTCTCTTTAATTTTTTAGATTTCAAGTAGAAGAATGTCCACTTTCGGAATAAAACTGGGCAAATATAGAAAGAAAACTCAATCCGCCAATTGAGTTTCCTTTGAAAGATAAACGATATTAATATTTATTATGCTTCCGGCAGATTTATTGGGAAGAATATCAATAATCAAACTTCGTCCGGTTCAGAAACGCCACTGTCTTATGAATTTCCTTGTACATGACAATGTCGTCTTTAATAAAAGGGACTTCTTTGCGATATTCATTCAGGAAGCGTTCCAAAGCGGGAGAGGTTTTCAGAGGACGACGGAACCCGATGCCTTGGGCGGCATTCATCAGTTCGATGGAGAGAATGTGTTCCAGATTATCCATGATACGGTACAGTTTGGTAGCTGCATTAGCTCCCATGCTGACATGATCTTCCTGTCCGTTGGAGGAAACAATGGAATCACTGCTGGCAGCATAGCAATACATCTTATTCTGACTGACCATGGAAGCAGCAGCATATTGTGGTATCATAAAACCTGAGTTCAAACCGGGATTGGCTACCAGAAATTCAGGCAGACCGCGCAGTCCCATGATAAGCTGTGCCACCCGTCGCTCGGAAATGTTACCTAATTCGGCAAGGGCAATGCCCAGGAAGTCATAAGAAATGGCAAGTGGCTGGCCGTGGAAGTTTCCACCGGAGATGATACGGTCTTCATCGGGAAAAATAGTAGGATTATCCGTTACGGAATTAATTTCGGTCAGCAAGACAGAAGAGACATAACGAATGGCATCTTTCGTTGCACCATGCACTTGGGGGATGCAGCGGAAAGAATACGGGTCTTGCACATGGGCTTTGTATTGAGCAATGATTTCACTGCCTTCCAGGAGTTTACGGAAATTATCGCCTGTCTCAATTTGTCCCCGGTGCGGACGAATTTGCTGGATACAATCCATAAAAGGATCAATACGCCCATCGAAAGCTTCGAGGGAGAGAGCAGCAATAAGATCAGCTTTCTTGGAGAGGCGGAAGGCTTTCAGAATGGCAAACACACCATTAGCACTCATAAACTGCGTACCGTTGAGCAGGGCAAGACCTTCTTTACTCATAAGTTTCACCGGTTCCCAACCGAACTCATCGAGGACATTGATAGCTTCGCGCTTCTTACCTTTATAATAAACATCGCCCACACCGATAAGCGGCAGGAAGAGATTGGCAAGAGGAGCCAGATCACCGGATGCACCGAGCGAACCGCGGTCGTAGACAATGGGCATCACATCGTTGTTGAAGAAATCGAGGATACGCTGTACGGTAATGACTTGCACACCGCTATGTCCCAGAGAAAGGGCATGGGCTTTCAGCAACATCATTAGCTTGACGATGACGGGGCGTATTTCTTCACCGACGCTGCAAGCATGACTCTTTATCAGGTTTTCCTGCAAGGTGCCCAGTTCATCAGGGGATATATTTTTGCTACACAGGGAACCGAAGCCTGTGGTGATACCGTACAAAGGTTCTTCGGACTCGGCTATCTTATGATCAAGGTAGTCGCGGCATTTCTGTATCCGTTCTTTGGCTTCGGGAGCCAGTTCCAGTTTCAGATTCTCGTTGATAATTCGTTCGATGATGTCGAATGTGAGTTCACCGGACCCTACATGATAGACATTTTTCATACTCGTAATTCTTGATTAACAACATCCAATACTTCTTTCTCACGGTCACAAGCCAGACGTTCCAGTACATCGGCTTCTCTTTGGAGTTCATCTGCAAAGGTTTTGTCTTTGATGGAACCTAGGTTGATGCGAACATTCAGCAAGGCACCCAATACAGCTGTACGGGCGGACATCATGGCCACACAAGCATCAGTCACTGCATTACGGTTTCCCAAACGGGCAACATCGGCAATTACCGACATCAGCTCGTGGGCATTACGAGCTACTTGCATGGGGACTAGAGCGGCATATTTAGTAGCTTCCTGAATGGCAGCACTACGGGCAGCTTTTTCTTCATCGGTAGCCTTGGGCATTTTGAAGCAGGCAAATACGGCATCATAGGCTTCCGAGTCACGATCTATATCAGCTATGAATACGTCTTTCTCTCTCAGTGCGAGAGAAGCAATATGGTTCATAAGTTCCTCGTGTTCTTCGTAATTCTTCTTGCCGATGGTAAGGTTGGCAACCATAGCGGCAAGTGCCGAAGCTACGGCACCGTTCAGGGCAGCAATGCTTCCGCCACCGGGGACGGGATCACTGCCCGCCACTTTATTCAAGAATTCTTTTACTGCTAAATCAACTAACATGGTATTTTTCTTTAAAGGTTTTACAATACAGGATAAATCACTCCTTCTTTGATGGTGGTATTTACACAATTCATACCGACATAGTAAGGCAGGAAATGGTAATTATCGGAATTCAGCACTACAAAATCTCCCTTCTTGCCTACTTCGATGCTACCGATACTGTCCGCCCGGTTCAAGGCAGCAGCCCCGTTCAAGGTGAGGGCGGTGATAGCTTCTTCAATAGTAAGATGCATATAGATGCATGCCAGAGCAAAAGTCAACGGAATGGAACCGGAGAAACAACTGCCTGGATTGAGATCTGTGGCAAGGGCTACGGCACAACCGGAATCAATCATTTCACGACCGCGTGCATAAGGTTCTTTCAGGGCAAAAGCTGTAAGAGGGAGTAAAGTTGCAACGGTTCCGGCATCCCGCATAGCGCGGATACCTGTATCGGATGCATGCAACAGATGATCTGCAGAAACAGCCGAAAGCTCGGCAGCCAGTTCGGCACCACCCAGCGGAACGATTTCATCGGCATGGAGTTTCAAGCCCAGACCATATTCCTTGGCAGCTTGCAACAAACGGCGGGATTGCTCGACGGAGAAAACGCCTTGTTCGCAGAAGACATCACAAAACTCGGCCAGTTCATTCTTGACAACGCAAGGCAGAACATCACTGATAATGAAATCAAGGTATTCGTCCGTACGTCCCTTATATTCCTCGGGTACGGCATGCGCACCCAGAAAAGTGGATACAATATCTACCCGCTTATGCTCGTCATTATTCAGGCTACGCATGACTTTGAGTTGCAGAAGCTCCGTTTCCTTATCCAGCCCGTAGCCGCTCTTGCCTTCTACGGTAGTAACACCCATATTACTCATTTGCTTCAAAAAACCTTCGGCTTTGGAGCGGAGTTGAATAAAACTACATTCGCGGGTGGCCTTTACAGTGCTTACAATGCCACCACCACGCTCCATAATAGACATATAGCTTTCTCCTTTCAGTCGCCAGGAAAATTCTTCGGCACGTTCGCCACCAAATACAAAGTGGGTATGCGAATCGACGAAGCCGGGTAACAGGCATTTGCCACGGGCATTGTAGTGCCAGTAGCGTTGATAATATCCGTCACGCATCTCACCCCGGGAAGGGCCGACATAGGAAATGATACCGTCGGTTACTTCTATTGTAGCATTATCAATGATGCATAGTTCACCCATCTCTTTGCCACAACGGGCGGAAAAGCCGATGGGTGTTACAACGCGGGCATTGAAAATTATCAGGTTCTCAGTCATATTTTAAAACTTTATTTGTGTAATTTGCGTAATTTGTGTTCTATTATTATTCTTCCATAATCCTCGCCTCAAGCACTTGTTGCATAGAGAAATTCTCTAAACCAAGATAATAAGAAGCTGTATCAATGAGCGCCTCCATCGGAACAAGGCCGATAATCTCACTCCCCACGATGCTGACTCCATAACGACGTGCTTCTACACGGGTCAGTTCAAAAGCGCGGTAAAGGGCGGTACGGGTATAGTCTGTCATATTGATGGAAACCTGAGTAATGCCCCGGTCTTTCAACTCTACTCCCATTGCTTTGCAATAACGCAGGCCACCGCCAATGAAACGAATCTTCTTGGCAATATCATGTGCGATATCCAAATTAGGTGTATTCAGGTTGATATTGTAGGCTACCAACGGCATACGGGCACCGATAGCAACGGTTCCGGCAGTGACATGGCGTTCGGCAGGACCAAAGTCGGGCTGCCATTCGGGTAGCTTTATCTTTTCTGCCATACCTTCGAACTCACCTTTACGCACGGCAGCAAGATTTTCACGATGCGGAGCGGATGCGGATTTCTCATAGAGAAAAACAGGAAGATTATAGCGTTTGCCCACCTCTGCACCTACTTCTTTGGAAAGAGCGATAGCTTCTTCCATCGTCACATTCTTGATGGGGATGAAAGGAACTACATCTACGGCACCCATACGGGGATGTTGCCCGGTGTGGTGGTTAAGGTCGATAAGTTTTACAGCAATACCGATAGCTTCGAGAACGGCATCACGAAGGGGTTCCGGTTCTCCTACCACGGTTACTACCAGACGGTTGTGGTCTTCGTCGTTACTGTAATCCAGGAGTTTTATACCTTGTTTACCACGGAAAGGGGATATGATTTGATCTATTTTCTGCAAGTCACGTCCCTCGCTGAAGTTGGGGACACATTCGATGATTTTATTCATAATCTTTTTTAATTAAGAATGAAGAACTAAGAATGAAGAATTCTTCATTTATCATATGTATTTATTTACTAATTCGTCATCAGCCACATAGGGCATCGTGATATGATAACCGTCGGCATGTGTCCGGTTAAACTCTTCACTCGTCTCCATAGCATGTTCATTGCGTGCCCATGAACGCCGGGCCACACCGCCCATCACGTCCCACAACATAGCTGAACGAAGTATTTCATCCACCCGCTCGCTACCATCGCATACCATACCGAAGCCGCCATTTATCGCTTTTCCGATACCCACGCCACCACCATTGTGCAGCGCTACGAGGCTCATTCCCCGGGCACAGTTTCCGGCAAAGCATTGCACGGCCATATCTGCCATGACATTGCTTCCATCTTTTATATTAGAAGTCTCGCGGAAAGGAGAGTCCGTACCGCTCACATCGTGATGATCGCGTCCCAACATAATAGGCCCTACTTCACCATTGCGTACCATTTCGTTGAACTTCAACGCTATCTTCATACGTCCTGCCGCATCCTGATAGAGAATACGCGCCTGTGTACCTACCACAAGATTATTCTTTTCCGCATCGCGTATCCAATTGTAGTTATCCAGATCCTGACCGCGACGATTCGGATCAATACATTCCATAGCCGCATGATCGGTCTTTATCAAATCTTCATGTTTACCACTGAGACATACCCAGCGGAAAGGTCCGTAGCCGTAATCAAAAAGTTCCGGCCCCATAATATCTTCTACATAGCTGGGGAATATAAATCCATTCTTATCATCTTCTTCTTTTGCAATCTCACGAACTCCGGCATCATAAACGGCTTTCATAAAGGAGTTTCCATAATCGAAGAAATAGGTACCCTGCTCTACAAGGGCTTTTATAGCCCGGAAATGGCGTGCCAACGATTCATTCACCAGTCCACAGAATTTCTGCGGGTCTTCATGCAACAGACTTGTACGTTCGGCGAAAGTAATTCCCACCGGACAGTATCCGCCTTCGTAAACGGCATGGCAGGAAGTCTGGTCAGAAAGCAGGTCTATATGTATATTTTGGTCTACAGCATATTCCAGCAGGTCAACGATATTCCCATGATAAGCAATGGATATCGGTTTCTTGCCGTCCATCGCCTCATGCGCCAGCAAGAATGCTTCAGAAATAGAATCCGTGACGTGCCCTACCCAACCTTGCCGATGCCGGGTTTCAATGCGTGACATATCTACCTCGGCTATAATGGAAGCCGCACCCGACATCTCTGCGGCCTTAGGCTGGGCACCGCTCATGCCGCCCAAACCGGAAGAAATAAACAGGTGTCCGCGCAAATCACCGTTCTGAGGAATACCGAGTTTCAGACGTCCGGCATTCAGCAGAGTATTGAAGGTACCATGAACAATACCTTGAGGACCAATATACATCCAGCCTCCAGCAGTCATCTGACCGTAGTTGGCAACTCCCATTTGCATGGCCACATGCCAATCCTTCTGATTATCGTAAAGACCTACCATCATGGCATTCGTAATAATCACGCGTGGTGCATCGGGCTTAGAACGGAATAATCCCAGCGGATGTCCACTTTCAATAACGAGTGTCTGATCTTGAGTCAGCACTTCAAGATATTGTTTAATGAGACGATACTGCATCCAGTTTTGGCAGACCTGTCCCGTTTCGCCATAAGTGACAAGTTCATAAGGATAGAGAGCAATGTCGAAGCAGAGATTATTGTCAATCATCACTTGAAAAGCCTTACCTTCAATGCAATTTCCTTTGTAGGCATCAATAGGTTTCGCTTTGAGGTCACCTTGCGGACGATATCGGTAGCCATAGATACGCCCGCGGGTACGAAGTTCTTCCATAAACTCCGGAGCGAGGGTCTCGTGTAATTCTTTGGGGATATAGCGCAATGCGTTCTTTAACGCCGTGGCAGTTTGTGCGGGCGAAAGTGTGAAGCCACGGTCGGGAGCCCTCCGGATACCCTCTACGAAAGTGGGATAAGGGGTCAATGTGTTACTTAAGGTTATTTCCATAACATACAGGATGAAAGGTTACAAAACGTCATCAGTTTACTTATGTAAGATGCCGCAATATAGAAATAAATCCCGATATCAACAAGTGATACCGGGATTTATTTATCATTTAGTCATTTTAAGCGTAGTAAGTATTTACCTGTAACTTCCGCACTTTCACTGCTTTCCTGTAAGAAGGCGTTCAGAAGTTCCGGCTCATTTTTTAGTAGCTGTAGCATTTTGTCTTTTCCTACGAACTCCACTTTACCCGTTTCCGGATTCAGTTCATAATAAACCCGCGCATTGACCAGCCCCGAAGCGGCAATGGCCGTACCGACATCTCCACCCAGCTTCGTAGCGTCGGCAGGCTGTGTGGTACTTGCCGCCACAGAACCTACAGGCTGTGCGTAGAAATAAATTTTCCCCTGTATCCAAGTGGCAGGGGCATACCAACCACCGAAACGGAAACGTTTATAACGCACTTTCTTACAGTTGACGTATAACGCCGAGTCAGCCCTCACCGCATAACAACGGGATTTCAAATATCGGCAGAGACCGGGATTGTCATCTACCGAGACGCGATAGTCAGCACCTCCCATCAGTAAAATCTGATTCTTGGAGCGCTTCTCTATCTTCAATGTGGAGAGTGTGTCGCCACGATCTTCCACCAGTTCCTTCAAATTGGCATATATCACTTGCTGGGCGCTCCCATGCAAAGCAACCAATAATCCGAATATGCCTAATAACCACCACCTTTTCATACCCCAAGCTTTTCTTTCTAAAACAGTTTTATCTGAGCGAAAGTTACATTATTTATCCAAGAAGAGCAAATTATTGAAAAGAAAAATGCAATTACGGCAGATTTATGTTCATGCATATTTATACTTGGGCTTATCTCTGTACTGCATAATACGCTTCAAAGCTGCGAGTAACTAGAAAAATAAGCAATACTCAGCAAAGGGATATCTAAGGCGAAAACCTACTACCTCGATGGAGAAGAATAGTTTCATCACTTGGAACTGCAAGTTTCATGCCTTGAAACAGACTGTTTCATGCTTTGAAACAAGCAGTTTCACATAGAGAAACAATGTATTTTGATTTAACTCTCTAAGAATTAGAAAAATACAGAGAGTTTAAAAGATGCGGGTAACGATTTAGAGACGAAAGTCCTGCTTCGGGTTGCACCGCTTTGCATAGTTTCAAATAACTCATATACAAAGATAGCCAATGTTTTAAATATAAGCAAATAAACAGCTATTTATTTTCGTATATATTTGAGCCTTAGATTATTAACTAATATTCTTATAACGTTTTAATAATCTTCATATTTAGAATAGCCGGAAGCTGTGTCTCCGGCTATTTTTTTGTCCCAATTTGGCGTTTTCTGTCTTTTTTTGGCGGTTGCTCAACGGTTGAGTAACCAATGACCTCACCACAACTCCGTAATATTGCACCATAAACGATAAAAACAAGGTCATTATGAACAATAGAAGAACTGTTCCCGGTGCCGGAGTTACCCATATGCTCAGCACCATACTTGCCAAAGTGAATAACATCGAGAAGCTGCTTTCTCCTTCGGTTGAGAATATACCGGATAGTGAGATACTGGACTCGAAAGGCGTGCGCCTGCTGACAAAGATGTCGGACAGGACATTGCTGAGAAGACGTAACGACGGTACATTACCTTTCTACAGAGACAAGGGAAAAATCTACTATCGCCGTTCGGATGTACTGCGTGCCGTATTATTGGAAAAAACAGAAAACTCTAAAAAATAAGCGTTATGAAAAAGATGATTAAGATTGAAAGCAGTTCTTTCGCTGCACTCGTGAGAAGTTATAAGAAGTCATTGAATATGCTGGCTGTATTGCAGCATATCTGTCAGGAAAATGATGTGGCATTGTCCATGTTGCCGGATGAAGTGTGCGAGTTGATTAACCTTGATCCTGCTGAAATAGAAAAGCAGCGTTTGAGAGGCCGCCTGCGTTTTGCCGAAGAAGAAAACGGGACAAGACATTATTCGATTGTGGATATAATCAATCTGAAAGATACGATTGATTGCAAGACCATAAACAGACAAGTTGAAGAACTTTCTTTTGAGGAAGAAGAATGACGTAAGTGTTTCCCTCTACAGACAAGGGCACGGCGGGCAAGGTCGGATTTATCCGGGTGCCCGCCGTGCCTTTGTCCTTTCCTGAAAAGCGGCTCTTTGCTGTAACCTGCGGAAGTGGAGCCTGCGTAGCTTCCGGGGTTACAGCAATGTGCCGCGGGAAACTTTAGGATATTTTCTTCAATTCCCTTGCCGGGTTTTCTATTTTCATGGACGGAACATGTTTTGCCTGCCGTGGTAAATCCACAGTTACATCACTGCCACTAACAAGTTTGTGCTCCTTCATTTCCGTCCCCTCACCGTCTTCACTTTCATGCTGCCCAACCGGCTTTAGCGTGAGTTGTATCTTTCGGTTCAATGCGGCAAGTTCTTCACCCAACTGTTTGATTTCTCCTTCTTTGGGCCATGAGGCTGCCACTATCTGTTTCAAGACCGGTATATCTTTTGACAGCTCCGCATTGTCCTTTTCCCGTTTCTCTATCATGCCGGGAATACGTTCCAGAGCATTGATGAAATTCATTACGGCCAGTTTCGGGTCTTTGGCTATATAATGG
>NZ_CBVI010000171.1 GCF_000513195.1 Bacteroides timonensis | reverse complement strand
GGATAACCCGGATTATCCAAACTTTTGGATAATTTAGCTGAAAAGTAAGATAGAACCAATTAAAAGAATGTTTTCTGCTGTAAAAATCATAAATTCGGTATTATTTAAGTTGTCTATTCAAAGATTTAGTTGCTCGCAAAGCAAAGTTACGTCTATTTTTAAACAAATGCAAGATGTAAAATGTTCAGATTGGGAAAGAAAGGAACAAAAAGTAATAAGGTGGTAAGGTGATAGGGTGATAAAGTAGCTGCGCTATATATCACAGGGCGTTATCCCGCTATCACTTTATCACTTTACCATCTTATTACATTTTGTTCATTACCGCTCAATAATGAACATAATCCAAATCTTGGTTCGCATTATTAGTCTATCATTGAATTATTTTTCTCCTATTGGGAAAGAGTTTTTCTCTTACTGGAGAAAATAGAATTCCATTAATACCACTTTGTTTTTTAGACGTTACTTAATTGAATTTTAGTACAAACATGGTTTCCTTTCCGGGATGTAGGGAAAGGCTGCCACCTGACAGGCGCATAATCTGACGGGAAATGCTCAATCCGATGCCGCTGCCACCTTCTTTTGTGGTGAAGAAAGGTATGAAAATGTGTTCTGCTACTTCAGGAGGAATGGCAGGACCGTTATTGGACACTTCGATGAGTACGGCTTCATTTTCATTGCAATAAGCGTGTAAGGTGATGATACCTTCTTGAATTCCTGCTGCCTCGATGGCCTGAATGGCATTTTTCAATAAGTTGATGAGTACCTGTGAGATAAGGTTTTCATCTGCATAAAGAATAAGGTCATCCGGAGTGATGTGGGAGTGGAAGGTGATATGGGAATCAGGATATTGATGCCGTGCCAGTTCTACCATACGATTGATAAAACCTTTGACATAGAACAAGGAAGGTTCCGGTTTGGGGATACGGGTGAAACGGCGGTAATTTTCTACAAAAGAGAGAAGTCCTTTGCCTGTAGTGCTGATGGTGTGCAGGCCATTGCGGATCTCGTCAGCAGTTTCTTTGTCGGAAGAGATGGATTCACTTTTCGCTTTTAATTCTTCGCTTCCTTGTATCAGTGTCAGCAATGTGTCGCTCAATGAAGTGATGGGAGTGACGGAATTCATAATTTCATGTGTCAGTACACGAATCAGGCGTATCCAGGAGTCGATTTCCTTTTCGTCCAGTTCGTTATTGATATCATTTAGGGCAAGGATACGGAAATGCTCCTGACGGATAGTTATGTCGGAGACGCGGATGGAGAGATTGACCGTACCGCGTTCGTTGGACAGGCGGGTTTGCAGCTTATCTCCGGGACGGCAATGGGTGAGAAGTCCCATAAGGTTTGCATCAATACGGCTTAGTTGGCTGACATGGGTGAAGACTTCCAACCCTAACAGGCGGAGGGCTTCATTATTTTTCTGGTAAACAGCACCTGCATCGTTCAGCACCAGGATACCGGTATTGATGCAGTCGAGAATGAGTTCGTAATATTTTTCCTGTTGTGCCGTTTCGCTCTTTACATTATATAATATAGAAGCAACGCGATTCAGGGCCTGGTTTACAATACGGTTGTCCGGAATGTCTTCGTGTTCGGAGAAATGGATGGATGCATCGTTGTTTTCAATGGCATCGAGTAGAAACAGAACCTTCTGCGTATGCCGACGATACAGTTTCCATTGCCAGCGCAGACTTGTCAACAGCAGCAAGGAAGAAATGACGCTCCATAGAAGGTCTTTATAAATAATGGATACCGTGACAGCTCCTGCCAGCAGGAGAGAGATGACGATACGGAGAAGGTAGCGGTCGGTGATGTATCGGTAGTAATGTTTCATAATCCGAACTTTTTCATTTTGTTATAGAGAGTTTGCCGGGTGATGCCGAGTTGTGCGGCAACAGCGGATAGATTGCCGTTACAGGTGTCCAGAGCTTTCTGTATCATTTTTCGTTCCATTTCTTCAAGGGTGGCTGCTTCTGTACCGGCATCGCTTCCGGTGCGTGAGGTTTCGGTACGTTTGGGCAACTGGAACAGTTCTGCCGGCAGTTCGTAGCCATCGCAGATAATGACTGCTTTCTCTATGGCATGCTCCAGTTCGCGGATATTTCCGTACCAGGAGTGTGTTTTCAATTTGGTACAGGCAGCATCGGAAAGCCGTAATAATGCTTTGTCATATTGCTTGCAGAAGCGTGTTATAAAGCGTTCGGCAAGAGGAAGAATGTCTTCCGGCCGTTCGCGCAAAGGCGGAATTTCAAGATGGATAGTATTGATACGGTAAAGCAAGTCTTCACGGAATTCATTGCGTTGTACCATCTCGTTCAGATTGCGGTTGGTGGCACAAATCAAACGGATGTCAACGGCGATAGGCTGGTTGCTGCCTACACGGACAATACAGCGGCGTTGCAACACAGTCAGTAGTTTGGCTTGCAGGTGATAGGGTAAATTGCCGATTTCATCGAGAAACAGAGTGCTATGGTCTGCTGTTTCGAACTTACCGGGACGGTCAGCGTATGCATCTGTGAAAGAGCCCTTTGTATGTCCGAAAAGCTCACTTTCAAAGAGGCTTTCGGTGATGGCTCCCATGTCTACGGCAACCATTTCCTTCGTACGGCGGGAAGAAAGTGCATGAATTTCACGTGCCAGCATCTCTTTTCCCGTACCGTTTTCTCCGGTGATAAGGATATTTGCATCGGTTATGGCGACTTTTTCCACCAGCGAGCGCAGTTGCTGCATGATGGGACTTTCTCCCCAATGCATGGCAGGGGTTACGGGAGAGGCGCTTTTCCCGTTATTCTTATTATGAATGGCTTGGGCTGCATTCAGTAAGGTCTCCACCAGTTTTTGATTATCCCATGGCTTGACAATAAAGTCCGTAGCCCCTTCTTTAATGCCACGTACCGCAAGGTCGATGTCTCCATAAGCAGTGAAAAGAATCACAGGCAAGGAGGGACGAAGGCGTTTGATCTCCTGCAACCAGAATAATCCTTCGTTTCCGGTATTGATGCCTGATGTAAAGTTCATGTCAAGTAATACCACCGATGGAGTTTCTTCACGCAACACAGAGGTGAGTGTGACAGGTGAAGTGAGCGTGATGATCTTTTCGAAATGGGGTTTCAACAGCAGTTGCACAGCGGTGAGCACACCGCGGTTATCATCAACAATGAGGATATTTCCGGACTTTTTCATACGAGAGTTTCTTTTGAGGGAGTAAAGATAATGCAAATCGAAGGTATAACTTTCATGCTTGCATGAAAAAGTTATGCTGAGATGCAGCTTATCTTCTGTAAAGATAAGGAAGTTCAGCGAAAAAAATGAAAGATACTTGTCATATTTTCTACATACCGGCGTAATACGAATAACTGACCTTTGCCTGCAACTAAAAATACAGGCACTATGAGATTACGTACTTTTTATTCTACCATTGTGTTGTCTGATATCCATTTGGGTACCTCTCACTCAAAAACTGTTGAAGTAAGCAACTTTCTGAAATCCGTCAACTGCCGGCGATTGATACTGAATGGTGACATTATTGACGGCTGGGCTTTGAGCAAAGGCGGCACCCGGAAATGGCAGGCAAAACATACGGATTTCTTCAAAGTTATCATGAAGATGATGGAAAAACAGGGAACAGAAGTGATTTATGTTCGTGGCAACCACGATGATTTCTTGGATGGGTTGGCACCGATGACATTCTATAATATAAAGATTGTAAGGGATTTCATTCACGAGAGTCACGGCCGGCGTTATTTTGTGACGCATGGAGATATTTTTGATACCGTCACTACACGGATGAAGTGGCTGGCACAGTTGGGAGATGTGGGATATACGTTTATATTATGGCTGAACCGTATTTATAATGTGTATCGTGCGCGTCATGGACAACCTTATTATTCTTTGTCACAAGCGATTAAACAAAAAGTAAAATCCGCTGTTTCTTATATTTCCGATTTTGAAGAGGAACTGGTGAAGTTTGCCCGTACACGTAAATGCGACGGTATCATTTGCGGGCACATTCATCATCCGGCAAATACTTATTATGATGATATACATTATCTTAACTCCGGTGACTGGGTGGAAACTCTTTCGGCACTCGTAGAGGATGAGGAAGGAAATTGGGAAGTGTTACGGTATGAGGATATGCTGATGAACGAAAAGCCTGAAGAGCGCCTCTGTAGTTGAAGTCGTGAATTACAAATCGTAAATTACTAAATTATAAATATAAAGATGAAAGTTCTTTTTATAGTTCAAGGAGAAGGCCGCGGTCATCTGACGCAAGCCATCACGCTGGAAGAAATTCTACGGCGCAACGGGCATGAGGTAGTAGAAGTACTGGTGGGGAAGAGCAATACTCGTCGCCTGCCGGGTTTCTTTAACCGTAGCATACAGGCACCTGTGAAACGCTTTCTCAGTCCGAACTTTCTGCCTACGCCTGCCAATAAGCGGGTCAGTATGTCTCGCAGTATCGCATATAACCTGATGCAGGTTCCTGCTTATCTGCGTAGCATCTGTTATATTCACCGGCGTATCCATGAAACTGATGCGGACCTCGTAATCAACTTTTATGAGTTGTTGACGGGCTTGACTTATCTTTTTTTCCGCCCTTCTGTACCGCAGATCAGTGTCGGCCATCAGTATCTTTTCCTGCATCATGACTTTGAGTTTCCCCAAAAGAATCCCGTGAGCCTGCTGATGCTCCGTTTTTTTACGCGACTCACGTGTATCGGAGCCAAAGAGAAGCTGGCTCTCTCATTCCGTCCGATGGATACGGATGAAGAAGCGCATATACACGTAGTACCGCCTTTGCTGCGGCGCGAAGTGCTTTGTTGTGAAGCTGCTGCCGGAGAGTATGTGCATGGCTATATGGTTAATGCCGGATTTGGAAAAAGTATCTCCCAGTGGCATGAGCAGCATCCAGAAGTGCCTTTGCACTTCTTCTGGGACAAACCGGATGAGCCGGAAGTATGCAGGATGGATGAAACATTGTCATTTCATCAGTTGGATGACGAAAAATTCCTTCGCTATATGTCGGGTTGCCGGGCGTATGCCACTACGGCAGGTTTTGAATCCGTTTGCGAGGCTATGTATCTGGGTAAGCCTTTGCTGATGGTACCGGCGCACATTGAACAGGATTGTAATGCTTATGATGCGGCACGCGGCGGAGCAGGTATTATTTCCGATAATTTTGAGGTAGACCGTTTGTTGGAATTCGCCCGGAGTGAGTATCAACCCGAAGAGAATTTCCGTAGCTGGGTACGCAGTTGCGAGTGGCGGTTACTGAACTGTATAGAAACGGTGGAAGGAATAGGCTTTATAAATGATTATAAATTGATATATGAATAAGAAAATAGCCTCTGCTCCACATATAGATCGTGATTTAAGCTGGATGTATTTCAACCGTCGTATCTTGCAGGAAGCGATGAAACCGAACGTTCCTTTACTTGAGCGACTTTCTTTTCTTGGAATTTATTCGAATAATCTGGATGAATTTTTCCGTGTGCGTATGGCAACTCTCAGTCGCATAGCCGAGTGTGAGGATAGAAGTTTACGCTCGGAAAGCGAACATGCCAAGCAGCTTATCAAGCAAATCAACAAACTGAATAACAGGTATGCCAAAGAGTATGAACGGACTATCCATGAAGTGACCGACCGCTTGCGTGAAGAGAACATCTTTCTTCTAAAGGAAAATGAGCTGGACGAAGAACAACAAACTTTCGTCAGTGACTTCTTCCGCCGCCAGCTCAGTGGTTTTGTCAGTCCTGTTTGGCTTTCTGCCGTGAAACAACTGACGGAAGCAACGGATGAGAATATCTATCTTGCTGTAAAAATGCAAGTTTCCGAAGCTCGGAAGGCATCCGTTATGCGGAAGTTACCGACTCGTACCGATTATGCTCTGATAGAGCTTCCGGTTTCTGTTTGCGGACGTTTCATTCGTCTGCCCGATCGTGAAGAACGCAGTTATCTGATGTATCTGGATGATGTGATCCGTTTTTGCCTGCCGATGATTTTTTCCGGTATGGAATACGATTGCTTCGAGGCGTATGCTTTCAAGTTTACAAAAGATGCTGAAATGGAGATAGATAATGACCTGCGCAATGGCACGCTTCAGAAGATTTCGAAGGCGGTAAAGAGCCGTAAGAAAGGAGATGCCCTGCGGGTTATCTACGATGCGGAGATGCCAAAGGATTTACTAAAGAGGGTGATGAATCGCCTGAATCTGGATAAGTTGGATACTGTGCTTGGCGGAGGGCGTTATCATAATCATAAAGACCTGATGGCTTTTCCCGATTGCGGGCGTTGCGATTTGAAATATCCGCGCTGGCTTCCTATATTGAAGCCGGAACTGAAAGAGAATGTGAGTTTGCTGCGTCTTATTCAGAAGCAGGACAGATATATCCATGTACCTTTTCATTGTTTTGATTACTATATCCGTGTGCTTCAGGAGGCGGCTCTTAGTAAGGATGTCAAGAGTATAAAGACGACTCTTTACCGTCTGGCAAAAGACTCTAAAGTGGTGAAAGCGCTGATTTGTGCTGCACGGAACGGTAAGAAGGTGACTGTAGTAATCGAACTCCTGGCACGTTTTGATGAAGCATCCAATATCGATTGGTCCAAGAAAATGCAGGATGCAGGCATTCATGTGATTTTTGGGGTGGAAGGGCTGAAAGTCCATTCCAAAATAACCCATATCGGAATGAAGACGGGAAGTGATATTGCTTGTATCAGTACAGGGAACTTCCATGAGGGAAATGCACGCATGTATACGGATTATATGCTGATGACGGCATCCCGTTCCGTAGTACGTGATGTAAATTCTGTGTTCACTTTTATAGAGAAGCCTTATTCGCCCGTTCATTTCAAAGAACTACTGGTATCTCCCAATGAAATGAAACTACGCTTTATCCGCCTGATTAATGATGAAATAAAGAACCGGCAATCAGGGCGTCCGGTGTATATCCGCGTGAAAGTGAACCATATAACGGATTCTGCTATTGTCAAGAAGCTATATGAAGCTTCGGCTGCCGGAGTGCCTGTAGATATGTTAGTGCGTGGAAATTGTTCGCTGGTAACGGGGATTCCCGGAATAAGTGATACTATCCATATCAGTGGTATTATCGACCGGTATCTGGAACATTCACGCATCTTCATCTTTGCTGCCGGTGGTGAGAATAAGACATTTATCGGTTCGGCGGACTGGATGCCCCGCAATCTCGATAATCGTATAGAAGTGATAACTCCTGTCTACGATGCCCGAATCAAAGAAGACTTGTGGAAGGTAATAGATTTCGGTTTACGTGATACTTGCCAGGGAAGTGTTGTAGATGGGACAGGGGAGAATCGTCCCTGGATGGGAGAAGATGGAAGCGGTGCGCCGTTCCGTTCACAAGAAGAATTATATAAATATTATCTTGCAGTAAATGAATTATAGTTTATCTGCATAATTTTAATAAATAGATATGCCAACTACTCATACTTGCTATGCCGCCATTGATATCGGCTCTAATGCCGTGCGGCTTTTAATTAAGAAAGTAAAAGAAGACGAGACTGTATTGAATAAGCGTCTCTCCAAAGTTTTGTTGCTTCGTGTGCCATTACGGCTTGGTTTCGATGTGTTTTCTTTAGGCGAAGTGTCCGAAACGAAGGCTGTAAAGCTACGCCGGTTAATGAAAGCTTTCCGCCAACTGATGAAGATTTATGATGTGACGGATTACCGTGCTTGCGCCACTTCGGCCATGCGGGATGCCCGTAATGGGAAATCCATTATCAAGAAGATATTGAAAGATACCGGTATCTCTATTGAAGTCATTGACGGTCAGGAAGAAGCTAGAATGATCTACAACAACCATATCGAGTGTATGGCCGACCGTACAGGTAATTATATTTATGTAGACGTCGGTGGTGGCAGTACTGAGATCAATCTGCTAGTTGACGGAGAACTGCAACATTCCCTGTCTTACAATATTGGTACGGTACGTATGCTTAGTGGCGCGGTCCGCGAGGAGGTGTGGGGACAAATGCATGATGATCTGGAGCGATTGACTGAAGGTTTGGGAGAGGTGAATATCATCGGTTCCGGTGGCAATATCAATAAGCTCTATCGATTGGCGGAGAAGAAAGATAAGAAGAAGCTGCGTTTACCCGTCACTTCACTGCAAACGCTGTATGATAAACTGGTGCCTTTGACACCTGAACAGCGTATGGATACATTTAGTTTGAAAGCTGACCGTGCAGATGTTATAGTTCCTGCTGCTGAAATCTTTCTGACTATAGCCAAGGTGGTACGTTCCGAATATATACATGTTCCGGTGATTGGATTGGCGGATGGTATTATAGATAGTTTGTATGAAAATAAAGAAGGGGAAAATTAACTTCCCCCTCTCTTTTCTTTTGCTTTTGCTGCCGCCTGGGTAGCAGTGGTTTCAGTTTCTTCGGTTTGTTCTTCGGTATTCTTTTCCGCTTCCTTTTGTTCCATTTCCCGTCTCAGTCTTTTCAACCTCCATTTATTCCAGAACATAAGCTCTTTCCATCGGTTGAAGTCCTTCTTGAAAATGATACCGATGCCTTGCGTTGTCAGATTGGTTCTTGTGTAATAGCGGTCGTTCGTCTCATTATACGCTTTCAGTCGGATATCTCCGCTACGGTTCACAAGCCATTCGGCTTCAAAGTCACCTACAAAGTTTGTATTTGCCATTGGATTGTCGCGGTATCCGAAGTTACCATTGATAAGCAGACGATTGTTCAGTAATTGCCCCGATAGCATTCCTTCGAATTCCATATCCGTCCAGCCTTTTTCTCCGGTGCTGAGGTTGGTACCTATATTCCAGTTGTTACTATTAATAATGTTGGAAAGTGCATTATTTAGTTGTCCCGAAAGGGTGGATGAAAGTACAGAAGTCATCATGTTCGAATTTTGTGTGGCATCTACATTCTCGGGTGTATAGAATTTGCCGATACCTAACAGATAGAGAATCTGCATATTCATTTGTTCGTCCGTTGAAATGTAGTTACGGATAAGGGCTTGTACTTCATCCCGTTCATTAGGCACTTCCAGACTTAATTTGATGTCCGGAGAAGTTAGTTGCCCCGTCAGGTTCATGATACAGTTTACACGGATACTCGTTGGAATTCCGTAGTTGCTTACATTCGGCACCAAGTCATTCAAGGATGCGGAATTCACCATATAACTTGCTTGGATATCCATGGTGGCATCCAACGGAGGACCATTGAAACTGATAGTACTTCCATCTTTGATGGTAAAGTCCTTGCGTATTACCTCTTGCAGGCTGAATTTATAAACTCCCTGGCTGATACGATAATTACCGAACATCTTCACATCGTCAGCCTTGTTATAAAATTCCGTGCGGATATTTCCGGATCCTCGTCCACTGATGTAATCACCGGCGATGGGATCCATCACTATCTTCATGCTTGCATCCGGTGTAGCTTCTACAAGCAGGTTCAGGCGGATATCCGTGTCACTTTCTTCCTCCTGCTGTATCTCCTGTTGCGCCAGTTCATAGTCGGAAATCAGATTGATAGAATCCAGCACAGCCCGGCGTGGTGTCTTGTCCACGAATTTGATGAATTGGTTGCTGGCGGCTGAAGATACATTATCCTTTATATATACGAAGTTGGTATTCCGGTTGGTCGTCATGGCTACATCGATATTGACTCCATCCCTTGCGTTACCTGCTATCAGGGCATTACCCGTTCCGTATACCGTTCCATAAAAAGGAAAATCCAGCGACTCCTTCGTATTCATTACCAGCATGTTGTTCACTCCAAACTGGAAACGGTATTCCAGGTTCTTGAAGTGTTCATAATGCAGATAGCCGTCTACATGTCCTTGATTGCCTTGTGTATCGAATATCCGGTTATCTTGGAAAGTCAGTCCATTCGGTTCTATACGAATACTGTCTTTTATAAAGAAAGTGGTATTCAGTACGTCTACCTTCATGGAGGCATTGCCAAGTACGCGCCCTTCCATGGTAAGCCCTTTGAATTTGCCATAGAAATGTACGTGACCGCTGGCACGTCCGTTAAATTCAGGTGTGATACTGCTCATGTAGTGTTCTATGAACTTCAGGTTGGTGTTGTCAGCTTCAATCTGTAAGTCAAGCGCACTTTTAGGTTTTATGGGATATATGTAGCCATATACATGACTTTTGGCTGTATCTTTTTCATGGATATGGGCATCGAGATAGATGCCTTCTACTTCATGGTGCCATTCTCCGTGAATGTTGGCATCGCCCAATAAACCGTCATTTAGTCCAAGGCCCCGGATGAAAAGGTCAGTATACATAACAGGCTTCTCCAATATTCCGCTGGCATAGGCAGGACCAGTAGCTTCTCCTTTAAAATTCACTCCAAGGTCGGCAATATCAAATACGTAGCCTATATTGATATCTTTTAAATCCAGGCGTAGCGTATCCTGAGATTGTTTTGAGATAGTTCCGTTGATGCGCAGGTATCGGTCTTTATGGCTGAAATAAAAATCGTCTATATATATCTTTCCGGAGTCGATTACCACTTTTGACGGATGTATTTCCCATAAAGTGTCATTCAGGATAATATCCGTTTTTTGAACATCGACGACGGTTTTCAAAGCCGGAATACTCTTGTTTGAGCGGGAACGCTTTTTGTTCTGATCCTCAGCTTGTGTGCGGATGAAATGTGTAGCAGCAGCTAATTTGCCACTATATGTGACAGCGCTACTGTTTCCCCAATTCAAAGAGGTCTGAATAAGGTCATCTTTGGCTTGTGCGTCTAACGATACGTTGATGGAACCTTCCGGTTTACGATTGCTGAATCGTACACGTGCATGAAATTTATCACCGGGATTCTCACACAAGATCATACCCGATTCAAGGAACTTGTCTCCATAGCGCAGACGCGGGAAATATCCTTCTACTCGCAGGCGCTGTGCTTTGTCATTAAAGTATCCTTTTAGGGTAGAATGTGTATAGACCTTAACCGGAATATTAAAGATGGTGGAGAATAAATCCGTATTAAAGATATTTATGTCGAAATGGAAGTTATTCTCACTTTCTATGGGGTTCTTGTCCGGCAATATTAGAGCAGGAATATATCTTCGCATGATGTTCAGTACACTGGCGGGCAGTGTACGATAGGAATAATCTCCTTCAATACTTGCATTCAGGAAATTAGAGGCTATTTTTAATTGTTTATGCGATTCATCTTCCCGGGTGGCGATTATTTTTAAGTTGTCCAGAAAATAGTTTCTATCGGGTGCTGTGAATTGCAGGCTGTCAATATTGATCTCTCCATTCATTTCATCGATGGAACCACCGGTGAAATCAGCCGTTAACTGAATAGAAACTGCCGTATCTTCATATTTAGGTGTCAGGTGAAGCTCGTGGGGGCGTACATTACGGATATCGGCATGGAAATTAAAAGTCGGTACACGACTGGCTGTATTAATGCTACCATTTAGCAGAACAGAACCGTTTTCGTCATCCAATGCTACCTTTCCGTTGAAACCGCCTTGTTTATATTCTCCGTCGAGTGTGATGTTCTCATAGTTATAATCACTATAGTCAATGGAAGCGATTAATCCCTTCATTACTATGGAAGGATATTGCTTTTCGTAGTGGCTGCCTTCGA
This sequence comes from Bacteroides timonensis, assembly GCF_000513195.1. Taxonomy (GTDB): domain Bacteria; phylum Bacteroidota; class Bacteroidia; order Bacteroidales; family Bacteroidaceae; genus Bacteroides; species Bacteroides timonensis. The sequence goes on along the minus strand of NZ_CBVI010000171.1, from coordinate 34,469 downwards.
CTTTGAGATTGAATGTAACCTTTCCTAAATGGTCGTTTGCCAGCATATTGCCTAACTCAAACTCTTCAGTCTTTACTGCACCCGAATAAGAAAAATAACCTTTTTCTTTATTTGAACTTAATTTTAAGTCGGTCTTGATAGAACCTATATCGGTACGCACCAGACCATAAGTTACAATATCTGTGAAATATCCCGAGACTTCCCCATTAAACGAGATGGTGCCTAAGCGTTGCAGTACCGGAGGAACACCTTCGTAGTTCTTACTCAAATTGCGAACGAAAAATGCAATGCCTTCCGGATCAGCATATAAACTGGAAAGGTTGCCGAATACGAATGCATCCTGAGGATGCGACAGGTCTTGCAAGGAAACATCTCCCCTTAAATGAAAATGCTGGTTTCCTGTAATCGACAGATGAGGACAATTCAACTGGTTGATAGTACCGTTAGCTTCCAAAGCCACTTGCAAATTTTCCTTGAAAGGGGAAAAGGCCGGAACAAAAGGGGCGAGGTCACAAAGAGTAATGTCCGAAGGCAATATCCGCAAGGAAAAGCGTACATCATTGGTAAAGTTTCTAAAAGCTCCCAGACTGTCATATTCCATACGGATGGTATCCATTGCAAGCGAAGTATTCGGCAAATCAATCGCGAAGTTCTCAATGCTCATCTTCTGATTGTTTGCTACAATCTTGAGACTTAGTTTTTTTAACTCAAAACCGGAATTTTCTTCTTCAATGCTCAGGCGCTTCACAGCTGCATTGACAGAGTCATTTTGGAGCGCTTTCAACGAGATATTGGCGATGATGTTTCGTAGCTGTATATGCTGTGCATTGAATTTTCCGGGTGTCTCTTCTGCCGACAATACGTTATAAGACATCTTACCGCGTCGTATCAGCAACGAGTTGATACGTATGTCCAGATTACTTTCCTTTTTTATGGTATCTTTAGAGGCAAATGCATCGAGTACGAACTGGAAGTTAGGTATGTCTTCCGGTGTCTTTTTTTCCAGGTTGATGTTGAAGCCGAATAACTGTACGTTACTGATCGATACTTTGCCCTTGAACAAAGGAAGTATATCGAATTTTGCAGAAAGGCGGGATACTTTTAGCATTTCCTTGCCTGACTGGTCGTTTAACAATAAATCGTCAATAATAATGCGGTTCAGTAGTCCCATATTGATCCGCCCGATGGTTAGTTGTGTACCCAGTACATTAGCCAGTTCGTTCGCAACAAGCACAGATATTTGTCGCTGAACGTAAGGAATGTTCAACAACAATATAGTCCCGATATACAAACTAAGTATAATACCGAGCACCCAGCGAACTGTCTTCTTTAACTTTCTGATAGGCGGTTTGTTTGAATTAGCCAACAAAAATATGAAATAATACGTTATCAATCCTACTTTTATCACTACTTTTGCAGCGTTTAAACGTAAATAACGATATGAGTACAATAATTTTAGGAATAGAAAGCTCTTGTGACGACACCTCTGCTGCCGTCATCAAAGATGGGTATCTGCTATCGAATGTCGTTTCCAGTCAGGCGGTGCATGAGGCCTATGGCGGTGTGGTTCCCGAATTAGCTTCACGTGCACATCAGCAAAACATCGTTCCAGTGGTTCATGAAGCATTGAAACGTGCCGGAGTAACTAAAGAAGAATTGAGTGCGGTGGCGTTTACAAGAGGACCGGGATTGATGGGTTCTTTGTTGGTAGGCGTGTCGTTTGCCAAAGGTTTTGCCTGTTCTTTAGGTGTTCCAATGATTGATGTTAATCACTTGACTGGCCATGTTTTAGCTCATTTTATTAAAGCAGAAGGTGAGGATGCTATTCAGCCTGAATTTCCTTTCCTTTGCTTGCTTGTATCAGGGGGAAATTCACAGATTATCCTGGTGAAGGCATACAATGACATGGAGATTTTGGGCCAGACAATTGATGATGCTGCAGGGGAAGCTATTGATAAGTGTTCGAAAGTGATGGGGCTTGGGTATCCCGGTGGTCCGATTATTGATAAACTGGCTCGCCAGGGCAATCCGAAGGCTTTTACTTTCAGTAAACCTCATATTCCCGGATTAGATTATAGTTTCAGTGGCTTGAAAACCTCATTTTTGTATTCTTTACGTGATTGGATGAAGGAAGATCCTGATTTCATCGAACATCATAAGGTTGATCTGGCTGCTTCACTCGAAGCTACTGTTGTAGATATTCTGATGGACAAACTTCGTAAGGCAGCAAAGGAATATAAGATTAAGCAAGTAGCCGTGGCTGGTGGGGTTTCTGCTAATAACGGCCTGCGTAATGCTTTCCGTGAACATGCTGAAAAGTATGGATGGAAGATATTTATCCCTAAATTCAGCTATACAACGGATAATGCTGCCATGATTGCCATTACCGGTTATTTTAAATATCAGGATAAGGATTTCTGTTCGATAGATGTGCCGGCTTATTCGCGTGTCACATTGAAGTGAAAGGAGTTTTAGAACATTTCTTTGTCCGCACCGCACCCGGTCCGTGTCTGGCCCGTACCTGCTCCGTATCTGCTCCAAGGCTATAGATACGGAGCAAATACGGTCCGGACACGGTTCGGGTAATATTAGCAGGAAAAATAGAACAAAAATATAAATTATATATAATAAGGTATATGAAACTGGAAGAAGAGGTCGGGGAATTACTAAAATCGAAGAATTTATCCCTTTCCACCGCAGAAAGTTGTACAGGAGGAGGTGTTGCTGCTTTAGTGACTTCCGTTCCGGGAAGTTCGGAATACTTCAATGGGGGAATTGTGGCTTATTCCAATGAGGTAAAGATCTCTCTGCTTCATGTTTCTGCTGAAACATTGGAAAGGCATGGAGCCGTCAGTCAGGAAACAGTGATTGAAATGGTGAAAGGTGCGATGAAAGCATTGAAAACAGATTGTGCTGTTGCCACATCCGGGATTGCCGGTCCGGGAGGAGGTACATCCGAAAAACCTGTCGGAACAGTGTGGATTGCGGCTGCCTATAAAAATGAAATTGTAACTTTCAAACAAGAGGGAGATGACGGAAGAGCCAGGAATGTGCAAAATGCTATTCAGAATGCTTTAAAGATGCTCCGTACATGCTTAAAATGAAGAAAAAATGCTATCAGACAGTGAATTATTTTATGAAAAACTTGTTTGGTATCGATAAAAGTACTTACTTTGCGCTCTGTTTGAAATAAGTATAGATAAAAACTATAAAAATAAGATAGAAATGTCGAAGATTTGTCAAATTACCGGAAAGAAAGCCATGATTGGCAACAATGTTTCACACTCAAAGAGAAGAACAAAGAGAACCTTTGATTTGAACTTGTTTAACAAGAAGTTCTACTATGTAGAGCAAGATTGCTGGATCAGCCTTAGCATTTGTGCTAACGGTCTGCGTATTATTAATAAGAAAGGACTGGACGCTGCTTTGAACGATGCAGTAGCAAAAGGTTATTGTGATTGGAAAAGCATTAAAGTAATTGGCTAAAAGTAGAGGAGAATACTGATTATGGCAAAGAAAGCAAAAGGTAACAGAGTACAGGTGATTCTGGAATGCACAGAACACAAAGATAGTGGTATGCCGGGAACTTCTCGTTATATCACTACAAAAAACAGAAAGAATACAACTGAAAGATTGGAATTGAAGAAATATAACCCGATCCTGAAGAGAGTAACAGTACATAAAGAAATTAAATAATAAGGTATAACCCATGGCAAAGAAAACTGTAGCAAGTTTGCACGAAGGTTCTAAAGAAGGTCGTGCTTATACAAAGGTTATCAAGATGGTTAAGTCACCCAAAACTGGTGCTTACACTTTTGATGAACAGATGGTATTGAACGAAAAAGTGCAAGACTTTTTCAAGAGATAAGATAGTCCGTCGAAAGACGTTTGAATATAAAATCCTCTTATCGTATTCCGATAAGGGGATTTTTTTTGTACTTTATCCCTGTACTTTCATTACTTTGTTATATCTTTGTGGCATAATGTATTGTATTAATAGATAGAATATGGGATTTTTTAGTTTTTTCTCAAAAGATAAAAAGGAAACATTAGATAAAGGATTATCTAAGACAAAGGAAAGTGTGTTCGGAAAAATTGCCCGTGTTGTGGCAGGAAAGTCGAAAGTGGATGATGAAGTGCTTGATAATCTGGAAGAGGTGTTGATAACATCGGATGTAGGCGTGGAAACGACATTGAATATTATTCAACGTATAGAGAAACGCGCTGCGTCAGAGAAATATATGAATGCGCAAGAATTGAACACCATTTTGCGCGATGAAATCGCTGCCTTATTGACGGAAAATAATTCAGATGATGTGGATGACTTTGAAGCTCCGATTGAGAAGAAACCTTACGTTATTATGGTAGTGGGAGTGAATGGAGTCGGTAAAACGACTACTATTGGTAAATTGGCTTATCAATTTAAAAAAGCTGGTAAAAGTGTTTATCTGGGTGCTGCGGATACTTTCCGTGCGGCAGCTGTCGAACAATTGGATATTTGGGGAAGTCGGGTAGGAGTACCTGTAATCAAACAGAAAATGGGCGCTGATCCAGCTTCTGTGGCTTATGATACTTTGAATTCTGCTGTTGCTAATAATGCCGATGTGGTAATCATTGATACTGCCGGACGTCTTCATAATAAAGTTGGCTTGATGAACGAGTTGACTAAGATTAAGAATGTAATGAAGAAAGTGGTTCCTGATGCTCCTAATGAGGTTTTGCTGGTTTTGGACGGTTCCACCGGACAAAATGCATTTGAGCAGGCTAAACAGTTCACATTGGCTACAGAAGTGACTGCGATGGCTATTACTAAATTAGATGGCACTGCGAAAGGGGGAGTTGTTATTGGCATTTCCGATCAGTTCAAAATACCGGTAAAATACATTGGTCTGGGTGAAGGTATGGAAGATCTGCAGGTGTTCCGTAAGAAAGAATTTGTTGATTCGTTGTTTGGAGAGAATGCATGAAGCGGAAAACCATTGATATTATAACGTTAGGATGTTCTAAAAACCTAGTGGACTCGGAACATTTGATGCGGCAATTGGAAGAAGCCGGATATCATGTGACTCATGATACGGAAAAGCCTGAGGGAGAAATTGCAGTGATCAATACTTGTGGTTTCATCGGTGATGCAAAGGAAGAGTCCATCAATATGATTTTGGAATTTGCACAGGCAAAGGAAGAAGGGAATTTAGAAAAATTATATGTAATGGGATGTCTTTCGGAGCGTTATCTGAAAGAATTAGCTATCGAAATTCCACAAGTAGATAAATTTTATGGTAAATTTAACTGGGCGGAGTTGTTGCAGGATCTTGGTAAGGCATATCACGAAGAGCTTCATATAGAACGTACACTTACCACTCCTAAGCACTACGCATATCTGAAAATATCAGAAGGTTGTGATCGGAAGTGTTCGTATTGTGCTATTCCTATTATTACAGGAAAACATGTCTCACGTCCGATGGAAGAGGTCTTGGATGAAGTTCGTTATCTGGTAAGTAAGGGAGTGAAAGAGTTTCAGGTTATTGCTCAGGAATTGACATATTATGGAGTGGATTTATATAAGAAGCAAATGCTCCCCGAATTAATAGAACGTATTTCTGAAGTCCCTGGTGTGGAGTGGATTCGGCTGCATTATGCTTATCCGGCACATTTTCCTATGGATTTATTTCGGGTCATGCGTGAGCGTCCTAATGTGTGCAAGTATATGGATATCGCCCTTCAGCATATCAGTAATCCGATGCTGGAGAAGATGCGGCGACATGTGACTCAGGAAGAAACCTATCATCTGATAGAGCAATTCCGTAAAGAAGTACCGGGTATTCATCTGCGCACTACTTTGATGGTAGGACATCCGGGAGAAACGGAAGCTGATTTTGAGGAATTAAAAGAGTTTGTTCGTAAGGCTCGTTTCGATAGAATGGGGGCTTTTACTTATTCCAAAGAAGAAGGTACTTATGCTGCTGCACACTATGAGGATGAAATTCCTCAGGAAGTGAAACAAGCACGCCTGGATGAGTTGATGTCAATTCAGCAAGGGATTTCGGCAGAACAGAGTGCAGCAAAGGTCGGTCAATGCCTTAAAGTAATTATCGATCGTTTGGAAGGAGATTATTATATTGGCCGTACGGAATTTGACTCCCCAGAAGTAGATCCGGAAGTTCTGATAGAACAGGGTAAACAGAAATTGCTTATTGGTAACTTTTACCAGGTAGAGATTATAAATTCCGATGATTTCGACCTTTTTGGACGAGTTATTTAAATAATTTTCCTGAAGAATTTGTGTATGTGCGGAAGTTTTGCTAATATAGCACCGAACTTTATAAAAATAGCTGGATTTTGAATAATAAAGAATTTACTTCAGAATTGTCACGAAGATTGGGATATACCATAAAGGACACATCCGAACTGATTGCATCTTTGCTGTCGGATATGACGCAACAGTTGCAAGAAGGAAATGCCATTTCTGTACAAAGTTTCGGTACGTTCGAGGTAAAGAAGAAAGCGGAGCGTATCACTATCAATCCTACAACCAAATTACGCATGTTGGTTCCACCTAAATTAGTATTAACATACAGACCCAGCACGGCTCTGAAAGATAAGTTTAAGTAATCCTCTTTTACTCAAGTAATCTTCCATAAATATGAATGAGAAGCTGAATATACAGAATTTAATAGAATTGCTCGCAGAAAAACATGGCATGGATAAGGCGGATGCCGAGAGCTTCGTGAAAGAGTTTTTTCAGTTGATTGAAGAATCGCTGGAGAATGATAAGTATGTAAAGATTAGAGGCTTGGGCACATTTAAACTGATTGATGTAGAGAGCCGTGAGAGCGTAAATATAAATACAGGGGAACGATTTGAAATACAGGGGCATACAAAAGTTTCATTTGCTCCGGAACCTGCCTTGAAGGACTTGATAAACAAGCCTTTTTCTCACTTTGAGACTGTGGTATTGAATGATGAAACCGTGTTAGAAGATACACCGGTGGAGGATAATTCCGAAGAGGAGGAAAAAGAAGAGGTGTTTGTGGAATCAGAAACGTCTGTCGTTAATACAGAAGTGGCAGACGTTGTTTCAGAGGAAACTATAGAGACTGTAGAAGAATCAATAGAAGTATCAGCTGAAACTGTAGAGGAGTCTGTGGAAGTGGTAGAAGTACCAACTGAGATCATTGAGGAAACTGCTGAAATTGTTAAAAAAGAATCTGTAGTAGTAGCTGAGGAACATATTCAGGTAGTTGAAGAAGTAATAGAAACTACAGAACAACCTGTTCGGGAAGAAGAAATTCAGGTTGATCAGACGGACCCCGTCATTCAGATTGAAGAGTCAGAACAGCTTGTAGAGGCACCTGGCGTTCTATCTGGAGAAGTGAAACAGCCTGTAACGGAGATAATTACTCCGGTGGGTGAGTGTGTAGAAGAACCTCTGACAGAACAAAAGGATCAAGAAGATTTGGTGCCTACTTATGAAGTTCCTGAACCTCCATCACCTCCTGTGAATAAAGCAGATAGTTCTACGATGAAGTTTTTCATTGGAATCGTAGTACTTGTTGTCTTATTATGTGTAGGTGCTGTTACTTTTATGTATTATCCGGATTTATTTGACAGAATATCTCCACCGCCAACAGAGAAAGTTGCTGATGAAAAGGTGGAGAAGCCGGCCGCTCCGGTCGCTCTGACGGATAGTATTGTTCGAAAAGATACCACAACTGTGGTTGCGAAGAAAGATACTGTGGCAGAAGTTGTTACTCCTAAAGTTGTTGAAGAGCCGAAGCCGGTTGCAAAACAGGAGACTCCTGCTACTGCTCCTAAAAAAGAGACAAAGAAAGCTGCTGCAACTCCTTTTGAGCCAGACTCTGTAAATTATAAGATTGTAGGTACGAAAGCTACCTATACTATCCAAGAAGGAGAAACTCTGACAAAGGTTGCACTTCGCTTTTACGGAACTAAGGCCCTGTGGCCCTATATTGTGAAGTATAATTCGGGTGTTATAAAGAATCCCGATCATGTGCCGTATGGTACTGTAATCAAGATACCGGAGCTCGAAAAGAAATAAAAGAAAATATTGCACCCCTGCAAGTTAATAATACTTCACTTGCAGGGGTGATTTGCTATTTATTCCTGTCTGCGAATTTGAAATTCTTTTCAGAAACTATTGTTAACTACTAAACTCTATGAAAGTAGTTTAATCTAATCGTTTTTTAATAAAAATTAGTTGGTATGGTTAATTTATTCCTGTACTTTTGGGAGCGAAAAAAATAATTACCAGTAGCATACTGGAGAAATCAATGGAATTCAAACAATAAAAATAATAGTATTTATGGCTGAAACAATTGATATCCGCGAACTGAACGAGCGGATTGAAAGACAAAGTTCTTTTGTTACCAACCTTACTGCTGGTATGGACCAGATTATCGTAGGACAAAAACATCTGGTAGAGTCATTGTTAATCGGTTTGCTGTCCGATGGACACGTATTATTAGAAGGTGTACCCGGTTTGGCAAAGACATTAGCGATTAAGACGCTTGCCTCACTGATCGATGCACAATACAGTCGTGTACAGTTTACTCCCGATTTGCTGCCTGCCGACGTTATCGGTACAATGGTTTACAGTCAGAAAGACGAAACGTTTCAAGTAAAGAAAGGACCTGTTTTTGCCAACTTCGTTCTGGCAGATGAAATTAACCGTGCTCCGGCCAAGGTACAGAGTGCTTTGCTGGAAGCAATGCAGGAACGTCAGGTAACTATTGGTACGGAAACATTCCCGTTGCCCGAACCTTTCCTTGTACTTGCTACACAGAATCCTATCGAACAGGAAGGTACTTATCCGTTGCCTGAAGCCCAGGTGGACCGTTTCATGCTGAAAGTGGTTATCGACTATCCGAAGATGGAAGAAGAAAAACTGATTATTCGCCAGAATATCAATGGCGATAAATTCAATGTGAAGCCTATTCTGAAAGCTCAGGAGATTATTGAAGCACGTAAAGTTGTTCGTCAGGTATATCTGGATGAGAAGATTGAACGCTACATTGTTGATATTGTATTTGCTACCCGTTATCCGGAGAAATATGATCTGAAGGAACTGAAAGATATGATTGGTTTTGGTGGTTCTCCCCGTGCCTCTATCAATCTGGCATTGGCTGCCCGTACTTATGCTTTCATCAAACGTCGTGGTTATGTGATTCCTGAAGATGTTCGTGCTGTGGCTCATGACGTATTGCGTCATCGTATCGGATTGACATACGAAGCAGAGGCCAGCAACCTGACTTCTGACGAGATTATCAGCAAAATACTGAATAAGGTTGAAGTACCTTAATTCAGTAAGCATTTTTAAAAAGGTCTTCCGAGACCTGTTAATAAATGATGTGAACGTTTTTAAAGAATCTTGCCAACGTTTTTAAAAAACGTTGCCGGTATTTATTAACGGAATTATTTAACGATATAGATGGAAACAAGTGAACTGTTAAAAAAAGTCCGTCAGATTGAAATCAAGACGCGCGGATTATCCAACAATATCTTTGCCGGTCAGTATCATTCGGCCTTCAAGGGTAGGGGTATGGCATTTTCCGAGGTGCGCGAATATCAGTTTGGCGATGACATACGCGACATTGACTGGAACGTGACCGCTCGCTTCAATAAGCCTTACGTGAAGGTGTTCGAAGAAGAGCGCGAGTTGACCGTTATGTTGCTGGTGGATGTTTCCGGTAGTTTGGAATTCGGTACGGTGAAGCAGATGAAAAAGGATATGGTGACGGAAATAGCTGCAACTTTGGCTTTTTCGGCTATACAAAACAACGATAAAATCGGGGTTATTTTTTTCTCTGACCGGATAGAGAAATTCATTCCGCCTAAGAAAGGGCGTAAGCATATCTTATATATTATTCGCGAACTGATTGACTTTAAAGCGGAGAGTCGGAGGACTGATATCCGGCTGGGACTGGAATATCTGACAAATGTAATGAAGCGTCGTTGTACAGCCTTCTTGTTATCCGATTTCATTGATCAGGGGAACTTTAAGAATGCAATGACTATCGCCAACCGGAAACATGATATGGTGGCTATCCAGGTGTATGACCGCAGGGTAGAGGAACTGCCGGCTATCGGTTTGATGAAAATAAAGGATGCTGAGACCGGACATGAGCAGTGGATTGATACTTCGTCGCGTGCTGTTCGTCGTGCTCATCACGACTGGTGGGTGAATAAACAGGTGGAACTGAACGAAATATTCACTAAAAGTAATGTCGATAATGTGTCGGTACGCACCGATCAGGACTATGTCAAAGCATTGATGAATTTGTTTGCGAAACGAAATTAATCGGAAAAATGAAAAGATATCTATTTCTGATAACCCTATTGGGGATGTTGACTGGCAAGGCAGTGGCTCAGTCGGTAACAGTGGATGCTACCATTGACTCTCTGCAAATTTATATCGGTGACCAGGCGAAGATTAAACTTCAGGTAGCCTTGGATGCCGATAAACGGGCTATTTTCCCTGTTTATACGGATACACTGGTAAGTGGTGTGGAGATTATAGATGTTGCAAAGCCGGATACGCAGTATATAAATGATGATAAACGAATGCTGATTACGCAGGAGTATACTGTTACATCATTCGACTCGGCATTGTATTATCTGCCACCGATGGAAGTATCGGTGGATAATAAGGTATATCGTTCGAAGGCGTTGGCACTGAAGGTATATTCGATGAATGTGCCATTGGATCCTGAGAATCCAGAACAGTTTTTTGGTCCGAAGACAGTAATGCAGCCTCCTTTTGTGTGGGAAGACTGGTATGGGATTATCACCTGTGGTATATTGCTTATTCCGATTGCATTATTACTTATCTATCTGATCATGCGTATCTGTGACAATAAACCTATCATCCGTAAGGTAAAGGTTGAACCGAAGTTACCTCCGCATCAACAGGCTATGAAAGAGATAGAGCGCATAAAGGGTGAGAAAGTATGGCAAAAGGGACAACCGAAGGAATATTATACCGAATTGACAGAGACTTTGCGTACGTATATTAAAGAGCGCTTTGGTTTCAATGCTTTGGAAATGACCTCTTCGGAGATTATAGAAAGAATGCTTGAAATGCAAGATAAAGAAGCTATTGCAGATTTACGTTCTCTTTTTGAGACTGCCGATTTGGTGAAGTTCGCTAAACATAATCCATTAATGAACGAAAATGATGCGAATCTGATCAATGCCATCGAATTTATCAATGAAACCAAGGAGAAGGAAGTGGAGAATGCAAAACCGCAACCCACTGAAATTACCATTATTGAGAAACGTTCATTGCGTACTAAAATATTGCTGGGCATAGGCATCGTAGTATTGTCGGTTGCCTTGATTGGTTCGTTCGTTTATATTGGAATGCAGTTATACAATTATTTTGCATGATAGCAGAATTTAAGGGTAACTCCAATCTTAAATTGTAAATTGTTAAATAGTAAATACAATGGTTTTTGCCAATATTGAATATTTGTTTTTGCTGCTGTTGCTTATACCTTATATAATATGGTATATCATGAAGCGGAGGAATAATGAAGCTACACTTCAGATTTCGGATGCTCGTGTATATGCTCATACGCCGAAGAGTTATAAGAACTATTTGTTGCATGTGCCTTTTATGTTACGTATTATTGCCCTGGCATTGATTATCGTAGTGTTGGCGCGTCCTCAAACTACTAATAGCTGGCAAAACAGTGAAATTGAAGGTATAGATATTATGATGGCCATCGACGTATCTACCAGTATGCTGGCAGAGGACTTGAAACCGAATCGTCTGGAAGCTGCTAAAGATGTGGCTGCGGAGTTTATCAATGGTCGGCCCAATGATAATATCGGTATAACTTTATTTGCCGGTGAAAGTTTTACGCAATGTCCGTTGACGGTGGATCATGCAGTGCTTCTGAATCTGTTTCAAGGCATTAAGTGTGGTATTATTGAAGATGGAACAGCAGTCGGTATGGGTATTGCTAATGCAGTTACTCGCTTGAAAGATAGTAAAGCGAAGTCTAAAGTAATCATTCTGTTGACGGATGGTACAAATAATAAAGGAGATATATCTCCGCTGACTGCGGCAGAAATAGCTAAGAGTTTTGGTATCCGGGTTTATACAATTGGTGTAGGTACAAACGGAATGGCTCCGTATCCTTATCCGGTGGGTAACACTGTGCAGTATGTCAATATGCCAGTGGAGATTGATGAAAAGACACTGACGCAGATTGCGGCTACCACAGAAGGTAATTATTTCCGTGCCACCAGTAATTCTAAGCTGAAAGAGGTATATGAAGAGATCGATAAGTTGGAGAAAACCAAGTTGAATGTGAAGGAATACAGCAAGCGCCAGGAAGAATACCGTTGGTTTGCTTTGGCGGCATTCTTGTGCGTGTTACTTGAAGTATTGCTTCGTAATTCTATCTTGAAGAAGATACCTTAAAACAATGCATTAATTGTAAATTACTAAATTGTACATAGAAAGATGTTTCGATTTGAAGAACCTACATATTTATACCTGTTGCTCCTGTTGCCTTTCTTGGCGGCTTTCTACCTGTACTCCAATTATCGGAGACGGAAAGCGATCCGCAAGTTTGGCGATCCGGTGCTAATGGCACAGTTGATGCCGGATGTATCTAAATATCGTCCGGATGTGAAGTTTTGGCTGGTGTTTGCTGCAATCGGACTGTTTGCTGTATTGCTGGCACGTCCGCAGTTTGGCTCTAAGCTGGAGACTGTGAAGCGTCAGGGGGTAGAGGTAATGATTGCGTTGGATATTTCTAACTCTATGTTGGCACAAGATGTACAACCCAGTCGTCTAGAGAAAGCCAAGAGATTGGTAGCACAGTTGGTTGACAAAATGGAGAATGATAAGGTAGGTATGATTGTGTTTGCCGGTGATGCCTTTACACAGTTGCCTATTACAAGCGATTATATTTCTGCCAAGATGTTTTTGGAATCTATTAATCCGTCGTTGATATCCAAGCAGGGTACGGCTATCGGTGCAGCTATTAATCTGGCTATCCGCAGTTTTACACCCCAGGAAGGAGTAGGGCGTGCCGTCATCGTTATTACTGACGGTGAAAACCATGAAGGCGGAGCTGTGGAAGCTGCCAAGGCTGCTGCAGAAAAAGGTATTCAAGTCAGTGTTCTGGGGGTGGGTATGCCTGATGGTGCACCTATTCCCGTAGAAGGAACCAATGACTTCCGCCGTGACCGTGACGGAAACGTGGTTGTAACCCGCTTGAATGAGCAGATGTGTCAGGAAATAGCTCAGGCAGGAGATGGGATTTATGTGCGTGTAGACAATTCAAATGCTGCGCAAAAGGCAATTGCTCAAGAAATTAATAAAATGGCGAAAGCGGATGTGGAAACACAGGTTTATACAGAGTTCAACGAACAATTCCAGGCTGTTGCATGGATTATATTGTTACTGTTGTTGGCTGAAATGCTGATTTTGGAACGTAAAAACCCGTTATTCCGTAATATCCATCTGTTTAAAAAGGAAGAAAGGTATGATGATGAGAAATAGAACTATCGGAATTATCTTGCTGCTACTGACGGCTATTTCAGTTTCTGCACAGAAAGCGGAACGCGACTATATTCGTAAGGGAAACCGTGCTTATAAAGATAGTACGTATGTAAATGCTGAAGTGAATTATCGGAAAGCTATTGATGTGAATCCGAAGTCAGCGATATCCATGTATAATCTGGGTAATACGCTTATGCAACAGAATAAGTTGCAGGAGGCTATGGAGCAGTTTGTTGCTGCCACTAAAATGGAGAAAGATAAGGGTAATCTTGCTCAAATCTATCATAATATGGGAGTAATATTCCACTCCGGTAAGGATTATGCCAAAGCTGTGGAAGCATACAAAGAGTCGCTACGTAATAATCCGAAAGATAACGAGACGCGTTATAACTTGGCTTTGGCTCAGAAAATGCTGAAAGATCAGGAACAGAATCAGCAGAATCAAGATCAAAACCAAGATCAGAATCAGGACAAAAAGGAGCAGGAAAAAGAACAAGATAAAGACAAACAAGACCAAAATCAACAAGATCAGCAGAATCAGGATCAACAGCAGCAACCTCCTCAGCCACAAGAAAATCAGATGTCAAAGGAAAATGCTGAACAACTTTTGAAGTCGGTGATGCAGGATGAGAAAGATGTACAGGATAAGGTGAAGAAACAGCAAGTTATCCAGGGTGGTCGTTTGGAAAAGGATTGGTAAATAATAAAAGATACGATAATATATGAGAAAATTAATTTTCTTATGGATAGCACTGGTAGTAGTCAGTCTGCAAGCTTTGGCTAATGACAAGGTGTCATTTACTGCGTCAGCTCCTGATGCTGTAGCGGTGGGTGACCAGTTCAGACTGGCATATACAGTGACTACACAGAAGGTGAGAGATTTCCGTGCTCCCTCTATTAAGGGATTTGACGTACTGATGGGACCCAGTCGCTCTCAGCAAAGTAGTATGCAAATAGTTAATGGGGTATCGACCTCAACCAGCAGTATTACTTTCACTTATATACTGATGGCTACTGCTGAAGGTAGTTTCACAATTCCGGGAGCTACAATCACGGCTGATGGTAATCAGATGGTTTCTAATTCTGTGCAAATCAAGGTTCTGCCAGCAGATCAGGCCGGAGCAGCTTCTTCAGGCGGAGGTAATAGTAGTCAGCAGGGCAATACCAGCCGTGCTTCTTCAGGAACTTCTGTTTCCAATCAGGACCTCTTTATTTTGCCTACTATTAGTAAGACCAATGTGTATGAACAAGAAGCATTCTTGCTGACTTATAAAATTTACACTCTGGTTGACCTTCGCGGTTTTGACAATGTTAAACTTCCTGATTTTAAGGGATTTCATTCACAAGAAGTAGAACTTCCGGGTGATAGAAAATGGAGCTTGGAACATTATAAGGGACGGAATTATCAAACTACCGTTTACCGGCAATTTGTGCTGTTTCCGCAGCAGTCTGGTAATTTGACTATTGATCCGGCACGTTTTGATGCTTCTATTGCTAAAGCTACTCATGTATCTGATCCGTTTGAAGCTTTCTTTAATGGTGGCAGTAACTACATTGAAGTCAAAAAGACATTGATGACACCGAAACTAACTGTAGATGTAAAACCCTTACCAAGCGATAAACCTGCTGATTTTTCCGGTGGAGTGGGAGAGTTTAGCATTTCTTCTTCCATTAATAGTACTAATGTAAAGACAAACGATGCTGTAACTATTAAACTCGTCATTTCCGGTACAGGCAATTTGAAGTTAATAGGTGATCCTGAGGTGAAATTCCCAGATGACTTCGAGGTGTATGACCCTAAAGTTGATAATAAATTCAGGCTGACAAGTGCAGGACTTTCGGGTAGTAAGGTTATTGAATATCTGGCTATTCCACGCAATGCCGGAACATTTAAAATACCAGCGGTGAAATTCAGCTATTTTGATATCAAATCCCGTACTTATAAGATATTGACTACCGAAGAGTATGAATTGCATGTAGAGAAAGGTGAAGGAAATGCAGCGCAAACTATTGCTAATTTTACGAATAAAGAGGATTTGAAAGTCTTGAATGAGGATATTCGCTTCATCAAGCAAAATGATGTGACGCTTTCTCAAAAGGGAGACTTCTTCTTTGACTCTATGTTGTACTGGTTGCTCTATTTAGTACCTGGCGTTGCGTTTATCATTTTCTTTATCATTTACCGTAAACAGATAGCAGCTAATGCTAACGTTGCGAAAATGCGTACGAAAAAGGCAAATAAGGTTGCTGTTAAACGTATGAAGTTAGCTGGTAAATTGTTAGCTGAGAATAAAAAAGATGTTTTCTATGATGAAGTATTGAAGGCTCTTTGGGGATATATAAGCGATAAATTGAATATTCCGGTTTCTCGACTTTCAAAAGATAATATTGAAGAGGAACTTCGTAAATATGGAGTGGAGGATGCTTTGATTAAAGAATTCCTGGCTGCATTGAATGATTGTGAGTTTGCTCGTTTTGCTCCTGGCGATGATAACCAGGCTATGGATAAAGTCTATTCGGCTTCATTAGCAGTAATAAGTAAAATGGAGAATTCGATTAAACATTAATTAGGAGGTTATATGATGAAAAAAATACTGTTTTTTACTTTTGTTGGCTTGTTAATGGCATTGACCTCTTTTGGACAGACTGCATCGGATACATTACAACAAGCGAATGATTCGGTAACAATAGGTTCACACACTGAATTTTCAGCTGCTGCGCAAGAGAATAGTGTGACAAAAGCAGAAGGAGATAGCGCATATGTGAAGAATGATTATGCCTCTGCTATTCAGATATATGAAGCTCTGCTGAAAGAAGGAGAAGCGGCTGAGGTATACTATAATTTAGGAAATAGCTACTATAAGGCTGGTGATATAGCAAAAGCCATTTTAAATTATGAGCGTGCACTTTTAATACAGCCAGGCAATGCTGATATTCGGGCTAATTTGGAGATTGCTCGTGCAAAAACAATTGATAAAGTGATTCCCGTACCCGAGGTTTTCTTTGTATCTTGGACGAAATCATTGATTAATTGTTTGAGTGTGGATGCTTGGGCAAAGGTAGGCGCTGTTTGTTTCTTTTTGTTGCTTGCATCTCTTTACTTCTTCTTCTTTTCCAAGCAAATCGTGTGGAAGAAAATAGGATTTATTGCAGGGATAGTATTTCTGGTGTTAGTTATATTAGCGAATGTCTTTGCTTTTCAACAGAAAAATGAGCTATTGAATCGTAACAATGCTATCGTACTAACTCCAAGTGTAACAGTACGTAGTACTCCGAGTGAAAGTGGCACCAGTTTGTTCATATTGCATGAGGGACGGAAGGTTGAAATTAAAGATAACTCCATGCGTGAATGGAAAGAAATCCGCTTAGAGGATGGTAAAGTAGGATGGGTACCTGCGTCATCTGTTGAAGTTATCTGATAGATATAATTCTTTCATAATAAAATAGTTAATAATAAAAAGAAGCCTGTTGAAAGGGAAAATACAAATCTCCTTTTGACAGGCTTCTTTATTTTTGTAAAAAAGACACTGAAATAGTTTGTTTTATCTTTTTTTTCCTTAAGTTTATAGCGTGATAAGTGAAACTCACAGAGTTATTAACCATTAAATTTATAAATATGAGAACAATAACATTTAATGAACTTCGCAGAATTAAAGATTCATTACCTACTGGTAGTATGCATAGAATAGCCGATGAGCTCGGATTGAACGTCGATACAGTTAGAAACTTTTTTGGCGGTCACAATTTCAAAGAGGGTAAGAGTGTTGGGATACATTTAGAGCCTGGTCCAGATGGTGGTTTGGTTATGTTGGATGATACTACCGTCCTTGATAGAGCTCTAAAAATTCTGGATGAAATGAATGCCAGTGCTGAGCCTGTTCGAGCTTAAGAAAAGAAAGTTATAAATGAATCCCAATTGATAGACAAACAATTGGGATTTCTTATTTGTTTATAAAGTAAAAACAGTTGATTATGGAAGACAAGTTAGTAACCTTAGCTATTCTGACTTATGCAAAAGCTCAGATATTGAAGAATGTGCTTGAGAATGAAGGTATTGAAACCTATATTCATAATGTAAATCAAATACAACCTGTAGTGTCTTCAGGTGTGCGCTTACGCATAAAAGAAAGCGATCTACCGCGTGCATTGAAGATAACTGAGAGCTCGGCTTGGCTTTCTGAAGAGGTAGTGGGAGGGAAGTCACCCAAAGTAGAAAAGGAGAGTAACAAGGTCTTAATTCCTGTAGACTTTTCTAATTATTCAATGAAGGCATGTGAGTTTGGTTTTAATTTTGCTCAGAATATGGGAGCGGAAGTCGTGCTGCTTCATGTTTACTTTACACCAATCTATACCACATCATTACCTTATGGAGATGTTTTTAATTATCAGCTTACAGATGATGAAAATGTGAAAAGTATATTACAAAAAGTTCATGCAGACTTAAATTCTTTATCTGACAAGGTAAAAGCAAAAGTAGCTTCAGGAGAGTTTCCGAATGTAAAATATAATTGTGTGTTGCGTGAAGGTATTCCAGAAGAGGAAATTCTTCGTTATTCGAAGGAATATCGGCCACGTATTGTTATTATGGGGACTCGTGGTAAAAATCAGAAAGATATAGATTTAATTGGTAGTGTAACTGCTGAGGTAATTGAGCGAAGCCGTGTACCAGTTTTAGCCATTCCCGAGAATACTCCATTTAAACAGTTGGCAGAAGCTAAACGTATTGCATTTATCACCAATTTTGATCAACGGGATTTAATAGCATTTGATTCTTTGATTGCAGCTTTAAAGTCATTTCATTTTTCTGTATCTTTGATTCATCTGTCAGATGTTAAGGACACTTGGAATGAAATTAAATTAGGTGGTATTAAGGAATACTTTCAAAAGCAGTATCCGGACCTGGAAATTCATTATGATGTTGTGATGAATGATGATTTCTTGAACAGCTTAGATAATTACATAAAAACTAATCATATTGATATAATTACGTTGACTACTTATAAACGGAATATATTCTCTCGCTTATTTAATCCTGGTATTGCTCGGAAGATGATTTTTCATTCTGATACACCGTTGTTAGTTATTTATGGACGCCCAAGCTAAAGTAAATAGCACAAGCATTTCGAACTATTATTATTAATAATCAGTATTATGTTTAATATACAACACTAATATTCTTTTTGGCAAAATTAAAGCCAACTTCTTTGGTCTATCCAATCTTTTGGCGGTCCTGCCCCGGTGTGTTGGGATTGACGGAGTGACGTGTAGCCCTTATTGCGGGTTAAACGTACCTAGTCCTCAAGTGCGGTGCGGCTTATACGGTATGTGTACTTAATCATATAAAATAAACCCTAAAAGTTTTTTGTCTAACTTTTAGGGTTCACTTCAAAAAAACTATTTTGAGACAGCTGTTTTTAAGTTTATACTTACATCAGCTTTTCAATTTCTTCAAATTCTGGTCCCATATCTAAATTATAATATACTCTGTAAAGACCATTCAACCATAAATCCTTTTGGTCAGGTTTTAATTCTCTTGCTTTTTCATAGCAAGGTTTTGCATTTTCATAGAAAGCTTTCAAGGTAATCTGATCTTCTTTATATTTAGGATCATTAACGTCAGTAGTAGCTTTTTCTGAGAAGTCTTGAGCTTGGAGACAGTAGATCAGTCCTAAATTGGAATAAGCTTCTGCATAAGTAGGATCTACTTCAATTGTCTTTTTGTAGTATTCAATAGCCTTATCATAATCCTTCATATTATGGTAAAGATATCCTTTTACGTACAGATAGAATGTATTATTGGGGTCTTTAGCTAACATCTCATCAGCGAATTGCATGGCTTCATCGTATTTATTGTTATTGCTATAATAATCAATTAAATGACCGAAGAAGAATGAATGTTGAGGGTATTTTTGCAAACCTTCTTTCAATGAAGCAATCCACTTAACAGTATCGCCTTGTGCTTTTAAAGCTGTAGAGATGAACTCCATAGCATACTGACCTACTTCTTTGTCGTTCTGTGCATAAGGAGCATATTTCAGAACACTGGGATAATCCTCCATCTTTGCTGCTGCCAAGCTTGCATAATAAGCAATCTGAGCTAAGAGTGTATCTGTCTGCAAGAAGTTTTCCTTTTCAAACATCGGATTCTGAGCAATTTCAATATAAGTTCCAAAGAAATCTAATGCTTCTTTGTTTTTCTCTAAGTTATAATATTGAATACCGCCATTGATCAAGTTTGGGCGTTCTGCTACAATAGCAGCAGCATTGGGTTTTCTGTATTTGTTCTTGATTTTTCCCTTTTCATTTGGAACCTGTGCGAGTTCATCGCACTTAAGGTAGTATTTGCACATATTCAATGCGCTATTATATACCTTAAGAGTATCATAAGGTTTTCTTAAATAGGCATTTTCCATCTGTTTTTCATTAATCCTTTTCTGAATAAAACCTGCTACATCCCAAGTATCGGCATTATCCTTTGTTTCAGGATTAGTCAAGGCTTGATTGATGAGCTGCTCGGCCTTATTAAAGTCCGGATTCACTTCATTTGCAATGCTTTTAGCTTCTTTCACAGTCTTTTCTTGAGCGAAAGTGAAGCCTGCAGCGAGCAATAAAATCACTGAAAATAATACTCTTTTCATGATAGTTGTAAAATTAAAATTAATATTATGTCTATTCTTCATCTTCATTATTGACTTTATTATCAGAGTTATAGTCTTCCTCCTCTCCTTCTACCTCATTTATAGTGGGAATCGGAGAATTTTCATCATCAACAGGAATCTCATCTTCCATGCTTTCTGATGTAACTTTACATACTGAACCGATCTCATCGTTTCTCTTTTCAAGATTGATCAGACGAACACCCTGGGTAGCACGACCCATAATACGGACATCAGCAACTTTCAGACGAATGGTGATACCAGATTTATTGATAATCATCAGGTCATTATCATCTGTTACAGACTTGATTGTTACCAATTTGCCGGTTTTATCGGTGATATTCATTGTCTTAACACCCTTACCACCACGATTAGTCTTACGGTAATCTTCGATATCAGAACGTTTACCATAACCTTGTTCAGAAACGACCATAATAGTTTCTGCTTCAAGATCTTTAATACAAATCATTCCTACTACTTCATCTTGTCCGTCTTCGTCAAGCGTCATACCACGTACACCGGTTGCAGTACGTCCCATAACGCGTACAGCACTTTCGTGGAAGCGAATAGCACGTCCATTACGGTTGGCAATGATGATTTCATTGTCACCATTAGTCATACGTACTTCGATAACGCGGTCGTCCTCACGGATAGTAATAGCGTTTACACCATTCTGGCGAGGGCGGGAATACTGTTCAAGTAATGTCTTCTTAATAACACCATTCTTGGTACAGAATAAGACATAATGACTGTTGATGAAGTCTGTGTCAGAAAGGTTTTTCACACGCAGATATGCATTTACAGCATCATCAGAATCAATATTCAGCAAGTTCTGGATAGCACGTCCCTTGGAATTCTTGGTACCTTCAGGGATTTCATATACTTTGAGCCAATAGCACTTACCCTTTTGAGTAAAGAACATCATGGTATTGTGCATGGTTGCCGGATATATGTGTTCAATGAAGTCTGCATCGCGGGTATCTGTACCCTTGGAGCCTACTCCACCACGGTTTTGAGCACGGAACTCACTCAATGGAGTACGTTTAATATAGCCCATATGAGAAATGGTGATAATCATTTCGTCATCTGCATAGAAATCCTCCGGATTGAATTCTTCAGATGAATAAACAATCTCAGAACGACGTTCATCTCCGTATTTTGCTTTTACTTCAATTAATTCATCAGTAATAACTTTGCGGCAAAGTTCGTCATTCGACAGAATTTCTTCGTAATAAGCAATCAACTTCATTACTTCTTCATATTCAGCGTGGAGCTGATCTTGCATCAGTCCGGTCAATTGGCGCAGACGCATTTCTACGATGGCACGAGACTGAATTTCTGTTAATTGGAAGCGTTCTATCAAGCCGGCAATAGCATCATTAGGTGTCTTTGCGGCACGGATGATACGGATTACTTCATCGATATTATCTGATGCTATGATTAAGCCTTCCAATATATGAGCGCGTTCTTTAGCCTTACGTAAGTCATATTGAGTACGACGGATAACCACCTCATGGCGATGTTCTACGAAGTACTTAATCATGTCTTTCAGATTCAGCAAACGAGGACGCCCGTGTACCAATGCTACGTTGTTCACACTAAAAGAAGTCTGTAACAACGTCATCTTATAGAGCTTATTCAAGACTACGCTGGCGTTGGCATCGCGTTTGATATCAATCACGATACGCATACCTTCACGGTCAGACTCGTCATTAGCATTGGAGATACCTTCTATCTTCTTATCATTGGCTAAATCGGCGATATTCTTAATCAGTTCCGCCTTATTGACACCATACGGGATTTCCGTGATGACAATTTTGTCATGTGTAGAACTGGTTTCAATTTCTGCTCTTGCACGCATGATAACGCGACCGCGACCGGTAAGATATGCCTCGCGTACGCCACTCATACCATATATATATCCTCCTGTTGGGAAATCGGGAGCTTTCACATAGTTCATCAACTCCTCTATCTCAATATCGTTGTTCTCGATGTATGCAATGCAAGCATCAATAACCTCTGAAAGGTTGTGGGTCGGCATATTGGTCGCCATACCTACAGCAATACCAGATGCACCGTTTACCAAAAGGTTTGGGATACGGGTAGGCATAACGGTAGGCTCCTGCAAAGAATCGTCGAAGTTGCTCTGCATATCAACGGTTTCTTTGTCGAGGTCTTGCATCATATCTTCACCGATCTTGCGCAAGCGACACTCGGTGTAACGCATAGCAGCTGCGCTATCGCCGTCTACCGAACCATAGTTACCCTGGCCATCTACCACCATGTAACGCATTGCCCAAGGCTGTGCCATACGAACTAATGCACCGTAAACGGAAGAGTCACCATGCGGGTGATACTTACCCAATACTTCACCTACAACTCTGGCTGATTTTTTATAAGGTTTATCAGACGTATTTCCCAGTCCCATCATTCCGAAGAGAATTCTACGGTGGACAGGCTTAAAACCATCTCTAACATCCGGAAGGGCACGCGAAACGATGACCGACATGGAGTAGTCAATGTACGATGACTTCATTTCCTCCTCGATGTTAATCTTTATAATTCTGTCTTGTTCAAGCATTTAAAAAGATTATTAATTATACATACTTTGGTTCATGAAAAACCACGCTAAAGTACTGCTTTTTTACGATATACAAAAGTTTTCGCCCATAAACTTTATTTCAGAACCATTCTCTCACCTACTTTGTTCTTGTAATATATAAATAAGGTATTAATAAAGAGCTTTTTCCCAAGAATGAAAGCACTTTAGTATGATACTGGTGGACGGATATTAAACTGTGGCACGGGTTTTGTATATAAATAATAAATAAAACGATAGAATACGTACTGGAAATTATAAATGCGTATCTTTGTATTAAGTAACACCTTAGAATAAGGAAGGAGAATATTAAGTATGAATAATCAGTTTTCACAAAGAGTTTCTGACATTATCACTTACAGCAAGGAGGAAGCTAACCGGCTGAAGAATAGATATATCGGTCCGGAGCATCTTCTACTCGGCATGTTGCGAGATGGCGGAGGGAAAGCTATAGAAATATTGCAGAAACTGGATATAGACCTAAACAGAGTTAAGAAACGTCTGGAAGGTTTTTTAAAAGAGATTGAAGATGATAACTTGTTGCCCGATGCAGACATTCCATTGTCTCCTATGGCAGCTAAAATATTGAAAATGTGTATACTCGAGGCTCGTCTGCTGAAGAGCGCCACTGCTGATACTGAACATGTATTGCTGGCTATCTTGAAAGACGGTAATAATTTGGCCGCTACGGTATTGGAAGAAAATAATATAGATTATAAGTCAGTGTTCGAACAGCTTTCTATGAAAGCCAGCCCTAATGCAGGTATGGGATTTACGGAAGATGATGACGAGGAAGAAGATGAAATGAATATGTCTTCACGTTCTTCTCAAAGTGGTAGTTCACAGTCTTCTACGCAAACAGCGTCTAAGAAACCATCCAATGATACTCCGGTATTGGATAACTTTGGTATGGATATGACCCGGGCTGCGGAAGAAGGTAGACTGGATCCTGTGGTAGGTCGTGAACGTGAAATCGAGCGGTTGGCTCAGATATTGAGCCGCCGTAAGAAGAATAATCCGGTATTGATAGGTGAACCTGGTGTAGGTAAATCTGCTATTGTAGAGGGATTAGCATTACGTATTGTTCAGAAGAAAGTATCCCGTATTCTGTTTGATAAACGTGTGGTAATGCTTGATATGGCTTCTGTAGTAGCCGGAACCAAGTATCGCGGACAGTTTGAGGAACGTATTCGTTCTATCATTAATGAGTTACAGAAGAATCCGAACGTAATTCTGTTTATTGACGAGATTCACACGATTGTGGGTGCCGGAGCAGCTGCCGGTTCTATGGATGCTGCCAATATGCTGAAACCTGCATTGGCACGTGGTGAAATACAATGTATAGGCGCCACTACCCTTGATGAATACCGGAAAAATATAGAAAAAGACGGTGCTTTGGAACGCCGTTTCCAGAAAGTGATTGTTGAACCGACCACTGCCGAAGAAACGCTCCAGATATTGAAGAATATCAAAGAGAAGTACGAAGACCATCATAATGTGACTTATACGGATGAAGCGCTGGAAGCATGTGTCAAGTTGACAGACCGCTACATTACTGACCGTAATTTCCCGGATAAGGCTATTGATGCTTTGGATGAAGCCGGTTCGCGCGTCCATCTGACAAACATTACTGTTCCAAAAGAGATTGAAGAACAGGAGAAACTGATCGAAGAAGCCCGTCAACAAAAGGCGGATGCGGTGAAATCGCAGAATTTCGAACTTGCTGCCAGCTTCCGTGATCATGAGAAAGAGTTTTCTGTTCGTTTGGAAGAGATGAAGGCTGAATGGGAAGCTCGCTTAAAAGATGACCGTCAGATAGTTGGTGAGGAAGAAATTGCGAATGTAGTTTCTATGATGTCCGGTGTGCCTGTACAGCGTATGGCGCAGGCTGAAGGTATCAAGTTGGCGGGTATGAAAGAAGAGCTGCAAGCTAAAGTTATAGCTCAGGACCCGGCTATTGAAAAGGTGACGAAAGCTATTCTGCGTAGTCGTGTAGGATTGAAAGATCCTAACCGCCCTATCGGAACATTCTTGTTCCTGGGGCCTACGGGTGTAGGTAAAACTCACTTGGCGAAACAGTTGGCGAAATATATGTTTGGTTCTGCCGATGCGCTGATACGTGTGGATATGAGTGAATATATGGAGAAGTTTACCGTTTCTCGCGTTGTTGGTGCACCTCCGGGATATGTAGGATATGAAGAAGGCGGACAGTTGACAGAGAAAGTGCGTCGTAAACCTTACTCTATCGTATTGTTGGACGAGATTGAGAAAGCCCATCCGGATGTATTCAACATCTTGTTACAACTGATGGATGAAGGTCGTCTGACTGACAGTTATGGCAGAACTGTAGACTTCAAGAATACAGTGGTTATCATGACTTCAAACATCGGTACACGTCAATTGAAAGACTTCGGTCGTGGTGTAGGTTTTGCCGCCCAGAATCGTACGGATGATAAAGAATATTCACGTGGCGTGATACAAAAGGCTTTGAATAAGTCGTTTGCCCCTGAGTTCCTGAACCGTGTCGACGAGATTATTACTTTCGACCAGCTTTCGCTGGATGCTATCGAAAAGATTATCGATATCGAGTTGAAAGGCTTGTATGAGCGCGTGGAATCTCTTGGATATAAGCTTGTTATTGATGCTAAAGCCAAGGCGTTCATGGCATCTAAAGGATATGATGTGCAGTTTGGTGCCCGTCCGTTGAAGCGTGCCATCCAGACTTATCTGGAAGATGGACTTTCGGAATTGATTATTTCTTCCGAATTGCAGACGGGTGATACGATTTCTGTCTCTTTGAACGAAGAAAAAGGAGAACTGGACATCAAGAAAGCATGAAAATGAAGTCTTCTTAGAAGATGATAAACAGTCAAAATGTCAGTCTTTATGGGCTGGCATTTTTTTTGCATTACACTTGCCAAACGATTAAATATATAAACTTAAAAATATAAATCATAAGTAGTATGCAAAAAGGAAATATTGGGGTAACTACCGAAAACATTTTCCCCGTTATCAAAAAGTTCTTGTATAGCGATCATGAAATTTTTCTCCGCGAGTTAGTTTCTAATGCCGTAGATGCTACGCAGAAGTTGAAAACCTTAGCCTCTATTGGCGAGTTTAAAGGTGAGGTTGGCGATTTGACCGTACATGTGTCTTTAGGAAAAGATACAATTACTGTTTCAGACCATGGTATTGGTTTGACTGCCGAAGAAATCGACAAATATATCAACCAAATTGCTTTTTCAGGTGCCAACGATTTCCTGGAGAAGTATAAGAATGATGCTAATGCAATTATCGGTCACTTCGGTTTAGGCTTTTATTCAGCTTTCATGGTGGCTAAGAAAGTGGAAATTATCACAAAATCCCATAAAGAAGGTGCTCAAGCTGTGAAATGGAGTTGCGATGGCAGTCCGGAGTTCACCATTGAGAACATTGATAAAGCTGACCGTGGTACAGATATAGTACTTTACATTGACGATGAAAGTAAAGAATTCCTGGAAGATGCCCGTATTTCTTCTCTGTTGAAGAAATATTGTAGTTTCCTTCCCATACCTATTGCTTTTGGTAAGAAGAAAGACTGGAAAGATGGAAAACAGGTTGAAACAGACGAAGATAACATCATCAATGACAGCAATCCATTGTGGACATTGAAACCCAGCGAACTGAAGGATGAAGATTATAAGAAGTTCTATCGTGACCTGTATCCGATGTCTGATGAACCTTTGTTCTGGATACATCTGAACGTAGATTATCCGTTCCATCTGACAGGTATCCTCTACTTCCCGAAAGTAAAGAGCAATATCGAACTAAATAAGAATAAGATACAGCTTTATAGCAACCAGGTATACGTTACGGATTCAGTAGAAGGTATTGTACCTGACTTTCTGACACTGTTGCATGGTGTGCTCGATTCTCCGGATATTCCGTTGAATGTATCCCGTTCTTATCTACAGAGCGACTCTAACGTGAAGAAGATTTCGACATATATCACGAAGAAAGTATCTGATCGTCTGCAATCTATCTTTAAAAATGATCGTAAACAGTTCGAGGAAAAGTGGAATGACCTGAAGATTTTCATCAATTACGGAATGCTTACTCAGGAAGACTTCTATGACAGAGCAAAAGATTTTGCCCTTTTCACCGATACGGATGGTAAATGCTATACATTTGAAGAGTATCAGAAGCTGATCAAAGATAATCAGACTGATAAAGATGGCAATTTGATCTATTTGTATGCTAATCATAAAGATGAGCAATTCAGCTATATCGAGGCTGCTAAGAATAAGGGATACAATGTGTTGCTGATGGATGGTCAACTGGACATTGCTGTAGTAAGCATGTTGGAGCAAAAGTTTGAGAAATCTCGCTTTACCCGTGTAGATAGTGATGTTATCGATAATCTGATTATCAAAGAAGATAAGAAAGGTGAAACTCTGGAAGCAGGCAAACAAGAAGCTCTTTCTGCTGTGTTCAAGAGCCAGTTGCCTAAGCTGGAAAAGGTTGAGTTTAATATCACTGCGCAGGCTTTGGGTGAAAACTCTTCTCCTGTGATGATTACCCAAAGTGAATATATGCGCCGTATGAAAGAAATGGCTAATATTCAGGCGGGTATGAGTTTCTATGGAGAAATGCCCGATATGTTCAACCTGGTGTTGAATTCAGATCATAAATTGGTGAAAGAAGTTCTTGCAGACGAAGAAAAAGAATGCGACTCTGTTGTAGCTCCTATTCAGCAAGAAATGAATGACGTAGACAAACGTCGTAATGAGCTGAAAGATAAACAGAAAGGTAAGAAAGACGAAGAAATTTCTACTGCTGAAAAGGACGAAGTGAACGGATTGGATCAGAAGTGGGAAGAATTGAAAACAAAGAAAGATGAAGTATTTGCCGGATATGCAGCTAAAAATAAAGTTGTCCGCCAATTGATTGACCTGGCATTGCTGCAAAATGGCATGCTGAAAGGTGAAGCTTTGAATAACTTTGTGAAGAGAAGCATCGAGCTAATCTAAATACGCCCTTTATTCACAATCTATATGCCGGGAGCATTGCAACTTTTATAAGAGTTGTAATGCTCCTTTTTTCGTATATTTTGTGTGGGAACGCTTGTTTTTTAGCGTTGGATACGTCCAATTTCGAAACAATTGCATATATTTGAGCTTTAATAATAATATATTTTCAGCTCGGAACTTTGAAGTATGAAAAGAATTCTTTTGCTTTTATCGTTTTGTTTCTTGTTACTGCCCATGTTGCATGCCCAAAAAGTTGGACTTGTATTGAGTGGTGGTGGTGCGAAAGGTATGACGCATATCGGCATCATTCGGGCTTTGGAAGAAAACAATATCCCTATCGATTATATTACCGGTACATCCATGGGAGCCATTATCGGTTCGTTGTATGCCATGGGATACTCTCCCGATGATATGGAGGCTTTGCTGCGTTCAGAAGATTTTAAACGCTGGTATTCGGGAAAAGTAGAACCTAAATATGCCTATTATTTCAAGAAAAGTATTCCTACACCGGAGTTTTTTAATATCCGCTTTGATTTTAAGGACTCCTTGAATGTCAAACCGCAATTGCCGACCAGTATGGTTAACCCCATCCAAATGAATCTGGTGTTTGTGGAGCTGTTTGCCCGTGCTACGGCTGCTTGTGACGGTGATTTTGATAGGTTGTTTGTTCCTTTCCGCTGTATCGCTTCTGATGTATACAATAAACGGCAAATAGTGTTAGGGAAAGGTGACCTGGGAGATGCTGTCCGTGCTTCCATGAGTTTCCCGTTTGTTTTTAAGCCTATTGAGATAGATAGCGTGCTGGCTTATGATGGTGGTATTTACAATAACTTTCCAACGGATGTAATGCGGGATGATTTTCATCCGGATATTATTATTGGTAGTGTGGTGGCCGCCAATCCATCCAAGCCTAAAGAAAATGACCTTATGAGTCAGATTGAGAACATGGTGATGCAGAAGACGGACTATTCTATTCCGGATTCTGTCGGCATCCTCATGACATTCAAGTATGATGATGTGAACTTACTTGATTTCGACCGTCTTCAGGAACTCCATGATATAGGTTACAATCGCACTCTTAGCTTGATGGATTCTATAAAGGGGCGTATTCATCGTAGGGTAAATGCAGATAATGTGCGTTTACGCCGTCTGGTTTATCGCAGTAATTTGCCGCAGCTCTATTTCCAGAAAATTTATATTGATGGAGCTAACCCCCAGCAACAGGCTTATATTCAGAAGGAATTTCATGATGAAGAAGATGAACCATTCACCTACGAAGATCTGAAGCGTGGATATTTCCGTTTACTTGCGGACAACATGATATCGGAAATCATTCCGAAGGCGGTATTTAATGAGGAAACCGATATGTACGATTTGCATCTGAAAGTAAAGATGGAGGATAATTTCTCTGTCCGCTTGGGCGGTAGTGTGTCTACGACGAGTTCCAATCAGATATATCTGGGACTGGGCTATCAGAACTTAAATTATTATGCCAAAGAGTTTACGTTTGATGGCCAATTGGGTAAAGTTTATAATAATGCCCAACTGATGGCGCGTATAGATTTGCCTACTCATATTCCTACTTCATATCGGCTTATTGCGTCTATCAGTACTTTTGATTATTACAAGAAAGAGAAACTGTTCTCTAAAAACGATAAACCTTCCTTTAATTCAAAGGATGAACGATTTCTGAAGTTGATTATCGCTTTACCATTCTTAGCGAATAAACGGGCTGAATTTGGCTTTGGTATTGGAAAATTGCAAGATAACTATTTTCAATCCAGTGTGATAAACTTTGAAGAAGACCGTTCGGACAGGAGTTTATACAGGCTTATAGGTGGTTCTATTAGTTTTTATGGAAGTACACTGAATTCTCGTCAATACGCTACAAAAGGGTATAACGAGAAATTAATAGCTCAGATTTTTACGGGAAAAGAAAGATATAAGCCTGGAAATCCGGCAGAACAGCCTGTTACACAGGAGCGGCAATCATGGTTACAGATTTCTTATATGAAAGAAGCATATCATAGTATGGCTCCTAAATTTGTTTTGGGGTGGATGGCGGAAGCGCTGTATTCATCGAGGAACTTCTCGGAGAATTTTACGGCAACAATGATGCAGGCTGCAGAGTTTTCGCCGACTCCGCATAGTAAGCTGATGTATAATGAGGCTTTCCGTGCCAATCAGTTTCTGGCTGCCGGTATCAAGCCTATGTTTATTTTCAATGATATGTTTCATCTGAGAGGAGAATTTTATGGATTTATGCCTATTTTTCCTATCGAGAAGAATACGCAAAACAAAGCATTTTATGGAAAAGCTTTCTCAAAGGTAGAATATATGGGAGAAATTTCTGTTATTTGCCAATTACCTTTTGGAGCGATCTCTGCTTATGTAAATCATTATAGTTCACCGAGAAGGGAGTGGAATGTGGGGCTGAGTATCGGCTGGCAACTGTTTAATTACCGTTTCATCGAATAATTTTCTTCAAAAAAAGTTTGTAGAATACTTGCAGTTTCGGAAAAAGTCCGTATCTTTGCACCCGTTAAACAAAAAGGCCGCGTAGCTCAACTGAATAGAGTAGCTGACTACGGATCAGCCGGTTACAGGTTTGAATCCTGTCGCGGTCACATCTTTTTAACAACAAGGTCGCGTAGCTCAACTGAATAGAGTAGCTGACTACGGATCAGCCGGTTACAGGTTTGAATCCTGTCGCGATCACAAAAAACCTCTGCAAAGTAATTTGCAGAGGTTTTTTGTGATACACCGTAGGATACAGTTATATCTGTGTAGACTCATGCAAGTGTGTATGTGAGTTGATACTGATATAATCGCGTGCTTATGTAGATATAAGTATTAATTTCTTTCCTGAGACGAAAAAAAACATCCCCTGAGATGAAATAATCTATCTCAGGGGATGTTTTACAAAGAAGTATCTTCGTTTTTTCTTAGCACTTAATGTTTAACTCATCCAAAATCTTCCGCATGGCTTCAAAAGTAGTAATCCTAGTAGGCACAAGCGGAAGGCGGAGTTTATTCTCAATCATTCCCATAACGTTCAACATTGCTTTTACGCCTGCCGGATTGCCATCCACAAAAAGAAGCTTGAATAACTCGGCAAATTTATGGTGGATAGTCAATGCATTTGCATAATCTCCTTGCAATGCCAGTCTTACCATGCGGCTAAATTCGCGTGGAAATGCATTTCCGATGACTGATATGATTCCAACAGCTCCCAAAGTAATCAAAGGGAAGGTAATACCATCATCTCCCGAAATAACGTCAAAATTGGCCGGTTTATTCTTGATGATATCATCCATTTGAGTAATGTCACCGGAAGCTTCCTTGACAGCAATAACATTTTTGAAGTCACGGGCAATGCGCAGCGTGGTTTCTGCTTTCATATTTACACCAGTACGACCGGGAACATTATAGAGTACAATTGGGAGCTCTGTAGCCTCTGCAATTGCTTTATAATGTTGATAAATACCTTCCTGAGAAGGTTTATTATAATAGGGAACAACAGACAGAATGGCATCTACTCCGGTAAAATCGTCGTTTTGAAGCGTATCTACAATGGCACGCGTATTATTTCCACCAACACCGAGCAGGATAGGTATCCGACCATTTACGCGTTCGATGACCATTTTCTTGATTTTCTTTTTTTCTTCTTCCGTCAGTGTCGGAGTTTCTGCCGTGGTGCCCAGCACACACAAAAAATCAGTATTGTTTTGAAGTTGATAGTCCACCAAACGTATCAATGCATCGTAATCAACGCTTTCATCCTCTTTAAAAGGAGTAATCAGCGCTACCCCCATTCCTTTCAATTTAGTCTGTATCATGAGTGAAATTTAAGTAATCTCTAATTAAATGACTCGCAAAAGTACGAATATTTTCGATTTCTACAGCAAATATAAGCTATAAAAAAGATTTCACTGGAAAAATGTTACGAAATGAGCGCCAAAAACTCATCTTCGCTCATTATCTGTACACCCAGTTTTTGCGCTTTTTCCAATTTGGCGGGTCCCATATTTTCTCCTGCCAGGATAAAACTGGTCTTGGCAGAAATGCTACCTACATTTTTTCCTCCATTCTTCTCTATCAAGTCTTTATATTCGTCTCTGGAGTGATGGGTGAACACACCGCTGATTACAATAGACTGTCCGGTAAGCTTATCAGTATAGCCGCTCAGATCTTCTTCCTTCCGGTTAAACTGTAATCCGGCAACTTTCAGTCGCTCTATTAATTCTCTATTCAGAGGATTAGCGAAGTAGGAAATAATGCTTTGCGCTATTTTCTCACCGATTTCATCGATATTTATCAATCTTTCAAGATCTGCATTTTCCAGTTCTTCTATGTCGGTGAAGGACTTAGCTATTTTCTTTGCTACAGTTTCACCGACAAAGCGGATACCCAGGGCGAACAACGCTCGCTCAAAAGGCACTTCCTTACTTTGGGCAATACCCTTGACGATATTTTCCGCCGACTTATCTCCCATACGGTCCAGATTCTTGATATCGTCTACAGTCAGCTTGTACAGATCTGCCGTATCCTTAATTAGTCCTAACCGGTAGAACATATCCACAGTTTCCGGGCCTAATCCGTCAATGTTCATAGCCTTCCGGCTGATGAAATGCTCGATCTTTCCTTTTATCTGAGGTGGACAAGCCGTTTCGTTGGGGCAATAATGCGCAGCTTCTCCCTCGTAACGGATTAATTTGCTGCCACATTCAGGGCAATGAGTGATGAACTTCACTTTTTCACCTACCATCATACTCCGGGCATCTTTGTCTACTCCGGTAATTTTGGGTATGATTTCGCCACCTTTTTCTACATAAACCATATCACCGACATGCAAGTCGAGCCCTTCAATGATATCCGCATTATGCAGAGAGGCGCGTTTTACGATTGTACCCGATAATTGTACCGGATCCAGGTTGGCAACAGGGGTTACTGCTCCGGTTCTTCCCACCTGGTAAGTCACCTTGTTTAAGCGGGTCAATGCACGCTCTGCTTGGAACTTGTATGCGATGGCCCAACGAGGAGATTTTGCGGTGAAACCGAGGTTTTTCTGCTGTTTCAGGCTATTAACTTTCAAAACAATGCCATCCGTGGCTACAGGTAAATTTTTCCGTTCCGTATCCCAATAATGGATGTAATCAAACACTTCCTGCAGGCTGTGACACTTCTTCATATGGTCGGAGATTTTGAATCCCCATTGTGCAGCTTTCTGCAGGTTTTCATAATGTCCGTCGCAAGGAAGTTCTTCGCCTAATAAATAATAAAGGTAGGCATCCAGTTTGCGGGAAGCAACTATAGCAGAGTTTTGTAATTTCAAAGTGCCTGATGCGGCATTGCGCGGATTAGCGAAAAGAGATTCTTCGCGTGCCTCTTTTTCGCGGTTTAGTTCCTCAAAGACTTCCCACGGCATTAGTATTTCCCCTCTAATCTCAAATAATTGGGGATAATCACCATGCAAAACAAGGGGGATAGTACGGATTGTCTTCACATTATCCGTTACATCATCGCCCTTTTCACCGTCGCCACGGGTTACGGCACGTGTTAATTTACCGTTTTCGTATGTCAGTGAGATGGAAGTACCGTCATATTTAAGTTCGGCACAAATTTCAAAATCTTCGTTCAGGGCTTTTTGAGTGCGATCATAAAAGTCAGATACCTCACCTTCGGAATAGGTATTACCCAACGAAAGCATTGGATATTTGTGTGTCACTTGCGTGAAATTCTTATTCAAATCGCTTCCT
Organism: Bacteroides timonensis; assembly: GCF_000513195.1. GTDB lineage: Bacteria > Bacteroidota > Bacteroidia > Bacteroidales > Bacteroidaceae > Bacteroides > Bacteroides timonensis. The sequence continues at coordinate 909 of NZ_CBVI010000171.1, read as the reverse complement.
ACGCGCATGGTTGGCGAAGTTTCGTCCTGATACTCAGGATGTTCTCGCTCTATTTCCTGCAATTCCCGCATCATGTCATCGAACTCTTTGTCGGAGATTTCGGGAGCATTCAACACGTAATAATTGTAGTTGTGCCGATGCAGTTCGGCACGGAGCTGATCTATCTTTTCTTTTGCAGTCATAGCTATTTCAGATTGTTTGAACGCAAAAATACAGGTTTCTCCTCTAATATTTGTACTTTTGCAGAAAATTAAAATTAATATGCGCATTGATATAATAACAGTTCTACCGGAGATGATTGAAGGCTTTTTCAATTGCTCCATAATGAAACGTGCTCAGAATAAAGGGCTTGCAGAAATACATATTCATAATTTACGTGATTATACTGAAGATAAATATCGACGGGTGGATGATTATCCTTTTGGCGGTTTTGCCGGAATGGTGATGAAAATAGAGCCTATAGAGCGCTGTATCAATGCCTTGAAGGCAGAACGGGAGTATGATGAAGTCATTTTTACGACTCCTGATGGTGAGCAGTTCAATCAGCCAATGGCCAATACACTTTCACTTACCCAGAACCTTATTATCCTTTGCGGACATTTTAAAGGTATAGATTATCGTATTCGCGAGCATCTGATCACTAAAGAAATCAGTATTGGAGACTATGTGTTGACCGGTGGAGAACTGGCGGCAGCAGTGATGGCGGATGCTATTGTCCGCATCATCCCCGGTGTTATTTCCGATGAGCAATCAGCGTTATCCGACTCATTCCAGGATAATCTTTTGGCTGCTCCGGTCTATACAAGACCTGCCGATTACAATGGTTGGAAAGTTCCGGAAATTTTATTGTCCGGACATGAGGCTAAGATTAAGGAATGGGAGTTGCAACAGTCTTTGGAACGGACGCGC
>NZ_CBVI010000170.1 GCF_000513195.1 Bacteroides timonensis | reverse complement strand
TGCCGGATCGATGAAATTTGCCGTACCGATTTGGATGGCTGAAGCTCCGGCAAGCATAAATTCCACTGCGTCTTTCCAGTTCATGATACCTCCTAAACCGATGACGGGTATTTTTACCGCCTGAGCTACTTGCCATACCATGCGGAGTGCGATTGGTTTTACTGCTGCGCCGGACATACCACCTGTTACTGTGGAGAGTATAGGACGCCTGCGTTCCGCGTCTATAGCCATTCCAAGCAGTGTATTAATTAATGAAACGCTGTCTGCACCGCCATTTTCTACTGCACGGGCTATTTCAGCGATGCTTGTCACGTTGGGAGACAGCTTTACGATAAGTGTCTTTTTGTAAGCTGCACGCACAGCTTTCACCACTTCTTCGGCTCCTTTTGCAGTGACGCCAAAAGCCATTCCACCTTGCTTTACATTGGGACAAGAGATGTTCAATTCAATAGCAGGAATTTTGTCAAGTTCGTTAATGGCTTCCGCTGTTTTTACATAATCTTCTATGGCAGAACCCGAAACATTTACAATCATATTGGTTTCGATGTCCTTAATACGCGGATATATCTGTTCAACAAAGTAATTTACTCCCTTATTTTGCAGTCCCACAGCGTTTAACATACCTGACGGGGTCTCTGCCATACGCGGATATGGGTTACCTTCACGTTTGTGAAGAGTCGTACCCTTTACAATTATACCACCTATTCGCGTAATATCAATGAAATCGGCAAACTCTTCACCATACCCAAATGTGCCGGAAGCCGTCATCACCGGATTCTTCATTTGTAATTCTCCAATGTTTACACTTAAATCTGCCATAATAGTTTGTTTATATTAAAAACCGGACCTTCTTTACATACACATAAATGCCCTTCCGTTGTATTTTCTACACAACAGAGACAAGCGCCTATACCACACGCCATTGTATTTTCCAATGATACTTCACAAGCTATATCTTTACTTTTGGCATATTTAGCCACCGCCATCATCATAGGCTTAGGACCACAAGTGTAAATCTGCTCGAATTGCACCTTATTCAATATGGAATGTTGTGTCACATATCCCTTTTCGCCATGACTACCGTCCTCGGTAGTCGTATATACATCACCATAAGCTGCAAACTGCTTCAGTTGCAGCAAGTCCTTATCGCTTCTTGCTCCCAGAAGGAATGTCGGTTTACTGCCGTTTTTAGCTAATTGCTCGCCCAGATAAAGCATGGGAGCTGTACCAACACCTCCACCTACTAACAGAAGCTTATCAGAAGCCTTTTCAGGCATTGTGAAGCCATTTCCCAAAGGAAGTACTACGTTGACCGTATCTCCGGCTTTTGCTTCGCCTAATTGCCTGGTTCCGTCTCCAATCAGTTGGATCAGAAACCACACTTCATTGCGTTGTCTATCTACATAATTAATGGAAATGGGGCGGCGCAAGAAAGTAGTTGGAGATCCGTCCACACGTATTTCTGCAAATTGTCCCGGAAGCATATCCGGAAGCGGAGACGGAGAAGTCAGTTTCAACAGCACATAATTAGCGTGCAGTCGGACGTTCTCAGTCACTGTCAAATCTAAAATGTATTTTTTCATTATCCTATATAAAGAGGTGAATTTTATCTTCAGGGTACAAAGATAATGCAAATCGAATGCAGAACTTTCATGCTTGCATGAAAAAGTTATGCTGAGATGCAGCTTATCTTATTTAAAGATAATGCAAATCGAATGCAGAACTTTCATGCTTGTATGAAAAAGTTATGCTTTGATTCGTCTTACTTCTCGGGTTTAAACGTCTCGTATGTATTATCGTCGAAGAAAATTCTTATTTCAGTGATTTTTCTGGGAGGCCTTTCTTTATAGATAATCTCCTGTTTTACAATCTCTTTAGTAGCATTTATAGGCGTTTCTAATGCGATTTCCTTGCGATTTTCGGCCGTACCTGTCTCTTTGGACGAATTTACGGGATTCTCAGCGAATAAAGGATAGTCAAATCCACTCTCGATGGGAGAATCAGAGTCGGAAGACATATTACTCATTTCGCCTTCTCCGGTAAGTAGCCATTCCAAATTGATATCATTATATTTTTGATGTAGACGAAGAATAACTTCCGTACTCGGATACTTATTACGCGAACCTAAAATATGTGAGATGGTAGCTTGAGCTACACCAATACTTTCGGCAAATGCGCCTGCGGTTAATTTTTCCCGATCCATGATCAATTTAAACCTATCTTTTATGCTCATAACGGTTGCGATATAGGTGATATTTACAATTGTATTAACTGTCATTTGGTTCACAAAAGTAAAAAAACGAAATTACAAAAGCAAATTAAAACTGTAATTTCTTTGATATTACAAATGTATGCTGATTATTTCAAATGTTATACATACAAATGTAATGGTATATAATACCTGCATTTTAAGTTAGTATTTCTACTTTAATAAAAACATGTATATTATTGGATATCATGTATATATATAGATGTGTATTTGGCGTTTCACCTCATATTACAATTGTTTTCTCATTGTTTTCTCTATTTATAAACTGTTAGATTATATAATCAATCGTATATATACTGATTATAAATTACTTAATAGTATATTCTCCCCTCGTTAACCCCTACTCTATCACTTTTGTTATCTCATTGTTACTTTACTAAAAACAGGGTTATTACAATTGTATATCATGCGTGCTAATTACATTTATTATTTATCCATTTGTTATTTATCCAATTGTGAACGCCATAATATTACATTTTTAATATTCCATAGTTGAAATAACAACTATTTCCTTCTCTCATTACATTTATTCTTGATGATAGATTCGATATTACAGAAAGAATTTGTTACACTAAAATGAAGAGAGTCCAATTGATATGTTCTAAAGTCATCGTAATTGTAAATCCTTGCTTTATTTCTGTATAAATGATCGTGAACTAGGAAATTTTCAATTCTCAGGAGGTTATTTTACGCATATTTGCTTGTAGTACAGTGAATTATGCCCTATTTTTTAGTTCTAAAATACTCTCATTCTAGAAAAATAACCCCTCTTTAAGTAAGAAATGACATAATGATAGTGAAAATGGCATTTACTTCTCTATTATTGCCGATATAGTTAACAAGTTAATCTCCTCTAAAATAAGAAATATACGATCTATTTCCATTGTTCTGCTGACCACTTTCTAAATATAATTTTCCTTTTTTCTTAGAAAAAGTATATTGTTTTCCTATAAAAATATGCTTGCTTTACTCGGGACAGGAGAATATATTATATAAAAACAGATGGTCTATTTACATTAAACAGACCATCTGTTTATATCAGATAAATGGTCTGTTCACTGTATATAGACCATCTGTTTCTGCGAATATGTTGTATGTATTTCAGACACCCTTCCACGCCATTATCATCCGAACACAACGGCAAAGATTCAAATAAGGCCGGTAGAAAATATGCTTTTGCCTTATTGTTTTTGTGCTTTTGCCAGTACA
>NZ_CBVI010000169.1 GCF_000513195.1 Bacteroides timonensis | reverse complement strand
ACTCATGATTATTAATCCGTGGAGCTTCCGGAGCTTCCGGTGTCAGAATGTACTTCTCCTTAGCCACAGACTTCGGCCAGGCAGGTATCGGGGTAATCTCTCCACGAGTCACAAATTTCACATTCAACCAGTCGGCATGGTCGTACATAATGCCGTCGCCACATTCTTCCACCAATAGCAACACTTTATCAATGCCGGAGAGGTTGACATTGAACTCTTTTACGGGATCGCCCTTCTGCATCACACCGCTTTTCCAAAGTTCTTTTTTATCTCCGATTATCTTGAACTGCAATTTTCCGGCATACAGGTTGTTATCATCCGCTCCAGCCAAGCCACTTACAGAAACGGCTTTACCCCCCAAATCATACAGCATACGGCTGATGGAATGAGCTCCGATTCCCCGCTCATACACAACACCATTTACCATGAGCGGAGTCCATACCACAGACTGATTTATCTGTGGTATTCCCCAATCCTGCACAAAACAGGAGTCCTTATAAACTTCATCCAACCAGACTTCACGCTTCGGCCCATTATTACAAGAGGAAACAAAGCACAAGTTTGCCAAAAGGACCAATGCGGTAATTACGTTTTTCCCAGTTTTCATAGCATTTTGCTTTTTATTTCAAGACCGGATTAATAAATAATTCATCTATATATACCTGTTGCGGAGCTTCAAAAGCGACCTTTACATAGCGTACATTTTCATCCAGTTGGTCAAACAATATGCTTTCAATCCAGGCATCATGCTTGTTGTTCGGGAAATAAGGGGCGTCTTTTATGGAAGACAGATTATACTCTTTACCGTCTATTGAAGTATACAGATATGTCTTCATCGGCATACCTATTTTTTCCGGATTATAATTCAGCATACGCAACATAGCTTTCTGAACACGGGTTTTCTTTTGCAGATCCACTACAAATTCATGATAGCCGGCCTCAAACTTCACCCAGCGGGCATCCTTACTGTCCTCTTCGGCAACCTTACCATCCAGTAACGGTTGCAAACCGGCCTTTCCAAGCATCATTTGCGGAGCCGCTCCATTGACTAATTTCTCCATAAAAGCTGCTTCCATCAGTTTCCAATATTCCTTTCCGTTCTTCCAGTCCATATAGTCAATATACACTTTGTTCGACCAGACAGGTTGTCCCAACTGGTACTTTGACTCAGGGTTCTCAATGATACCGTAGAACATAAATGAAATGATCTTATCAACCCCCGCCGCAGATGCTGCAACTTGCTGGGACAGCAGCCTCGGATAGGCAGCCGGAATCAAGGCAGAAGTACGGTCATTAGTACCCTCTTCCCAAGTGAAAGTCTCACAATTTGCCCACATTTCAATATTCAGGCGGTTATGAATATCACGCAATCTCTGCCAGTTCTTCTTCAGACGTGGAAGTGTGAACTGATCGCGTACACATCCCACTTCATCCTGATAGGCAATGATATCCACTTTTAGTTTTTGCATTTGCTTCTCATATTCCGGATTATCAAATTCTGACAATCCGATTCCATAAGGAGAGATCAAAGTTTTCTTACCCGGAGTCAAGTTTTTAGCCTTCTCTGATAAGGTATTTACCGACTGCACCGCATGCTCCGCAAAAATAGGACACAGGCAATCTTCTACCGGTAAATACCAGCCATAAAAGGCCTTGTGTTTTTTATAAAGGGATGCCAACTCTTCCATGATTCGGAGTTGCCGTTCCTTAATTGCCGGATCAAGCAGATTATCATCCTGATCCTTTGCCCAACCACTGCTCATGAAAACCTTCATATTATGTTTGGCCGCTTCATCCAGAATAGCATCCACAGGACTTTTCTTATCCTTATTATAGCACCAAGGCATTATTTGCGAAGGATAATAAGATTTTCCTTCATTGGCAACCTCCATGAATACCAGATATTCGATACCCATAGCCGACAATTCACGTACTTTAGCTTCCCACAAATTCGGGTCCGTATTATCAAAGCTCTGAGGATTCGTATATTTATTACGCACATCCTTATATGCCAGGTTGATCCAGGTACCTGTAACAGGTTTCACACCCAAAGCCGACTCGGTGATTTTCTCTTTTTTCTGCTTGCCGGAAGCGGCATTATCCGCACCCACCGTAACTACCGGCAGCGCAACCAATAAAACTGACAAAGCAAATCCTATCATTTGAAATTTCTTCTTCATAGTACACATATATAAATCTATAATTAAGTTATCAACTTCCTCCAGACACTATAATCAGTACCAGACCGGAGATAAAAAGAATAAGCATCAGTGTAAGCAACAGGTTGGTAGACTTAGAAGCCCCCTTAAACTCTTTCCAGATGAAGAGTCCCCATAAGGCGGCTACCATCGTTGCTCCTTGCCCCAGCGCATAGGAAATAGCCGCACCGGCTTTTCCGGCAGCGATATAGCTGCAAGCAGTTCCCAATGCCCAGATTATACCTCCCAACACACCTACCAGATGCGTATTGAAGTTTCCTTTGAAATACTGGCCGTAGGACACAGGTTCTCCCATAAAAGGTTTCTTCATCACTAAGGTATTGAACAGGAAATTACTGATAAAGATACCTATTGCAAACACAAACAAAGCAGAATAAGGAGTCATCATGCCGGCTGTTGGTGCTTCCAGATTTTCCAGATCCATAGCTGCCGCCACAAAACGATAAAAGAACGCCATCAGGATACCGGCGCATACAGCAACCAGGATACCTTTCTTACGGGTGCTCTGACCGGACGCTTTGGAAACTTTTCCGGATGCTATTCCATTAAAGATAATAGCCAGCACAATCAGGAAAACGCCCAGGAAAAGAATGACAGGATCTCCCTTCGGAACACTGAAATAATTGACAAATACACCCAGCACCAATGCCAGCCCCACCCCTATAGGAAAAGCAACCGACATCCCTGCCAATGACATAGAAGCCGATAGCAGAATATTAGAAGCATTGAATATCACACCACCCAGGAAAGCGCTCCAGAAGTTCTCCGGACTCACTTGCAACAAGTCCTGTATAAATCCTCTCCCGGCCTCTCCCGTGCTGCCTAAAGTCAATCCCCAGATCAGAGAGAAAAGAACGATGCCAATCACGTAATCCCAATAGAACAACTCGTAGCGCCAGGTCTTGGCTGCCAACTTCTGAGTATTTCCCCACGATCCCCAGCAAAGCATCGTAACCCAGCACAACGCCACTGCCAATCCGTAACTTTCAACTATAAACATAATCGGTATTTTTAGAGGTTAATTTATTCATTCAGGTCCAGTTCTTTACGATGAGGAATAGAAGACTGCGCTCCCATTCTTGTCACGGCAACAGATGAAGCTTTAGAAGCCATTACAGCAGATTGCCTCAAGTTCATGCCTTCTGCCAGTCCCACACATAAAGCACCATTGAAAGTATCGCCGGCAGCCGTTGTATCAACAGGTTCCACTTTAAAAGCATCCACACAATACGAAGTATCGCCTTCTCTCACCAAGCAGCCCTTCGAACCCAAGGTTACAATTATATTCTGTACTCCCATCGCACTGATTTCTTTTGCAACCCGTTCCGCATCAGCATCATTCACAATCTTTATACCGGTAAGCATTTCGGCTTCAATCCGGTTGGGAGTAATCATAAACAGGTATCTGAGTAACTCTTTCGGAAGGCTCCGGGCAGGGGCCGGATTCAAGACTACCTTCACCCCTTTTTCAAAAGCTTTCCTGGCAGCATATTCCACCGTTTGAATCGGAATTTCCAGTTGCATCAACAAGATGTCTCCTTCGCACATTTCCTCCACAACTTTATCCACATCCTGCTCGTTCAGCAGCATATTGGCTCCGGAAGCCACCACTATACTATTCTCTGCGTGATCGTCCACACTGATCAAAGCAACTCCGGCAGCAGAGTTTTCATCAAGAGTGATATATTTTGTATCTATTCCCTCTTTCTTGAAATAATCCACTGACTGCTGTCCCAGTATATCATTCCCCAACTTCGCTACAAAGATCAGATTACCACCCAACCTTTTCACTGCAACTGCCTGATTGGCTCCTTTACCGCCCTGGTTCATAAAGAATTCACCACCCAGAATGGTTTCACCGGGAGCCGGCAGATGAGAGGTCTTCACCATCATATCTATATTGGAACTGCCAATTACTATAATTTTCTTCATGGTACTATATTTTAAATAAATAAATGCATGTATGTATCACCGTGACAGAACGAACGTAGGAGCAACGCCCCCTACATCAGATACTGCTACACGGGCTGTTATCACCTTCTCATCTCCCGGAAAGAGCGTAATGAAGTTATCACTCCAGAACACCGGATTAATCTCCTCTCCCCGGGTATCCTGCAAAGTCAGGTGGTTGAAGTGTGACAATCGGGCAGATTCATTCTTCAAACAAATAGAAAAGACATATTCTCCTTCCTCTTTGCTTACTTTAACCTCTTTCTTCAATTCCGGTTTTTCCATAGAAGTAAACCAGAAAAAGTCCATGTGCTGTGAATAGAACCAATATAAATTCTCCGACAACAGCTTTCCTGCTTTATCGTGAAGTTCCAGCTTCACAAAGTAGTTATAAGAATACTTGCCATGCTGAGGCACCGTAACAATCTCTTTATAGCAATCGGGAGAAACCGTCAGCTGCTGAGAATGTTGCCAAGCCACCCTCATATCATTATTGATTACTTTCGCCGTCACCTTTACATCATCCAGCACCCGGTGGGACGCATTAATGACCGATATCTTAAAATCATTGGCATTCAACTGTACGTGTACCGGCTCCATCGCTTTCTTTGCAAAATAGTAAGAAGCGTTCGGTGCCAGATACCAGTCATAAATCTGCCAGCACACATCGGGCCAGCAAGAATTAATCTTCCAGATCATCACGCCGGAAGTTATATCCCACATCCGATGATTGGCTGCCTCAAACATAGCACGATAACCGTCAGCACTCAGGAACTGGGCATTATCGGCATATTCTTTCGCCGTCCTCGGATCACCAAACATCGTGCGGATGGCATTGTCATAAGAACGATAGCAATAATTACTCACATCCCAGGCGCCATGTTCCGCCCAAATGCTATCCAACGGGAAGATGGGGCTGTTTAGATTGGCTGTGCTCTCCGCGGTAGGGATGAATTTCCGGAGACTGTTGTACATTGGCACCGAAGGCATGCCCAATTCATTGCGGAACATCTGCAAATAAACCTCACGTACTTTATCGAAGAAGTAAGAGGAAGGCGCCCAGTTATAGTCGGGCGCACCGTCATCCGTGGTTCCGGTGGGCAGGTCTTCCTTCAGATAGGGAGTCAGAGCATCCACATCCCAGTGGTAACTGGTGGTAGGGATGTATATACGTGTAGTATCAAGGCTCTTCACTTTCTCTTTCGTCAGCCTGTATAAGTTTTCATTCATCAATACTTCATTGACGCCTACCCACGAAATAATGGAAGGGTGGTTACGATACCGAAGCATCATATCTTCCACACAAGCAATCGCCAGATTATGATCCAGGGGATTGTTTTCGGTTTCAGTGCCGGGAGTCATGCGATAGCATTGATAGAAAACATGCCACCACATAAGGCCGTACTTATCAAAACTCTCAAACCACGTTTCGGAAGGAGAAGGCATATCTTCACTGCCTATCAGGTTGATGTTAGCCTCCGCCATCAGGCGTGCCTCATCATAAATACGCTTATCCGATTCCTCCAGCAGGATGTCCGGCTGAATCCAGCCGCCTTTGCAGAACACTCTTTTGCCATTCACATAATAGACACGGCTGTACTCAACCTCAGCTTTGTCTCCGCCAACCTCAACTCTGTTCAGCCCAACCTCAACTTCACGGATGCCAAAGTCGAACTCTTTTATATCGGATACTTTTCCACCTGTATTATATGACAACTTGATGTGATGCAGATATTGTTCACCATATCCGTTGGGATACCACAGGTAGGGATTCCTGATTAACAGGGAAGGGAAATCTTCGGAAGTCAGTTCCACGACTTTCTTTTCACCTGGACCCAGGCTAACTCTTTTTGTAATCTTTATAGGCTTCAGATAACCTTCCATGTGTTTGGTATAGGTGGGGAACTTCACATCGTTTACCAAGGTAATCAAAGCATTCACTTTTCCCTCTATCGCTTTTCCTGAAGTATTCTTCACCTCCAGTTTGATGTTCACATCCGCCAGCGAAGTATCCTGCTTGGGTAAAGTAGTAACAATGAAAGGATTCTCGATCACGACTTCATCGGTAGCCTCTATCGTTACCTTCTGATAGATACCCATATTCCGGTCTCTTACCACCGGAGCACAGTCCCATCCACCGGATATCTTTAAAGTCTCATCCTTAAAGATGTCATAAGAATGTCCACGCACAGGGCCAAACACTTTCAGCTGGGTACCCGGAGTAGGAACACCCGGATGATCCACCTGATATATCTTCACCGCAACACAATTGTTCGCTCCGGGAAGGGCATAGTCCGTAATATCGAGCTTGAAACGGCGGAACATTCCCACAATATCATTCTTATCGGCTACCTGCTGACCGTTCACCCAGACGTCCGCCCGGTAATTGATTCCATTCAGAGTCAGCCACACTTTCTTGCCTTTGTATGATTTAGGAAGCACCACCTCGGTGCGATACCAATAAGGATCTTGCCAGGGATTTCGGCCACTCTTCAGGTAGTTGTATTTAGCCAGATCCATGCGGTCATTGAACTCGTCTGACACATCGGGAATTTGATAATTATTCAATCCGATGCGCGGATCGGGATACACTTTCTCTTTTACCAATGCGTTCAGCACGGTAGTAGGCACTGTGGCCGAATACCATCCATTCGCCGGATAGGCAATTTGTGATACTTGGGCATCTTCATCAGTTACTTCGGATGAATTTATAATTTTCCAATGCTCCAGTTCCAGAGATTGGGCTTTCAGCAACATGACATTGCAAAGTAGCAGGATAAATAATATGTTTCTCATAATTTCCATTATTCTATTGCGGTTACTTTTGCACCGTGCATAAAACTGCCGGGCACCAGATTCATCTCTTCCGCCCATGCATTCACCATTAGCTGAACGGGAATAATGGATGGAATAGCAAACCAGTCAGAGTGCTCGCAGCAAACGTTGATTTCCAGCAATCCTTCGTCTTCAATGCCTGAAGCTATATCCGATACCAGAATTACTTTACCTTTAAAGTTCAGCACATCCGATGCCAGCTTCACAAGTTGAGGATAGACACCCGACTGCGAATGGGCATAAATAATGCAAAGGAAATCGGGATTGACCATCTCCAACGGCCCGTGCCGAAACTCTCCGCCCAATAATGCAGAAGCAGGAGTTTTGGTAGCTTCCATAAACATGAGCGCAGTTTGAGAGACTGTTGCAAAAACAGTTCCCCGTCCTATCACTTGCATAAACCGATGCCCCCTCAGGAAGCTGAGCGAATGAGACAGGTATGTTTCTTGTTCTGCAAGCTGACGCTCAACCTCTTTCACCACTTTATTCAAAGCCTCTTCACTCACCTCATTGCCTTTCAAGGCTTGGGCAAGCAGATTAATCACCAGATAGGTGGTGATGAAGGTTTTTGTAGAGGTCATGTCCTCTTTCCCGGCTTTGCACAGCAAAGGACAGGTAGCCATCCGGGCCAAAGAGCTTTCGGCCTCATTGGTAATCCCTATGATGGTAAGTTGCAGGTGGCTTTGCTTTTTAAGAAGCTCAATCACCTCGTAACTCTCTCCCGACTGTGAAATGGCAACCAACAAAGTACGGCTCGTCAATGCCGGATGCTGAAAATGCAGCAATTCGCCCGCATTGACAGCAAACGCCGGAATGGAGTCTGCCGAAAGCAGGGTAGCTGCTGCCTGCGAAATGAAATAAGAGCTTCCCATACCGGTAAATACGATCCTGTCATATTCACCGGATTTCCATAAGGCACAGACAGTCTTCAAACTTTTCTTTCCTTCTTCCGAACGGTAATAGCAGAAAGTCTGTTTCAGTGCTTCCGGTTGTTCCTGTATTTCTTCTAAAAACTTATTCATAATCAAGTATTTCCCGTTTACTGATTGAGCATACCATTAGTTTCTTTCAGTTTCATCGGGCGAAACAGAGAGTTTCATTGCATGAACCCCTTTGTTTCAAGTGATGAAACTGCTTGTTTCACACCGAGAAACTTTGCTTTTAGTATGATTGCTTAGTTTCTTTCAAGATATTTCTTATACCCTTCATAGGTATCTGTTCCCGGTTTGAAGGTGGCCCAACTGAAATTCGTGATATGATCGGTAAACATGCCGGCCACTCTTAATTGCTCTTCCAACTCCACCCAGGGTTTGGTTCTCATGGTGATGCGCGGGCACCAGCACTCCTTGAACGACTCAATGTCTACTCCGAAGATGACTCCGTTTGCATCACAAGCCTTCTTTATTTCAGCAAACCAGTTGGGCAGGTCCACATCAAAATCTACCAGACAACGTCCGCCTATATCCTGAAGATAAAGTACATCTATATCGGGAGTCTGGGCAAATATCTTACCAAACCATTTTCCGCAGAGGTCAGCGGGCATTCCCCTCCACAAAGCAGGAGCTATGCAGACTTCTTTCGGAGACTTCGACTTCACATAAGCCGCCACTGTCTGCAAATAATTAGCCAGCATAGACAAGGCAGGTTCCTGCTGCCAGCCTACCGGATACGAACCGTCATGAAATTCTTCGGTTATGTACCATCCCGCCAGGCTGGGATGATTCCCCCAAAGGGCAAACAGTTCATCGAATACTTGTTTATTACGCTCCACCAGAAATTCATATTGTTCCGGTTTTGTAGTATCTTCCTTGCTGTAATCACCGGGATATAGTCCGACAATCAGCTTCATCCCGTTACGCTCGGCAGCATCGAACATTCGGTTCATGATATCATATTGCTTGGTCACCCACGGCAGATTTGTCGGCGAATAGAAAGAAGATTTTTCTTCCGTGCGGTCATTGAAACCTTCGGCATACTGGATAATCCAAGTGTCAATGCCCACTTCACGGCTTGCTTTGAATTCTTCATCCCAGTTTGTCTCTTTATAGACGCCATTCAGCTGAATGAAAACACTGGAGAACTTGGGAGTTCCCTTGAATTCAGGAGTATAAGAGGTCAGTTGCTCCAGATTGTCGATGCAAAACTCACCTGTACACGCGCTGTTATCATCGTTCGTGATTTCAAGACGATAACCTTCAAGACGGTTCAGAACCAGTTTGTTTTCGCCCAGATCACGCCCTTTGGCAAAAGTAAAGGCCTCATAAGGCATCACTACACGTGTCCATTCTTCCTTGGTCAGTATATCCTTATCCACATACTCGAAGAACTGCCAGCGTTCTTTGTCATGAAGCGCATCCTGCGTAAACTGATCCACATCCTGAATAAGCATGAAACGGAATGTACCTTTATTATTCTTATTACCTTTCACCCAGATGGAAAGTCCCAACGGATGGAAAGACAAATCACTGCGATAGTCTCCCCCACTCTGCTGGATATATACGGATTCGGTTCCGGACGCATTGCCGGAGAAAGAGTATTTAAGCTCGAAGCTTCCCGTTCCCTCCACACAGTCATCGCTGATAAAACGGTCTATCGAGGTTTGCGGTGACTCGGGAAGTCCCTTCATTTCGTACACCACACAGCTCATCTCGTCGTAAGCATTCAAAGTCTTTACCGCACGTGCTTTTGCTACTATCTCCTCTGCTGTGGGGGCCTGCTTACTACCGCAAGCCGCCAACACAAGCAGCAGAGAAGAAATACTGATTAGGGATAGTATATTTTTCATATTTATTTCGTTGTATAGATTATTACTTCGGTTATCCATATTTTCCCGTTCGATACGGGATTTTTCCATTTAAAAGTTACAGTGTGCTTCCCTACAGGACGGTCATAGCAGAAGAACAATTCACACTTCCGGTGATTGATATATTGGGGCAAGGCGGTTGTTTCATAGAACTGTCCATCGATATATACATCCATCTCCGCCGTATAGTCCGCCGGAAGCCCACCTGCCACATATCCTTTTACAACCAGTCCGGTTCCTTCGAAAGAGAAGGGATTTACATCATCTATGGATTTCTCTATTGTAAGTTTATCGCTCACTTTCAGATTCTCAAAAGCTACTTCCAAAGCAACAGGGCTGATGTTCTCCCGTCTGATTATGAAGTCTGTTCCTACCTTCCCGTTTCCATGTTTTTGCAACATCTCGCTGGCATGTCTGTACGTCATGTCATAGGCTTTATTCAGACTGATATCCGTATTAGAGAAAGGTATGTCTTCTACTTCATACAAAGCTTCTTTCCAGGATTCGGGGATGTTGCTGTATCCTATCATGGTTCCCAGGATGCCTGCGGCTGAAGCCGGATTACAATCAGAGTCCTGACCGGCACGCGTGGCGATATCTATGGTCTTTGTGAAATCCCCCTGTCCGTAAAGCAAGCCCAGGAGTATATAGGCACCGTTTATCTTCGTACCGATATTAAAGGAATTATGAATGCCTTCGGGACAACTGATTTCTTCGCTCCACTTGTTCTGCAACTCGAACCAGGTTCGTTTCCAGTCTTTCGGATATTTCCTGTGCCAGCGAATTACGTCCGACATACATTTGTGGAAATCGCTTTCTTCCGGTATCACCTTCAACGCTTCTTTTACAATATATTCTATATCATTGCTGACATAAGCCAGAGAGTACATGGCTGCCACATAAACTCCGCCATACCATCCTTCACCATAGGACATGATATGCCCCACCCTATCGCAGATTTCAGCGGCCTGATTAGGCATTCCCGGTGACATAATCCCGGCAAAATCCGCTTCAATCTGGAAGTCGATGCAATGTGCATGAGGGTTATTCTTCCAGTAACCACTCTGGGGTGCTTTCATTCCCTGCAACAGATTGTAGCGGGCTACCTGGTTGGCATGCCACAACGGATATTCTGTCCGCCCAAAAGCCATCGCAAAAGAATCAACCGGAGCATCCAGCCCGCATCTTTCGAAGACTTCCACAAAAGTCAGATCCACATAAACATCATCATACAAACCGGGAAAGGTATCATACCAATTCTTGACCGTATGCTTATCCCAGGGAATGGGAATATAATCCTGAATGATAGTTCCCAGGAATTTAAACTCAGTAGGTCCCCCGTAACTGCATCCCAAGGTCTGACCCGCCCAGGCACCTTTCACTTTATCACGCAGGCTCTGCTCGGACAGAACCACTTCTTTATTTCCTTTATGAACGGCGGCAGCCAGATCGGCTATAAAGAAGAAAGCCATCAGGAGCCATAATCTATTTCTTTTCAACATACTCATTTCTTGTTTTTATACTGGTTGTACCACGCACTGTATTGTTCATACAGACGCAGGGAATCCGGATGTCCGGCAATAATATCAGTACCGGGTTTATTCATGATACCGATATACTGATAGCAGAGAATCTTATCTACAAACGGAGAGATATTCTCCATCTGCCTGATAATGCGTTTGTCGAAGTCGGCAGGCAACAAATTGCCTCCGTCCCCATCTTCAAAATAGAACAGTTCCATGTCAGCCCATAGTCTTGCTCTGGAAGCTTTCTCATGAGCCTTGTACAAGATTTCATAGAATCTGGCGGAATCTTCCAATGCGGTATGGTTCACTCCAACTCCATCCTGGTAGGCAATGATATCAATATTCATTTTCTCTAACTGGCGGACAAAATAATCATCGAAACGTGCTTCTTTAATGAAGTACGGGGCTATCAGATTGACACAGTTCGGAGTTAACCTTTGGGCAAAGTCCGCACAATCATTGACGTACTTCACGCACTCATCAATGAAATAGGGTTGCAACTGGGCTTCGTTCGGGAAATACCACCCGTAGAAACTTTCGTGATGGGAGTATTTTTGAGCCACCTCTTCCATAGAACGAAAACGTAACTTCTGCACGCCTTTGTCTATCATCATGGTATAAGCATCCAACTCTCCCCAGAAATCATTGCTCACAAAGAACTTGATGCCACATTCATCGGCAGCAGCAAGTACCGCCTCCAAAGGATCTTCACATCCCATCGGGATTTGAGGAGCTATCTGTGAAGGATAGAACGGTTTTCCATCCAGGGCTACACCCATCATAACCAGATACTCCATTCCAATCTCATGCATTTCAAAAATCTTCCGCCGCCACTGGTCGGCAGTAAAATGCGTCAATGCCTTATTCCAGTTTCCCCCTTCCGAAGCCGAATGCCGGAACTCAAACCAGGAACCGGAAATGGGTTTCAGCTTTTTGCATGAAGATGGCACTGCAACAGCCGAAGAGGCTGCACGTATAGATTGAGGCATGGCTAACATGGCAACGCCCCCTAATCCCAGGTATTTTATAAAGTCACGTCTTCGCATCTCTTGTCTTTTTCAGGTTTACTCAATCACTCTATCCGTCAGATCCCAGCCCATAATCGTAGAGATATAAGGAATCATCCACATCGCCATTTTCTTATGTCCCGAATATCTGGGATGCCATGCAGCCCCCAGGTCGGTAGTCCGGTTATAGAGATTCTTATCCAATTTCAGTAGAAAGACTTTCGGATCATTCACTTCGTTTATTATCGCTTCATAATAACTGAATACAGGAGCTTGCATAGCTACAGGGTAAATGCACAATATGGGAATATCTCCATAATGCTCACGCAGTTGTGCAAGGATCTGTTTGTATGCTTTGGTGAACTCGCTTTTGTAAGGATGGGGCTCCGTTGAGAAATCATTGGAACCTAAATTGATAACTACCAGATCCGGACGATATCCCTTAAAATTCCATTTATGAGTAAGATCTTCGTCAAAGGTATTCAACATCCGGTCTTTCATCGTAACCTTCGACACGCGTACCGAATCGCCATAATTGCGAGCGGCTCCTCTACCGGAATGGGCAATCAGTGTATAGTCCGCATCATAGTAACGGGCTATCATAGAGGCAAATGTGAGATTACAATTTTCCGTCTCCACCAGGAAAGGTTCATCGCGATGTTTCCCGTCTGTGCCATATCCGCAGGTGAGTGAGTTTCCAATAAACTCGATATGCCGTGTGCGTACTGCCGGCTCTTCCGCCAGGCGTCCCGAACCGGACAAGACAAACTGATGAACAGTTGTCTTGCCGAATTCGCCTTCGGAACGTTTCTGTATCTTCAAACTATGAATGCGCTTGTCTATGCCCGATACCAAATGGATCAATGTATCCGTTCCGCATACTTTCACGACTTTATGCAGTTTGCCATCAACAAATACATTATAATAACTCGTTCCTGTTTCAGAAACTTTCACTGACAGCTTTCCACCAGTAAAACGGGTTTCCAGATAAGTGCCTACCCAGTCGAAAGCTACCGAACCATCGGGGGAAACCAACGTTCTGCCGGTATACCGCACGGCAGGATCATTCCCCTTGTAAACAGTTCCGTTTCTTTGAGCTTTCAGTTCCGCAGAACAACTTATCCCTATCAGGATAAACAGATATAGACAATAACGTTTCATCATTTTCCTTATTTACGTTTCTTATTTTTAGCTTTCAATTCTTTCAGGTATTTCATGTATCCGTTGAACAAGTCGATAGTGCGTGCTTCGCCCACACGGATAGACATCTTCGGATCATTGAATACACCCGGGAACTGATAGCAAAGAATCTTCTCGAAGTTATCAAACAGGTTCAGGTCACGGATGATTTCTTCTACCGGACGGGGATAGAGGGAGTTATCCGGATTGAACAGGAATACTTCCAGGTCGAACCACAAATGAGCTTTAGCCTCATCACAAACTTTCTGCAACATGTTAGCCGCTTCCTTACCGGTCAGATCACCATCCGGCATACGGGCAAATCCGAATGGACACAAGATATCCAGATGTTCCATAAGTGCCGGATACGTATCCATTCCGTTGGGAACTTCAAAACTGTTGGTAGCCAACATGATCGGTTTGTCCGGTGCAAATCCGTTACAGTAAGCCTTAAACTCTTTGAAGAAATTCACGATATCGTCTTTTCTCTTTTTACGCATCTCAGGGCGTTGTTCCCAGTTATCCAGACCACCGCCACTCTCTTCGGACACATAGAAGGCATAAAAGGATTCATGGTGACCATACATATCCCACAGTTCTTTAGCCACCCGCTTGTGCCATTCCAGAGATTCGGGGGTAAAGTCGAACCAAGCAAACATACCCACTCCCATCAGTACATTCATGCCCTGTTTATCGGCTTCCGTCAGGATGGCCTCAATCGGGTCTTTGGCTGTAAGTTCCATACGACCGGGATACAGTTTGGAAGGATAGAAGGCTTTACCTACATAGTTATCCACATTGGTAGTATGCTTGCCTACATATTCTTCATTACGGAAAACTTCCTGTATAACCACCATATTCATTTCCAGCTTATTCATGGAACGGATCAACTCTCTCCACTGATCATCGGTCATCTTCTTGATATCCTGATTCCAATGTTTTCCTTCGATTTCACTCCAGTGATAGATGCCCGTCCAGGCACCGGATATCTGTTGGATAGAGCGAATGTCCGATTCAATCACTTCTATATCCTTTGTCTTCCGATAGGCCTTGCCTTCATTAGCCACTTTGAAGATCACTTTATTCTTCCCCACCCGGTCCTTGGTAGGTATAACCACCTTCACCGTTTCGGCCTTTCCGGCAGGGATTGTCACAACCGTTTCGTATAACAGTGCATCCTTATTCTCTTTATTCCAATACAAAGCTACCTGATAAGTCTGTTGTGAAGCACTTTCGTTCACAATACCACCGCGGATATCCAGATCGACCTTATTGGTGATTTTTCCCGGAGGTATTAAAGTTAAGCTCACTTTATTCTCTGCCTGCAAACTTACCAGACTGAACAAAGAAAAAAGAATAAGAAATATATACTTCATATTTTTATGGTTTTATCAAATTAAAAGAAATTATCAGGATAGGACACAAAAGATTCTATTTCGCCATTAGCAATACGAATATAAGTATTAAACTTACGCTCCCCTTCCTTCAGAACAATCACACGAGCACCATTGGAAGGCAAATCATTATAAACTGTATTCCCACCAGTGTAACGTCCATAGGCCAGTAATACTTCTTTATAAGCCACTGCATAATCATTATCGTGATCATGTCCGACAAACATCCCCATTATATCGCCACATTCCTTAACCGAGGTGAAAAATCCAGAATTTGTGGTTGGGCAAGCCACTCCCTCTCCTCTCACTCCAAACAATCTGTTTTTTTCTTCCATTACGGCATCTCTATATTCAGGTATAGCAATATGGAAGAATGCAAGTGCAGGAATCGGTTCACCACCATTTTGTTTCGTAAATTTCCGACTTTGTTCTCTATACCAAGCAATCTGATCAAACTTTATCCAATCATACCCCGGTACAGACTTTATACTTGTATAAGAATGAGAATCAATGCAATACAACACTGCTGCATCCTTATTTTTATCTTTTGATGATTTTACCGTTAACACATAGTCAGGAGCCATTTCAGTAGTACGAACCGGCATCAAACAACCTTTCTTCTTTGCAATATAATCATATAGTTCCGGACGTGTATGATCATACTCATCATCATGATTGCCAAATACAACAGCATAAGGAATATTACGTTTGATGCAAGGCTCCAGAACAATATCCAGCCCTTTGAAAGATTCATTGGATACCACAACATCTCCCGTAAATATTACAAAATCAGGTTTTTCTGTATCCAAAACCTCATTCATGCGATCTAAAGCTATTTGAGAATTTGCCTGATCATCAACTTTATAATGAGTATCGGTAAATTGCACTATCTTAAAATTACCATCAGCATTAAACTTCAATATGCTCTTCTGAGCAAAAAGTGCAGTAAAATTCAGTACTGCCATCAAACACAAAAAAATTCTATACATAATATAAATATCAATTTAAACTATTTATAATTTTCAATAATAACTCCGGTTCATCAGTCGTGATATAATCTACCCCTTGTTGATAGTAGAGTAGCAATTCTTCCGCATCATTCACTGTCCAGACATTTGTAAGTAACCCCATACTCTTGGCGTTTTTTACTAAGTTTTTATCCTGCCGATAAGCATAATACGAATAATCAATTCCTGAAATACGATCTTTGATCAGATCTCCCAATTGTTTTTTTCCTTCCCATAAATAAAGAGTTTTGGCTGTAGGGTCCAATTCACGAATACGCTTCAAGACTTCATAATTGAAACTAATATACTCTACATATCCTTGCATCTTCATACGATGAACAATATTCACCACGGAGTCTGTCAACTGTAACGTACGCTCCCATCCTTTCTGAGAATCTTTTATTTCAATAACCGGATGAGTGATATTCTGTGCTCTTGCAACCATCAAAAGTTCCTGAAGTGAGGGTACGGGATCTTTCTCATTGATAGTTTGTTGAAATAATTGCAAAGAAGTGATATTTTCAACTTCCAATCCATACACATGTGGATCATGAGAAAGAACTACTTTATTATCAGCAGTTAACCAAACATCCATTTCAGACCCTTGACAACCCAATTCCACTGCATTTTGAAAAGAACGTACGGAATTTTGTAATACACCTTTTTTCCTCCAGGCACCACGATGAGCCACGACCTTATTTTTGCTAAATCCGTCTTTTAGCAATTCAAATTCACATTCTTTTCCATCAATTAAAAGAGTAATGCCATAACGATAACTCATCTGTCCAACCGATAATGCCTTATTCTTTTTCAAGCAGATTGCCTTCTTTTTAAAATCAATCCGAAAAAGTGAAGAAGTATCACTTAACAAACGAATATTTGCTGGTGCCGGATAAATATACCCAATTATCTTTCCCGGTTGATCTACCGGAATCAGATAATTATCCAGTACGAAGTTTGAAATATCACCAGCTTTTACCGTAATAGAGCTGATGAACATTCCTATTATAAATATTGCATTCTTCATTGTATTCTATCAATAACAAATATTCACATTAACAATATAAAAGGGCTACACCTTTTTATCAGGATGGCGTAACCTTATACCCTAAAGAGTGTAGCCCTTTTAGTTTTATGGTGTAGTCATCCTAAGGAGCTACATCCTATCGGAATAAAGATATTATCTCTTACAAAAGACCGTTATCTTCCAAATACTGTTTATAACCAGCGTAGTTATTCGTTCCTTTCTTAAAAGTTACCCAGCTGAAGTTTGTTATATACTCAGTAAACAGACCCGCTACAAACAATTGCTCTTTCAATTCACTCCAATCCTTAGCTTTATAGCCTATATTGGGACAGTTACAACTCTTGAAAGATTCAATATCTACACCGAATTTAACTCCGTTAGCATCACAAGCTTTCTTTATTTCCGCATACCAGTTTGGCAAATCTACATCAAAGTCAACCAAACAACGTCCACCTATATCTTGAAGATACAAATAATCAATGTTAGGAGTCTGTGCAAAAATTCGTCCAAACCATTCTCCACAAAGATCGGCAGGCATACCTCTCCATAATGCAGGTGCTATTGAAACAGGTTTATCAGACTTCTGCTTAATATAAGAAGCCACTCCTTCCAAATATTTTGCCAACATAGATAAAGCCGGTTCTTGTTGCCAACCTACAGGATAAGAACCATCATGAAACTCCTCTGTAATGTACCATCCCACTAAACACGGATTATTACCAAATTGCTCGTAAACTTCATCGAAAAGCATTTTGTTTCTCTCCAGATTAGTGTTATACTTGGTCGGATCAGCAGTATTAGTTTTACTGTAATCTCCAGGATACAACCCCAGAATAATTTTCATTCCATTACGTTCTGCTGCTTCAAACATTTTATCAATGATATCACATTTAACTTGTACCCAAGGTAAATTAGTATTCTTATAGAATGAAACATTCGTATCATCATCATTACCGGTGAACTGTTCAGAATACTGAATAATCCATGTATCAATGCCAACCGCACGACTATCTTGAAATTGCTGATCCCAATCCTCATTCTCATAAGCTTCTTTATTCAGCTGAATAAATATACTGGAAAATTTCGGTTTACCTACTTTCAGTTCATAAGAGGTCAATTGCTCCAAATTATCAATCTGAAATTCTCCGCTACAAGCTTCGTTCGTAGTATTCTCAATTTCGATACGGAACCCTTCATTACGATTCATCAACAATTCATTAGATGTAGTTCCTTCTCCTTTCCGGTAAAGTTTGAAAGCACTGTAAGGCATAATTATGCGATTCCACCCCTCCTTTGACAAGACTTCCGCATCTTCATAAGCAAAATATGACCAACGTTTACGAGTATAATCATGGGGAGCATCAGCATTAAACTGCTTTTCATCCTCCATGATAATAAACCGGAACAAACCTTTATTACCTTTCTTACCCTTTACCCAAATAGAAAGTCCCAATGGATGAAATGACAAATCTACTCTATAATCACCCCATCTCTGTCCAAAGTACACACACTCAGGAGCATCTGCCGTAGAGTTACCTGTAAAGTTATATATCAACTTAAAACTGCCGGTTCCTTCTTTCTGATCATCTCCCAATTCATAATCAAGAAATGCTTTACCTTCTTCTCTTTTAGGTATATCATAAATCTCACACCCCAGTTCATCATAAGAGTTAATAGACTTTACTGCTTTCGTATTATTAAGTATTCTCTGCTTCTCCAAAACCTGATCGTAACCTGGCGCTCTATACCCCTTATGTATATCGTCACCGCAGGAACATAAGAATACGCCCAACAGACATATAAAAAATAAAGATGTTCTCATAATTCATAAATTTAAAATTGTTGTAACTAATAATTCTTTCAATAGAGTGCTGTGATTAGCAGCACTCTACTTTAAAAGATTATTGCGGATAGTAACTCATCTTATACATTCTGATTCTTGACTCAGTTGCATCATAACCTACGACTGTTGATGCTATGTAAACATCATATCCAGTGGCTGTCTGTTCTTTGTAGACAGCGATGTCACCCCAACGGTTATAGTTGGTAGGAGCAATTTCATCACCAGTAAATAAGCAGAGTTCATCATATCCTGCATCTTCAGCAGTTAATTCCATCTTATTGCGATTCGTAATCTCAAAAACTTGAACTTTAGCATTAGACCATGCTGTATAATTCTGTTCAATGGTAGCCAAGAATATATCGTCATTCACTGTGAATACTTTGAAATCCAAAATTTTATAAGAATGATTCTGTGGATTAAGCTCATTTATCTCCATATATGGCGAGAAGATATTAAAACGGCTTCCCTTCTTTTCTTTCCGATATTCATCATCCGCATCGTCAGTTGATGGTATATAGTATGAAATATAATGGTCTGAATTAGCATCCAATGAAGCACGTTGTATTTGGGCTCGATCCCAATTACCTCCAGCCGGTCCATAGCGCAATGTATTAGGCTCAGCAGCCGGAGTTACCAATTCACCATCCATCAGCTCCCAATAATAGATAGTCATTGTTCCAGGAGCCATACCATAAATAAATGATTTCCCATTCGTTACATCACCAATCACACTTATTTCATATCCCAAATCTTCCGGACATCCATCGTCATTTGTATAATCCAGTAGCAAATGATGTTCATTATCTTCTTCAGAATAATAATATACCATAAATCCGGCACCATAAATATTTTCACGAGCAGTAATCAGATGTCCAGCATCATCTACATCAGCTTTCATCATAAACGATCTTGCAGATGGTACAACATCAATTGCAGAACCACTCTTCTTATCATATCTATAGATATTGCCATCATATAACTGTACTGCTAAATATTTATCATTCATAGCCAAGCCAGAAAGATTACGGTCATTTATATTCAATTCTACTGCATTTTTATCCCAAACTTTAGTAAACTTAGTTTTAGGTGGTGTAGGCAAAATCTTAATCGTGTTATTATGACGATTACCTTGTACATCAATTACAGTAATTTTCAACGGTTCCGTAAAATCAGTTTCTCCCGTTAGCGGCGTTTCCACATAACAATTATGCTCCAAACTAACAGTGCAAATCAAGCGTGTCAAATCCAAAGGTTCTTCATCCGTCGTGGGCACTTTCACTGTTATTTCTTCACCTTCTTCATAAGGTCCTTTCTTTGTTGCCGTAAATTCAGCCGGATTATCTGGAATCTTGATTGTCACATTCAACAATCCTTTTACTTGGTCTGTACGCCCTTCAGACAAATCAGGAGATTCACATGAAGTTAAAGCTGCTACAAACAGACATATTATTGCTGTATATTTATTAAGTAATTTCATAGCATTCATTTTTTATTATTTCCATTCATCAAACTGTTCACATGATGTATTCTGTTGCAATTCCCCCAGTGGAATAGGGAAACGATTGTACTTCTCCAGATACACGCGTGTTGAACCACCGTCACAATCCACAAGCTGATACTCAAATTTATCACCTACTTTCATTGGTTTAACACCTTTCATATGGGTGCCATTCAACACTGTAGTACCTAACCCCCAACGGCGGAGATCCCAGAAACGATGTCCTTCAAATGCCAATTCAATCATTCTTTCACGTCGAAGCAGCTTCATAAATTCCGTCTTGGTACTTGCCGATACCGCAGGTAAATCAACACGAGCACGGACTTCATTCAGAGCATTCAAGGCTTCCTTCAATCCACCATCCTGTTGTGCCATAGCCTCAGCATAAATCAATAGAACTTCAGCATAGCGCATATAATAATAAGTCAGATCAGTAGATCGCATACCATTTTTCGGCAATGCTTCATCAAATAGTTTTCGCATATAATAGCCAGTACAAGTAGTTCCCCCACCCAAAGCATAGCCATCAGTACTACCTTCATAGGTGTAAAGTGTCTGACCTTTCCACTGACAACCATTATAAAGTATAGAAGCATAGAATCGTGGTTCGCGTCCAGAATATGGATTAGCCGCCATTACAGGATCTGTCCAATCGAAATCTCTGCCATCTGCCATCTGATAGGCTGATACCAAATCTTCTGTAGGACTTACCTCTGCATAACCTCCATCACTGGGTGGGCAATAGAAATAATCGAATGAATAATCCATCTTATTATCATAAGAATAGCCAAATTCAATAATACTTTCTTGATTGCTTAGCACTGAACTTCTTCTGTTAGTAAACAACTCTCCATAACCTTTATCTTCACGACTTGGGTTTTTGTATAGCTTATAACCCAGTTTTTTAACTTCCAGCGCAGCATCCGAAGCAGCTTTCCAACGTTCGGCATAAAGCATAGCACGCGCCAACAGTCCATAAGCAGCCCCTTTCGTGATACGACCAGTATGAGTTTCCGTTCCCCACGGATCTTTTGTTCCATTATTCCATTTAGCAGGAAGGTATTTAGCAGCAAAATCCAAATCTTCCGCTATAAAGTCCCAACATTCATCAGGTGTGCAGCGAGCATGATTTTTTTCTCCCAACTCGGGCAACTCTTTATATAAAATAAAACTGGCACCATAACGTTTTGCTAAATCAAAGTTAGCCAATGCACGAAAAAAGCGTGCCTCCGCCTCAGCTTCAAGAGCAATTTCTTCTGTGAAGTTACTACGATGCTCTTTCAAATCACGCAAGAAACGACAACAAGAAAGTTGCCATGTATGTCTATTCTTCCACAGGTCAAACCGATTAGCAGATGGAGTAATCGGAGCAGATCCGAATACAAACAGATTTTCCGAATCACGCGGGCCATTCATTTTTAAGATATCTGAACAAGCATCATTCTCTACTTCACTCCCGTAATATCCACCAATAAGCGAATAAAATCCATTCAAATTCAATCGCAAATTATCTGCATTTGACCAGGCTACATCTTCTGGATAACTATCCGTCAAAACAGGATCAATATCGCAACTTACCAGCGACAAACCGGCAGATGCGGCTAATATTGTTAGAAATTTATTAATTGATTTCATCATATTTGTTTTTAAAAACTTATATTTAATCCAAATTCAAAGGTACGTTGCTGGGGATAATAACCCTGGTTTACACCCGGCATTTCAGGATCTAAATGCTTTAGATGTGATAAAGTCAATAAGTTACCACCAGCAAAATAAGCACGTACTTTCTTAATACCTGCAGCTGCAGTCCATTTAGAAGGTAAAGTATAACCTACCTGAAGAGTCTTCAGACGTACATACGCACCATCTTCAACCCACCAAGAAGACATCTTACCACCATTTTCCCTAGATACAATACCCAAACGAGGATAATCTGCGTTAGTATGATCAGGACGCCAAGAATTTTCTACCAAATAATAAGGAGTATTACCATCACAATAGAAAGGTTTAGTATAGAATGTATTATCATAACCTACGTCTGCATAAACTCCACATAAATTGACATCAAACAAAGCCGCACCTTGTAATAACATTGAAAAATCAATTCCTTTCCATTCACCAGCCAAATTCAAGCCAAACATCATTTCAGGTGTACTGCTACGACCAATGGGTACACGGTCCTGATCGTACGTAATTTTACCATCACCATTAATATCTTTCAATTTGATATCACCTGGAAGCGTAGGTCCATAAACTGCACTATGTGCAATCTCTTCTTCTGTCTGGAACAAACCTTCTGCAACAAATCCCCAATATTCACCCATTGGACGTCCTGTACTACGCATATAATTAGGAACGTTCGCATCCTCTGTCATTTTCAAAATCTTATTACGTGCCCATGACACATTACCTCTAACAGAATAATTAAAATCCTTGACCCTATTGTGATGTGTCAATACCAACTCAAAACCACGGTTATCATGCGAACCATAATTAATATAAGCTGGAAAATAATCACCTAAAGAAAGTGGAAAATTACCGGACTGTTTCTCAAGAGAACGAGTCGTCTTCATATAAAACACATCCAATTCAACCCCCAACAAACCATTCCACATGCTAGACTCAATACCCACATTGTAAGTATCTGTCAATTCCCACTTCAGATTCGGATTAATAGGACGACTTAAACCTAAATACTTCTGAGGATCGGAACCAAATATCACGATTGGATCTTTAGATAGAGTAGCCGTAGAAAAATAAGTCATCGTATTGCTGATGGAACGGTCACTACCTAAACGTCCGGCCGACGCTCTAACTTTCAAATTTTCCATAAAAGGAACAGCTTCTTTAAAGAAATCTTCTTGAGAAATACGCCATCCTACAGATACACCGGGAAATACACCCCATCTATATTTTTTAGGGAGAGCAGTAGAAGCATCAATCCTACTAGTTACTTCCAATAAGTATTTATCGTCATAAGAATAGTTAAAACGGAATACATACCCTGCGCGTCTGTCCAAACCATGACCTCCTTTGACAAGGTTTTCGTTTACAGTCAGACCATAACTCATGTCCATAATATCGGTAATAGGGAAATCTTCTCTACCAGCAGATAAGCTTGATTCGTCAGTCCTGGAATACTCATACAAAAACAATCCCGATACAGCATGTTTACCAAATTTGTTAGAGTATTCAATAGTAGGTTGAATAGTATAACCTTGACTTTCAGTAAACCACTGATTTAAAGAAGCCTTACTAGCAATACGTCCTTTCTGCACAACCCAATCACGAGTTGACTGATTCCAACAATCCAAATCATAAGGCAGGAAGTATTTTTTCTGCATGGTGTAGTTCTTAACATAAGAAGCATTCAATTTTAAGCTAAGTCCCTTAACAAACGGCAACTTATACTTCATAGATATATTTCCTTGGAAGTATGTCTTTTTAATAGTATTCTTACCTGAAAGGTCCCTGGCTGCAACCGGATTATTGTTTCCATTGCCATCCAAATTTAAACTACCTACAGGTAACCCCGAAGGTGAATAAGCTTTCAAATAAGGATAAGACAACATGGCCTGCTGGAAAATAGAAGCGTAAGAACCTTTACCAGCACTGGCACCCGGCTCATTATCTTCAGATACATAACCGGACAAGTCTAACGACAAATCAAAATTATCAGTAACCTTTGCATCCATATTGGAGCGGAAGTTGTATTTGTCATAAGAGGTATGATCAATAACACCTTCCTGATTGTATGCACCTACAGAAGCAAAAAATTTCAAACGTTCAGTACCACCTGAAACAGATACATTATTCGTATAGGCAGGAGCCACATTCTTAAATAACAAATCAAACCAATCAGTATTACCATAAATGGCCTCGTTGTCACCCGGATTTTCAATACGGTCTATCTCATTAGCCGTAAAACGCAAACTTTCTTCCGCTACACCATCCAAGCGCTGAGCTGTATTATACCAATAAGCATAATCAGGACCATTCAAAAACTTTGGAAAGTTTGTGTTTTGGCTTAATGTAACTGAAGAGTTAACCGTTACTGTAGGTTTTTGAACCGTACCGCGTTTAGTTGTAATCAGGATAACACCAGCAGCGGCACGTACTCCATAAACAGCAGCCGCTGTCGCATCTTTTAAAATAGTGATTGACTCCACCTCATCGGGAGAAAAAGTAGGAAAGTAATCTGTCACCACACCATCAATTACAATCAGAGGGTCACCATCACCCGCACCATTACCACGGATATACAAACTAGCACCATCTTTACCTGGCTGCCCACTACTCTGCTTAGTAATCAAACCTGGAAGACGCCCCGCCAACATAGAGGATAAATTACCGCTGGGAGCCATTTTCAACTCTTTGTTGTCTACCTGAGCAATAGCACCAGTTACATTAATTTTCTTTTGTGTACCATAACCTACCACTACTACTTCATCCAGCAATTCAGTATCTTCCTTCATGACAATCTTCAATATTTTCTTTCCTTTCAATTGTACCTTCTGAGTCATATAACCCACGTAAGAGAAAGTCAAATACGAATTAGCATCAGATACCATAATAGTAAAATGTCCATCTGCATTTGTCACTGTACCGGTCTTGCGACCTTCCGTAAAAACTGATACCCCAATCAAGGGATTATCAGTCTCATCAAATACACTACCCTCTACTTTTACCTGAGCATATGCACCTATGTTTACTAAGGAAAATAGAAATAATAGTAGTAAACCAAAACACTTGCTTTTCATATTATTAAAATTTAAAATTAGGAATTCTTATTTTCATTTCGTGCAACTAAATTTATATCTTCCAAGATTTGCCAGCACTGGTAAAGTCCTCTGGGAACATGGAAACAACCTTTCCACTTTCCACCTTTCAGGGGCAATAACACCTCACCTCTTCTATTCAGATAACCATACCATTCCGGATATTCATTATCTTTGAAATGGCTCCATGTATATTCATGTACCTTTTCAAACCAATCGAGACATTGCTTATCTCCGGTCAGTTGATAACCTTTGAGCAATGAAATCAGAGTTTCAATATGAACCCACCACAGTTTCTGATCCCATTCCAATTGTTGGGGTGGACATCCTTTACGATCCATGAAATAGTAGATACCGCCAAATTCTTTGTCCCAACCATAATCAAGCATCGTCAAAGTTATATTCTTCGCCTTTTCAATCAAATCCGGACGGTTCAGACGTTTCCCAAGATCCATAATGAACCACATTGCCTCGATATCATGGCCCGGAGTAACCTGGCGTCCTTCGAAAGAATCGGAAAGTTCTCCATTTGCCAGAACATTCTCTACAATAATGCCTCCAAGTTCCGGACGATAAAAAACTTCCATAACTTCATGGATGCATACTTCCATCGTCTTTTCCAGACAACCCTTATCCAGCAAATGCTCTATTTCCATAGCCAAATTACATAGGATCATCGGCAAAGCAAAATTCTTCAACTCACGTGTACCCGGATAAAGCTTATTCCATTTTCCCTTAGGATTGTTGGTCTTCGATAGTACAATATCGAAAGTCTTCATCGCTATATCCGCATACTCTTGATTTCCCGTAGCCAGGCTGAGTTGTCCAAATGCCATTACAGCAAAGGTATATGAGAAAATGTTATAAGGTTCCACCAAGGGACGTCCTGTACGATCAAGAGAAAAATACCAGTTATAATTTCCATCATGACCATATTTTTTCAGGAACTCACCTCCCTGAATAGCACAGTCCAACCATTCCTGGCGTTTCTCTACCTTATTATAAAGCATTGAAAACAACCATACTTCACGACCCTGTAACCAAATAAATTTGTCTGTGTCAAAAACATTCCCTTTCCGGTCCAGACAGGTAAAATACCCACCATGCTCGTGATCCTGGGAGTGCTCTAACCAGAAAGGAAGAACATTATCCAACAGTTCATCCTTATACTGATCCGCTAATTTCTTCAAATCCATAATTCTATTAATTTTTTAGATGAGAAACTGGAAACGTTTTTTATCCGGCATGCATATAAACCAGTTCCTCAATATATTTATACCTATTTATCTGTTGTGTAAGTAATGACGTCTCTTACCCAAATATCTGCTCCTTTCACTGGATTAGTCCATTTGCAAGTCACTTTGTATTTTCCGTAAGGCTGCTCGTAATTAAAAAACAGCTCATGTTTGCGATGGTTATACTTCAAAGGTAACTTACAGATTTCTACCAGTTTATCATTAAAATAGACCTCTAATTCTGCAACATAATCTTCAGGAACATTATCACCCTTGAGTTCCCCTTTAATAACAGCCCCTATACCGTCGAACTCCACAGTCGGAAAGTTAGCAATCCAATTATCCACAGTCACCTTCTTATCGAGTTTTAAACCTTCAAAGCTGATTTCCAATTTTGCAGGAACAGGCTTCTGAAAGTTGATTTTAACTTCATTCTCACCAACTTTTCCACCTTCTCTTTCTATCATCTGCAAAGCCTGTCCGTAACTCAACTCAGAACCTTTATTAAAGCTCACAGTATTATTGAAAGGCATATCTTCAACAATTGCCATTTCCGCCTTATATTTCTCCGGAAGGCGATTATAACCAAGCATGGTTCCTAAAATGCCTCCGGAAGAAGCCGGATTACAGTCGGAATCTTGTCCTGCACGTGTAGAAATATCAATTGTTTTTTCAAAGTCGCCCTGACCGTAAAGCAATCCCAAAATGATATAGGCTCCGTTTACATAGGTTTCAATATTAAAAGGTACTTCAACACCATCTGGGCAGGCAATGTCATTAGTTCCCCATTTTTTCTCAATCTCTTCCCAGCACTTTTTCCAATCATCCGGATATTGCTTGTGCCAGTTTATAACATCAGTCATGCATGCATAAAAGCGACTTTGCTGGGGGATCGCTTTCAAACTTTCCGTCACGATGTATTCAATATCATCGCTTACATAAGCCAAAGAATACATGGCAGCTACGTATACTCCGCCATACCATCCATCACCGTAAGCCATGATATGTCCGATACGGTCACAAAAATCCACTGCACTATTCACCATACCCGGCGACATAATACCTGCAAAGTCAGCTTCAATCTGAAAATCCAAGCAATTGGCATGAGGATTGTTTTTCCAATATCCACTGGCATGGGGAGACAAACCTTGCAACAGGTTATAACGAGCCTGCTGGTTTGCATGACACAATGGATATTCTTTAGCTAAGAATGCTGCCGCAAAAGAATCGACAGGAGCATCCAATCCACACCTTTCAAAAGTTTCTACAAATGTCAGATCTACGTAAACATCATCATAAAGACCACCTCCACCATCAAACCATTTCTTGATTTCCCCATTTCCCCATGGTATAACCACAGAATCAGGAATTATGGTAGACAAATACTGAAACTCTGTAGGACCGCCATAGGTACATCCTAAGATTTGTCCGGCCCAAGCCCCTTTTACCTTATCGAATAGCGTATCTTTCGATAGGGTGAGATTCAGGTTCTCCTTCTGAGAAGTACCGCACGAACATAATGCTGCTATAAGACAGCCACTCAATAAATAATTTCTAATCTTCATTTTATATAATATTAAGGTCAATTTTTATTTTTCATCCAATAGCGTTCAATCTCTTCCAAAGACTTTCCTGTGGTCTCGGGAACAAGTTTCCAAACAATCAGCATATAGGGTACACACATGATTGCAAACAGAATGAATGTTCCGGCGGGGGTAAGATTCTGGAGCATCCAGGGGGTTAACTGTCCAATCAAGTATGTACCTATCCATAAAGCAAAGCCGGCAATGGACATGGCAAGCCCGCGTACCCGGGTCGGATACATTTCAGAAAGAAGCACAAATACCACAGCACATATAGACACGGCACAACAAAATACATAGAAGAGGAAAAAGATTAAAAGGAAAATGCTGGAGATAGCCCAGGACTCACCATAAATAAAGTAAGTTGCAATCAGTATTAAAGAAATCACCATACCTGATACGCCATAATAAACCAACTTTTTACGCCCTACTTTATCAATAATAACAAGAGCCAATACAGTAGTCAATGTATTCACCAATCCCACTAAAACCTGATAGAACAAAGAATCACCTCCGGATAAACCTGCATTTTCAAAAATAGAAGGTCCATAATATAAAACGGCATTCACACCCATAAACTGTCCTAACATAGCAATACATACACCGATAATAACAGCTTTCCTTATACCAGGTTGCAACAAGAGCTTCCATTCCGATTTAGACTCGGATGATAGTACAGACTTAGTCTCTGTCAATTGAAATAAAGCTTCCTTAGAAGAGGTATAAATTCTCTCAAGAATATTTGTAGCTTTTTCTTCTTTCCCTTTCAGTATCAGCCAGCGAGGACTCTCAGGTATGAAAAAGATTATAATGAAAAACATGATTGCAGGCAATGTTTCCATACCTAACATACCTCTCCACACCTCCGATACAAATACTAGGTTCCACCATCCTGTACTAGCATCCGGATTACTCATAGAATAGCCTAAAAGCTGGTAATTAACGAGATAAGCTCCTAAGAAACCGATTGTAACCGCCAATTGATACAGAGAAACCAAACGTCCGCGATATTGCGCTACAGCCACTTCTGAAATATAAAGTGGAGAAATGATAGAAACAACCCCTATCCCAACACCACCTATAATCCGATAGATAACCAGTTGATTAAAGTCTGTAGATGCAGCACAACCAATAGCCGATGTAGAGAATAAAATAGCTGAAAGGATCATAGTAGATTTTCGCCCAAACTTATCACTCAAAATACCAGCAAAAAGCACCCCAATGATAGAACCGATCAATGCACATCCTACATACCATCCTTGTTGCAAAGCATCCAACCCGAACTGTTCTGTTACCTGCGCAATGGTACCGGAAATTACGGCAGTGTCATATCCAAACAGAAAACCGCCCAAAGCCGCTACTACCGAAAGGAAAACTAAATAACCAAAATTAATTGTCGACTTCATATTTATTTTATATTAAAGTATTCTTTATATCTATCATACAAGTGTCCCGCTTGTAAGTAAGCTGATTGTGGACTCATAAAGTGAGAGAATTCAAAAGTTATGGCCTTATCATAGTCAGCCCGTTTTGCAGCTTCCAACTTCATTCGGAGTTTATCAAACTTTATCGGTAAAAAGTTGATTGGCATATCACGGTCAAATGTTTCTGCATTCGTCCAACATTTCATACCATATTTATCCGCCAGCTTTTTATTCACTGTAAAAAAAGCATCCAATTCATCATAGTCAATGTGCCCATCCTGAAAAGCACAAGCATCAACTACTTCGTGAATCCCATCAAAAATCTCATTCCACTCTCTTTCATGTTCCTGAACTGAAACTGCATCTTCTTTAGTTAACTTGTCAGTTCCCATCACAGCCTTTTTTCCGTCAATCCAAGGAGAAATAAAAGTAGGAAGACCTGCAGAAACATCCTTGCATTGTTTTCCCATTGCCCTGAAAGCATCAATAGCCCCTTTAGTCTTACGGCTGATCTCGCCACTGATATACCATCCGCCAAAACTCTTGTATTTTTCACCGTATTGCTTCCAAACTTCATCAATAACGTATTTATTATCTTCAATCTCCCAAGATAAATCACCCGTATCCCAATACTTCCCGGAATCATACAAACCGAAATAAAATTTCATCTGATATTTTTCCGCCAAACGGAGATACATATCTACCAAGTCGAAAGATGGCATATAGCATCCTTTACCAAGCAAATATTTAGAAGGATAAGTAATAAACTTGCGATAACCGGAACGAATCATAATAACAGTATCAATCCCAATACTTTTCATGTGACGAAAATCCTGCTCCCACTCTCTTTCACTCCAATTCTGATGAGGAATATCATGAGAAATCTCATCTAAGAAGGTTCCTGTTATTTTCAATCCATTATTCTTAGGAATAATAAATTCATCAGTCTCACCACCGGGCGATGAAGAGAAAGATATCACTTCTTTCTCTTCAGTTGCCAGCAATCCAGGAGCTACTAAGGCGG
Organism: Bacteroides timonensis; assembly: GCF_000513195.1. GTDB lineage: Bacteria > Bacteroidota > Bacteroidia > Bacteroidales > Bacteroidaceae > Bacteroides > Bacteroides timonensis. The sequence goes on along the minus strand of NZ_CBVI010000169.1, from coordinate 12,859 downwards.
AAGCTCCTGCCAGTGCGGCCTTTTTCAGAAAATCTCTGCGATTGCTTGTTTTCATAGCTTTCTTCTGTATAATATATATGTTAACCTATTGAATTCTAAGTTTAACCTTTATTATTATAGAGGTTATTATACTTATAACACAGTGCAAATATAGATATATTTATTAAATAAACAATAGATAATAAATTATTTTATTATTAAATTCTCATTATCCTATACATTTAATTAAATACAGCCATATTATTAATTAATAATAACGAGGAAAAAGAAAAGAAACGCAAACTAAAGACAAAAAAAGGAATAAGAAAAAGGAGAGTTCAGCAATTATCAACTAGATAAAAAGAAGAAATAATATTCTTTTTCACATAGAAAGGTTGATGTTAATAAAATTATTAAGTATCTTTGTTGACAATAATGAAATTAACAAAGAGTATGTATCAGCAATTCCTAAAAGAAATAGAAATGGGGTCTAAAAATGCCCTTATAAAAAAAAGGATTATCACCTATTATATATATAATGGTAGTTCTACAATTCCTGATCTCTCTAAGGAGTTAGATCTGAGTATCCCTACTGTCACTAAATTAATAGGTGAAATGTTCGATGAAGGTTATATAAATGATTATGGGAAACTGGAAACAAGCGGAGGACGCCACCCGCATCTATACGGCTTGAATCCTCAATCCGGTTACTTTATTGGAGTAGATATAAAAAAATTCTCCATCAACATCGGATTAATCAATTTTAAAGGAGATATGGTAGATCTCAAAATGGATATTCCTTATAATTTTGAGAACTCTTTGGAAGGAATGAACGAGCTTTGTAGTCTTATTCTCAATTTTATCAAGAAACTTTCAATTGACACTGAAAAGATTCTTAATATCAATGTCAATGTATCAGGTCGGGTAAACCCAGAATCCGGATATAGTTTCAGCCAGTTCAATTTTGAGGAACGTCCTCTTGCAGATGTATTAAGTGAAAGACTAGGATATACTGTCACAATCGACAATGATACACGAGCAATGACCTATGGAGAATATATGCAAGGATGCGTTAAAGGAGAAAAGGATATTATTTTCGTAAATGTCAGCTGGGGATTAGGAATCGGAATTATTATAGATGGAAAAATCTACAAAGGAAAATCTGGATTCTCAGGAGAATTTGGGCATATCAGCACATTTGATAATGAAATCATCTGCCACTGTGGAAAGAAAGGCTGTCTGGAAACAGAAGCTTCCGGTTCAGCATTACACCGTACTCTGCTGGAACGAATAAAGAAAGGAGAAAATTCTATTTTATCCGAACGGATTAATATGGAAAACCCATTGACATTAGATGAGATTATAGCAGCAGTAAACAAGGAAGATGTGCTATGCATTGAAATTGTTGAAGAAATCGGGCAAAAATTAGGTAAACAAATTGCCGGTCTTATAAATATCTTTAATCCCGAGTTAGTAATAATCGGGGGAACATTATCTCTAACCGGAGACTACATTACGCAACCTATAAAAACAGCAGTACGGAAATACTCCTTAAACCTCGTGAATAAAGACTCAGTTATCACGACATCCAAGTTAAAAGATAAGGCCGGCATTGTAGGTGCATGCATGCTGGCACGAAGCCGAATGTTTGAAGGTGCTAATTAAACCTCCAACATTCGTTTCATAAACACAGCCGCACCTTCCAAGTCGGAGGGTGCAGGCGCCCATGGCGCAATATCTTCGGGAGGAAGTGGTTTATAAGGACCACTTTTGATTTCAAAAATCACAGTGCCTGGCTCTAAAGCAATAATACTATGCCAAGTACCGGAAGGGATCTCCACCCCATAAACTCCAGCCGATGGATTTAGGTTAACTTTTTCTATTACATTACCTAAATCATCATAAAAGAAAGTCAACAGACTTCCACGTAATACCACATAAGTCTCCTCTTTATCAGTGTGACGATGAGGAGGAAGATACGTTCCCGGCTCTAATGCATTAAGCAAGCGATGAATAGGTGCATCCAATGATTCATGAAAATTATAATTCATACGCAAACGAGAGCTCTCTCGTGCTTCATGGGACACACTATCCAACAGTTCTTCTGAAATCAACTTCATCATTACTTCAATAATTGAGCAAACTTTCCTGGAAGGTTTGCCTTATCAGATACTATAGTAAGCTCTTTGCCATCAGCATTCACTAAAAATGCCGCTTTTTGAGAAGCTACAACAGGGATCATATCCTTAAGATCTCCCTCTACAAAAACACAACCGGAGAAAAAAGGAACAATAATTTCCTTTGTCTTTCCATTCCAGTTCACATAAATTGTTTGCATAGGACAATAAGTCTTATATCCGGCAACAGTAAGGTGTTGCATCAATTTACGTTCCAATCTTGGCGCTGTGTACAATACATACCAGCTACGCGAATTTTCATCCATCATCATATCGTTGTTTGCTTTTTCCATCCTTTTAATAAATCCTTTATAAACAATATCCATCCAACACTACCGACACCAGCCAAAAATACGAAACCTATCAGAATCATGGGCTTGCTAGGCTTAGACGGACGCAAAGGAACCGTCGCTGGCTGAACAACAGTATATACCGGAGTAATTTCTTGTACTTTAGCTTTCGCCATCTGTAACTGTTGGGCAACTTGAGTATATACATTATATGCTAAACTCATCTCATTTTGCAAACGCTCCTGCTCAGCACGATAACTTAACAAAATAATATTTTGATTTGCATCTACAAAAGATGCATACTTACTTTGGGCATCCGTATAATTAGCTTTTGCCTCTGTATATAATTTCTCGGTAAAAGCCAAATCATGACGAGCTTTATTAGTTCGATATTCAGTTATATAATTCTGAAGGCGGTGCATTACTGTATCGGTTAATGAAGCAGAAATTAAAGGATCCTGCATTGTTACCGTCAAGGTAGTAACACCTGTCTTCTTATCAACAGAGACAGCAATACGTTTACTTAGCGCTTCGGCAATGTCTGCTTCGTCTTTTGTTAATCTAAAAGGATCCAGTGTGCCAGTTCCTTCTACTTCATCATCCTTAAATAAAGAGATGGTCCAACCCAAAACTTTAAAAGGAGCAGAAATAATAGCACCCCACCAAGGAGCACGCTGATGTTCGTCCAAGTAAACATACAGCGTAGTATCTACCTTTTCTTTATCATCTTTGACCTTTACATCAAACAACTCGGTCAGAAACGGAGTAGAACTTACGATATCCGGATAAAGATCCGGATAAAGAGCATCTTCTCCAACAGAAGAACCCATATTGATTCCAGCCATAGCTGCCAAAGCTCCCATGCTACCTCCTGAAGTTTTCCCTGTGCTTTCTGGTGCTAACGTTACGCTAGTGGAATATTCTCTGGGAATGCTAAATGCAACAACCAGTCCTACTAACGCAGCATATCCACACGCTTTAAAAACCAACTTTCGCTCTGCCCAAACTTTCTTGGCAAGTTCAATCAAGTCTATTTCCTGTTCCTCTGGTTGTTGAGGAAGTGTATTCAGTTTTTTTTCTTCACCCATAATCCAAATTACTTAAAAGCGTTAGCCATAGTTGCTACCATTGCTGCAATTGTAGCAGTTGTACTACTAATACCCAAAATTTCAGCCATCGCCATATGTTTCTTTTCAGCCTTGCTGGGAACAATAATTTCACATCCCGGTTCTATAGCACTGGCATTTCTTGCCTTCAGACGAGATACCGTACCATTCATGTAAACTACATAAACTTTCTTCTTCTTTGCCATATTGCCATAACCACCCGCTTGATTAATGTAGAATTTCAGATTCTTTCCCTTCTGATACACTACGGTATTAGGATACATGACCGAACCACTGATTTTTACAGTATTCACATATTCCGGAATATACAGTACATCTCCCTCACGCAAAACCAAATCAAAATCAGACTTTGGATTAGCTAAAGCTTTCTCCAGATCAATACCTACAGTATAGGTCTCTGACAGATTTAATTTCTGTATAGATATGGAATCCTTACCCTCACCATCCTGAGCCATACGGATAGCGTCATTCTGACGACGTCTTTCCTCATCGGACAATTTACGGATTAACCGAGCTCCTTTTACATAAGCATCCGGAGTTACACCACCAGCCTTGCTAACCAAGTCAGACAAACGCTCATTCTTTTTCAATAGAGAATAACTACCAGAGAAAAGTACTTCACCCGCAACAACCACATTCTGTTGTTTGCGATAAGCAGGGCTTTTACGAATATAAACAGCATCAAAAGGTTCTAAATAGAAATTTTCAGCATTTCCTCCAACAATAAAACCATCTTTTATATCAAAAGTAAATGTTTTGCCCAAAACACTACTGAATGAAGTGCTCTTAGGATCTTTAATACGACGAGTTACTTCAACTCTTGTTGTAGCAGCTTCTTCTAACAAACCACCCGCCTGAACAAGTAAATCTTCAATAGTCATATTCTTAGAAAAAAGGAAAGTACCCGGATTAGCAACTTCACCATAAATTGCAACCGTTTCTTCTTCTTTCAAATCAGTAATACTTGGGATATACAGGATATCATTTTTCTGCAAAGGAATATCAGCAATCGTCCCGTTTAATAATCCTCCTAAATCAATAGCAATGATTTCATGAGACAAGTCTTCATGCTCTCTGTCTATAATTACTCTATTCAGGAAAGCATCTCCACGCAATCCTTCAGCTTTCTTTATTAACTGCTTCACCGTATTCACTGTACCGTCTAGTTGATATAAACCGGCACGATAAACAGCACCACGAACTTCTACGCGATTTTCGAAACGATCCAGTACAGCATCTATCGTAATCATATCTCCATCATCCAAACGGAAAACAGAATAATCCATTTCATCTACATTAAAGACCTGATGTTCACGTCCGCTCTTACGCACAAGGCGAATGGCTTTTTTATAAGCATCACCAGTAAAGCCACCTGCATAATTTAATATGGTAGCAACAGTCTCTGTAGGTTTCATCTCATAAAACATCGGCCTTTTGACTTTACCCACAATCTCAACCAGAGACTGATAAGGATCTACAATGATCACGTCACCTTCCTGAAGGCGTATATCATCCTTCATTTTACCTTTCATTATAAAGTCGTAAACATCCAGATCAGCAAAGGTTTTACCATCACGTACCACTTTAATACTACGTAAACTACCGATACGGTTCACACCACCAGCACGATATAAAGCATGAAATACAGTGGAAAATGCAGATAAGGTATAAGTCCCCGGTACAGAAACCTCACCCATAATATTAATTTGTATCGTACGAATGTCACCCAATGTCAATTTTATCTCAGAGTTGGGCTCAGTACCTGAAATTCCAGAATAGATTTTAGAAAACTCACGTTGCAAAAAAGAATTCGCCTCTTTTACAGTCATCCCACTAAGATGAACGGGACCTAAACCACGGACTAAAATAGTCCCTTCCGGAGAAATCGTCTGACGAATTGTATTTTCCGAAGCCCCCCAGATATCTATAATTACCTCATCACCTGGGCCCAAACGGTAATTAATCGGAGTAGCCAAATTTGCACTCGGCTCAAAAGAAAGGTTTCTACTAGAAAATAAACTATGACCAAAAATATTGCTTCCCGGTGCTTCAGGAGTAGCTTTCGCATCACGTTTTAAATCAATTATTTCTTTCTGCTCTTCTAATTCTGCTTCTTCATAAGAAGTACCTCTAATAGCTTTCCCGTCTGTCATTAAAGAAGTACGTTCACGAAGTTGAGAGGGTTTGTTTTCTACTCCATCTGCAGCAGTACTATGCTCGGCATATTTTTTTTGTATACGAGCAACCTGTTCTTTGGTTACTCCTCTACGCAATAGCTCAGTAGTCATTTGCTTTTGCGATTTGCCAGTTCCCTGTGCTTCTTTCACATATTGAACCACCTGATCATCCGACATTTGCTGGGCCATAATGCCCCCTACGAGGATGAAGATTGAAAAGAATAGTGCTATTAATCTACGCATAAGATATTTGATTAATCTTTAAAATTCCTACAGTTAAATATAAATCGGGCACAAAGGTAGCACATTATTTCAGAACGCCCATTTATTTTACATCGAAATTTCAGAAAAAGAATTAAAAACTCCATTCAGCCGTTCAGGCATCCACACAGGACTCAGAAAAATATGAGATTATTTTTTTCATTTTGTTAATTATTACCGCTGAATCCTGCATGCAATTATTTTCCGTTAAAGTATTAATCTGCTCGCAAATCATAGTATAATCAATGAAATATCCTTTGCTTTTCTTTATTATTTCATAGCTGGTAGGCAGCGTATCTTCTACTGCATCATCTTCAAACACATAGATTTCACCATTCTCACCCAAATTCCCCGTTTCCAATATCAACTGACAAGCTTCCGATACAGTCATTAAACTGCGAGGGGCATCAGGATATACATCACTGAAGCGAACTACAAATAATTTAGTAAGACTATTTTCCTGCACTACTTTGCGAGATAATCCCTGTACATACATTTCAGCCAAACATTTACTATACCCCATAGCATGCACCGGACAGAAAGCATGATCTGTAGAAATTATCATACATTTCTTAATTTTGTATTTTACAGACAAATCTGCAACAGTCTTTGTTCCTAAAACATTCACCTGTATAGCTTCAGAAGCATAATCTTCAAGCATGGCAACGTGTTTATATGCTGCAGCATGAAAGACTAACTGCGGCATACACTCTCTGAAAATAGCCTCCATACGAGTATAATTTGTAACATCTGCTACTAATACCCGTACTTCGAGATTTTTCCAATGGTCAGACAATTCCAATTGAATATCGTACAAAGGAGATTCAGCCTGATCAACCAATATCAACTGATATGGATTTAGCGCCGCCAACTGGCGAACGATTTCCTGCCCTACAGTACCAGCAGCACCGGTTATCAATATTCGATGTCCCTCAACATAAGCCGCTATCTTACGGATATCAACCTGAATTGGTTCACGACGAAGCCAATCTTCTATATGGATATCTTTTATAATTCCATCATCCAAACAATCGCTCAAGGGAGGCACTGTCATCACATGGATATCCTGAGCTAACATTTGTGCTACTATACCAGACTGTTCCAAATCCACCAATTTATCAGGTGAAGCAATAATCGTACGTACATTCTTCCTTTTTAAGTGTTCAAATAACATCTTATCATTAGCATATACCCTACATCCCATAGTGTGTTTGCCTATCATCCACGGCTCATCAGAAATAAAACCACATACACGATAATGATTATTCCTACTTACACGCATAGATTTTGCTATATTCACTCCAGTTCCACGAAAGCCATAAATAAACACATTCACACAATGCCGAATATCAAAAGACAAAGCTTCATGTAACATTTTCACCAAAATGCGCAGACATGCCATGAATATGAAGTTAAGAATATATGCTATAAAAATTATTCCACTGGGTAATGTTTCTCCCAAACCAAAAGCTGACCAGCAAAAATTTCCTACCCCCAGTACTCCATAGCTCAATGTAAGAGATATAAACACTCTATAGATATCCACAAACGAAGAAAAACGAATAACTCCAACATATGTATGAAAGACAGAAAAGAAACACAGATTACAAAACAAAGAGAAAAAAATCATCCACACATACAATGACATCTTATATATTATAGAAGACACCCCGAGTTGAAGGATACATGCTAAAAGCATGGAAATCATTACCAAACAAATATCAATAGCCAATATAGTCCACTTGGAGGCAATACGGGATGAAAGATTCTTATAATATATCTTCAAATTCATATTTATTGTCAGATTTTAGGTTGACAGTAAGATTTGCAAAGATGTATTTTTTATATTGATAAAACAATTATTTTAGAAGGAAAAATGACAGAGCAAATATAGAAAACCATTTTAAGAAAGATTTTTTCAAAAAAAAACCTTTTTCTTTTCGTAATTTCAAAGAAAGGTGTAATTTTGCACCCCGTAAATGAAAAGTCACTGCCGCTATAGCTCAGTTGGTAGAGCAACGCATTCGTAACGCGTAGGTCGCCAGTTCAAGTCTGGCTAGCGGCTCAAAGGAAAGGAGATGCTTATGCATCTCTTTTTTTTTATTTCATAGATTCTTCTTACCTTTGCCTGACTAAAGAAAACTGTAGAAACCGATGAAAAAGAAAACAAAAAGAATTCTCATAGGAGGATTGATAGCCCTGTTCCTTATTGGCGCAGCTTGTGCCGGAACATTCTATTATTATTTATTCTATCCACAGTTTCATCCCTCCAAAACAGCTTATATTTATATCGATAAAGACGATACACTGGATTCCATATATAACAAGGTAAAAAAACAGGGACATCCGAAAAGTTTTTCAGGCTTTCTCTGGATGGCTAAATGGCGTGACTACAATTCAAACATCCACACTGGACGCTATGCCATCCGCCCAGGAGAGAGTGTTTACCACGTCTTTAGTCGTTTATATAGAGGATATCAAGAACCTATAAATCTGACCATTAGCAATGTACGTACTTTAGATAGACTTGCTCGCAGCGTAGGTAAACAACTTATGATTGATTCTACTGAAATTGCAGCAATAATGAACGACTCGCTATTTCAAAAGAAAATGGGATATACAAAGGAAACAATGGCCAGCCTGTTCATTCCCGAAACTTATCAAGTATACTGGAATATGAGCGTACAGGATTTCTTTGACCGTATGAAGAAAGAACATGAGAAATTCTGGAATCAGGAACGACTAGCCAAGGCCACAACCATAGGCATGACACCGGAAGAAGTATCAACGCTCGCCTCTATTGTAGAAGAAGAAACAAATAACAATGAAGAAAAGCCCATGGTTGCAGGTCTCTATATAAATCGTTTAAATAAGGGTATGCCCTTACAGGCCGATCCCACCATTAAATTCGCACTTCAAGATTTCGGTCTAAGAAGAATTACGAATGAGCACCTGAATGTAAAGTCACCCTACAATACTTATCTAAATGCCGGATTACCACCGGGACCGATACGCATTCCTTCAACCATCGGCATTGATGCTGTGCTGAATTATGCAAAGCACAATTATATTTATATGTGTGCCAAAGAGGACTTTTCAGGTACCCATAACTTTGCTTCCAATTACGCCGATCATATGAAAAATGCTAGAAAATATTGGAATGCTTTAAACGAAAGAAAGATTTTCAAGTAAAATCGTAATAAAATAAAAGCAAAAGGCTATATTTGCGAATGAAAAACGCAGATTATTTTCTTATTAATAATCCATGACTAACATTAAAACAATCAGATATGAGCAAGCAACTCTTACTTGGCGATGAAGCCATTGCACAAGCTGCATTAGATGCCGGACTCTCAGGCGTTTACGCCTATCCCGGCACTCCTTCCACGGAAATAACAGAATACATCCAAATGGCACCCATTACGACTGAACAAAATATTCACAGTCGTTGGTCTTCTAACGAAAAGACCGCAATGGAAGCCGCTTTGGGTATGTCATTTGTTGGTAAACGAGCATTAGTCTGTATGAAACATGTAGGTATGAATGTAGCTGCCGACTGTTTTATCAATTCAGCCGTTACCGGTGTAAAAGGTGGATTAATCGTAATAGCAGCGGATGATCCCAGCATGCACTCTTCACAAAATGAACAAGACAGCCGCTTTTACGGTGATTTCTCACTTATTCCCATGTACGAACCAAGTAATCAGCAAGAAGCGTACGACATGGTTTATAACGGCTTTGCATTCTCTGAAAAAATCGGTGAACCGATATTATTGCGTATGGTCACCCGTCTCGCCCACTCTCGTTCAGGTGTAGAACAAAAGGCCCAACAAGTCCAGAATGAAATATCTTTCAGTGAAGACCCACGCCAATTTATCCTATTACCAGGTAATGCACGCAAACGTTACAAAGTTTTGTTGGAACGTCAGGCTGAATTCATTGAAGCCTCTGAAAGTTCTCCATATAATAAGTATATAGATGGTCCTAACAAAAAAATGGGTATCATAGCTTGCGGTATCGGCTACAACTATCTGATGGAAAACTATCCTGACGGCTGTGAATATCCTGTATTAAAGATTGGGCAATACCCATTACCCAAGAAACAACTTCTACAGCTGGTAGAAGCCTGCGATGAGATTCTGGTATTGGAAGATGGACAACCTTTCGTTGAGAAACAGTTGAAAGGTTATCTCGGCATTGGCGTTAAAGTAAAAGGACGTCTGGATGGCACATTGCCACAGGACGGTGAATTAAATCCGGACAAGGTAGCGCGCACAGTAGGAAAAGAAAACAAATCAGAGTTTGGAGTGCCTTCTCTTGTAGAAATGCGTCCACCTGCACTTTGCGAAGGTTGTGGCCATCGTGATATGTATACTGTACTGACGCAAGTACTAAAAGAAGAATATCCAACTCATAAGGTATTCAGTGATATCGGTTGTTATACTTTAGGAGCCAATGCGCCATTCAATGCCATCAATTCATGTGTAGACATGGGGGCATCCATTACAATGGCAAAAGGTGCCTCTGATGGCGGTTTTCACCCTGCAGTGGCAGTCATCGGAGACTCAACTTTTACCCATTCCGGCATGACAGGACTTCTAGACTGTGTCAATGAAAATGCTAATGTTACCATTGTCATCTCAGACAATGAAACTACCGCTATGACAGGCGGTCAGGATTCCGCCGGCACAGGACGTATCGAAGCAATCTGCGCTGGTATCGGTGTAGCTCCTGAACACATTCGCATAGTAGTTCCCCTTAAAAAGAATTATGAAGAAATGAAACAGATTATCCGTGAAGAAATCGAATATCGTGGTGTATCTGTTATTATTCCACGCAGAGAATGCATTCAAACTTTAGCACGTAAAAAACGAAACAAGTAAAACCATGAAAAAAGATATCATACTTTCCGGCGTTGGTGGACAAGGCATCCTCTCTATCGCCACAGTAATTGGTAAAGCCGCCCTTAAAGACGGATTATATATGAAACAAGCGGAAGTACATGGCATGAGCCAACGTGGCGGTGACGTACAATCCAATTTACGTATCAGTGATCAACCTATTGCCTCTGATCTTATTCCTTCAGGCAAATGCGATTTGATCATCTCACTTGAGCCCATGGAAGGACTACGCTATCTCCCCTATTTAAGTTCTGAAGGCTGGCTGGTAACTAACGAAACTCCGTTCGTTAATATCCCCAACTATCCGGCAGAAGCTGATGTGCGGGCAGAGTTGGATAAATTACCCCATAAAATCGTTCTGAATGTGGATAAGGTGGCTAAAGAAATTGGTTCTATTCGCGTAGCAAATATTGTTTTGCTTGGGGCTACCATTCCCTTTCTGGGAATTGATTATGAGAAAATACAAACCAGCATCCGCGAAATCTTCGAACGCAAAGGCGAGGCTATTGTAGAGATGAACCTCAAAGCACTGGCTGCCGGAAAAGAAATTGCCGAAAAATTAATGTAAAGACCCTCCAAAACAAACTACCATGAATAACAAATACTGGGAAGAAGACATAGAGACCATGAGCCGTGAGAAGTTGCAGGAATTGCAACTTCAGCGGCTTAAAAAGACGATAAATATTGCAGCTAATTCACCGTATTACCAAAAAGTGTTCCAAGAACATAATATCACAGCTGATAGCATTCAAAGCCTCGAAGATATTCGAAAAATCCCATTTACCACTAAAGCTGATATGCGTGCCACCTACCCTTTTGGTCTAGTTTCAGGCAATATGCAGGAAGATGGCGTACGTATTCATTCTTCAAGCGGAACAACCGGTACTCCGACTCTGATTGTTCATTCTCAGCACGATCTGGACTCTTGGGCAAACCTGGTAGCACGCTGTCTCTATATGGTAGGCATACGCAAAACGGATGTTTTCCAGAATAGTTCCGGATATGGTATGTTCACCGGAGGATTAGGTTTCCAATATGGAGCAGAACGTTTGGGAGCACTGACAGTTCCTGCTGCTGCCGGAAACAGTAAGCGTCAGATTAAATTCATCACTGATTTCAAAACAACTGCGCTTCATGCTATTCCCAGCTATGCTATTCGCCTGGCAGAAGTCATTCAAGAAGAAGGTATAGATCCGACAAGCACCAGCTTAAAAACACTTGTCATTGGTGCTGAGCCTCATACAGATGAACAACGGAAAAAGATCGAACGTATGTTAGGTGTTAAAGCTTATAACAGCTTTGGTATGACAGAAATGAACGGCCCTGGAGTTGCTTTTGAATGTCAGGAACAAAACGGCATGCACTTCTGGGAGGATTGCTATCTGGTTGAAATTATTGATCCTGAAACAGGAGAACCAGTTCCAGATGGAGAAATCGGTGAGTTAGTATTGACCACTCTCGACCGCGAGATGATGCCGCTTCTACGGTATCGTACCCGAGATCTCACCCGTATTCTTCCCGGAGAATGTCCATGTGGACGCACCCACCTACGCATTGACCGTATTAAAGGACGTAGCGATGATATGTTCATCATTAAGGGAGTTAACATCTTCCCAATGCAAGTAGAAAAGATATTGGTACAATTCCCACAATTAGGCAGCAATTATCTTATCACACTGGAAACAGTAAACAACCAGGATGAAATGATTGTGGAAGTAGAACTCAGCGATCTTTCTACTGATAATTACATTGAATTGGAAAAGATACGCAAAGAGATCACACGTCAATTGAAAGACGAGATATTAGTGACTCCCAAACTGAAACTAGTGAAAAAAGGTTCCTTGCCACAAAGCGAAGGAAAAGCAGTCAGAGTAAAAGACCTACGTCAAAATCACTAATTCTTTCAAGAGATTACTCTCTCTACATAAAAAAACATCCCATGAAGCG
>NZ_CBVI010000168.1 GCF_000513195.1 Bacteroides timonensis | reverse complement strand
CTCATGGGATGTTTTTGTATGTAATAACTCCAAAGATGACGAAGTGGCATTAAAAGAAAAAAGGAACGGTAATCAACCAAGACTACCGTTCCCCTTTATAAAAAAGCCGCACCGATGATGTGATGAAACTCCGAATGACATGATTTGAGCGCTCGTCCTCTTTGTAATCCACTGACTCAAAGGTTACCCCGAAGGGCGTGGCCCGCCATTGAGAAGCGAAGCTTGTCTCGGTATTTCATAATAGTTTGATGAGTTTCCCGATCCAATCAATGCGGCTATATTTTCTACAACAAATGTAGTAAGTTTCCGTCAAAGAAACAAGGAAAAACATGATTTTGTTTCCTTCTGACAAGACATTTTATATAATATCTCCCCTACTATAAGCAAAAAGTGCCGATTACTCATTCGTAATCAGCACTTTGTCAACTATTTGCTAAATAAACTTAAGCTGCTTTTGCTTTAGCTACGATAGCCTTGAAAGCTTCCGGATGGTTCATCGCTAAATCAGCCAAAACTTTACGGTTGATTTCGATTCCTGCTTTGTGCAAAGCACCCATCAGCTTAGAATAAGACATACCTTCCAAACGAGCTGCAGCATTAATACGCTGAATCCACAAAGCGCGGAAGTTTCTTTTCTTGTTCTTACGGTCACGGAACGCATAAGTCAAACCTTTCTCCCAAGTATTCTTGGCAACGGTCCATACGTTCTTTCTTGCACCAAAGTAGCCTCTGGTTAATTTCAAAATTTTCTTTCTTCTTGCTCTTGAAGCAACGTGATTTACTGATCTTGGCATAGTTTTACTAATTTTTGAATGTTAGCGCCATTACTTCACGCAACGGACTTAAAGCTAATGCATTCGGTTAATACTTTAAAATACTTTGTACGCTTTTTACTTCATTGCTAAGAGTTCCTTAACTTGGCTTACGTTTGTCACGTCAACTGTAGTTGAATGGCACAAGTTTCTTTTTTGCTTCTTAGTTTTCTTAGTCAAGATATGACTGTGAAAAGCGTGCTTTCTTTTGATTTTACCTGTTCCGGTAAGAGTAAATCTCTTTTTAGAACCGGAGTTAGTCTTCATCTTTGGCATCTTACTTATTTTTAAATTATTTAAATTATATGGCAACGCACTATACCTGTGGCGTTACTCATTTCTTTTTTATTCTTCTGTTTCAGCCGGAGCCGCTTTCGATCCTTCTGCGGATTTCGGTGCTGCAGGCTTCTTTGGTGCCTCTTTCTTTTTTGGAGAAAGCTGAATGGTCATTCTTTTCCCTTCCAATACCGGCATTTGGTCTACTTTCGCATAGTCTTCCAAATCATTGGCAAATCGCAGCAACAACACCTCCCCTTGTTCTTTAAACAAGATTGAACGACCTTTAAAGAATACATAGGCTTTCACCTTATCACCATCTTCCAAGAATCCTCTGGCATGTTTCAACTTGAAGTTGTAATCGTGATCATCGGTTTGTGGACCGAAACGAATCTCCTTCACATTTACTTTAACCTGCTTTGCCTTCTGTTCCTTCTGACGCTTCTTCAGCTGATAAAGAAATTTAGAGTAATCAACGATTCGACAAACAGGGGGTTGCGCGTTTGGAGAGATTTCCACGAGATCCACCTCACGCTCTTCGGCAAGCTTTAATGCCTGAGCTATCGGATATACGTTTGGTTCTACTTCATCGCCCACTATGCGGACTTCTTTGGCACGGATTTGCTCATTAATCCGGTATTGCCCTTTTAAGCTGTCATTTTTCATTAAATAACCTCTATTTCCAGTTTGTTTCTTATTTATTACTCCCAAATTATTATTTTTTAAATTAGATAAAAGCTATCTTTAAAACATCACTATATGCTATGCTTTTATAAGTGGGCGCAAAGTTACCATTTATTTATCATATTCTGAACTTCTTCGTTCAAAATTTTAGCAAATTCTTCAAATTTCATGGTACCCTTATCGCCTTCCCCTTGCTTGCGGACAGAAACTTCTCTATTCTCAGCTTCTTTTTCACCCACAATCAACATGTAAGGAATACGCTTCAATTCGTTATCGCGAATCTTACGTCCTATCTTCTCGTTACGCTCATCCACAATTGCACGAATATCGTATTGTTTCAAGAATTTCTTCACTTCTTGTGCGTAGTCATTGAATTTTTCGCTAATGGGCAGAATAGCCACCTGTTCAGGAGTCAGCCACAATGGGAATTTACCAGCCGTATGCTCAATAAGCACAGCAACAAAACGCTCCATAGAACCAAACGGCGCACGGTGTATCATTACCGGACGATGTTTCTGATTATCAGCGCCTGTATATTCCAATTCAAAACGCTCCGGCAAGTTATAGTCCACCTGAATGGTACCCAACTGCCAACGGCGGCCGATAGCATCTTTCACCATAAAATCCAACTTCGGACCATAGAAAGCAGCTTCACCATACTCAATTCTGGCAGTCAAGCCCTTTTCTTCACAAGCCTCAATGATAGATTGTTCAGCTCTTTCCCAGTTTTCATCGCTACCAATATATTTTTCACGATTCACTTTGTCACGCAAGGAAATCTGAGCCTCTACATTGGCAAAGTCCATGGAACGGAATACGATTGAAATAATATCCATCACACGCAAGAATTCATCCTTCACCTGATCGGGACGGCAGAAGATATGTGCATCATCCTGCGTAAAACTACGTACACGCGTTAATCCATGTAATTCACCACTTTGCTCATAACGACAAACTGTACCAAACTCAGCCAAGCGCAAAGGCAAATCTTTATATGATCGCGGAGAATTCTTATAAATCATACAGTGATGAGGACAATTCATCGGTTTCAAGAAGTACTCCTCTCCTTCTTCGGGCGTATGAATAGGTTGGAACGAATCTTTACCATATTTTGCATAGTGACCGGAAGTGATATACAACAACTTGTTACCGATCGGGGGAGTGATAACCTCCTGATAATCGTAACGTGCCTGGATACGACGCAAGAATTCCTGCAGACGCAAGCGCAACGCAGTCCCCTTCGGCAACCACATAGGCAGTCCTTTACCCACTGTGTCGGAGAACATAAATAAATCCATTTCCTTGCCGATCTTACGATGATCACGCTTCTTGGCTTCTTCCAGCATAGCCAGATATTCATCCAACATTTTCTTTTTCGGGAATGTGATACCATAAATACGCGTCATCATCTTACGATCCTCATGTCCACGCCAATATGCACCGGCCACCGACATCAACTTAATAGCCTTGATCGGCGCGGTAGTCATCAAGTGTGGACCACGGCATAAATCCGTGAAAGCACCTTGTGTATAAGTTGTTATGCGACCATCTTCCAATTCGGAGATCAACTCACACTTATAGTTCTCACCACGGTCACCGAATTTCTTCAATGCATCCGTTTTTGAAATATTTTCTCTTACAACAGCTTCCTTCTTCGCCACTAATTCTGCCATCTTGGCTTCAATAGCCAGAAGGTCAGATTCTTTAATGACAGCTTCACCCGGATCCACATCATAATAGAAACCGTTTTCGATGGCAGGACCAATACCGAACTGAATACCCGGATACAATTCCTGTAAAGCTTCGGCCAGCAAGTGAGCACTGGTATGCCAGAAAGCGTGTTTACCCTGCTCATCTTCCCATTTATAGAGAACAAACTCAGCATCCTCATTGATAGGACGTCCCAAATCATAAATCTCACCGTTCACGCCACATGCCAGCACTTCCTGTGCCAGGCGTGAACTAATACTTTCTGCAATCTGCAGTCCCGTTACTCCTTCGTTATACTCACGTACGGAGCCGTCTGGAAATGTTATCTTTATCATAATGTTGTGTATATTTCAATTTTCAGAACGCAAAAATAGCTAATTCTTTTTTGATATTTTATTTTTTAGCAAAAAAATGTTATTCACACGTATCGGTAAACCTCTTTATAATATTATAAGCCGATACGATACCCAATTCACCCGCCTTACTCAGATCTGTAATTCCCTGCTTGTTGTTACCCAAGAAGATATGAGTCAAACCACGGTTGAAATAAGCTTCAGCAAAGTCTTTGTTCAATTCAATAGCCTTATTATAATCCTCTAATGCCCCACGGTAATCTTTCAACATTGATGATACATTGGCACGGTTATAATAGCCATAAACAAAATCAGGAGCCAATTGGATGACATGATCCAAATCATTTTTCACAATATCATAATCTATTGACGTTACTTCTGGTTGTTTCTTACTATCGGAAGAAGCTCCGGGAACACCTTCAGTTAACTCAGCTTCCGCTTTTTTATATTCCAGCTGTTTGTAGCGCACCAATGCTCGCATGAAATAAGCCGGGAAGAATTTATCATCCAGCAAAATCGCCTGCGTAAAGTCATCAATGGAGCTGGCAAAGTCTTGAACCAAATAGAAGTCAAGCCCACGTAAGAAACGTTTCTTGGCATCTTTATCATCTGCTACAATATCCGAGGTATGCGAGTCGACCAAAGCAAAATGGAATCTCACTTGTTCTTCCGTCAACGGAGCTTCCATATTGGTGATGCGCAAAGGCTTCGGGAACAATTTAGAATGATTCAACTCCTCGATATACTTATGGAAATGAACGATACGTTTTACCTCGCTTAATTTCTCATAATAGGTCAGCGCATACATCGGTTCCATCTTGATAGATACATTCCGGTCCTGTACACGTCCGCGGTAATCACTCTTATACTTCTCATCCTGCTCAGAGTCGTCAGCAATCACAATCTTCCGGTAATTGTCCATATTCTTATCGGACTTCTTACGCGTCTTGCTCTTATCCTCACCATCCTGAGCATTATTATCTGCGACATCCTTATTATCTGCCGTAACTCCGTTACGTTTGTCAATCTGCATCTTCATGAGTTTGAATTCATCCTGTTCAGCCCCCTTACGATCACCGATCTTCTTACGAGCTTCAGCACGATGATAATATCCTGCCATAAAGTTGGGGTATTCATCAATCACTTTCGAATAATCACTGATTGCACCACGATAATTTCCGGTCTGCGCACGTAGCAAACCACGGTTGAAGGTTGCCATCATATTATCCGGCTCTATCTGCAGAACGAAATCAAAGTCTTCTATTGCACGGTTATCATCACCCACCTGAGCACGAAGCAAACCACGGTTATAGTGTCCGAGGAAGTTATTCGGATCAATATCCAATGCCAGATCATAATCACTCATGGCACCTCTCAAATTATTCTGATGAAAACGAGCCAATGCACGATTAATATAATTA
Source organism: Bacteroides timonensis (assembly GCF_000513195.1). Taxonomy (GTDB): domain Bacteria; phylum Bacteroidota; class Bacteroidia; order Bacteroidales; family Bacteroidaceae; genus Bacteroides; species Bacteroides timonensis. The sequence continues at coordinate 2,499 of NZ_CBVI010000168.1, read as the reverse complement.
CCCGCATTCTTTGCACTCAAATGAATAGAATGATCCAAGTCAGCTTCAGCATCCGCATACTTTCCTTGTTGCAGACGGACAATAGCACGTGCTCCCCACCCGTCGGGATCATAGCGATCCATTTCAATCGCCTTTTCAAAATCATTCAAGGCCTGTATCGTATCTTTCTGCTTCAGTGATACTTCACCACGCATCAGATAAGCACGAGTATATCTGGGCGCTATTTTCAACAATTTCCCCAGATCCTCTTTAGCTGCTCCATAGTCCTCCTTCTGCATGTGGCAAAGAGAAAGATTATGCCACAAGACAAGATTTTCCGGATCATATCTCAAGGCTGTCTTATAATCCTCTATGGCTCCGTCATAATTATTCTGCCGGATACGAGCCAATCCACGTATCTGATAAGCGCCCACCACAAAAGGATTACGCTGGATAGCAGCATTACAGTCCGCTTCCGCACCTTGGAAATCATCCAAATTAATCTTTGCCAAACCACGAAAAAAGTAAGGCTCATATAAATAAGGCTTAGCGTTAATTACCTGGTTGAAATACTGGATAGAAAGCACATAGTCTTCAAAATACAATGCGTTACGCGCGATTGTCATCACCCGCTCCGTATTGATCTGCGCACACAGCAACGTTGGAAGTAACAGGAAAGCCGTCAGTATCTTTTTTATCATCTTGTCTTATAAATGCTTGTAAACGAAACAAATTTAATGCTTTTCATTTACCTAGCAGGATTAGCGGAAGACTTTTTATATTTTTTGAGCCTTTTATACCATATTATAAGATTGGCTTATTTCACAGTTTTCACTTTATACGTGCAATGAGCCTTGCCCTTCAACATCGCATTCAGTTTTCCCTTAATCATTTGTTTACGCAGGGGAGACAAGTGATCAATAAACATCTTTCCCTCCAGATGGTCAAACTCATGTTGCATCACACGCGCCAGATAACCTTCAACAACCTCATCATGCTCCACCATATCTTCATCCATATATGTAACATGAATTTTATTACCGCGTTTCACAGACTCATGGATACCAGGAAGACTCAAACATCCTTCTTCCATAGATATTTCTTCACCAGATACTTCAAGGATATGAGGATTGATATATGCTTTCCGAAAATTCTTATATTCCGGATAATCTTCAGACAGTACATCCAAATCTACTACAACAACACGAATAGGAAGTCCAATTTGTGGAGCAGCAAGTCCCACACCTTCTGCATGGTCCATCGTTTCGAACATATTCGCTATTAACTCTTTCAAACCAGGATAGTCGGGAGTAATATCTTCCGCCACTTTTCTCAATACGGGCTGCCCGTACACGTAAATGGGTAAAATCATTGTTTATCTAATTACAAATTATTAAATCACTATTATATATAAGTATATATACCTTATTATTATAAGGCAAAACGTTTATTCTCCAAATAACTTTGTAGGATAATAGTCGCACTGATTTCATCTACCAAAGCTTTATTCTGTCGATCTTTTTTCTTCAGCCCAGCCTCCAGCATAGTACGATGTGCCAAAACAGAAGTAAAACGCTCGTCAACATACTCAATAGGCATTGCCGGCAATTTTTTCTTCAACGAACGAACAAAAGGCTCTATTCGCTTCATATTTTCCGAAGCTTCATTGTTCATTTGTTTAGGAAGCCCTACAAGAATGCGTTCCACCGGTTCTTTTCCTACATAATCAAGTATGAACGTCAACAGTTCATGTGTAGGCACAGTTGTCAATCCGTTAGCAATCATTTGCAACGTATCGCTGACGGCTATCCCCGTACGCTTTTTACCGTAATCAATCGCTAATATTCTACTCATAATGGGCTACAAAATTACGATTAAAATTTGATATTTGCCTCATCTGCTGTCATAATAACAAAAAAGGAGGCCTAACTCATGTTAAGCCCCCTCTCTTGTTTAGAGTTTACAACTCTTTGCCCTATATCTTATTCCAGAATTACTACTCGGTTCAAATAGTTCTTACCGAACATGTTAGCAGTACCACCGAATCCAACGAGTTCGAGCTGATCCTTATTAACGCCTTCCTTAATCAATGCGTCGTAAACAGCCTGAGCACGTTTTTCAGACAACTTCTGGTTCCATGAAGCGCTACCCGTAGCCTTGTCAGCATAACCGGCAACTTTGTACTTCTTATCCGGGTTAGCCTTCAGAATCTTAGCGGCCAACTGGATGTTAACCATACCGTAATCATCGATACGAGCGCTACCAATCTTGAAGAAGATGGCACGAGGACCGGCAACTTCAATTTCCTTCACTACTTCCTTAGTTACAGGCTTAGCGTTAGCCAAAGCGTTCTTAGCGTTAGCCAGGTCAGCCTGAGCCTGTGCCAGTTCACTTCTGTACTTATTCACTTCGTTGTTGATAGCATTCTGATCAACTTTCGAGCCGCAAGCTACGAACTTCTTGCCACCGAAAGTATAGGTTGCACCTACAGTTAAGCCTACAATACCTTCAGTCTTAGCG
>NZ_CBVI010000167.1 GCF_000513195.1 Bacteroides timonensis | reverse complement strand
CCTAACGCAAAATCTTTCGAATCATATTCCGCTATCACCCTCAAATCCGGTGCGAAACTGGGATTGTAAGTGATACCCGCCGCTATTCCGTTCAGTTTGTACTCCTTTCTCTGATTATATAAATAAGAGAGGTGTACTCCGATCTCTTCAGTTCCTATCGGCAGATGCTTGGTTGCAGCTATATAGAAACGGCTGAAATATCCGTTTCCTTCTGTAGAACCAATCGAACCACCTCCGGAAGAAGTAAACGGGTCTGATGTACCCAAAACCACAGCCGGCATATACTTCCAGAATTGTCCTTCTTTCAAAGCTCGCAGTCGGACAGAGAAATATCTGTCCTGATTCGTAAAACCCGAGTAACCGTAAGGCTTCAAGCCCAGTGCTTCCGCTTTAAAAAGTGTGCATGTGTACGCCACTTCCAACCAGGGGAAAAAGGTCACATTCAGGTAATAGTTGTACGTATGATAGTACCACGTAGGAGGAGTTATCTCCTTGTTCATAAAGTTGGCACCCAGCATTATTGTCTTATCTTTCTGCATCTCTGCGGAAGGGGCATGCAACAACCCTGTAGTACCGTAAGTTAATTGAGCCGAAAGTACAAACGCACAGCATAAAAACATACACGTAACTATTATTCGCTTCATCCGCATCCGTCTTTCTATATATACTTTATACTTTCGGGTCAATAAATGATCTATTGTTCTTATCGGAATTATTCAGGATCTATAATACCACCACCTGCATTATTAGTCCAGCCGTGACCATGTCCATGAGTGTGATAGTGGTCATGAGTTGTCTGATAATATTCCGGAGTTATCACTAACGCGTCAGCGTTTGCCGCAGCATTATACTCGCCATAAATTCCACTTAAGTCAGCTGTAACAGGTGTTTCTGTCGTTGCGCCATTAACCGTAACATTGGCGTATACAGATGATACAGCAATCTTTTTAGCTATAATAGCTTGTTCTGTGGACACTTTTAAAAGACCTTGATAAGAGTTCAAACCAAACCCCCATGCGTAAGTACCATCCGTAATACCAGTTATTACAATAGTTTTAAGATACTCATCCATCGCAGCCTTTACAGCGTTAACCAATGCGGATTCACTCTCATATCCTCCATAAGAAATTTTATCTGTTACCCATTTTGCACCAGTTTTTATCGGTAAATTATAGGTGTAATTTTCTCTTCTATCTGGATGTGTATTAAAGAATTTGGGTTCATAAGTATTCTTAACAACTTCAGCATCTCCGATAATTTCAGTTCCAATATTTACGGCAAAAGTAAAATCAACTTTAATTTCCACATTCGGATCTTCCTCACCTGGTTCTCCGCTTGCAGCCGGTTTAGTAAACTCTTGCTCAATAGTTAATTCAACACCATTTTCATCGACAATTTTAAGAAGACCTATAAAATATTCATTGTCTCCTTCTGCTCTGGTCACAGTTTTCTTCACGAACTCTGTTGAGGGAACATTGAATTTATAAGCGTAAGTATTAGAGTTTCCTTCACCATAGAATTGAGCAGTTTGTTGTTTGTTGTACAAACGGACAACTTTCGCCAACATCCATCTAGTTCCAAACTTCAAATCACCGGAAATAACTACTGTACCAGTGGCTTGTTTGGTCAATACTATTTCTGTAGGATATTCAACAGTATAGGTATCGCCTTCTTGAGATGCAGGAACTTCTTTGGAAGCCTTAGCCAAGTTTACAAACTGAATAGTAGATACTAAACCTTCTTTGCTAACTTTAATTTTATATGCTCCATTTTCTAAACCAGATTTTGCAAACACACCGTTCGCATCTGTTTTTCCAGTAGCGACAGATGTAGAACCAGCACCATAAATAGTAACATCAGCATCGGCTATAACCGCTAAATTTTCATCTAAAGCCGTAATCTTCAAATCGTATACAGCATCAATTGTTTTCATGTTCTCTGCCGGCTTGCTTAAAGCAAAGTTTACCGGGTAAACAGCAGCCTGTCCGGCTTTTAATGGGGCAACTGCAACAGTTGTAGATTGTTCTGTATAACCTGCAGCGGTAGCAGTCACAACTACATCGCCAGGTTTCTCAACTTCGATGGTATAACTACCATTTTTTGTATCAACGCCATTTACTTTTGCATTGTTAATCAACTGCAAAGTTGAAGCGTCAACTACGGTACCAGTGATAGTGTACTTTGCAGCTGGAAGAGTTACATTTTGGTCAGGACTGATAACATCCAATCCCTCATCTTTGTAGCATCCAGTCAATAAGGCACTGGATAAGGCCACTACGGCTAATGCTAATTTAGCATTGAAGCCATTAAAGAAACTTTTCTTTTTCATCTCAATAAAATTAAAAATTTAGTAATTCTGATTTAATAAAATATGGATTAAAACTATTATTACTCATTATGTTCTCACTTGCATTCGCCCGGAATCCCTTATAATAATAGCGTTCATTGCCTGCATTATAAGCTATCCCCATATTCTTTGAGGGCGTCACCCGCGGTATATATCCTTTTCTCTTATATTTATAAGGTGGGAGTGCTATTTGAAATCTAAAACCGCCATTCGACTTTGCTCCTTGCGCTTTCATTGCATAAAAGCCAATCGAGCAATAACGGAAGTGGCGAATCAAATCAAATCTTACGCCTTTTTCACCCAATAGATATTGTTCGCCTTTCAAACTTGCCTGAACATTGTATTCGGGCCAATAAAAATTAGCTCCTAAACTCCAAGTCAAGCGTGTCTTTGTTCCATAGTAAAATTCAAATCCATCCCATTCATACGCAGCGGTTAATCCTATGCGTCCTTCAAATGAGAAACGCTCATCGGCTTTTAGTACATGAAACAGTTTCAAATCTGCCCCGTAACGACCAGCATTGAAAGTACCCGCAGTTCCTGTAAGCCACATATTATAAGGTAAGCGAACAGTTTGTTGCAATGTCAGAAATCCCGGATGTGTTTTACCTGCCAAGCTTCCATACCCGTCATTATAAACAGGAACAACAACCTGCGCCGTCAACTTCATCCCTTTCCAAAATGAAACCTCAATCGCCGGTGACAAATTAAACAGCACTTGATAAATCTGCGTTATAATCAGATTCTTCAATGAAACTTCCGGATATACCACCACATCTACCTTAAACAAAGAGCTATTCTTCCTCCCTATTTTCCGTGCTTCCTTCCACGTTCCACCCAAATCATAACTAACGTTCCAATCCCGGCGACTCGCTTCAGGAACACTATCACCGATTATCGGCTTATAATAGAGAGAAATCTGAGGTATATTATTGTCTAAAACAATTACCCGGCATGGCTTTCT
>NZ_CBVI010000166.1 GCF_000513195.1 Bacteroides timonensis | reverse complement strand
TGGACTGTCAGCTCAAATTGAAAGAGACTTAATATCACAGCGAACCAAAGAAGCACTGGCCTGGCGGAAAGCTTCCGGGAAAAAGTTAGGCCGACAAGCTGGAGAAAAAAATACGCATTATAAACTTGATAAGAAAGCGGAGCTTATTAGCCGGATGCTTGCTGAGGGAAGTTCAAAAGCTGCTGTTTGCCGGAAGCTGAAATGTCACTTAGTAACTCTTAATAATCATCTCGAAAGGATAAAACAATTGTAGGACGGTAGGACAGTAGGAGGCTACAATAAGCCTCCTACAAATAATAAATCTACATATCTGGAAAATCATCCCTTATCAGTTTACTCTGCACACCGAAGTTCCGCTTTACATATTTTTCCGTTGTATCAATTGATTTATGTCGGAAGTGTCTCTGCAGTTCCCAAGTATTCACTCCAGCGTTTACCAATTTTACACCACCGGTGTGTTTGAAACTATATAGCTTATACCGCTCACTTAACCCCAAGATATCTCGGATCCGGTTGAATCTATATCGAAATGTATTTTTTCCAAGTTTATTTTTTCCAGGTACATCATCTTTGGAAAAGAGATACCAATCTTCTGGATATCCTCCTATTTGGAGGGTGTTCTCCAAATACTCGTACAGCTGTCTTGGAATATTAACCGTTTCCGTAAGTCCATTCTTGCTGATATCCTGTCGTACTGTAATAGTAGCCGTTTCCAAGTTTATATCCCTTATCAACAATTGCCGGCACTCATTCGGCCGAATCGCACAATAGTACTCCAGCTGACAAACCAGCAATAATTGTGGATCGTGCTCTTCCATATATGCAATCAACTTTTTACGATCCTTATCCGGAATAGGCCTTGCCGCTTCATCCCGCTTTTCACCCAGTTGTGGAATGTTTGACACAGGATTTACCGCAATCACTTCTTTTGTCTCCATCAGAAAGTCAAAGAAAGTATGTAAGAGCTGCTTGTATTTCAATACAGTTCGCCGACTTGTATGATTCTCTCCAGCTATATAATAAAAGAATTTATGGACATGGTCCTGGCAAATGCACCGAACATGTTTATCTGCAAAACCCTGTAATTCCATCCATTCACAGAATATCCGAAGCTTCGAACAATAAGTCTGATAAGTAGAGTGGGAGACTTCGGCCTTCTTCATCAATAAGAAGGCCGAAAGGTAAGTTCGAATATTAACGACGCTTTCCCGCTGATTTCCCCAGCGTGCCACTGTAGCTTGATAGATTAGTTCATCCTGATATGTCACTTTCCTCTCGCTAAAAGGATCGTTCCCTTTTTCGAGTTTCAATTTTATTTCTGAGATGATTTTCTTCGCATGAGCTTCACGTTCCTGAACAGTATTCAGTTCTGCAAAACCATCATAGTGCCTAAATCTCTTCATCTCATTGGTCTGCGGGTCCCGGCAGGAATATTCCACATACCACTTCTTACTTAAATCTCCACCACAGTTCTTTAACTTAGGTAAGATTACCAACGATCTTTTCCTTGCCATATTTGTCAATTATGAGTTTTTGAATTGATGATTTACTAACTCAATAGACAATTAACAGACAGTTATAGACAGTTATTTTGTTGGATGTTTCCATATACAAAAATAAGCTGCTGGTTTTCAGCAACTTATTCTTTTTAGTCGGGGTAGCGGGATTCGAACCCACGACCCCCTGCTCCCAAAGCAGGTGCGCTAACCGGACTGCGCTACACCCCGAGTGCCTTATTTCTTAAAAGCGAGTGCAAAGATAGAAACTATTTTGTAACAAACAAAGAAATATGAAGTTTTTTTAGAAAAAATATTTTCCATAAGTTATAAAAGCCTGTAAAACAATAGTGTTACTCGTAGTTGCTCCGTACCAAGTCCGTATCTATAGAGTACGGAGATACTACGGAGCAGATACGGACTTGGTACGGAGGTGGTATAGAGTTGATATGCCTCCAACTTGTGAATGGCATCCTACTAGCTAACAGAATAAAAAGATGAAATAATATCTGGCAAAACAATATATTTCGTTTAACTTTATCCCCGCAAACAATTAGTACATCTCAACGTTACATTATAAAATAAAAGACATCATGAAAAAACAAATTTTCAGCATGGCTGTCATGGCAGTCATATTTGCCGCTTGTGGCGGTGGAACAAAAACTCCTGTCACAGTGGTAGGTTCTTGGGTAATGCCCATTAACGGACAACCTGGAGAAGTGCAAGGAATCAAACTGGAAGAGAATGGAGAAGCATCTTCCATTAATATGCACACTTTGATATACAAAGAATGGGAACAACAAGGTGACCAGCTTTATCTGACAGTAAAAAGTATCGGTAATGGAATAGAGATTGAAGGTGTGGATACACTGAAGATTGACAAGCTTACGCCGGATTCTTTAGTATTAAGTTCCAATTATGGATATACTCTGGAGTATGTAAGGCAGAAATAATACAAACTGCAATATATAAATCCCTGACGACTTTAAAGTATTAAATATCGTCAGGGATTTCTTCTTAACCTAACCAATCAATTTACCTTGAACGTATTTCTCTACGCATAAATATAATATAAGAGAGTGCAAAACAGAGAATTGTAACTGCAATCAATCCTGTTAGCTGTGGTCCTATAACCAGTAAACTCTGTCCCAATGGGAGAGGGCTGGGTATTGCCCCTTGAACCTGCTCCATCATTAACGGTCCCAAGCTTCGAAGTGATGGCATCAGCAATACAGAAGTTGCCTGATTGAATAATTCGCACGGATTCAATGACATTATGCCCCAAACTATTTTTTGATAACCGACAACATAATAAGGCGACATCATATCAGAAGGCATGAACATCTTAGCAATCCAATTGACAATCATCGTATAAAATACACTGAAAAACAACCATATCGCCAGAGAAGCCAAAGCTGAAGTAGCCGTCTGCCGGAAGCAGAGCGAGAACAGTATCGCCATATTCAACCAAAGACCTACATAGAAAACACTTAGGATCAAAAAGGAAATGATACGGGCAAATTCTTCCGGTGTAGGTGGAATACCGATGGCTATCAGCCCGGCTCCCATTACCAAAAATCCTAATACAAACAGCATAATTGTAATCACAATCAGTGCAGCAACAAATTTGGCATTGATTATACAATCACGGTGTATCGGTTGTGATAATATACGGCATAATGTCCCTTTGTTCAGTTCCGAATTCATGGCATCAAATCCTAAGGCAATACCTAACAGCGGCCCTAAAAAGTTGATGAACAAAACAAAAGAAGGCAATGTGCCATCGGATACGGTAAACAATTTCAAGAAGAAAAAAGTATCTTCCACATCACCTGATTTGACAGCCTCATGCATACTGGTGAGTGATGTATACAAGGCTCCCAAGCAAGTGAGCGTGATAATGGCAAGTAAAATAATAAAGCGCCAACTACGCACATGATCCCGGATCTCTTTATTCACAATAACCCAGAAAGGCTGCTCAATTCCGTTCATACTTCTCACCTCCTTCCTTTATATAATTATTGTAGATATCAATAAGTTCTACTTGTTTACCTTCCATGTCTCTAAGATCAAGCTGCGCCAGTAATTCTCCGTGATTAAATAAGCCCACACGATCACAAGCTTTCTGTACCTGGTCCAGATTATGTGAGGAAAATAATACGGTTAAGGAATGAACCCTACTCAAATTACGAATCAATTCTATAAGCTCCTGAATTCCAGCAGGATCGATACCGGATGTCGGCTCGTCCAGAATAATGATTTCCGGATTCTTTATCAATACATCCGCTAAACCCAAACGTTGCCTCATACCGCGGGAATACTTTCCAGTCTTTTTATTCACCTGTTCGGCAAGTCCAACCCGGCGCATAAGTTCCTTTGCTTTCTCTTCAGCCTCTTTCCTTGAAAAGCCGTTCAGAAGTGCTGTATAGATGAGGTTTTCCAACCCGGTCATATCATCGTAAAAGCCTAAATCTTCAGGAAGATAACCAATTTTCCTCTTGACTTCAATAGGATTTGTAGTGGAGTCTATTCCACAAATTTCCACTTTACCGGAAGTTGGTTCTGTCAACCCCAGCATCATCAGGATAGTTGTGGATTTTCCCGCACCATTCGGACCCAATAATCCGAAAATCTCTCCTTTGCAGATTGACAGGCTAATATGGTCTACAGCAGTGAAATTACCGTATTTTTTGGTTAAATCGGTAAGTACAATCACTTGTTCGCCCATAATTACCTCCTTCCATATTTTCGGAATAGGTAATAGACACCTCCCACAGCTACAACGATGACTAATATTCCTACCCACCCCCAAAGCATTGGTGTTTTTACTGCAATTCTGAATTGTGCAGTTGCATTTACTTCGGGGGTTCTGGCTTCCATTGTTGCTACATAGTCGCCTGGCAAAGCTTTTTTCGAAGCTTTCATTATAGCCGTAACAGTAGATGTTTCTCCGGCTTTTAATATTTCTATTTTGGCAGGTTCAAAAGATACTTCCCAATCTTTGGGCTTACCGGATGAGAGTTGAATATCCTTTAATAAAGAGGAACCTGTGTTTCTGACAACCAACTCCAGACGCTTCACATCTCCGGCAGTTATTTCAGTACTCAACAATCCCCGTGGAGTAGTCAGTTCCATTTGATATGTACCGGTAACCACCACTTCCAGATCCAGATCAGCAGAAGTATTACCGGCTACTGCACGTACTGAAATCTTATAATTCCCAGCTTCAACATTAGCGGGCGGAGTGACGTCTATCGACACATTCTGGCTGGCATTCGCTTCTACTTGTGCGGAAGTTGCCTGCTTATAATTAGGTTTAAAAATTACATTCCATCCTCTGGGTGCATTAGACATCAATGCATATAACTGCTGATCAGCCGTCTGATTCTTCAGTACGGCATTAAAAGTAAATGTCGATTTTGAGTTGCCCTGCATATTGGGCTGATCAGTAGTAAATTCAGTCTGATAAGTACCTTGCTGGGCTACGGTGACAGTTAAAGGAAGTTGACAGTCTCCAGCAGCTACAACAAAATTGTAGCTACCCTTGTTTATTTTTAATGGAACTTCCAATTTCAGGTTAAAGTCTTTCTTTTCACTAGGCAGGACAGCTAATTTGTTTATATTCCAACCACCGGATTTCAATTCACGTTTCCAACTTGCAGGTAATCCTGTAACAGACAGATCTACATTGACCGGAATATCTGAATTATTGATTAAATCAATTTTGTAATCAATACTCGTTCCCGGAGAAACAGAAATCTTTGTATAAGGAGAATAAAGAAACACGCTTGGAATTGAGTCAGAGGCGTGTGTGTAATTCACGGGTATTAAACCCAATAAAATGGTTAATAGTAGCAAATAATTAGTTCGCATAATCATATAGAATTTTATGGTTAATTAAATATGAGTTATCGATTTATGTGGCTGCAAAAATAAATAATGGGAAAATTAGTAGCTGTTAAAAGCAATAAAATATCGACACGGAATTTTTATGATTATATAATATTTGCATTTTTTAATAGACACAGAACAGCCTTTTGCAGGTACAGTATTTATCTAACAGAATTGTAAAGTAAAACAACTCCCTTTTCCCGGTTCCGAATAAACGGTAATATTTCCTCCATGCTGATTCATAATCTGTTTGCAAAGACTGAGTCCGATACCCGAACCGGCAGTTTTCGTTGTGAAGAACGGAACAAATATTTTATCTTGCACTTCAGGTAAGATACCTTCACCATTGTCCCGAACAGTAATAGTGCAACGCCATGAAGTAAGAGAAGAAGTCACTTTCGGTGCAAAAACTGCTTTAACCTCAATCTTGGGCGTTTCGCGGCGGGTAGATGCTTCACGGGCATTTTTCAGCAGGTTGATGAGTACTTGTTCTATCTGAGCACGGTCCACATCAAGGGTTTTGTCCGATGGCGGAAGTTCATAATGAATGGCTTCGTCCGGAAATAGTTTTTGTAAGTCCGTGAACAGTTCATGAACAGGTACGATGGTGCGTACAGGAGCGGGGAGACGGGTAAGACGACGATAGTTTTCTACAAAACCTAATAGTCCCTTACTACGTCGATGAATGGTTTGCATAGCTTGTAGCATTACAGCATATTCTTTTTCGCCCGCTGCATCTTTTAATATAACGGGTACACCACGCTCACTAAGTGTTTCAGAGAGGGAAATGATAGGAGTAATGGAGTTCATGATTTCATGAGTGAGTACACGTATCAGCTTTTGCCAGGCTTCCATTTCATTCCGTTCCAGTACAGAATGAATATTCTTCAAACTGATAAGACGCTTCTCCATGCCATGGGCGACAAAGAGAGTGGTAGCTACCGCCATTTCCAAAGTGATCCCATTTCGATGAATACGTATGACCTGCGTTTCACCGGAAGGAAGGCTCAAAAGTTCGGCCGGCAATTGCGGATCTTGCCCTAGCTGGGCGGTGGCGGCACGATTCAGCCACTCAATACGTCCGGACATATCAGTCACTAATACAGCAGTATCTACCTTGTTCAGCAGACTTTCGTAATACTGATGTTTTATTTCTTCTTCCAACAGACGGGCACGAAATGCCTGCAAGGTTTCAGATAGCTCTACAGCCATTTCTGTCATCAGCTTATTTTTATAAGGTGGACGGAAAGCCTGTGTCATGTCATTATAACGCAAACTGTCCGTCAGGCGACGCATCATCTGCAATTGCTTCATCTGTATATAATAAAGATGTATACCTGTCCCCAGAAGAAACAGGAATGTCATAAGCATGCTAAACCATAAACCAGCACAATATAGCACATAAACACCAACAGAAAGTATTGCCAGCAGACAGATATGCAAGATAACAACCAAGGAATACCGCTTCATATTACTTCTTAATTTATAATCCCAATTTCTCAATCTTCCTATACAATGCAAAGCGCGTAATTCCCAAATATTCCGCAGCACGTGTCATATTCCCCTCGCTCAACCGCATTGCCTTTTCTACAGCTTGCCGTTCCAATTGTTCCAAATTAAGTACTTCTTCTTCTTTTTTAAGACGGGGGGAGGAAGCCTGAAACAAGAAATTATCAGGGCGAAGCAATGAACCGTCACCCAAAATCACGGCACGCTCCATCGTATGCTGTAACTCACGCACATTTCCCGGCCAGGAATAACGCAGCAATTTAGCTTTTGCTTCACGTGTCAAGCCCCGCATTTCCTTTTGATATTTCCGGGCATAACGCTGCAAGAAATAATCTGCCAGAAGAATAATATCATTTCCCCGTTCCCTCAAAGGAGGAATATGTAGTTCAATCGTATTGATACGATAAAGTAAATCCTGCCGGAAATTCCCTTCTTCCACCAGATGGCGGATATCCGCATTTGTAGCACAAATCAAGCGTACGTCGATGGATACAGATTGTGTACTACCCAAACGACTGATCTGTCGTTTTTCAATAGCAGTCAGCAGTTTTGCTTGCATAGGCAGTGACAGATTTCCTATTTCATCCAAAAACAATGTACCTCCCGTTGCCACCTCCATCCGTCCGGCTTTCGGTTTCCGGGCATCAGTAAATGCTCCTTTTTCATAGCCGAATAATTCACTCTCAAACAATTGTTCCGGGATACTGCCGAGATCAATTGTAACGAATGGCCGTCCGTAACGTGGCGAACAACGGTATAACAAACGGGCTATCACATCTTTTCCTGTTCCATTTTCACCAAGTACAAGAATGTTAGCATCTGTATCACGCAGCTTCTCTATCGTGGCAAACACTTCCTGCATCGCGGCAGATTCACCAATAATAGATTCTTCCACACTACTTCCCGCACCGCTAAGTGCTTCCACTTGTTCTTTTAGCAAACTAACTTCACAGCGGGAACGGCGTAACTTAATACCGGATGAGAGTGTAGCAAGTAGTTTTTCTTTTTCCCACGGTTTCGGGATGAAATCGGTAGCACCCGCTTTAATGGCTCGTACCGCTTTATCTGTATCTGCATACGCTGTCATAAAAATAACGACCGCCTGAGGATCAATACGCAAGATTTGTTCCAGACTCTCAAAACCTTCCTGCCCACTGATGGCGTCGCGACTGAAGTTCATATCCAGCAGGATAATGTCCGGCTGGAAGGTCATCATGAAATGTTCGATACGATCGGGGGTTACCGCTACTTTTATTTTTTCCGCATAAGGTTCCAACAGAAGGTTGAGGGCAAAAAGTACGTCCTCATTATCATCTACTATTAATATTTTTCCTAATTGTTCCATACGAATCCATTATTGTCCGATAATTTTTTTTGCAAATATGAATATATCCGATGCGCAAAGATAAACAATATATCGATGTGTTGTGTGTGCGTATGCGCACTATTTTTGTGCGGTATGGCACACGCTCAATTTACGTCAGACAGAAGTATAACATTGTAATACAAAGCATTACATCTTTGGCATAAGATTTGAATCTCTTCTACTAAAAGGAACATACTATGTACAGAAAAATACTTTTATTATTAATAGCTTGCGGAACTCTTATAACTATTGACGCGCAGGAACACACTATGGAGCTGACATTAGGTCAGACCATTGAGCGAGCCCGTCTGCAATCTCCCGATGCGCAAACAGCCCGCCACAGTTTCCGTTCGGCCTACTGGAATTACAAATACTATCGTGCCAACTATCTGCCTGCTTTGAAGTTGACTTCCGACCCATATCTGAATCGGGCCATCAATAAAATAACCATGAGCGACGGTAGCGTAAAGTTTGTAGAGCAAAACCTGTTAAGCACCGACCTTACATTAAGCCTCACACAGAACATCAGTTGGACAGGCGGTACATTGTTCGTAGAAACTTCCGCCCAACGGCTCGATTTGTTCAGCGATAACTCCACTTCCTGGCAGACATCACCCATAAACGTTGGTTACAGCCAGGCGCTTTTCGGATATAATAGTTTGAAGTGGAATCGTCGCATCGAGCCATTACGCTATAGCGAAGCAAAGAAAACATACGTGGAAACGCTGGAACTCGTTGCTGCCAACGCTACGCAGAAGTTCTTTGCTCTTGCCACCGCACAGAGTAATTACGAAATAGCTTCTACCAATTATGCCAATGCCGACACCTTATATATATATGCGCAGGGACGCTATAATATAGGTACCATCACCGAAAACGAAATGCTGCAACTGGAACTGAATAAACTGACCGAAGAGACCAACCGGATGAATGCTCATATTGAAGTCGAGAATTCCATGCAGGAACTTCGCTCGTATCTCGGAATTCAAGAAGATGTGCTGATTAAGGTAGACGTCAGCGATCATGTGCCCAATCTTCAAATAGATTTGAATGCCGCCTTAATTACAGCGCGCCAAAACAGTCCGGATATACTGAATATGCAACGTCGCAAACTGGAAAGCGAGAGTAAGGTGGCCAGTGCCCGTGCCAATGCCGGACTGAAAGCCGACCTTTATCTCCGCTTCGGACTGACACAAACAGGAGACAAACTGAAAGATGCCTATCATAGTCCCTTGGACCAGCAATACGTAACCCTCGGCATCAGCCTGCCCATACTGGATTGGGGGCGGGGAAAGGGACAGGTTCGTGTGGCCCGTTCCAATCGAGACCTGACCTATACTCAGGTGGAACAGGACAAAACAGACTTCGAACTGAATGTTCGTAAGCTGGTGAAACAGTTCAACCTGCAATCTCAACGTGTGCACATTGCCGCCCGCACGGATGAAACAGCGCAACGACGTGCCGACGTAGCCCGAAGGCTTTATATCTTGGGCAAGTCTACCGTGCTCGACCTCAATGCTTCTATCAGTGAAAAGGATGCTGCCCGACGGAATTATATTTCGGCATTATATAATTATTGGAGTCTGTACTACACCCTCCGCAGCATTACGCTCTATGATTTTGAACTGGATGCACCGCTGACGGAAACGGAAAGGATAGAGGCGGTGATGGATGAGATGATAAGAAAATAAAGATTAAAAATATGTTGAAGCACTATTTGACTGTTGCATTTCGCAACCTGATAAAGTATAAGACGCAGACCATTATCAGTATCATTGGTCTGGCGGCAGGGTTTGCCAGCTTTGCTTTGTCGGGTATGTGGCTGAGGTATGAGCTGACGTACGACATACATCAACCGGCAGCGGATTGCAATTACATGGCAGGAATGACTTCCGTACACAATCATTCAGGATATGCACGATACACTTCCGTTTTGCTGGCAGGACATCTGAAAGATAATTATCCGGAAATTGAAGATGCTTGCTCAGTCAGTTTGCGCAATATGAAAATAGAAGGGAAAGATTATCAGTATATGAAGGTCGATTCTTCTTTCTTCTCTATGTTTCCTGTGACTCTGGTGGCTGGTAGTTATCAATTTCTACATCGCGAAGGCGAGGCAGGAATTACGGAATCGGCTGCTAAACGTTTGTTTGGTTCAGAATCTCCTTTAGGTAAAGAGATAAAGAAAGAATGGTCTTTTTCCGGTCAGGAGCTGACCATTACGGCTGTTTTCAAAGAGTGGAAGGGACACTCTAATTACAATTTCGATTTCCTGGTACCTATCGAACAAAAGTATGCACAGTGGGGATATCAGTCAATGAATACCTTAGTCCGCCTACATTCAGGGGTTAATGTTGAAGAACTGAGCCGGAAGTTACTGAATATATCAGTTACGGAAAAGTATGAAAACAATGGGCATACAACCGAATATAAAAATAAAATAGGAGTGATTCTTACTCCTTTAACCGAACTCCATTATACTCATCCCCAGAATGATGCTGCTATTCATTTGGAACACATCCGTTTGTTTTGTCTGATCGGCCTGCTGATTGTATTAAGTGCCTTATTCAATTATTTAATCATGTATCTCATCCGCATTCGCATGAGGCAACGTGAAATGGCACTTCGCAAAGTAAACGGAGCTTCGGACAGTAGTCTGATGCTACTTTTAATGTCAGAGCTTTTTCTGCTGATTGTAATAGCATTATTCATAGGAGGCTTATTAATAGAGGTATTATCGCCTGCTTTCAAAGAACTTTCCATGATAGAAGAGGATAGAATGTTTTTCTATCGGGAATCCATCTTATATATGGGTGTAATCATAATTGCAGCCGTCCTTTTTTCCTGGTTGACCCTGCTTACACAACGTCATCATACGCTGCAATCATCAATTGTTTCAGCATCCGGGCGAGGTTTCACCATGCTCTTTCGCAAAATAGGATTGTGGTTTCAGTTGGCTCTTAGTATTGGCTTTATTTTTTGTACTATAGTCATGATAAAGCAATTGCATCATCTCTATACATCCAGAGACATGGGATTCGCTAATATGGAAATTGGTATTGTGAAATATATGGAAGGATTAACAGATAGACATGAATTAGAAAATGGCATGAAGCAAATTCCTTTTATCGAATACCATCAATTAGTCGATGCACCATTTAATATTAATGGAAGCTCTGTTCGTATAATAAAGAGATGGGATGGAAACGAAAAAGATACTGAAAGTGTGAGTATACAACAAAACAAACTAAATAAAGATATATTCAATCTCTTTGGGTTAGAAATGGCAGTCGGTACATTCCCCAATGAGGAAGAAGCTGGCGATAATGTCCTCATTAATGAATCAGCCGCCCATGTCTTTGGTTGGGACGGGGAGGCTATCGGAAAGAAATTCGAGAATTATACTGTGACAGGTGTAATAAAAGACCTTCGTTTGTCACCCATCTTTCCCGCATTGCCCAGCCTTTACCGAATTACTAATCAATCGACAAACGATTTACCACCCATCCATACATTCACCTATCAAGGTAGTTTGGGAGAAACCAAGAAGAAAATAGAGGCACACTTTCAAAAAACTTATCCGGAGTTTAGTATGCAAGTCACCAGTGTACGACAAATGATAGAGGATGCACTTGTTTCTGAACGGGCTTTAATGAAATTGTTGTCTGTGGCATCTGTAGTATGCATAATTATTGCCACATTCGGAATATTCTCCCTGGTCAGTCTCTCGTGCGAACAGCGTCGCAAGGAGATTGCTATCCGAAAAGTGAATGGGGCGACACTACGGGATATCATAGGTATCTTTATTAAAGAATATATGATACTGTTAGCTTTTGCGGCCGTGATAGCTTTCCCGGTAGGGTACATGATTATGAAACAATGGTTGGCAACCTATATCATTCAAACCGCAGTTTCCTGGTGGATTTATGCCGTTATTTTGATGGCAGTCGTTCTGATTATTCTTATCAGTATCGGCTGGCGGATATGGCAAGCTGCACGCAGAAATCCGGCGGAGGAAATAAAAACGGAATAACAAATATTGTATATAACCTGATTATAAATCGAAAAATAAAATAGAACATCATGGATATTAAACTCGAAAAGAAACCTTGGTACATTCGTTACCGTTATTATCTGGCAGGAGGCGTTGTTTTTCTCGCTTTCATCATCTACGTCATTATCCTTTCCGCCGGTCCGAGCAAGCTACGCATCGATCAGGAGAATGTGCAGATTGCCGAAGTGAAGAATGATAAGTTCATGGAATATGTGGATGTGGAGGGGCTTATACAACCCATTCTTACCATCATCGTGAATGCCCGCGAAGCCGGAAGTGTAGACCGCATCATAGGCGAGGAGGGGAATTTGCTTCAGAAAGGAGATACGATCCTCATTCTTGAAAATCCTGACTTGCTGCGTAGCATCGAAGACCAGCGCGATGATTGGGAAAAGCAGATGATTACATACAGCGAGAAAGAGATAGAGATGGAGCAGAAAAGTCTGAACCTGCAACAACAAACCTTGCAGACTAACTATGAACTGGAACGTCTCAGAAAGAGTTTTGATCTTGACAAAGAAGAGTTTCGTATGGGCATCAAGAGTAAAGCCCAACTGGAAGTTGCCGAGGATGAATACAACTACAAAGTCAAGAATGCTCAGTTGCAACGTGAAAGTCTGCGCCATGACTCTGCCGTAACCGTTATCCGCAAAGACTTAATCCGCAACGACCGCGAACGGGAACGCAAGAAGTACGAACGTGCCTGCGAACGGATGGGGAACTTAGTAGTAAGAGCCCCCATCACAGGCCAACTCAGTTTTGTGAAAGTAACCCCGGGACAACAGGTTACATCCAATCAGGGTATTGCCGAAATCAAGGTATTAGACCAATATAAGATTCACACCTCTCTCAGCGAGTATTACATAGACCGCATCACGACAGGACTTCCCGCAACAATCAATTATCAGGGAAAGAAGTACCCGCTCCGCATCACCAAAGTAGTGCCCGAGGTAAAAGACCGCACTTTCGACGTCGACCTAGTATTTACCGGAGAGATGCCCGATAACGTGCGTGTAGGAAAGAGCTTCCGTGTACAGATAGAGTTGGGGCAGCCCGAACAGGCAATCGTTATCCCACGCGGCAACTTCTATCAGGCTACCGGCGGACAGTGGGTTTACAAGCTGAATGCTTCCAAGACCAAAGCAACCCGCGTTCCTCTTAGTATAGGGCGCCAAAATCCGCAGCAATACGAGATTACGGACGGTTTGCAGCCCGGAGATTGGGTTATTACAACAGGATATGATAACTTTGGCGAGGCACAGGAATTGATATTGAAATAGAAAAATAAAACAAGAAAAATATGAAAACACTCAAATATGCCTGGCGTTTCCTTGTACGCTCTAAGTCGTACACAGTCATTAATATAATCGGCTTGGCACTCAGCCTGGCATGTAGCATTATATTAGTCCGTTACATCCATCGGGAAATTCAAGTAAACACACATTGTGCAGATGCCGAAAGAGTTTTTATTCCGCTTCGGGATATTGATGGTAATATATTTCACGGTAGTGTAAGTGCAGATAGTGGAGCAGACACGATCTATTTTCAACCTGAGGCAATTAAAGAAAGAAGCTACTTCATTACACTCAGCAATGATAATGTGACCATCAACGAAAAGCCTTATGCCGTACAGGCATTAGTGGCAGATACAGCTTTCTTCCATTTCTTTAATTATCCTTTGAAAGGCAAACGGATGGCAGCGCCGGAAGAAGCTTTTGTCACCCGGCAATTTGCCAAGCGTGCATTTGGAGAAAAGGACCCCATAGGACAAACTATGGAATACTCCGAAGGTAAGCACCTGACTATTTGCGGCATATTGGATGAACCGGCATGCAAATCTTCACTGACCTTTGATGTTGTGATAAATCTTGATCTTAAAACAAGAAGCGAGTGGGGAAGGATGTACGGGGAACTACTGCATTTTATGCCGGGAGTGGATGTAGATGCTATAAATGCCATCAGCAATGTATATCGTCAGTCTGAACGAGGATATGGAATACGCTATAATTTTGTTCCTGTCAACCAACTGTATTGGAATAAAGAACTGGCTGCTGCGGGGGATGATCCGGAAATGTGGCATTATAGTAGCTATTCACATATCCTGATACTGATAGGAGTATGCTTGCTGTTATTATTGGCGGGTATATTGAACTTCGTCAACATCTATCTGGTCTTTATGCTGAAACGCTCCAAAGAGTACGGCATAAAGAAAGTGTTCGGTGTACAGGGACGCACGCTCTTCCTGCAATTATGGCTTGAGAATGTATTAATGATATCCATTGCATTATTGCTGGCTTGGTTCTTTATTGAAGTTTTTGCCGGATATGCCAATCAACTATTAGAAAGTGATATTCCTTATACGGCGTTTGACTGGCAATTGTCGTTAGGTGTTTGGGCGCTTTTACCATTAATCACTACGATTTATCCTTTTATCAAATACAATTATCTGCCTCCTATCGTATCTATACGTTCCATAGGAGGCTCACGCCAATCGGTTGCAACCCGCACGGTCTTCTTGTTTATTCAGTATAGCATCACTTTATTACTCATTATATTATCACTGTATTTTAGCAACCATCTCCGTTTTTTGCAAAATACTCCTCCGGGATTTCGGACTGAAGGTATATTATATGCCAACTTAATACCCTTTCCAAAAAACTGGTATTCGGAAAGTGAAGAACTGAGAAACAAGCGTTGGCAAAACACCCAGAGCATTCAACAGAAACTGGAAGAGTGCCCGTTCATAGAACAATGGTTCTGTGGAGATCCGTCGCGTAGTGGTATATTAGGAGCAGGAAGCACGTCTACTCTTATAAATGACAAAGACGTGAAACTGAATATGATGCTGATGTGGGTGCCTGTAGATTTCTTTAAATTGTATGACCTGCAATTGATTGAAGGCACTTTACCCGAAGAAATCGACAGGCACAGTCAATATTTGGTAGTTATGAATGAGGCCGCCATGAAGGCTTTCGGCTATACACGCCAGGAAGATGCATTCGTCAGAGGAGAACAAGCCCTCTGGATTTCCATGGGTATGGACGGAAATATTGTAGAAGGCGGGGTATCGTTGATGCCTGTAGAGGCCGTTATCAAGGATTATTATACCGGACATCTGACTGCCGGCAAAAAGCCGGTGGTATATATGGTATCTTCCAATAGCATGGGGGCGCAATACCAGATAGCCTGTAAACCCGGAAAAGAGAAAGAGATCATTTCTTATCTGGAAAAGGCCAGACAAGAGATTTTCAATACCGAAGAATTTGATCATCACTGGCTGGAAGAAGATGTGCAGGCCCTGTATCGCGAAGACCGCCGCATGTCAACTGTCTTCACGCTTTTCGCCGCTATTTCCATCTTTGTTTCGGCTTTGGGACTATTCGGACTTTCCTTGTTCGATATCCGCCAGCGCTATCGTGAAATTGCTATCCGGAAAGTAAACGGAGCACAATTGCGGAACCTATATTCAATCTTATTCCGCAAATACGTATGGGTGATAGGCGGAGCATCATTACTCACCATGCCTTTATCTTATTATCTGATATACATCTATACGCGAGATTTTGTAGTAAAGGCACCTGTCAGTATATTCATTTATATGATTGCCATACTCATTGTGACGGGCATTTCATTGGGTACTTTGCTATGGCAGGTCAATAAGGCTGCACGGCAAAATCCGGCAGAAGTGATAAAGAATGAATAAACGGAGCTTATAACATAAAACGCATGGGCCTATAACTTGACAAGCAATGTCATTATGCAAAACAAGCAATGTTACAGTGTCGAACATTGCTTGTTTTGCATAATGACATTGCTTGTTATCGCCTACATTTATACTTTTCACAAGATGTATCTGTGTTTTTTCAGTAGACGATAAATGATAGTCAAGACACATATTGGTAAATTAAGCGAACATAAATATGACTTTTCAAAGGCTTTTGGAAGCCATGTTAGGGTTCAAAATAGGGTCAGGGTCACTTATAACCCCATCTGACAGCTGTTTTTTCAAGCAAAAAACACATACATTATTGTATATCAAATAATTAGCAAATATTCTTATCCAATAAAAAAGTGTTTTTCCATAGATTTAATATGGCAGCATTTTGCACAATACGGACAGTTTCTGATTAAGTAAATACAATAAACAAGAAATAAATATGATCCGTCTCTTTGGCTACCTCTTTTTAGTCTGTGTCTTTTCATGCTTCTCCGAACTGAACTTTTCATTCGCTACAAATGAATTTTAAATCTCGCCTACCATAACGAAAAAATAAAAACATGCTGCGAAACATTCTTTTTTAAGGAGAGAAGTAAGATGTATTTTTCTTGACATCACCTTGAAATGCTTCTTCATTTGTGGTGGGGATTTGGGGGTATAGGTGACCCTGACCCTATTTTGAACCCTATTTTGTTCTTTTAAGAGATATAACATATTGATATACAATGATAAACAATAAAACAATGCTCCTTGTCACGAAATTATTCAATATGCAATTTTGAGAGAAAAGCGAAAGAAGTTTTCTATAACTTATAAACAAATAACTTTACATTTAATATTACTGAGTCCACTTTTAGTAATCATTAAAAAATAAGTTGGTACATAAATGA
>NZ_CBVI010000165.1 GCF_000513195.1 Bacteroides timonensis | reverse complement strand
TATTGCAAACTAATTTTGAATTATTACTTACCAACTTATTTTTTTATGATTACTTAGTATTTACATCCCCATATAGAATCTCTCTCTTTTGAAAACTTTTCCAATAATTAAGCGGGTGCCATGTATGTGATGTGCGAATATGCACAATTTTTGTGCAGTATAGCACATTGAATTTATATTTCAAAATCAATATCTATCTAATAAACAATCAGTTAAATCTTTGGCATAAGATTTGAAAACTAAGTATTAAGAATTTTATAAAAGTCATTAAGAATGAACAACCCGATAAGTAAGCATAAACCTATGATACAGCATTATTTGAAAATAGCATTCCGTAATATACTGAAATACAAAACACAAAGTTTTATCAGTATCCTTGGCCTGGCCATAGGCTTCACCTGCTTTGCCCTTGCCAACCTATGGATACATTACGAAATGACGTATGACGCTTACCACGAAGGAGCCGACCGGATGTATATTCTTTGCAAAGAAAGCGTGTTTGGTGTAAACGGTTACTCTACTTCCATGCCATATCCGGCATCGACCGTGCTGAAGAACGACTTCCCCGAAGTGGAGGCTGCATGCGCTTATACAAAATGGGAACAAAAAGTAGATCTTAAAGCAAATGGCCGTACGGTGGAAACCTATAATATACAGGCAGACTCCTGCTTCATGAAGATGTTCAATATATCCATTCTATCAGGAAACATGGACTTTATGTATTCCAATGACAAGATAGCCTTAACAGAAGATATGGCCATGCGCTTGTTCGGTTCTACGGATGTACTGGGCAAAGAAGTTAAAAACTACAACGATGATACACTGACGATTTGCGCCATTCTCTCAAATCTCAATCACAGTAATCTGTCATTCGGCTACTGGGAACAGGGAGAATATTTCCGCCGCTGGCAGAATGATTGGAGTAATGGAAGTTTCGCAATCATTATCAAGTTACGTGAAGGAACTGATCCGATAGCCTTTCAGAAAAAACTTGCCGCAAATGAAATGAAATCCGATTCGAGAGATCCCCGCACAGTGTTTGAGGGTATCCGATTAATACCACTCGACGAGTATCATTATTCGTCCATTAATAGGAACCAGTCTTTCCAATTCTATTATCTGATACTATTTTCCGTGGCCGGAGGTTTGGTGATCCTTTGTTCTCTGTTCAATTATCTCTCTTTGTTCATCACTCGCATGAGGATACGCAGCCGCGAGATAGCACTGCGCAAAGTATGCGGTTCCTCCATCGGAGGTGTATTTATCCTGCTTTCCGTGGAGTACCTATACATCATATTGTTATCCGGAGTATTGGGGATGGCCTTGGTTGAGACGGTCTTACCCGCCTTTAAGAAAATGTCCGGGGTATCCGGAAATGTTTATGGAGAATCACTTCTTTATTTTGCAGGGATTCTTTTACTGTCTTTACTTCTGTTAGTGCCATTCGCCATCAGACGGTCGCGCATACGGAATAGCGGAAACAAGTACGCACTCCGTAAAGCAAGCATTGCATTCCAATTGGTGATAGGGATTCTTGTCACGTTCTGCATAATAGTGATGATGAAGCAAATCTATTTTCTTACGAATGTGGATTTAGGATGGGAAAGAAAGAATATAGCTTCCATCAATCGTTTATATCCGGACAATGATTTTGAAGCCATTGCTGATAAGATCAGGCAATTCTCATGTACAAGGGAGGTGGTGACCGGACACTGTTGCCTATTGCCCAAATCATCAGGCTTTTCACAAACTTTCGATAATTGGGACGGAAAAGAAGATGCGGCGAAAAGTATAGATATGCTATGTCTGTGGAATTGTGAAAAGACAGTGTCCTTCTACAATCTGAAACTGTTGGAAGGGGAGATGGTGAAGCCGACAGAAACGAATAGCATAATGATTAATGAATCGGCTGTAAAAGCACTTGGAATGAGCGAACCGATTGGAAAGAAACTTTATCAGAAGGGCAGGACATGGACCATTGTAGGTATAATTAAAGACTTCCACATCACGGCACCGACAGAACCGGTGCAACCCTATACTTTAGTCTCAGGGGATATTCTTAAGGGTATGGGATTTTCCTTAGGAAAAGGACAAATCTTAATCAAGTATCACGATGACAAATGGAAAGAACTGAAAAACCGGACAGACAGTATATTCAGCCGGGAATATCCGGAAGTAAGATATAGATTATACAACACGGAAGAAGAATATGCCGGGTATCTCAAGTCCGAAGATGCGCTGATAAAATTATTGAGCTTTGTTGCCGTGGTTTGTATACTTATTGCTGCTTTCGGTATTTTTTCTCTGATTACTTTGAGTTGCGAGCAAAGACGCAAAGAGATAGCTGTGCGCAAGGTGAACGGAGCTACAATCCGGGATATTCTCGTTATGTTCGTGAAAGAATATATGCTTTTGTTAGTCATTGCGGGCGTCATTGCATTCCCTGTAGGGTATGTGCTGATGAAGCGTTGGCTTGAAAATTATGTAGAACGGACAGTTATCAGTGCCTGGATATATTTTGCTATATTCAGTGGAATAATGATCATTATTTTCGCATGTATCGGCTGGCGCGTGTGGCAGGCTGCACGGCAGAATCCGGCAGAAGTGATAAAGAGTGAATAAATAAACGTATAATACGCCATAAAATGTGTATACCATGATACTCCATTATCTCAAAATAGCATTCAGAAACTTGTGTAAGCATAAGACACAAAATATCATTTCCATCATCGGATTGGCAGTAGGTTTGCTCTGCTTCTGTGTCTGCATATATTGCAGTCGCTTTGTAGAAAGCACAGACCATTGTTTTGCTAATCATGATCGCATAGCAGAATTAAATCTCTATGACGGCAAGGCAGACAGATATTTTTCCGGCTCTCCTGTTCCTCTGGCCGAAGATTTGCGCACATGGGCTTTGGGAGAAACGGAAGCCATTTCATCCGTAACCTATCCTCGCGAACGCCCTTATTATGTAGAGTTATCTCCGGAAAAGACGCTACCTTATGAACTTGAAACGATTGAAATAGATACTTGCTACAATAAAATCTTCACTCCGGAAATGGTAGCAGGACATTGGAAAATGGCAAGTCAGTCTCTTAACTCCGTTATCCTGAGCCAATCTATGGCCATTAAAATATTCGGTAATGCAGAAAGTGCTATCGGCAAACATATGACTCTCATGAGAAGGCTCAATACTTCTCCTGAAAGTACCCCGAAAACAGGAGGTATCGTCTACACCATTCAAGCAGTAATGAAAGATATCCCTCTGAACAATAGTTTAGATTTTATGCAAAACATAGATATGCTGACCGTAAACGATAGTGAAGGACTTCTACAAAGTCCCAAACGGCATAACATGACAGGGGCAAATACCTACGCACTGTTATCACCACAAACTACATGCACCGATTTAGAAAAGCAATTCTCAAAAAGAGACTATACTTATACTTTGTATGGCGAAGCTTACACTGTCACTGCCAGTAGTATGGGAGCCAGACTGAAAAAACAGGGTGCTTCTTATCTGGGGTTAGTTACCGGAACTGTAGGTACACTGATATTACTAGTAGGGCTGATCAACTTTTTCCATTTCCTTATCGGTTCTTTCTTCAACCGCACCAAGGAATACAGTATCATGAAAATGATAGGATGCAACTGGAAACAACTCTTCTGTTTACTATTCACACAGTCATTGATTGTCATATCCATATCCTCCATATTGGTATTATCAGGCATAGAATTATTGGGGAATCACATGAATTTTTCTTTGCCGGGCTTTGCAATGACCTTTACCTCTGAAACGCTTTTAATACATGCTCTGCAATATATCGTTCTTCTTATCATACTCTGCGTCCTTATATGTTTGTCTGTTTCCATTCGTATTCGTCGTATTACCGTGCAAACAGGTATTTATGGAAACAATAAACGCAGAGGTAAGCAATGGGGGCGTAACCTTATGCTGGGTATCCAGTTCTTTATTTGCTGGGTATTTGTATCCCTGACGGCTGCTTTATATCTGCAAGCAGAGAAAACGACCAACAGTTTAATCCATACGCTAAGTCAAAAAGAAAAATCGGAGATTCTTAGTATTCCCCTGGACTATCCCTTTATGAAGAATGAGGAAAAGTTGGCGTTGATAGAGCGTTTTAAACAACATGCCGGAGTGAAAGAAATTCTGTTATCAGATGTCGGTTATATGCAAGGGATGTCGGGCAATGGATTAACGACCGAAAAGGGAAATGAGAACTCCTGGATTGATATTAGTGTCATGGCTGTACCCGCCAATTTCTTCTCTTTCATGAATATTCCCATAGAACAAGGAAGACTTCCTCAAACGGAAAAAGATATTGTGGTAGACAATGTCTGGCAGGAGATGCAGAAGAAAGATGTAATCGGTATGAACTTGTATAGCGGTAATACCGATTACACAATCTGTGGAATATCCGCACCTTTTCAGGCCAATGTATATAACCGAAGTAGTGGATATGCTTTCCTGCCTTATGATTCTTCAGTCTACATAGGCCACTGCTACATAAAGAGTCATCCGGGCCGGCAAAAGGAAGTAGCCCAATGGATTGAAAAAGTCTACCGTGAGATGCTTCCTGAAAATATAACTTATCAGGCTAAAACATTCCTGGATGATATCCATGTTTTGCAAGCTCTTGAGTACAATCTGAAGGACATCATTTTGTTCTTTGCTGTTATCAGCATTATTATCACACTATTAGGTGTATACTCCAGTATCACGCTCGATACAGAACGACGTCAGAAAGAAGTTGCTATCCGTAAAGTAAATGGGGCGGATGTTCCGCAGATTATCCTGTTGTTTGCCCGTCTTTATATTATCTTGTTATTGTGTAGTGCCATCGTTGCATTCCCGCTTGTATATGTTGTATTGATGTTATGGAAACAAATGTATACGGTATTCTTTGACTGCGGTCTGCTTTTCTGGCTCTGTATATTCTTGATTGTTACTTTTATTACAGGCTTTACAATACTTTTCCGTATCTTGCGAATAGCAAGAACCAATCCGGCGGAAGTGATTAAAAACGAATAGCAAGTGAAACAATGATACTACATTATTTGAAGATATCGCTCCGAAACCTGTTGAAGTATAAAACTCACAGTCTGATTTCCGCCATTTGCCTGGCGGTAGGAATCGTATGCTACGCTTTGGTATGCTTTTTTGTTCAGCAACAGGAAAAGCTTGCCGATTTGCCCAACTGTGAACGGCGGCTAAGGATAGAAGTCGACCAAAGCGAAAGTCCCTTTTTTCGCAGTCATGAAGTGAAGCGGATGGAAGAACAAACAGTCGATGGTTTGGAATGCGTCGCCATCCACTCTTATGGCAACTCTACAGAGATAGAAGTCATTGATGACGAGCAACGCAATTTGCCTTTCCTGATACGCTATAAAGGAATCAATGCCAATTACTTCGCATACAATGACAGAAAATTATTGTATGGTAACCGTTTACCCAAGGCACCGGATGAAGTGGTCCTGTCACAACAATTTACACGCAAAGCCTATGGTAGCTGCAATCCCATCGGCTCCATCATACATCTCTCTAACCCTAAAAGCATACCAGAGAACTCGATACGGGACTTCAAGGTGGTGAATGTAGTAAAAGACAATGACTTACGCATCCGGGAAGCAGATTGTTACTTCTCTTATGAAATCTTATCTAATGACGCGATAAGCGTAGGCGGCTATTTATCTCCTGAGACAGATATAGAAACACTGAACAAAAATCTGCAGTCGGTAACGTGGCAGCGGGACGAGCATACGGTGCATCCTCACGCATACTTTACTATGCGGCAAGATAAGGCTTGGGAGAATGCGAAACTGTATATACTGTTTGTCGCTTCGCTTATCTTGGTTTCAGGCCTGATAAACTTCCTCAAATTCATCATTCAGATGTTCTACAACCGCCAACGTGAAGTGGCGTTGCGTAAATGTATGGGTTCGGAGATAAAAGGACTGTTTCTACTTCTTTTCGCTGAGGTATTTTGGATGATGTCCATCGCTTTTCTTCTGTCACTGGTGCTGACGGAAGTAGCCATAAATATTGCCGAGACATACATACCGACGTACGACTTACCCAAATTTTCACTGGCTGCAATTTACGCTGTACAGTTTCGGATATATGTCGCACTCCTCCCTGTATGTATGCTGGTGATATGGTTTCCCATCCGCCGATTACGGCAGGTAAGCATTATCAGCCAAGTCAATAACAACCGCAGTCGCCACATCTTCCGTTCGGTCATGATGTGGTTTCAACTCAGTATTTCGATATTTTTCGTAAGCGGCACGCTCGGTATCCATTTGGTATTGGATGAAATTTGGGGACATGCTTATAGCCCGCTTACTTCCCAAGAGGAGGATGACATTATCGCCCTGAAAATAAACAGCCAGCGTATGGGGCAACATTTGAATCCGATATTAACCGATATCCAAGCTCTACCGGAGTGCGTCGAGATGCTACCCATGATGGACAATATGCAAAACGGATTTTTCTTCATGCACACCTACAAGAAAGCAGACCAGTCGGAAGCGCGAATTGCCTTTACGGAAGGTTCTCCGAGCTACTTTAAGTTTCTAAATATCCCGATGCAAGGGAAAGAAATAGGCGAAGATGCGGAAGGAAGCATTTACGTTAGCGAAAGCTTTAAACAGCAACTGGATAAAGACAGTGTGCAAGGCATGGTGGAACTTAATGGACAGAGTTATCGCATCATAGGTACCTTCAAAGCGCTCTATAAAGAATCACAGAAAGAAGGAGTCATCGGTTCGGTATTCTTTCCCGGCAACAGTTTCGGAAATTTCTACTTTAAACTTGCACCCGGAACAGGCTCCGACAAAGGTATCCGTCGTATCACTGATATCTGTCGGAAATATGTTCCTGACACTTTGCCACTCGAAATCCGTACGCTGGCTGATAATAAACAAACCACCCAAGGATCTATATATATCACCCAGGTTGCGATGACGGTACTGGCCGTTATCAGCGTCTTATTAGTCGTGCTAAGTATCTATTCAGCCATTTCTATGGATACAGTCAGCCGGCAGAAAGAAATTGCCATACGCAAAATCAATGGAGCTACTCCGTGGATTATCGCCGGAATCTTCGGAAAAGCCTATCTGGTTATCTTCTTACTGGCCTTTGCTATTGCTTATCCGTTGGTCAGAATCATGTTGCTATCAGTGGATGACACTCCGGTACATTGCATACAAGGATGGGAGTGGGGCATTTCAATCTTCTTCAGTATAGCTTTACTGATATTCCTTACTACAGCATACAAAATTTACCGGATCATGCATATCAATCCGGCCGAGATAATAAAAAATGAATAAACAATATTACTAATTAAAATTATCGCTATTATGATTAAAACAGTAAACCTGCAGAAAATCTTCAAGACAGAAGAAGTGCAGACATGGGCTTTGAACAATGTGAACATCGAAGTGAAAGAAGGCGAGTTCGTCGCAGTCATGGGACCTTCCGGTTGCGGTAAATCTACATTGCTGAATATCCTCGGCTTGCTCGATAACCCTTCGGGCGGAGAATACTACCTCAATGGAAAGGAAGTATCCAAATACACCGAAGCACAACGCACCAGCCTGCGTAAAGGTGTCATCGGTTTCGTATTCCAGAGCTTCAATCTGATTGATGAACTGAATGTATACGAAAACATCGAACTGCCGTTGCTCTACATGGGTATTCCTTCCGCCGAACGCAAACGTCGCGTAGAGACAGCTATGGAACGCATGGCCATCACTCACCGGAGCAAACACTTCCCGCAGCAGCTCTCCGGTGGTCAGCAGCAGCGTGTGGCCATTGCCCGCGCCGTAGTAGCCAATCCGAAGCTGATCCTTGCCGATGAGCCTACCGGTAACTTGGACTCAAAGAACGGTAAAGAAGTGATGGAACTGCTGAATGAACTGAACAAAGAAGGAACCACCATCGTCATGGTAACCCACTCACAGCACGATGCCGGTTTCGCAGGACGTATCATTAATCTGTTCGACGGACAGGTGGTGACGGAAGTAAGTTTGTAAATAAAAAAGATAATTATGCCTCTTTTTGTAACTATCTGTACATCAGAAGATTTCAAAAGGCTTCACTTTGAGGATGTCAATGTAGTACTTCGAGGAGGTCAAAGTACTACATTGACCTCCTCGAAGTGCTACCTTGACATCCTCAAAGTATCCTACTAACATTATCATTAAAGAAAAATGTACATTCTGAAGCTTGTCCTGCGTAGCTGGTGGCGAAATAAATTGTTCGTCACTATTTCTCTTGTCAGCTTGGTTATCGGTATCGCCTGTACCAATCTGCTGACAGCCTTCGTCCTATACGAATACAACATCGAGTATAACAACCCCAACCGTGACCGTATCCTCCGGCTGACGCAAACACTACCTTTCGCACAACAAGAAATGCAGGGAACATTCGTATACCACGAATCTGTCCCCGAAATCATCTCACAATTCCCTGAGATAGAAGCTTCACTACGCACACAAGCCATCACTCACACAAAAATCCGTGTGGACGACCAAGAATATTCCGAACTGAACCTGCTATCGGCGGACAGCACATTGCCCCAATTTATCCCCATTGAAACCCTTGCAGGAAAAATAGAAGAAACATTGACTCACCCAGGAACCATCGCCATCAGCCAAGCTTTGGCCGAACGTTGTTTCGGTACCACCGACTGCCTCGGCAAGCTGCTGGAGATCCCCCAATCCGGCGAAAGTGCCTACCGTATCGCCGCCGTCTTCCGCCTGCCACCGCAAAGCATGTTGCGGGCAGACTTGCTCACGCATCTAAAAAGTCCCGAAGGAACCACCTGTTCGATACTTCTCAAAAAAGGAACAGATCTCAACGCCTTTCGCCAACGCTTCGAGACAACCGAGCTTCCTACTTTATTAGGCAAAGGGTATTATCGTACCCAGACTTTACAGGAATCCTATTTTACCACTATCACACAAGATAGCAACCAGTGTATCGAGCATCGGCAAAAGGCCCTGTTAAGCGTCGGACTGCTATCCGCTTTATTAATCTTGTTCATCGGTTGCTTCAACTATATCAACCTCAGTTTTTCACGCTTATTGAAGCAAATACGCACCTTACACATTGAAAGCCTTTTAGGTGCAAGCCACCGTCAAATCCGTTGGCAACTCTTTGCCGATACTTTCCTGATGGTGATTACGGCGTTCTTGTTATCCATTCTGTTGATGAGCGACCTGTTGGCAGTATTCAATGCAGCAATATCCGCGCATCTGTCGTTCTCCTATCTTTTCTCCGTTCAGGTATTTCCTGTTATCTTGCTGTTTGTCATCATTCTATCCGTTGTTCCGGCAGAATACATGAGCCGGAAGATACAGACCTTGTCCGAAAGCCGTTACCGCAGCTTCTTTACAGGTCGTAAAAAACAGCGCATTGTAGCGGCACTGGTCACCTTACAATTCATGATTTCTATCGGACTGCTAAGTGCTTTTATGATAATCCGTAGCCAGATGGACCTGATAGAACAGGAGGGAAGCCGCTACAAAGGAATCGTTGAGTTTGGAATCGGTGACTCCCGGCAATCCCCTTTATCTACTTGGATAGAAGACATTAAATCCATCCCCGGAGTGAAGTCTGTTGTATCTTCCCAATCAGGCCTTTATACCATGAATATGGCCGTTCCCCGCCAAAATGGTGAGAAGAATGACCTTCTGATGCTTGAACTTTATGAAAACTGTCCGGACTTCCTGGATATATACGATTTCGACTTGCTGGATGCCAAACAAACATTCCATTTATTACTCCGTACCTCTGTGCCGGTCATCATCAACGAGTCCTTCATTCGCTATCTTGTGCCCGAAGGAGAAGACCCGGTGGGACAACCTATCTCTAAATACGTGCCCGAAAAGAGTGAGAAAGGTACTATTATCGGTGTCATGAAAGATTTCAAGAAATATTCGCTCACAAACAATGTGTTTCCACTGAGAATGATTCTGCACGAAACGCCACAAGATAACTATACCACATTGACCTTACGGTTTGACGAACAAGATCGCACAGCTGTTATCAATCATCTTCGCGGATTATGGGAGAAGAAATACCCCGGTACTCCATTCAATTATGAAGACCCTTATCAGGTACTGATCTCCAATAATCAGGAAGTCACCGACTTTTCCCGCATCCTGCTGATGT
The DNA here is from genome assembly GCF_000513195.1 of Bacteroides timonensis. Classification (GTDB taxonomy): domain Bacteria; phylum Bacteroidota; class Bacteroidia; order Bacteroidales; family Bacteroidaceae; genus Bacteroides; species Bacteroides timonensis. The sequence continues at coordinate 32,419 of NZ_CBVI010000165.1, read as the reverse complement.
ATGCATCAATCAGTTTGTTCCTCACACTGTTCGGATTGTTTGGCATCACCCATTATGCCATCCAGCGGCGTATGCGCGAAATAGGAATTCGGAAGATTCACGGTGCATCATTCGGGCAAATATTATGGCTTGTCAATCGCCCGTTCCTGTACTACATAGGTATAGCGTTTACACTCATTGTACCCCTGGTCTGCTATCTGATGAATTATTGGCTGCAACAATTTGCTTACCATGTACACATTGGTATCCTTCATTTCCTGCTTCCTTTGTTCTTCACTGTCTGCATCACCCTGCTCACAGTATGCCTGAACAGTTATCGGGCAGCAAGAAATAATCCGGTAGATAGTATCAAACACGAATAACCGTATCCCGGTTAATCTCCAGAACCAGAGACTGAAAATCAATCATCGCATTAAATAAAGCGATATGTGAATAGGAGGAAATCTCATCTGATGGAATATCACATTCCGTCAGTACCCCCTGTTCCAACAGCAATGCACGTTTTGTGCCTTTCAATAGGGGAGTCCTTGGTGTATACCAGACTCCCTCTTTTTCTAACGCCACATTAGCAATGGAAGTATCCGTCAAAAGATTGTTTCTGACAATCAATACATCATCCTGATTGCCGCGCAGGGCATACAATGCTTCCAGTTCCTTCCGGTCCGTACTTTTGTAGCGATAATCAATCGTATCCGAACCGACCAACCGGAGTGAACGTACAGTCCTCATTGTATAAGCGGAAAATGCCACTTCACATACTTCTCTGCCATAAACTACCCGGCATTTATAAAAACCGCTTTCAGGACAATCCCCTGTATAATCCAGAATATCCAGTTGATCCGCCATTCCGAAAACCGCCTGTCTCGTTTCATTCATCCTATGGTTGTGATGGGCAAGGTTCTGCAACTTACCGTCACGTACTTGTATCGTTTCAATAAATCGGCACATATATTTTCTGTTTCATTTCTTCATATTCACTGCGGGCATCACTCTTGAAAGTAATGCCACCACCGCTTTTAAAATACATTCCGTCCGCCTCTTGCTCCACAAAACGTATCATCACGGCACTATCCATATTGTCTCCATCGAAATATCCGGTTATTCCCGTATAGAATCCCCGTTCATATCCTTCAGCTTCACGAATAATCTGCATCGTCTTCTTTTTGGGTGCACCGGTAATAGAACCGGCAGGCAACATACTGAAAAGAATATCACCTAACTGCCGTTTGTAATCTTCTGGAAGTTCACCGCATATCTCCGAACTGGTCTGCAATATCGGTCCCCGATTTGTCTGCAACACATCTATATAGCGATAACGCTCCACCCGGACATGAGATGCCACAATACTCAGATCATTCCTGATCAGATCCACAATCGTAGCATGTTCCGCCGCTTCTTTCCCGTCGTTCATCAAGGTTTGTACGGCATCGGGCAGGGTAGCGTCTATCGTACCTTTCATGGGATAAGAGCTGATAATCCCTTTCTTTATCCGAACAAAAATCTCCGGAGAGAAAACTACAAAACGATTCTTTACCCATACTTTATATAAAGCACGGGAGTTACAATATATATCCTTTAAAGTCAGATTGGTTTGTACCGGAGTCCGGCAAGTTAAATTCGTAAGAAAGCTGTTTCCGGCAAGAATATTCTTTTTCACATATCCGAAAGCACGACTATATTCCCGGAAAGAAACAGGCTGTGAGATCCATTCTATCTGTTCCGGCAAACTCTCCGAAAGCAATTCATCCGTTAAACCGGCAACTGCTTCATTCGTAAATCCATTCAGGTTATATATCAACTCCTCCGGTGAGACCTCTGCCGTCTCTTCCACATAAACCTGTTCCTGCGAATAATCAATCAGAAAGACAAACGACTTTGAACAGCCTGCCAGCATATTCATGCGTGCGATTGCTTCCTGCTTACTATATAGTTTCATACATCTATTTTCGTTTAGCAGGAAGCAAAGGTAATAAAAAAACTATTTCCGTGCCGCCACTGCCAGCAATACTCCCAGCACAATGCCCAGCAATGCCGCAAACAATACGCGCATATCCGGCGGAAGCATGAAAGTAATGGTGTGTGCAGGATACCAGAAGAACGGGATTGTCTTCTTAAAAACGAAGTTCCATTGAACGTTCCAGTTCAGTCCGGTGATGATTTTCGTCATCGGGATAGGAGTGATAAGACTCTTAATAGAACCGCCGCACATCAGGATATGCGTATCTGTTATTTTATGGAAAGTCATGAATACCGGAGCAAAGATTGTGTTCATCGTTACCGATATGGCCAGCGCCACCAGCACCTTATCGAGAGACATCGCCTCACTTGTAAACGTTGCGGCAGCATTTGCCATTCCCATATACTCCATGAACTGCGGCACACCTTTTGAAAAGATAATCATAGCGGCATTGATACCCATACCGAGTATGCCCCATACCACCATGCGCGGAATAATACCGAAACCCTTCCGGTTGTACACTCCCGCACTGATTCGTAATCCCAGCACTTCGCCCAACGAAGACAGAATGGCAAACTTCAGAAAACTCATCACCATGCCGTGTGCAGCATTGAACGACTTATACCAGTCATAAACCGCGTCACTCAAAAAGAAGGGTAGAAAGACTACCACCACCAGAATAATAAACAGGAAATCTTGCTTTTTCATTGAAAAGACGTGTTTTTCATTAATAATGCGGCAAACATACTAAAAAACTTTCAATATCAAAGCAAGATGATAAGAAAAACTGTAAATTTGTAACAAAAGACACATCGCCGATCTATTCTTATTAGCAGAATCACAGTTTCAGCATCTTCTTCTCTCTTTCCAGATCGTCACCATTCAGGTGAGGGGAGGGCACCGTACACGTTTTTATATAATCCCCGCCCCGGCATGTATATTCAAAATAGACCTTTTGCTCCGATGTCAGTTCTTCCTCGGTCAGCAGTCCGCCTTTCAGTTCTATAAAATCATCCATGCTGGTGCTATCGGAATATTTCACGAAAACAATCCGCCGGGCTATCGGATTCCGATTATAGTCCAGACTCAGGTAAAGCCCTTTCAGCATAGACGGATAGTCGTACATGGGCAGTTGCAGATAGATGGTGAATAATGCAAGCTGCGGAGCCTCCCTTTCGTTGAAGATGATATATGCATTCTGATGATTATTTAATAACCCGATCCCCCGGTGCGTTGTGTTGTAAGCGCTCATATGAGTCACCTGTACATAGTCATTGTTTTCGGAGGCACTAATCAGATACGGTTCCATCTTCAGGCAATCGCTCGAAGACGAAAGACTATAACTTATATATATACCACTATAATTATACACTTCCTGTGCCGAATGATTCATCTCTTCGGTCAACATTCTGACGAATGGAATTTCCTTCTGGTTACCGGTTGTCACGGGTTCCAGTTCCAGCAACTGCCCTTTCATTTCAGTAAGGTTACCAAGCAAACGTTTCTTCGAAACATTATTCACCTGAGACAGGGCATAGTCCAATGCTTCTTCTTCCGTCATTCCTTTCTTTACCGATCTTGCAAAGGTGGGCAGCACACTTGAATAGAGAGAAGACAGCACACTGGCAGGCATATTCGTTTTATCAGCTATATCTTTCATTTTCACCCCTTTATTACGCAGATCTTCTATCCGCTTATATATCTCTAATAGTTCCTCCATATTTTGTAAGTGTTTTTGGTTTTTAATTTGCAAAGAACACCCACTTGTGTTATATTCCGGTTGCATAAATGTTACATTAATGTTACTTTATTTTCTATCCGATAATTAAATGTATTAATAATAAATATTCATTTTTTCTGTAACATCATCCTTCTACTTTTGCCCTCGAAATCAAAAGAGAATAAAATGAAAACAATTACCGACATTAAAACGGAACTACTTTCAAACAAGAAAATATCCGATCTTGTATTCATACTTTGGGCAGGAGGTGCAGCGCTTCTTTCGTACTCCTTAGTATATGCGCTTCGCAAACCTTTCACCGCTGCTACTTTCGACGGACTGGATGCCTTCGGATTGGATTATAAAGTACTGGTTACCATCGTCCAGATTCTGGGCTACCTCATCGCCAAGTTTGTCGGTATCAAGTTGATCTCCGAATTAAAGAAGGAGCACCGCATGAAGTTTATCCTGGCTTCCATTCTGGTAGCGGAACTCTCCCTGGTTCTCTTCGGACTCTTGCCCGCTCCTTATAATATCTTCGCCATGTTCTTCAACGGTTTGTCACTGGGTTGCATGTGGGGCGTGATATTCAGCTTCATCGAGGGCAGACGCACCACCGATATTCTTGCCAGCCTTTTGGGTATCAGCATTGTCATCAGTTCCGGCGTGGCAAAATCTATCGGACTGTTCGTTATGAACACCCTGCATGTAGGAGAGTTCTGGATGCCCGCTCTCATCGGCGCCTTTGCCCTGCCATTGCTTGCCTTGCTGGGTTACACCCTGAATCGCCTGCCGCAACCCACCCAACAGGACATTGCCGAAAAGAGCCAGCGTGTCACTCTCAACGGAAAACAACGCAAAGAACTGTTCCGCAACTTCATGCCTGTATTGATCCTCCTGTTCGTAGCCAACCTGCTGTTGGTTATCCTCCGGGATATTAAAGAAGATTTCCTGGTGAAGATTATCGACATGAGCGGACATTCTTCCTGGCTGTTTGCACAGATCGACAGTGTTGTTACTCTTATCATCCTGGCACTTTTCGGAATGATGGTCTTTGTAAAGAGCAATATCAAAGTACTGGTCATCCTCCTGAGTATGGTGGTTGCCGGAACGGCTACCATGAGTTTCGTATCACTCAATTACGATACGCTTCAACTCAGCACCGTGACTTGGTTGTTCATCCAGAGTCTGAGCCTTTACATTGCCTACCTTTGTTTTCAAAGCATATTTTTCGACCGCTTCATAGCATGTTTCAAGATAAAAGGCAATGTAGGATTCTTTATTGTGACGATTGATTTCATCGGATATACCGGTACCGTACTCGTCCTGATGTTCAAGGAATTCTTTAATACAGATATCAATTGGCTCGATTTTTACAACCAGATGTCCGGTTATGTAGGAATAATCTGTACCGTGGCATTCAGCTGTTCTATTGTCTACCTGGTGCAGAGACATAAGAAAGAAGAACTCCTGCGCACTGGGCGTGCGGTAGAAGAGAAAACGGAAATGCTACAATCTGCATTTTCTGTGATGCCCAGCTAAAAAAACAAGGAAAATGGAACACCTTGTTGTAATAAATGATAATTTAGCGGGTTGTATTCAGTTTCCCGGGCGCGTAATCCGCACTTAAAAATCTAAACAGGTAAATAACAACTCATTATAAAATAACAAGTAAACATGAAAAGAATAGAATGTATCATTATGGACTGGGCAGGCTCTGCAGTCGATTACGGATGTTTCGCTCCGGTAGCCGCCTTCCTAAAAGCCTTCAATGAAATAGGCATCAACATCACGATGGAACAAGCCCGCCGCCCTATGGGAATGGCCAAGATAGACCACATCCGCGAACTGTTCAAGATGGACGGAGTAGGCGAGGAGTTTGAGAAACTCTATCACCGCCCCTGGAACGAACAGGACGTAATAAATATGAACGCCAAATTCGAGGAATACCTTTTTGCTTCTCTGGCAAACTACACCGCCCCCATTCCCGGAGTCATTGATACCCTGAATGAACTGAGAAAACAAGGCATCAAAATAGGTTCCACCACCGGCTACACCCAAGCCATGATGGACGTAGTGCTCCCCAATGCAGCCCGCAAAGGTTACACCACCGACAAGTGTGTCACTCCCAACGACCTGCCCGCCGGACGTCCTTTCCCTTATATGATTTACCAAAACATGATCGATCTTGCCATCCCTTCAACAGACTGTGTTCTGAAGTACGGTGACACCATTGCCGACATCAAAGAGGGTATCAATGCCAAAGTCTGGACCGTCGGCGTCATACTCGGCAGTAACGAACTGGGACTAACCCAGGAGGAAGTAGAGCAAATGTCTCCCGCAACGCTCACTGCCCGAAAAGCAGAAGTCAGACAGCGCATGCTTCTGGCAGGCGCCCACTATGTGGTGGACAGCATCGAAGAGCTTCCCCAAATCATAGAACTTATCAATCATAAACTGAATACGAATCATTAATCCTTTTAAATATCAAACCAATATGAAACCCTATTTATTATTAACCCCCGGCCCATTAACCACGTCAGAAACCGTAAAAGAAGCCATGATGACCGATTGGTGCACATGGGATGCCGACTATAACGTACACATTGTAGAAGAAATCCGCAAATCTCTTGTAGCCCTTGCCACCACAGCCACCGATGAATACACTTCCGTACTCTTGCAGGGAAGCGGCACTTATTGCGTGGAAGCTGTTATCGGCAGTGTTATCACTCCCAAGCACAAACTACTTATCCTCAGCAATGGCGCTTATGGTGACCGTATGGGCCACATTGCCGAATATCATGGCATCAACTACGATATGCTTGCTTTCGAAGAAACCGAACAGGTTTCCGTTGACTATGTAGACGATTACCTGTCCAACAATTCAGATATCACCCATGTAGCCGTAGTACATTGCGAAACCACTACCGGTATCCTGAATCCTCTCAAAGAGATTGCCCACATTGTGAAGCTCCACAACAAAAAGCTGATTGTAGACGCTATGAGCAGCTTCGGCGGTGTGCCTTTGGATACGTATGAATTAGGTATCGACTTCATGATCAGCAGTGCCAACAAATGCATTCAGGGTGTTCCCGGCTTCGGTTTTATCATAGCTCGCCAATCCGAACTGTTACACTGCAAAGGTGTTTCCCGCTCACTCTCACTCGATATTTACGATCAATGGGAGACGATGGAAAAAGGACATGGCAAATGGAGGTTTACTTCACCTACCCATGTAGTAAGAGCCTTCAAGCAAGCACTTGCCGAACTGGAAGAAGAGGGGGGAGTAGCCGCCCGCCACAAGAGATATTGCGAAAACCACCGCATATTGGTAGAAGGAATGCGCGCACTCGGCTTCAAAACCTTGCTGCCGGACGAATTCCAGTCGCCCATCATCACCTCTTTCCTTTATCCGAAAGCAGGTTTCGATTTCAACACTTTCTACACCCAACTGAAAGAAAAAGGTTTCGTCATCTATCCGGGCAAGATATCCCAGGCAGATACTTTCCGCATCGGCAACATCGGAGATGTACATCCTGAAGATTTCGCACGTCTGATAGAAGTGGTCCAACAAACTTCTTACTAATGAATTACCTTTCTAAATCCTCCCTGTGCCTGCTGGCGGTCCTCACTTCTCTGACCGCCACAGCACAGGAAACTCTCTCCGACAAATTACAGTACAAAGTAACCGGCCGCATGCTTATGGATGGCGGTGTTTATCTCAGGAATGACAATCATTTCGGTAACGGTACGGAATTCAATGATCTGCGCATAGGCATGAAGGCCACTTACCAGCGCTGGGACATGAAAGTGGAAATAGGCTATGTAGGCAACAAGATTTCTATCAAAGATGCTTTCGCCACTTACACTTCCGGTAAGCATATCATCCAGGTAGGGCAATTCTACGAACCTTTCACCATGGATATGCTTTGCAGCACTTTCGACCTACGTTTCCATCAGTCACCCGGCTCTGTGCTTGCCATGACCAACAGTCGGCGTCTGGGAGTTGCCTACACTTACAATGCTACGCATTATTATGCTTGCGGAGGATTGTTTACCGACAACGATATCAGCAACTTAAAGAATACCTCGCAAGGTTATGCCGTAGACGGACGTTTTGTTTACCGACCTGTAAATGAAGCTGGAAAGCTATTGCATCTCGGTATTGCCGCTATCTATCGCACTCCCGATGGTGCTTTGCCGGATGATGATAACAGGAATACCTTTGTCTATAAATCTGCCGGAGTAAGTACTATCGATAATCGTAACCTGATTTATGCGGAAGTGGATAATGCCCGCCATCAAGTGAAGCTGGGTACTGAACTGCTGATCTATTACGGAAAATTCTTCCTTCAAAGCGAATATATCCGTACTCAGGTGAAACGCAGGAATGCCCTTGCCGACTATACCGGACAGGGTGGATATGCGCAATGTTCATGGCTCCTGATAGGAGATACTTATGCCTATGATGCAGCTCTGGCATGTCCTGCCCGTCCTATAGGCCGTACGCTCGAACTCTGCGGACGTTTCAATATCGTAGATATGAACGACCGGACTGCGGCAGTATTAGGCGGAGCACAAAAGGATTTTTCTTTGGGATTGAATTACTACATAAACAAGCATATAGGGGTTAAAGTAAACTACAGTTATGTAATCCCCGAAAAATATATCCGGGAAATAAGCGACAAGAATTTTAGTGTATTTCAGGCAAGATTTCAGTTTATACTATAATATTCTTTTCTTAAAGATTATATCATTTAATTCATAACCGCTCAGAAATGAATTAAATTAAATGCTAAGCAATACTATCTCAATTCTCCTCCTCCCCGGAGGAGGGGAATTGAGATACTCATTATACTCATAACCCTATTGAAAATGAAAGGTTATGGAAAATAGTACGTATCTTTACATTTCTTTAATAAAGAAAGGAGAAATAGATATGGCACGACCTATAAAAGGAAGGCTGAAAGCCTGAAATTATATAGCGTAGGGCCATCGCCCTACGTAAGTATATAACCTCGTGTCTGCACCCTGAAAGGGTGTAATCACTTCTTCTTTAAAAACCGTTTTGCCAAATATTTTCGTATAGGCTCATCGTACAGTTTCAAGCACAGGTAAGCCAACACTACATTCAAGGCATAAACACATAAAGCAACCTGCCAGGTCTCTCCCAAAGTAAAGAGTTGATTTTTAATCAGCCATGCATAGAACAGATACATGAACGGATAATGTATCACATAAATCGGATAAGAGATATCTCCCAGAAACTTACATATCTGAGTTGACTTTTTATCCGTCGTAGTTCCCGATGCTCCTATCCATACAAGGACGGGGAAAGCTACGATAATACAAAATGCTTCATAAAGACCATTTGTACAAATCGGCTCCGCACCTTCCAGATAGGGCACTGAGAACAAAGCAATCAATATAATGGTACATATCCAGAACGCGCCTTTCACCTTCATAGGCTTGAAGTTACGCGACATAAGCATACCCACAGAAAACGGGAACAACATTCTCAATAATCCGCCACCAAAGTTGACACCGTCCAACGTCCAGCCCACACCTATATTTCCATAACCGGAAACATCAAAGACTGCGAATAGCGCCAATGCCACTCCCAACAATACAACGAGCGCAGTCAGTGCCTTATTGGATAAGCGACGGATAAACAAGGCATAAAGAATATTACCTATATACTCGAAGAACAACGACCAGCAAGGCCCGTTCAACGGAAACATCTCACCGTTGCCACGAACTTCATAACCTACGCCCGGCATTGCGGGAATAAAGAATATCGTGCAGAGCAGGGACAGCATTATCATGGAGATGCCGATATGCGTTCCATCCCATTGCACGGAGCCCTGAATACAGAATGTAATAGCACCCAGAACAGCCCCCATTATCACCATAGGATGAAGACGTATCAAACGACGCTTAAAGAAATCTTTCATTGTAAGACTCTTACCCCAACGGTCATCATAGGCATAGCCGATAACGAAACCTGAAAGGATAAAGAAAAAATCCACGGCTAAATATCCATGATTGAACGTTGTAATCATGGTATCGCTTGCAAAAGCATAGCCTTCGAATATATGATACCATATTACCATAAGAGCCGCTACACCACGAAGTCCGTCCAGAAGATCGTAATGCGCCTTGGTATCCGAAAATGCTGCTGAGGGGGTATTAGACATTTGTTTCTTAGTATTAAGTTAATATTTTCAGATGGCAAAGATACAGCTTACCATCTGAAGTTTTTTTGCTCAAAAGCAAAAAAGACTGGCGAATACTTATTTTTTGGCACGCACCCGGCTGAGTGTATAAATAGAAATACCCAGAAAAGCAGCCACATACTTCAACTTCACCCGGTTTATCAATCCGGGATAGCGCCGGTTAAACTGTTCGTACCGCTCCTTGGGCGAAAGCTGAAGACGCTCCACAAACATGTGGCTAAGCTCCTTATTTACATTCTGATGCAGGATTCTTCCCCAGTTGGCTATATCGATGTACGTTTCGTAAAGAAGATTCAGCTTGTCTATATGGATGACATAGATTTTGCAATCCGAAAGAGCTTCAATGCTCTCTACTGACGGCTGTTTGTAATACAACGAATCCATACCGAAAGTAATGTCACCTTCCTGGCTGAACCAGGTAGTGGTATCCTGTCCGTTGTGGTGAAATACGGAACGGGCAACTCCCTCTTCAATAAAATAAACCAGACGGTCCGTTACCCCCGAGTGCACTATATAAGTATTTTTGGGATAGTATCTTACCTGCATATCTGCCTGCAATGCCTGAAGTGCTTCATCGGAAACCGGATAAACTTGCCTGATCTTGTTAATGATGTTTTTCATTGAATAGGAATTCAGTATTCTGCTACAAACTTACATAATTTTATCAATTCCTAAAAAAAAGAGACTGCCTTTTGAAGACAGTCTCTTTTCATTTTATCTGATTTCAGGAAAATCCTTATTCAATCACTCCGAGTTCACGGAAACATTTCGTCAACTTCTCAACAGCATAGTCTACCTGCTCTTTGGTGTGAGTAGCCATCAATGCTACGCGTACCAGCGTATCTTGCGGTGCACAAGCGGGCGGAATAACCGGATTAATGAAGATGCCTTCATCAAACGCCATCTTAGTTACAATAAATGTCTTTTCCGCATCACGCACATACAATGGAATGATAGGAGATTCAGTTTCACCGATTTCGAAACCGGCATCACGGAATTTCTTCAATGCATAGTTGGTGATGTCCCACAAACGTTGCTGACGTTCCGGTTCGTTCATAATGATGTGAAGAGCTTCACGGGCAGCAGCCGTAGCTGCAGGCGTGTTACTTGCCTGAAATATATAAGAACGGGCATTGTGGCGCAACCAGTTGATTACCGAAGCATCTCCGGCAACGAAACCACCGATAGAAGCCAGTGACTTGCTGAACGTACCCATAATCAGGTCAATATCATCCGTCACACCGAAATGATCGCAAACACCGCGTCCCTGTTTTCCGAATACACCCAATCCGTGTGCTTCGTCCACCATGATGCTGGCATTGTATTTTTTCTTCAAACGTACGATTTCGGGGAGGTTGGCAAGGTCGCCTTCCATAGAGAAAACACTATCCACCACGATCAGTTTGATAGCATCCGGCTCGCATTTCTGGAGTTCTTTTTCCAGATCGGCCATATCGTTATGTTTGTACTTTAATTGAGTAGAAAAGGAGAGGCGACGGCCATCTACGATGGAAGCGTGCACGCGGTCGTCACAGATGATGTAATCGTTACGTCCCGTCAATTGCGGAATAACCCCCTCATTTACAGTAAATCCGGTGGAAAAACAGAGTGCATCGTCTTTTCCGACAAACTCAGCCAGTTCTTTTTCCAACTCTACATGTATATCAAGAGTTCCATTTAATAAACGGGAACCTGCACAACCTGTACCGTATTTATCTGTGGCAGCTTTTGCGGCTTCTATTATTCTTTTATCGTAAGTCAGTCCCGTATAAGCATTCGAACCGAACATCAGGACTTTTTTACCATCCATCAACACCTCAGTATCCTGATGGCTGTCAATTGTGCGGAAATAGGGGTATACGCCCATTGCCATATATTGCTGTGGCAGGTCGTATTTCGCCAATTTGTCTTGTAGTAATCCCATGAAATGTTTATTATATAATATGAAATATTTAACTCTTAATTACAAGCCTTTTGAAAACAGGGGGCAAAGATAGCAAAATATGTGCTTATCTGTTCTTTTTTACTAAAAAATATATTTGCCCATGGATTAAAGCCCACTCTATGGTTAAAAATTCAAGTATTTGTATTACTTTTGCCATTTATAAAATTGCATAGTGAAACAACCCTTGCATGGACGAAGAAAAAAGAAAATATCATTCATTATAAATCCGAAATCCGGCACGCAGAGCAAAGAGCAAATTCTCCATTTGCTCGATGAAAAGCTGGATAAGGCAAAGTATGCCCAAGAGGTAATCTATACCGAATATGCCGGACATGCTGTTGAAATTGCTGCACAAAAAGCAAAGGAAAATGTGCATGCTGTAGTGGCTATTGGCGGTGACGGTACGATCAACGAAATAGCCCGTTCGCTGGTGCATACAAAAACTGCATTGGGCATCATTCCGTGTGGTTCGGGAAACGGACTGGCACGCCACCTGCAAATTTCGATGGAACCCAAAAAGGCGATAGAAATTATCAACGAAGGAATTATAGACGTCATCGATTACGGAAAAATCAATGAAGTACCTTTCTTCTGTACCTGCGGTGTGGGTTTTGATGCTTTTGTCAGCCTGAAATTTGCAAAGGCGGGCAGGAGAGGCCCTCTTACCTATTTAGAGAAGACTCTGCTGGAGAGCCTGAAGTATCAGCCTGAAACTTACGAACTGGAAACGGAAGACGGTACCTTAAAGTATAAGGCTTTCCTGATAGCCTGCGGCAACGCTTCGCAATACGGAAACAATGCGTACATAGCTCCACAGGCCATGCTGACGGACGGATTACTGGACGTGACCATCCTTGAGCCTTTCACGGTGCTGGATGTGCCCTCCCTTTCTTTCCAACTGTTTAATAAGACTATAGACCAAAATAGCCGCATCAAAACTTTCCGCTGCCAGACGCTGCGCATCCACCGTACCAAACCGGGGGTAGTGCACTTTGACGGGGACCCGATGATGATGGGAGAAAACATCGACGTGAAGGTAATCAAAGAAGGATTGCAGGTAATCATCCCCCGGTATGCCGAAAAAGACTCTTCGAATGTATTGCAACGGGCACAGGATTATATAAATGGCCTGAAGCAGATCAATGAGGAGATTGTGCATAAGAATAAGATGATATTGGATAAGAGCAAAGAGCAGATTAAGAAGTTAACGAAAATCTGAGTTTTTTATAAAATAAATCTGTATTTTTGCAGGCTATTTATAGCGTGCATGCATTCTGGCAATGCAGCAGAGTATAGTAGAATGTAAATCGTAAAACGTAAATAAAGATGTTTAGATCACACACCTGCGGAGAACTTCGTATCTCCGATGTCAATAAGCAAGTAACGCTGGCAGGTTGGGTGCAGCGCAGCCGCAAAATGGGAGGCATGACATTCATTGACCTCCGCGACCGTTACGGTATCACCCAGTTAGTTTTCAACGAAGAGGTGGACGCCGCACTTTGCGAGAACGCCAACCGCCTGGGACGCGAATTCGTCATTCAGATTACAGGAACGGTGAACGAACGCTTCAGCAAGAATGCCAATATCCCGACCGGAGATATTGAAATCATCGTATCGGAACTGAATGTGCTGAATGCAGCCCTGACACCTCCGTTCACCATCGAAGATAATACGGATGGTGGCGATGATATCCGCATGAAATACCGTTATCTGGATTTGCGCCGTCCGTCGGTACGCAGAAATCTGGAACTCCGCCATAGAATGACCATTGAGGTACGCCGCTACCTGGACAGCCAAGGTTTCATCGAAGTGGAAACTCCTGTACTGGTAGGCTCTACTCCGGAAGGCGCACGCGACTTCGTGGTGCCCTCACGCATGAATCCGGGACAGTTCTACGCTTTGCCGCAAAGCCCGCAGACCTTGAAGCAATTGCTGATGGTATCCGGTTTCGACCGTTACTTCCAGATTGCCAAGTGTTTCCGTGACGAGGACCTTCGTGCGGACCGTCAGCCGGAATTTACTCAGATAGACTGTGAAATGTCTTTCGTGGAACAGGACGACATCATCAACCTGTTTGAAGGTATGACAAAATATCTGTTCAAAGAAATCCGCGGTGTGGAATTGGAAGGTCAGTTCCAGCGTATGGCATGGGCGGACGCCATGAAATATTATGGTAGCGACAAACCCGACTTGCGTTTCGGTATGAAGTTCGTGGAGCTGATGGATATACTGAAAGGTCATGGCTTCTCTGTATTTGATAGTGCCGAATACATCGGTGGTATCTGTGCCGAAGGTGCCGCACACTACACCCGCAAACAACTGGATGCACTGACGGAATTCGTGAAGAGACCGCAGATTGGTGCAAAAGGTATGGTTTACGCCCGTGTAGAGGAAGACGGAAATGTAAAATCGAGCGTTGACAAATTCTATACGCAGGAAGTACTGCAACAGGTGAAAGAAGCTTTCGGTGCCAAACCGGGTGACTTGATTCTGATTTTGAGCGGTGACGACACCATGAAGACGCGCAAGCAGCTTTGCGAGCTTCGTCTGGAAATGGGTAGCCAACTGGGATTGCGTGATAAGAACACATTCGCATGCCTGTGGGTGGTAGACTTCCCGATGTTTGAATGGAGCGAGCAAGAAAACCGCTTGATGGCTATGCACCATCCGTTCACCCATCCGAAAGACGAGGACATTGATTTACTGGATACTGATCCGGCAGCAGTACGTGCCGATGCTTATGATATGGTAATCAATGGTGTGGAAGTTGGTGGAGGTTCAATCCGTATCCACGATCCGAAGTTACAGGCAAAAATGTTCGAAATCCTGGGATTCACTCCCGAAAAAGCAGAAGAACAATTTGGTTTCCTGATGAATGCATTCAAATACGGTGCACCTCCTCATGGCGGTCTGGCATATGGTCTTGATCGTTGGGTATCTCTCTTTGCCGGATTGGATAGTATTCGTGACTGCATCGCATTCCCGAAGAATAACAGTGGACGCGACGTGATGCTGGATGCTCCCGCGGCACTTGATCCGTCTCAGTTGGACGAACTGAATCTGATCGTAGATATCAAAGAATAAGAGTAGGTTAGTTTGTTGTGAGAGAGTCGAGACGCATCTTCCGTTTTGCGGTAATCGGTACGCTGAATGCCCTGATTATAGCAGCAGTCATCTGGCTGATGATGGATGAACTGGACATCGACTATATGCTCTCTAACATAACTGCTTATGTCATTGCACAGACTCATAATTTTATCTGGTGCAAGCACTGGATATTTCCTTTGGATGATAAAGAAAAGAAGAGCAACACCTGGAGGCAGGTGTTGCTCTTTTCTATCGCTTTCGGAATGGCGTATCTGGCGCAATTCCTATTTCTGGTAGTGTTGGTGGAGGGACTGGACTGCGATGAGTATCTTGCCCAGTTCCTGGGATTGTTCATTTACGGAGGGGTGAACTTCATAATGAATAAGAAAGTTACGTTCAAATAACAATCGCCCATTTATACCACTTCTTCTTTAAAACGTTATTAATCCAAAAAGCGCTTCGTCAATCCCCCATATTCATCAATGCGGCGGTCGCGTAAGAAAGGCCACCAACGGCGAACATTTTCAGAACGCTCCATATCTATTTCCACTACCATATTCTCCGGATGATCGTTTCCGGCTTGTGCCAGGAATTCACCTTGCGGACCTGCCACAAAACTATTTCCCCAAAACTGGATGCCATTGGTCTGCTTGGACGGATCGGGTTCATGACCGACACGGTTGACCGAGATGACCGGCAATCCGTTGGCAACAGCATGGGCACGCTGGGAGATAATCCAGGCGTTGAGCTGGCGCGCCTTTTCATCATCGGCGTCACTGCTTTCCCAACCGATGGCGGTGGGGTAAATTAATAATTCGGCACCTTTCAATGCCATCAGGCGGGCAGCTTCAGGATACCACTGATCCCAACAAACGAGTACGCCCAGTTTGCCAATAGAGGTTTGGATGGGTTCAAATCCTATATCACCGGGGGCAAAATAGAATTTTTCATAATAGGCCGGATCATCAGGAATATGCATCTTGCGATATTTTCCGGCAATACTTCCGTCACGATCAAAAACAACGGCGGTGTTATGATAGAGTCCCGGGGCACGTTTCTCAAATAAGGAGGTCACCAATACGATTTTATTGGCAGCGGCCAGTTCGGAATAAAATCCGGTGGAAGGGCCGGGAATCGTTTCTGCCAAATCAAACAATTGCGTATTTTCAGTCTGACAGAAATACAGGGAATTGTGTAGTTCCTGTAATACAACCAGTTGCGCACCATGTGCAGCACAGGCTTCTATACTTTTAGCCAGGTTCATCAGGTTCGTACGAAGATCTGCTGTATTGGCTTGCTGAATAATTCCGACTTTTATTTTTCTCATATCTTCTATTTTTAATATTTCACTAATGAATGTCAGAGCAATATTCTATTTCGCCCTTTCAAGGCTTAATTGAATTATCTAATTAGCACGTAGGGCGTTGCCCTACGCTATATAATTATAGCCTTTCAGGCTATTAATGGTCTTTATACTACAACATCTTAAAAAGGCTGAAAGCCTGATATTACATAGCGTAGGGCAACGCCCTACGTATTAAATACCCTTCTATTTTAAGCCCTGAAAGGGCGAAATTATCATAAATATTGTTCATTATACTCCACTCCATGTTCTTTTAAAAACATCTTTAACTCGTCTTCAAAAGATATCTTTTTATGATGTTCTTCCTGTCTACAAATATATCGAGTTACAACATCCACTTTAGACTGGCTAACTGAAAAAGCTCCATAACCTTCTTGCCACGAAAACCATTGATAATAAATTCCTTTACCTTTAATCCACTTAGAAGAACTTTTCTTTATTTCCTCAACCATTTTAGTTAGAGCTATATTCTTATTTAAAACACAAAGAACATGTATATGATTAGTTATTCCACCTACAATAATTGAAGGACAATCAATGTTCTTTAAAATACCGGATATATATGAGAACATCTCTGGTAAATCTTCTTTTCGAATACTATCCTTACGGTATTTTGTACTGAAAGTCAAATGAATATAATTCTTAGACAATGATTGTGACATGTTTATTTCGCCCTTTCAGGACTTAAATTAGCGATTCATTTACTACGTAGGGCGTTGCCCTACGCTATATAATTTTAGCCTTTCAGGCTATAATCCCGATAGGGTATTGCATCGTCACGCAATGCAACGATCCATGTTGCTTTATCAATGCACAGCAATCCACGCCCACTATCTCGTGATGAGGAAAAGCTGCTTGAAGCACTTTTTTGGCACGGGCATCATTCTCCGGCTGACGATAAGTAGGATAAAGCACCGCATCATTCATTATCAAGAAATTGGCATACGTTGCGGGGAGGCGTTCGCCCTCTTCCTCAATCTTATCTGCCATAGGCAATGCCAACAGACGGTAGGGGATTCCATTCAAAGTACGGAAGGTTTTCAGTTGTTCTTCCATTTGATGGAGAGCTTCGTAATGTTCATCCTGCGTATCGGTGCATTGCACATAGGCAATGGTATCCGGTGAGCAAAGACGAGCGAGCGTATCGACATGACTATCTGTATCATCTCCTGCCAAATACCCATGATCGAGCCAAAGTACCTGTTTCAGATGAAATACAGAACAGAGATATTCTTCGATTTCATCGCGGCTCATCTGTCCGTTACGATTGGGAGAAAGCAAACACTCGGACGTGGTGAGCAATGTTCCCAAACCGTCGCTCTCAATGGAACCACCTTCCAAAACAAAGCCCAGACGATTAACATACCGCCCATTCAGGAAACCGGCTTCCATAGCCTGACGGGTAATCAGGTTATCTTTATCCGAGGCGAATTTCAGCCCCCAGCCATTGAACATGAAATCAAGAAGCGAAACGCCTTCTGAATCCAGCATGGTAATTGCACCATGATCACGCGCCCAGGTATCATTCGTTTCACACTCCATGAAACGGACATTCTGCATATTGACGGTAGCTGAAATCTGCTTTTTGACCTCCTCCGGTTCGGGAGTTACAATCAGAAGCAATTCCCGTTGGGCTATTTCGCGTGCGATAGCGGCAAAGCAGACTTGTACTTCCGTAAGCATATGTGCCCAGTCAGTTCCGGCATGGGGCCAAGTCAGCTGTATTCCGCTTTGCGGCGCCCATTCGGCAGGTAAAACAGCATTGAACGTATCACTCATATTTATCATTCTTTCTTTTCTTCTTTCGGCTTGCGGTCAAAGAACGGATTCTTGGTCGAAGCACTGACCGGAATAGCATACACGGATCTGCATCCCGGCAACCACTCCAATTGCTGTGCAGCAAGTCCGGCAGAGAACATCACACGGGTATCCACACGCAAATCAGCTGCCGTGGCACAAGCCGAACCGATAGCTATACCTACATCGACCGAATTCACGGCACAAGGCACACCTTCAGGGCGTCCCGCACAAGTGGGATAACCACAATGGCCGCAGTTCAATCCTTGCGCCTGCTCGCGCGTACCTATTATAATTACACATTCAGCTTGCAAAATGTTGGCGGCATCCCGCAAAAAGAACTTCATTCCGTGTTCTTCTACCATGGTAACCATCTTGTCCGACAATACTTTTAAATCGTCTCCGGTGACCATAGCTATTTCAATTATATCTACACCTTTTCCCTTCGGAGCAGTACGGGCAGCGGTCATCATCTGCCTTGCCACGTCCAACACATGTTCGTGGCGGCTTGCACGTTCGTTCTGTATCATAATTCTCACTTTTATTAAAAACTGATAGCAAAGATAATGCAAATTGAGTGCAGAACTTTCATGCTTGCATGAAAAAGTTATGCCGAAATGCAGCTTATCTTATTTAAAGATACTGATTTCAGCCAATAATCCGCCGTTTTCTCAGAATTCCTTTCTATATTTGCTTTCAAATGGAGACCAGGACTATACTTCAAATAGACAACGCATGCATCGCTTTCGGAGCAGATACACTTTTTTCCGGTTTTTGCTTACAACTGCACGAAGGGGAAATCGCCTGCATTTCCGGACAATCGGGGCGGGGAAAAACCTCCTTGCTGAATGCAGTTTTAGGATTTGTACCCCTCAAAACAGGGAGCATCACCGTCAATGGCATTTTACTGGAAAAAGGAACTATCGACCAAATTCGCAGGCAAGTGGCATGGATACCGCAAGAACTGGCGCTTCCATCGGAATGGGTGAAGGAAATGGTGCAACTCCCTTTCAATCTGAAAGCTAACCGGAATACCCCCTTTTCACTGGACAAACTATTTGCCTGCTTCGATGAATTGGGGCTGGAAGAGGAATTGTACGATAAACGTGTAAATGAGATCTCCGGAGGACAACGGCAACGTATCATGATTGCCGTAGCCACCCTGATGCAAAAGCCGCTACTGATTGTGGATGAACCGACTTCCGCACTAGATTCGGACTCTACAGATAAAGTACTTGCTTTCTTCCGGAAACGAATGAGGGAGGGAAGTGCCATCCTCGCCGTCTCTCACGACCAGGGATTTGCGCAAGGATGCAACCAGATGATAACGCTATAACTAAAAGATTAATAAAGTGGGAACTATCGACATATCATATACCAGTTTAGCCATCGGATTGTTGCTGTTGCTCATTCCGCTGTTCTATTTGTGGAAGTTCAGGACAGGGCTATTGTGGGTTACCGTGATTGGTATCGCACGGATGATTGTACAACTTTTCTTTATCGGCATCTACCTGAAATACTTGTTTCTTTGGAATAACCCGTGGATCAACTTTCTGTGGGTGATTATTATGATATTCGTTGCCGCACAAACTGCCCTGGCACGCACCCAGCTGAAACGGAAAATACTGTTTATTCCTATCTCCATCGGCTTTTTATGCAGTGTCGTCTGCATCGGCATGTACTTCATTGCCATCGTATTACGGCTGGAAAATGTGTTCAGTGCCCAGTATTTTATTCCGATATTCGGTATCCTGATGGGAAACATGCTATCCAGCAATGTTGTTGCGCTGAATGCCTATTACAGCGGATTGAAACGTGAACAGCAATTGTATCGCTATCTGCTTGGCAATGGTGCCACAAAGGCAGAAGCACAGGCACCTTTTATCAAACAGGCTATCATAAAGTCCTTTAGTCCGTTAATTGCCAATATTGCCGTTATGGGCCTGGTAGCACTGCCCGGCACAATGATCGGACAAATCCTGGGAGGTAGTAGCCCGAATGTCGCCATCAAATATCAGATGATGATTATGGTGATAACCTTCACGGCATCCATGCTTTCGCTGATGATTACCATCTCGCTGGCATCGCGTAAGTCGTTCGATGCTAACGGAAAACTATTACAGATAATGGTAGAGAAAAAGGAAAAGAAGAAAAACCGTTAGTGCTCTACTTTTTCAGGAGTATAACGCAACTGCACATACTGTACACCGGGTTTTATATAAGCACTGTCCATCAATACTTTCCTTACCCGGAACGTCTCAAGACGGCGATTTATATAACTTTCTATATATCCTTTCTGCGGTTTCACATACGAAAGTACTTTTATACGCCCAGCCAAATGGATATTGACTTTGGCCTTCACCGTACGTACCGCACTCGGTCTCTTTGACGATTGTCCAGGCATTTCCTTATGTTTATCTATCCAAAAGATAGCCGTAGCCTTCGGAGTAGTATCCACAAATTCCTCTTGTACATCCTCTTCGTCACTATCCTGGGATTTGGGCGAGGGTTGGCACGAGAAAAGAATGCATAATAAAGCGAAAAACGAGAAAAGTAATGCTTTCATGGTATAGAGTTTTACAATTATCCGAACAAATATATAAAAAAAGAGTAAAACGAACAGCTATTCAGTGCATTTTTACTATATTTGCACCGAAATTTTCTATTCACATAATGAGAATTAAGGAGATAGTAAGCGCCCTTGAACGGTTCGCGCCTCTGCCATTGCAAGACGGATTTGATAATGCCGGCCTGCAAATCGGATTGACAGAAGCGGAAGCAACAGGGGCTTTGTTGTGTCTTGACGTCACTGAAGCCGTGCTGGACGAGGCGATTGCGTTAGGGTACAATCTTGTCATATCCCATCATCCGCTGATATTCAAAGGATATAAATCCATCACGGGCAGGGACTATGTAGAGCGTTGTATCATGAAAGCAATCAAGAATGATATCGTGATCTACTCAGCACATACCAACCTGGACAATGCTCCGGGAGGTGTGAACTTCAAGATTGCCGAGAAAATAGGATTGAGTAATGTACGTGTGCTGGAAGCCAAAGAGAATGCTTTGGTAAAATTGGTGACTTTTGTACCCACAGCACAGGCGGAAGATGTTCGTAAGGCTTTGTTTGCAGCCGGATGCGGTTGCATAGGAAACTACGACGCATGCAGCTACAATGTAGAAGGAGAGGGAACTTTCCGCGCCCAGGAGGGTAGCCACCCGTTCTGTGGAAGCATCGGAGAGTTGCATACGGAAAAGGAGGTGCGGATAGAAACCGTATTACCTGCCTACAAGAAATCGGAAGTCATCAAAGCTCTACTGAGCGTCCATCCGTATGAGGAACCTGCATTCGACCTCTATCCTTTGCAGAATAGCTGGACACAGGCCGGGGCAGGAGTTATCGGAGAACTGGAAACGCCGGAAACGGAGTTGGAGTTCCTGAAACGTATCAAGAAGACCTTTGAAGTGGGCTGTCTGAAGCATAACAAGCTGACCGGACGTGAAATACAGACCGTAGCACTGTGTGGAGGAGCCGGAGCATTCCTAATGCCGCTTGCCATACGCAACGGTGCAGACGTGTTCATCACCGGAGAAATCAAGTATCACGATTACTTCGGACACGATACGGACATTCTGCTGGCAGAGATAGGACATTACGAAAGCGAACAATATACAAAAGAAATATTCTATACAATAATCTGGGAGTTGTTTCCTAACCTTGCGCTGCAACAGTGCAAAGTGAATACCAACCCCATAAAATATTTATAAGTAAAATGGCTAAAGAAGCAAAAAAAGATCCTCAGGAATTGACCGTGGAGCAGAAGTTAAAAGCCCTGTTCCAGTTGCAGACTATGTTGTCTAAGATTGATGAAATCAAGACTTTAAGAGGTGAACTTCCGCTGGAAGTACAGGACTTGGAAGATGAAATCGCCGGTCTGAGCACTCGTATCGACAGAATTAAGGCAGAAGTAGCCGAACTGAAATCCGCTATCGCTACCAAGAGAGTGGAAATTGAAACTTCAAAAGCTTCTATCGCAAAATACAAGGAACAACAGGAGAATGTACGCAACAACCGTGAGTACGATTTCCTAAGCAAAGAAATCGAATTCCAGACTCTGGAAATGGAGCTTTGCGATAAGAGAATCAAAGAGTTCGCTGCACAGGAACAGGAGAAATCTGCTGAAGCTGCAAAGAGCACAGAAGCGTTGGATGAAAGACAGAAAGACCTGGACGTTAAGAAGAACGAACTGGACGAAATCATCGCTGAAACTAAGCAGGAAGAAGAAAAGCTGAGAGACAAAGCCAAAGAACTTGAAACTAAGATCGAACCGCGCTTGCTTCAGTCTTTCAAGCGTATCCGTAAGAACTCTCGCAACGGATTGGGTATCGTATATGTACAACGTGACGCTTGTGGTGGTTGCTTCAACAAAATCCCGCCCCAGAGACAACTGGATATCCGTTCTCGTAAGAAAATCATCGTTTGCGAATATTGCGGACGTATCATGATTGACCCGGAATTGGCTGGTGTAACCCTCGAACACAAAGAAGAGGTAAAGGAAAAGACAACGAGAAGAAGAAAGACTGCGGAATAATATTCAGCGGTGTATATATAGAAGGACGCCCCTGCAAGCAATAGGATGTTGCATGCAGGGGCGATTTTTTTATATACTTTACCGAAGCCGTTGAATTAAACTCATTATTGTAGGGATATGGATCATCTCTTACTTCACTTTATAAGTACACAGTCGTTTCCTCTCATGAAAATTCTGTTTACCCCAAATGGTAACTTTGTTAACCCCGCACGGTAACTCCATTTACATACCGAGGTAAAGGTCGTTACATACCGAGGTAAAAGCCGTTACAATAGGCGGTAAAGGTCGTTACATCCTTCAGTAAATGCTTTTACATTCTGCGGGGAATGATCGGTAAACACAATCTATTGATTATAAATAAATTAGTAAAATCCTATCAGCAAACTTTAATTCATTTCTTCAATTATAGATCACCCACACCAACCCACATCCATCTGTCAGAACTCCATTATACCTCCCTAATCTTCTCTAAACAAATAGAGTTCCAGGTTGTTATGAACCCTGTATCACAAAAACAACCTAAACCTATGAAGATTAAAGCTTGGGGCAGCGTGCTGCTCTTATCGTGCCTATGTTCTGCCGTCACGGCACAGAATGGCAATCGTTATCTGGAAAAACCGTTGCCCCGAGGCTGGGGGAATACGGTGATTCCGAACTCTAAAACGGTCCCTACTTCCGCAGGAACCGCTAATTCTACCACGACATCCGCAGATGATAACTTATTCAGCGGACAGATATTACCGGTAGACGACCAGTGGTGGAAAGCATTCAATGACCCGGTACTGGATTCGCTTATCAGTGTAGCATCCGGCGAAAATTATTCCGTACTTGCCGCTATAGACCGCATGGAACAGGCACGTGCCAGCCTGCGAATGGAGCGTAGTAATTTTTTCCCTTCTATTTCTTTAAATGGTGG
This sequence comes from Bacteroides timonensis, assembly GCF_000513195.1. Classification (GTDB taxonomy): domain Bacteria; phylum Bacteroidota; class Bacteroidia; order Bacteroidales; family Bacteroidaceae; genus Bacteroides; species Bacteroides timonensis. The sequence continues at coordinate 8,806 of NZ_CBVI010000165.1, read as the reverse complement.
ATGGCTCCGCCAGCAAAGCAGTGGCAACACTACCGAATTGCCCCAATCCATCACACATTATTATGATGCGTCGCTCAATGCCAGTTGGGAACTGGATATATTCGGAAGCATCCGGCAACGGGTAAAGGCGCAACGGGAAACATTCCAAGCCAGCCGTGAAGAGTACATCTCTGTACAAATATCCCTATGCGCACAAGTCGCCTCCGCCTACATCAACCTGCGGGAACTGCAACAGGAACTGCAGGTAGTGATGCACAACTGCCGGACGCAGGAAGAAGTGCTTAACATCACCGAAGTACGCTACAACACGGGACTTGTATCGAAACTGGATGTAGCACAGGCTAAATCAGTGTATTTCAGCACAAAAGCATCTGTTCCACAACTGGAATCCGGAATCAGCCAATACATCAACTCGCTGGCTATTCTGCTGGGAACTTATCCGCAGGAAATACGCCCCACATTGGAAAGAATCGGGAAATTGCCCGACTACATGGAACCTGTTGGAGTAGGATTACCCGCCGATTTATTGCTCCGTCGTCCCGATGTGCGCCAGGCCGAAAGACTGGTTAATGCACAAGCCGCACTATTGGGAGCCAGCAAAAGCGACTGGCTGCCACAAGTATTCCTGAAAGGATCTGTAGGATATGCCGCCCGGGACCTGAAAGACCTGACCCGACGGAAAAGCATGACATTTGAAATTGCCCCAACCCTCAGTTGGACACTGTTTAGCGGAACAAAGCTGGTGAATGCTACCAAACAGGCACGTGCGCAGCTGGATGAAGCGGTGCATAACTTCAACGAAACCGTACTTACCGCTGTACAGGAAACGGACAATGCGATGAATAACTACCGGAATTCCATCAAACAGATTGTCGCCCTCCGGGAAGTACGAAATCAGGGACAAGAAACACTGAAACTCTCTCTGGAGCTTTATAAACAGGGACTTAGTCCTTTCCAGAATGTACTGGATGCACTCCGTTCGCTACTGACGTACGAAAACCAGTTGACGCAGGCGGAGGGCAGTTCACTGCTGTATCTGGTGTCATTGTACCAGGCACTGGGAGGAGGATACAGAGAGAAATAAAGAGGTGGGGAATGAGATACGTATCTCATCACCCATGACATCGGTATGTCACCACCCGTGAGATCGGGGTATCATTATAACTAAGAATAATTCCTAAACCATAACCATATATGAAAAATGAAATGTACATCATCCTCACGCTGATTCCGTTGCTGGCGGGATGTGGGGACAAAAAAGAAGCAGCGCGCGGAGCGATGCCCGTTCCGGAGATAAGCGTAGCCAGTCCGGTGGTGAAAGACATCACACTGACTAAAGAGTATCCGGGCTATCTGAGTTCGGAAAAGACCGTCAACCTGGTGGCACGGGTGAACGGGACCCTGCAAACCATCGCCTATGCTCCGGGAAGCAGGGTTCGGAAAGGGCAGGTGTTGTTCGTCATCGAACCCACTATTTACCAGGACAATGTAGAACAGGCGAAAGCGGAACTGAACACCGCCCGAGCCAATCTGGAATATGCCCGGAACAACTATGCCCGTATGCTGGAAGCTGTGAAAAGCGACGCTGTAAGCCAGATACAGGTGTTACAGTCGAAATCGAATGTTGCCACTTCGCAAGCGGCAGTCAGCAATGCCGAAGCTGCGCTGAATACAGCACGCACGAATCTGGGTTACTGCACAGTCCGGGCGCCGTTTGATGGAACTGTCAGCCGGAATCAAGTCGATGTGGGCAGTTATGTAGGGGGAAGTCTGCAGCCTGTCACCCTTGCCACGATCTATAAAGATGACCTGCTATATACATACTTCAATATCACTGATAACCAGTGGCTTGCCATGCTGATGCAACAAGGAACCGCACAACAGAAAGATACACTACCCCGGCAAATCACTGTTAACCTGGGGGAAGACGGCATACAACCGTATCCTGCCACACTCGATTACTTCGCACCCAATGTAGACCTGAGCACCGGAACCCTGAATCTGCGTGCCCGCCTGGACAACCCGAAAGGTTTACTGAAAAGCGGACTTTATGTCAGCATCACCTTGCCATACGGCAAAGAATCGCAGGCAATACTGATACCGGACGCGTCCATCGGGACCGATCAATTGGGAAAGTATGTGTATGTAGTGAACGATTCCGATATGGTGCGCTATCGCCACGTCGAGGTGGGACAGTTGATAGACGACAGTCTGCGGCAAATAACCGGCGGACTCTCGCCACAGGAACGCTACGTCACCCGGGCACTGATGAAAGTGCGGGAAGGGATGAAAGTAAAGCCCATCAGCAAATAACCAATCGTAAATAACTAAATACTAAGCTCATGTTCTCAAAATTCTTCATAAACCGTCCTATCTTTGCTACTGTGCTTGCGCTGCTGATCGTGGTGGCGGGACTGGTCACACTGGGCATACTCCCCATTGCGCAGTATCCGGACATTACGCCGCCTACCGTTCAGGTCAGCGCCGTCTATCCTGGTGCCAATGCGCAGACAGTGGCCCAAACCGTGGGTATACCCATCGAGCAGCAAGTAAACGGAGTGGACGGCATGCTTTATATGTCCTCCAATTCCTCCTCATCGGGTGCCTATTCGCTCACCATTACTTTTGCCGTCGGAACAGATATCGACATGGCAACCGTACAAGTCCAAAACCGTGTCAGCGTGGCACAGGCTTCATTGCCAACCCCGGTAGTGGTACAGGGAGTAACTGTTCAAAAGCAGTCATCGAACATCGTGATGTTCCTCACCATGACTTCCGAAAACAAGGAATATGACGGGCTATACCTCAGCAACTACGCCACCCTGAACCTTGCCGACCAATTGACGCGCGTACCGGGCGTAGGCGCTGTCAATGTGATGGGAGCGGGAGACTACTCCATGCGTATCTGGCTGGACCCGGCAGCACTGCGTATCCGTAATCTTTCGGCAGCCGATGTTTACCAGGCCATTCAATCACAAAATGTAGAAGTCAGTGCCGGAACCGTGGGACAACCCCTGCCGGGAAATCCGGCTCCGGGTAACGCCAACATTGGCAATGTCTCTTCCGGCAACGATGCCCCTGCCTATCAATACAGTCTGACGGTGAAAGGGCGACTTTCATCTCCCGAAGAGTTCGGCAATATCATCTTGCGAACAGAAGCGGGCGGGAGAGTGCTTCGCCTCCGTGATGTGGCTCACATCGACCTTGGCTCCGCATCCTATAGCGTTGTATCCCGGCTGAACGGCCAACCTACCGCCGCCATCGCCATCTATCAGCAACCGGGTTCCAATTCGCTGGATGTATCCAAAGGCGTAAAAGAGAAGATGCAAGAACTGTCAGAATCGTTCCCCAGCGGCATCCATTACAGTGTAACCCTGGATACAACGGACGTCATCCACGCTTCAGTAGACGAAGTGCTGGTAACTTTCCTGGAAACAACCCTGCTTGTGGTGCTCGTCATCTTTCTTTTCCTGCAGAACTGGCGGGCGGTTATCATTCCGTGTATCACCATTCCCGTATCACTCATCGGTACTCTGGCAGTGATGGCGCTCTTCGGATTCTCCATCAATACACTGACACTGTTCGGATTAATACTTGCCGTGGCCATTGTGGTGGATGACGCCATTGTGGTAGTGGAAAACTCCACGCGTTTGCTTGATACGGGGCAGTACAGTGCCCGGCAGGCGGTCATTCAGGCAATGGGAGAGATCACCGGTCCGATTGTGGGCGTAGTGCTGGTGTTGCTTGCCGTATTTATTCCGACAATGCTCGTCAGCGGTATCTCCGGACAACTTTATAAGCAGTTTGCGCTGACTATTGCTGCCAGCACCGTATTGAGTGGTTTCAACTCGCTGACACTGACTCCGGCATTGTGTGCCTTGATATTACAGCCCACGAAACCTGCACAGTCGCCACTTTTCCGGGGCTTCAACTTTGTGTACGACAAGACACAAGGGATATATGATAAAACCGTGGGTTGGTTGCTCCGACGTCCTGCTGCTGCACTGTTGTCTTATGCCGGGTTTACGGCACTCGCTGTGATCCTGTTTATGAAGTGGCCCAGCACCTTTATTCCCGAAGAAGATGACGGGTATTTCCTTGCCGTGGTGCAATTGCCGCCTGCTTCAAGTCTGGAACGTACAGAAGCTGTCGGACGTGAGATCAATGAAATCCTCAACAGCTATCCCGAAGTGAAAAATTATATCGGCATATCCGGCTTCTCTGTTATGGGAGGCGGAGAACAGAGTAATTCCGGCACCTATTTCGTTATCTTGAAGAACTGGGACGAGCGGAAAGGAAAGGAACATACGGCTCAGTCTGTAGTAAATCGTTTCAATGCACAGGCGTATGGAATTCAGGAAGCAGAAGTTTTTGCCATGGTGCCCCCTGCCATTCCCGGACTCGGTGCTACGGGCGGTCTACAGCTACAAGTGGAAGATCGTAATAACCTCGGTGCCACAGAAATGCAACATGCCGTAGAGACGCTGATGGCAACCTATCACACCAAACCTGCATTGGCATCCGTCAGCAGTCAGTACCAAGCTAATGTACCCCAGTATTTCCTGAACATAGACCGGGATAAAGTACAATTGATGGGTATTCCGCTGAACAGTGTCTTTACTTCCTTAGGTTACTACATGGGAGCTGCTTATGTGAACGATTTCGTTGAGTTCGGCCGCATCTATCAGGTAAAGCTCGGTGCACGGGATCGTGCCCAACGGATCATTGACGATGTACTGAAGCTGAGTGTACAGAATGCATCGGGAGAGATGGTACCATTTTCAGCCTTTATGCGGGTGGAGGAACAGTTAGGAATGGACCAAATCAACCGTTACAATATGTATTCCACTGCCTCCGTCACTTGCAACGTAGCCCCGGGAAGCAGTTCCGGGGAGGCGATACAGCAAATGGAGACACTCTTTAAGGAGCAACTGGGCGATGAATTTGGTTATGAGTGGACGTCAGTAGCTTATCAGGAAACGCAGGCGGGCACAACGACAACCGTTGTGTTTGTAATGGCGTTACTCGTTGCCTTCCTGGTACTTGCAGCACAGTACGAGAGTTGGACGAGCCCGGTAGCTGCGGTCATCGGGCTTCCGGTAGCATTGTTGGGAGCGATGATTGGCTGTCTCATCATGGGAACAGCTGTCAGCATCTATACACAAATCGGTATTATCCTGCTTGTGGCACTGTCGGCAAAGAATGGTATTCTGATTGTAGAGTTCGCCCGCGATTTCCGTGCACAAGGCAATTCCATTCGTGATGCGGCATTCCAGGCAGGGCATATCCGTTTGCGGCCTATCCTGATGACATCCCTGGCATTTGTATTCGGTGTGATGCCATTGCTGTTTGCTACGGGTGCAGGAGCGGAAAGCCGTATTGCACTGGGAGCGGCTGTTGTGTTTGGTATGGCACTGAATACATTGCTTGCCACAGTCTATATCCCAAATTTCTATGAGTTGATGCAGAAGATACAGGAAAAATTGGGAAAGAAGCAGATAGAAGAAAAGACTGAGAAGGTTTAGACCTGATTAGGTTCATTGATTTAGATCCTGATTAGTCTCATTGAAAAGGGCTACACCTACTCGTGGTCGGAAAATCGGTCATAGAAGCCGATTTTCCGACCACGAGTAGGTGTAGCCCTTTTTAGTGGATATTATAACATCTGATAATCAGGAATATCTGGAAGAAAAGTATAGCTATTCCGCTCGTAATCCATCCTGCAGCAATAGTGTTGCATTCCATTACTTACTACAAGGTAATCTACTTTCAGCACCATATTGTAGCGCGTAATCTGATCGAACACCGCTTGCGTAATCTCTATGTCCGGCGCTTTATACTCCACAATCATCCGTGCCGTGAGGTCACGACGGTAAAGCACTGTGTCACAACGTTTCTTCGTTCCGTTGAGCTGTACCTGTACCTCGTTCGCCATCAATGTCTGCGGATATCCTTTATGGTTCAGCAAAAAATGTACGAAATGCTGGCGTACCCATTCTTCGGGCGTCAGTGCTACATATCGGCGGCGTATCACGTCGAAAATAGCAGGTTTCCCTTCACGGTTCACGACTTTAGCATCAAATACAGGTAAGTTTAACGATAACATATTGATATGTGATAAGTGATTAACAAATTTCCGAATTCTACTTTTTTATTGTACTTTTGTGAGTTAAATAATCGCTCCCTGAAAGTATTTAGGGAACAAATTTAATGAAATCTTATGAAAACAAAGCAAGAAATCGTAGCTAACTGGCTGCCTCGTTACACAAAACGTAAGCTTGAGGACTTTGGAGAGTATATTCTGTTGACTAACTTCAACAAGTATGTGGATATTTTTGCGGAGAAGTTCAATGTACCCGTTCTTGGTAAAGACGCTAATATGACGTCTGCTTCAGCAGAAGGCATGACCATTATCAACTTTGGTATGGGAAGCCCTAACGCTGCAATTATCATGGATTTACTAAGTGCTATACAGCCCAAAGCCTGCCTGTTCCTGGGCAAGTGCGGTGGTATCGATAAGAAAAACAGAATAGGGGATCTCATCCTTCCTATCGCCGCCATCCGTGGCGAAGGAACTTCCAATGACTACTTCCCGCCCGAAGTACCAGCGTTACCGGCATTTATGTTGCAACGTGCCGTTTCTTCATCCATCCGCGACCATGCCCGCGACTATTGGACAGGTACCGTATACACTACCAACCGCCGCATTTGGGAGCATGACGAAGAATTCAAGGAATATCTGAAGAAAACCCGTGCCATGGCCGTTGATATGGAAACAGCGACTCTCTTCAGTTGCGGTTTTGCCAATCACATCCCTACCGGAGCCATCTTACTGGTTTCTGACCAGCCAATGATTCCTGAAGGAGTAAAAACCGATAAAAGCGATAATCTGGTTACCCAAAATTACGTAACCGAGCACGTTGAAATCGGCATCGCATCCCTGCGTATGATTATCGACGAGAAGAAGACCGTAAAACATCTGAAATTCGACTGGTAAAAACGAATATGGCAAAACAGGAAATCACGTGTGATGACATCTTAAAGGAACTGAGAGCGAAGCAATACCGTCCCGTCTATTATCTCATGGGCGAGGAACCCTATTACATCGACCTCATTGCCGACTACATAACAGACAATATTCTGACCGAAACGGAAAAGGAGTTCAACCTGACCGTTGTCTACGGGGCAGATGTGGATATAGCTACTGTTATTAATGCCGCCAAGCGTTATCCGATGATGTCCGAGCATCAGGTGGTGGTAGTAAAGGAAGCGCAGAATATCCGTAATATGGAGGAACTTTCTTATTACCTCCAAAAACCGCTGCTTTCTACCATATTAGTAATATGCCATAAACATGGCGTACTGGATCGAAGAAAGAAGCTGGCTGCCGAAATCGAAAAGACTGGTGTCCTGTTTGAATCTAAAAAAGTGAAGGATGCGCAACTGCCTGCATTCATCACTTCTTATATGAAACGCAAAGGTATCGACGTGGAACCTAAAGCCACTGCCATGCTGGCCGATTTCGTTGGTGCCGACCTCAGTCGCCTCACGGGAGAGCTGGAAAAACTGATCATTACACTTCCAAAAGGTCATACACGCATTACCCCCGAACAGATAGAAAAGAACATTGGTATCAGCAAGGACTATAATAACTTCGAATTACGTAGTGCCCTCGTTGAAAAGGATGTCCTTAAAGCTAATAAGATAATAAAATATTTTGAAGAAAATCCGAAGACAAATCCAATTCAAATGACTTTATCTTTACTTTTTGGATTCTTTTCTAACTTGATGTTGGCCTATTATGCCCCTGAAAAATCGGAGCAAGGCATAGCCAACATGTTGGGACTACGCACCCCCTGGCAGGCCAAAGACTATCTCGCAGCTATGCGCCGATATAATGGAGTAAAGACCATGCAAATTATCGGAGAAATACGATATGCAGATGCAAAATCTAAAGGAGTGGGAAATCCATCTTTAAGTGACGGGGATATTCTTCGCGAACTGGTCTTCAAGATTCTGCATTAACAGCTTTGTCTTCTATACACTCTTCATTAAGTAACGCTTTAAAAATAAGTTGGTACAAAAATGATAATTTAGCGGATTTTCATTTTTCACCCGCAGATGACGCGGATAACGCAGATTTCTTTTTTACCTTTCAAACGGGTGCATTAAACATAGCGTAGCCTTTAAAATCTGTGTTATCCGCGTCATCTGCGGATGAAAAATCACTTGCACGCCGAAAGGAACCAATGGTCAGCGAAGCTAAATCTTACTCCAGCACTACGCCGCTAATTATCATTTTTGTTTTTTTTATATTTTGCCTACATCCTACACCGGTGCATGTTTTCTTTTGATTATTAGGCGTATAGCGGGTATAGGAAGGGGTGTAGGAAGGTGTAGGCAAAATTTATCCTACACCACAAATGAAGCCTCAATGTGCATATTTTGCCCTATAACTTTCTTATTTTCAGTTTATTCAATCATTTTATGCGAATCTCGCGCAATTATGCATTAGTGCCCCTTTTTGCACACAAAAGGAGGCCTTTTAACTCTTTTTCTCTCAAAAAGACCGTCAAACAACCATAATTTCGTTTATAACATGCGGGTATAATGGAGAAAGCCTCAGTTGCTAATCATGATTTGCCCCTTTCTTTTTCCCCTTTTGCCTTAAGGAAAATGTCATTATGCTACCGGTAAGACTTCGTTTTTCAATTGGAGGCTATCTGTCCCGCAGTTGCGGGCTATACAGCCCCCAATTGGAAATCGTTTGTCCCGCAATTGGGGGACGAAGCTTTGTTACTGGCAA
>NZ_CBVI010000164.1 GCF_000513195.1 Bacteroides timonensis | reverse complement strand
CTATGACAAAGCTCTCTAAACTAACGGTTTAGGGAGCTTTTTTCTTACCCCATACGGACAGTAAAAAGAACTTCAAAAGCCAATTTCAGACTAATAATCGTTACCAAATCGTTACGGTATTTTGTTACGGAGAAAATCGTAACGATTTTAACGCTAAGTCATTGATATGTCGCACATTGTCACTCGTTAGTCCGCTTCATTCCGAACATAGAAAACTAATTTTGCAAATTAAAAACGTTACGGTATGAAAAGTACATTTAGAATCCTCTTCTATTTAAAGAAGAACGAACCGAAGAAAGACGGAACAGTGACCATTATGGCACGTATCACAGTCGATGGAGAAACCAAACAATTCAGCACGAAGAAAACAATTCTTCCTGAAGATTGGGATATAAAATCAGGTCGTGCAGTTAATAAAAGCGGGAAAAGCACCAGTGCCAAAATATCCAAGTTGAACAAAGAACTGGATGATTTGCGTGGTCAAATCTCCATACAATACACCAAGCAGCTAAACAACAACGGATATGTAGAGCCGGAGAAGTTACGCAATAATGTATTGGGTATTGAAGAAAAGCAGCACAGCCTACTCACTTACTTTACGGAGCATAATTTGCAATACAAAGACAAGGTAGGAACAACAGCTACACAAAAGACCTATTCACGTTACGAATTAACCAAGCAACGCCTGATAGACTTTATGAAAGTGAAGTACAGAGTTTCCGACATTCTTATTCGTGAAATCAATGCGGTGTTCATTGAGAACTTCTATCTTTATTTAAGAAACGAACACGGCATCAACAACAACACTGCCATGAAGTTTGTGCAACGCTTCCACTCCGTTCTTATATATGCAAAAAACAGCGGATTGAATTTTGTTGACCCTTTTGGTTCGTTCAAGTTCAGCTTTGACAAAGTGGACAGAGGCTATCTCAACCAAGACGAGATAGACCTTATCTACAATAAAGAATTTTCATCCGCGCGATTGACACAAGTACGCGATATGTTTATTTTTAGCTGCTATACCGGATTATCCTATATCGACCTGTGCAATTTGACCAAAGAAGACATCAAACTCGCTTTTGACGGAAAACTTTGGATAATGATTAAGCGTGAAAAGACAGGTGTAGATTCCAATGTACCCTTGCTTGAAATCCCCAAGCAGATATTAGCCAAGTACGAAGGTAAGATGAAAGGCGGCAAACTCCTTCCCGTTATCAGCAATCAGAAGATGAACGAATATTTGGGAGAGATAGCAGAAGTATGCCAGATCGACAAAAGAATCACCTTCCACCTTGCGAGACATACTTTTGCCACTGAAATTTGCTTGACACAAGGCGTACCCATTGAAAGCGTTTCCAAGATGTTGGGACATACAAATATCCAGACCACACAAATATACGCCCGTGTGGTAGATAGGAAATTAAGTCACGACATGGCAGTATTGGAGCAGAAACTCCAAAGCAAAGGAAAACGCCCAATCGCGATAGTCAACCCCTGATTAATAACAGCGTTCCGGCAAGATACACGATATAAATCCTGCCGGAACCATAAATAGCAAGATATAAATAACTAATTTTACCCCCAAACAAAATCATTATGGAAAGAGGATACATACAAATCACAGAAGAAGAAATCGGCAAACCCATTGTCGAAGTCAAAATAGTAAACGGAACCGTGTGGATGTTCAAGCACGAAATCGCCCGTCTTTTCGACGTATATCTCCAGACGGTGGGCAACAACTTCCGTTCCATCTTCAAGTCCGGCGTGCTTCGTGAAGACGATGTTACGATGGAGCGCAAGATGAAAAACGAAAAAGGTCAGGACATCTACGTCACCTTTTACAATCTCGAAGCCATCATCTTCCTTAGTTACCGCATAGACTCCCGCTATGCCAAAGCCTTCAGGGAATGGGTGATGAACGCCCTTTGCGAATACAACCGCATGGACAAGAAAGCAACCGAGGTAATTGTCGTGTTCAATGCCGACACCCGCCATGCCTCCATCCAGTACCCGCAGATACCCAACTAATACCCCGTAATACGGTAAATCAAAGCCTGATGCACAAATAAATGTATCAGGCTTTTTTCATATCCCCAAAAACCTCTACCTTTGAACAAACTATTGATTATGATTGAAAACCTTGTTGTTTCCGTCCCGTTTGAGGATTTAGACGACGCCCCCATATACAACTACTTCCGGCTTTCCGACATGCCCGGCGAGTTCCTGGTCATACAGAAAGAGGACGGTATGTTCTACTTCCTCTGTTCCCACGACTGCCCGATAGAAAAGATAAGCCGCTCCTTCGACTGGTACATCGTTTCCAAAGACAAATTCAACGACCACCTGACAATCGGCATCGGATTGGCAGACAAAGAACCGATAGAAGGCGAACTCTACCGCCTTCAAGACGAAACCACCCTGAACCTTTGGCGTGACATACTCCGTTTCACATTCGAGGGTGACTTCGTCCGCCAGTTCTTCCCCTACGATACCTATTTCAAGGGCAAAGTCCGCTATGACGAAGCCTTGTGCTTCTATATCCACGATTATTACCCGACCCGGACAAAAGACCTGACCCCACATCAAAAAAAGGTCAGCAACTTAGTGTTCCGCTTTAAAGAAGGCACCGAGAATGCCGCCCCCTTGCTCGCCAAGATTTTCTCCCTCTGCATCGGTCGTATGCCTTTCTTCAAAGAAATGAAATCTCCCGTTCTGATACCTATCCCAGCCGCCACACGCGAGCGCAATATCGCCCGCTTTGCCCGTTTTTGCAGCCTTCTGTCCCGCCGCTTGAAAGTAGCGGACGGATTCCGTGCCATCTGGATCAAAGAAGACCGGGAACAACTCAAAGGCACAACCGGACACGATAAACTTTCCAATCTTATTTTTCACCCCGAATACATCAGAGGAAAAGATGTAATTCTGGTGGACGACATCACCACCACCGGTCAGAGCTTTATCCAGATGAAACGTAAATGTATGCAGTTGGGAGCCAATTCAGTCGTGGG
>NZ_CBVI010000163.1 GCF_000513195.1 Bacteroides timonensis | reverse complement strand
GTCCGTATTTGACGAACCCATCAAAGACTATAAAGAAGCCGTCAGACAGGGTATTTGCCAGTTGGAACAGCAATACAGCAAGGCAGAACGCTATTCTGTTGCCGATAGAAGCAATTATAATCCCAAAGTGATAAGCAAACTCAAAAATAAACTATTGGAACTGAAATGCCGGTACACCCAGCCCCAACAACTTACATTGGCGCTGTTCTAAAAACAAAATCCTCTTGCCCATTATCAGGCAGGAGGATTTTTATTTATGTAAGGGAAAAGTCTATCCAATCTCTTTTCCCCATAATTCTATGTCAGTCGGCGCATGATATAAATCCCATCCGATACACCCCCATATAGCAATAAGGAAGCCACAATAAACAAGCAAAGCAGTCATTACTACCTCAATTTAGTTAAAGGTTCAATCAACCTCTTCATATCCTCACTCATCCGGCTTTGCTCATATTTGGATCGGCTTAAATTCTCAAAGACAATTTGTTTAGGCAGAACCTTATAACAAAAATAACTTGAACCGAAATAAGCCGCATTTTTCTCCGTAAACTGGATACGTTTGTCAAACAAAAGCATTTGCATCTCTTTATCCTTGAACAGACGTACCGGAGCACTGCTGTTCAACCATAAATTAGATAAAATCAGTGCAAAAGGCTTTCCGAAAGATAAGCAACGTTCCACTACTTGCTGCTTTTTGCTGAAAGGAGGATTTGATACAATCATCCCCCATTTCATTGGCTCATAATTAAAAAAGTCTTGCCCGGTGCAAATATGGGAATGGACAGTATTTATACCGGCAGCTTTCAGAGCAAGTACAAATTCGCTGTTTTCCGTATCAAACGGACACCATACGGTTTTATCCTTTGGTATGTACTTTATAATAGGAGCAACCGCATAAGCAGGAGTATATTGCTCATCACTGCTAAAGCGTGGATTATACCCGGCATAAATCATTCTTCCTCCTCCTTATCCTGACTTTCATTATTGAAACTGAAAGATTTCTGTATCATTTGTCCGAATGAATCGACAATATAAACATCAATCGTCTGCTGGTCAGTACTCATAGATTTATAATACAGGCGGAATATTTCCTTTTCCAGCGGGTAAAGGTCATTCGGGAGAAGAATCGTCCCGTCTTCCAAGCGTAACTGCCCCTTGCCATCCGGTTGGAAGTAACGGATAAAATACTTCGTTTCCACATACGTTCCGCCTCTAACCAACTCATAGCGTATTTCCGCTTCCTCGCCTATTACGATTTTATTCTGTACCGGCAGTGTTGCCATATCAAACTCATACACCTGTTGCACGTCCAACTTGTCACTACACGCTACCACACACACGATACCGGTCAATACAAGACCGAGCACGAATATTGTTTCAAACATCTTCTTCATATACCTTTATTAATTGATTAAGAATTTAAGCCCCAGACCAAATTGAAAATGAAACTTACCCGTATCACTTCCCCACAAGCACCGCTCGCGGGCGTTCAGTAACAGAACCACCCGGTTACTCAAATAACTTTCCAGTTCCAGCGATACAGCACCCCCATAGACAAAGTTATCGCCACTTCGCAGGGTAGAACCGTCATAGAGCAACTTGTCCCCCCAATTATTCGTTTCATATCCCGCCAAAGCCGAGCTGCCCAACGAAAGCAGAAACACCTTGTTCGCATCCGAAAGAAAAGTATAGTAATACCCGCCCTCCGCAGTAAATTGCGAGGTAGGTATGCGGATAGCCTTATACGGATGATACTTTTGCAGGTACTCCGCACCGAACACCCACCGGTTGCAATGTCGGGTATAAGTATCCAGCGACAGCCCGAAAGAATACCCCAGCTCATTACGTTTGTCGGACGAATGGAAACCGTCCGCCATTCCTCCCGTAATCCGGATGCCATGCATACCCGGCAGGCAGCGTTGGGCGTATGCCTTGTCCGTCAGGACAAAGCACACTACCATACACAATAAAAATAGAAACTTCTTCATCTTATTTCATTTTCAGTTCGTTAATCACTCTTGCACGGATTAGCTCCGCATTTCCGATCACAAATTTCTGATGGCGTCCGCCCGCCTGCTCATTCATTTCCACCACCAGCTCCTTATCGTCCGGCAACGTAAATTTAGGTAACGTAAAGACCGTTCTCTCCCTGCTCTTCCCGTTGACCACCGTCACATAATTATACGCACGCAGCGGAACAATCACCTGCTCCTGAATGGCTGTACGTTTCGCAATCTTTCTGTCTACCACCTTAAAAGTGATATAGTCCACATGAAAAGGCACGTTGGACGAGTTTTTCAACTCCGTATGGAAATACAGTAACCCGTTGTGCGTATAAATCCCTTTCAACGTATATTGAATACCGAACCTTTTACAGCCGATATGCTTCACCAGCCTGTCATTGTTGGCATGGATAGACTTCATAATCAGCCGTACCAGCAACGGCGATTCGCTGCCCAATTCTTTCAGATAAACCTCCATCGAGTTATTCGGTCGGTTCACCGCTTCGCCGTCATGGATAAAATCCTTCATCTCGATATTCAACTTCGTAGGCTCATCCGCATACTTCACATTAAACGTGTAATAACTGCCATCCTCCGTAATCACCGCAAGATTGGTTTCCCGTGAGAAATCACGCAGTGCCGCTTTCACGCGCAGCACATTTTCCGAACCGTCCGCTTTTCCGGCGATAATGTCCGCAGAACCCAAGTCTACATAACGGATAGCCGCAGGAAAAATCAGATGTACCGTTTTATTAAAAGTCACTTCTAACCCATAGGGAGGAACCATCCGGTCAAAAGTCACCGTCCGGGTAAGCCCCTCGTACAAATCCCCCGTAGAAAGACTTTTACGCACCTCTTCCTCGTTTGCATCCTCCTCTTCAGCAGCAACCGCTTCCGTTTCCTGTTGCACCTTTTCCACTTTTACTGTCTTTTGTGCGTATGCACCCGATACACTTGCACAAAAGGCAAGCATCAAAATCAACTTTTTCATAAATACTTCTTTTTAAATTGTTTACGATTGTTTTTTAGAGATACATTTCTTACTGTCCCGGCAAGAGATAAAACTCATGGTTAGCTTTGAGTGTCACCTTTACCGTTCGGAACTTCTTCGCCAGATATTGCGATGCCCCCTGAATGACACCCTTTCCCAAGTCCGCAGCCAGTTGTGCCCCGGCATCCTCCGTGATGGTAATGCTCGTTCCGAGTGACGACCCCATGTTCGCCGCCATCTCCTTCACCGCGTTCAGTTCCTCCGATTCAGGCACAAACACCCCCTTCATACCATTTGTATCATATACATCCAGATTGATGGGAGTCACACTCTCCCCGTAGCTGACCGAACTCACCTTTATCTCCATCCGTTCACCGTTAACTTTTGCCGTACCGGTAACCATTGTTCCCGATGGCACATACTGTTCTCCCGCCATCATCGGCTCCAATAACCGGAGCTGCACTTCCTTCCCGTCCGTCAGCGTGACGGTCTGGTACACACAGGCACGGATAGTATTCTTCGCAATACCTTCCACCTCTGTTTGTACCGTATTGAATCCCAGATTGCGAGGCTTACTGTACACCCTTACAAAATCCGCATCACTCATCGGCGGAGCTAGCAGCGACACCACTCTCTTCTTTACCTGTCCCACCGGCACAGTGACAGTCCGGGCATTTCCCATGCCCTTGTTCCCGGCGGTGGCAACCTCCGCCTTTTCCGA
>NZ_CBVI010000162.1 GCF_000513195.1 Bacteroides timonensis | reverse complement strand
TTTGTTTATATCCTTATAGGCAACCGCCGAAGAACGGATCGGCGAATTACCCATGTGTAGTGCAGGTTCCGGCGGCAGTTCTTCCTTTGAATCCCCGATAGGAGCTTCCTCCGTCTGCCCGATGGCAATCTCAAAGTCCTGCAAAGTCCCCATTTTCGACTTCTGCTGTTTCTCGAAGGCATCCCGCTCGTATGCTTCCTTCTTGTCATCCAGCAATCCCTTTTCTTTGGGGAGCGGCACGTCAATATTGAATCCCTGCTGCACTTCCTTTTCCTCTCCACCCGAAGAAGGAGCGAAAATCAGCCACATGGCACCGGCGAACACGAGAAACATCAGCGGATATACCAGCATCTTTTTTCTCCGTTGGGCTTCCGCCGGTGTCAGTTCCTTGCGTTCCTTCTCTTTCGGCTTCTCCTTTTTCCCTGCCGGTTGTCGGGCTGCATCCTCTCCGGCAGTTTCCCGGACTTCCTCCGTCACCGTTTCCTCTTCTATCTGTACGATACCTTCCTCCAGTACCTCATCTTCCTCATTGATATGATTATCTTCCATTGTTTTTTACTTTATCACATTATTACTTCCTGAACCCTCCCGAACGGGATATAGGACACTATCCGCCTGCTGATGCAGTTTCATTTGTTCGATATGCTCGATCTGCAACCGTTCGCCTTCCTCTTTTCCCATCCGGTAAATACCCGAAACCGTGAAATAGATAGACAGCGCACTGAATCCTAACAGCATCGTGAGCGTGACTGCCAACTGCTTTCCCGGTGTCAGCCTTCCGCACATGCGGCGCAGACCATCATCCATCCGGTCTTGCCATTCATTAATTTTCTTCCGTATCATCATGCCTATCTTTCCAGTACCCGTAAATCCTTGTTTTCCAGAATCTCGAACCGCTCCATTGTGAACCCATGCGGGTTATTATCCGACCGTACCGAATTGATTAACCCGCACCGGGTAATAAGGCTCCGTTCCGTCACATTACTTGCACGGATAATCATCTGCCGCGCGTACATCGTTACCTGATAAGGATAGCGGTCAAAGTCGCACGCCATGCTGTCCACCTGCAAAGTCTGGTTGATATTCGCCGAGATGATCCGGTTATAATACCCCTTCTCGCTCCAATCCTTGTAGTACCTGAAAGCACTCTCATCGCAAAGGAACAGTGCCCTTCTGATATTTCCCTCTATCGCATCCTTGTCCGGCGAAAGCGTGAAGAACAACTCATGAAACCGTTTCACGTGCTCTTTCGCCTCCACCGGTCTGTTTTGCGAAAGGTCTTGTGACAGAGCCAGCATTAACGACTTGCCGTTATCCAATACATAAATCTTCTCCCTCTGCTTTTGCGCAAAGCTGTACGAATTCCAGATGCTGTACCCCGCCACCAGCGTACACAGCACGAGGAACACCAACGCAATCATCCGTATTTGCCGGAAACTGCTCTCTATATTCTTCAAACTCTTAAATTCCATCTTAATAAGATTATTTGATTTTCAACTGATTATTTACCTCTTAACTTTCCCGAAACATGACCGACGGCGGCTCCCGTCACTGCCGCAGCCCCTTTGCCGCCTTTCAGTCCCCATGAATTTACCTGCTTCCCGTAACTTCCCGCGCCGCCGTTCTGAATGATCCATCCCGATACGGTCGGAATCGTGAAATACCCGATGATCCCTATCAACATGAATATAATATAAGCCGCGTTCGAGCTGTCCGGTATAAAATTCGGGTCTTCCAGTGCCACAATATCCTTTTCTAACATCAATACCTGAATACGGGCAAGCACCGCACTGAACAAGTCCGAAACCGGCAGCCACAGATAAATCCCGATATACCGAG
>NZ_CBVI010000161.1 GCF_000513195.1 Bacteroides timonensis | reverse complement strand
AGCCAGTTCGATATTTCCCCCTAACTTCTCCGTCAACTGCATCACTTCCAGTTTCTCCGTTTCCTCCGTCGTATAAGTCAGATACTCCTGCATCGACACCTCCGTAGCATAGACCGCCGACTGCACGCCGCCCAGCCCAAACCACACCTCCTTATACTTTCTCGATGCCGCATTTGCCATATTGATAGAGAGGATTTGCGCCTTCTCCTTATCCGTCAGTCCCAGCAACTCCTGAATTTTCGAGAACTTGTTCATGTACTTGCGTTGGTCGAGCAGAATCTTGCAATCCGAGTTATTGATGATACTCTCCTTGACAATAGGCGAAGAAATTATATCGTCCACCTCTTGCGTGACCGTCACCGCCTCCCCGAAAAATTTTCGGACAGTCTTGTACAAATAGCGCATATATTCCGCCATCCCTTCCCGTGTCAGCGCCTTCCAAGCTTCCTCGATGATTATCATCTTTCTTACCCCTTTCAATCGGCGTAACTTATTGATAAACATCTCCATAATAATGATAGTAGTCACCGGGAAAAGGATGGGATGATCTTTAATCTGATCGATTTCGAATACCACGAACCGCTTGTCCAACAAGTCCAACTGCTTGTCCGAGTTCAGCAGAAAATCATACTCGCCGCCCTTGTGGTATGGTTCCAGTACATTCAGGAAATTGGTGATATCGAACTCCTTGTCGCGTACCCCCTTCGCATCCAGTATCGCCCGGTAATCCGTGTCCACAAACTCGTAGAAAGTGTCGAAAGACGGCACAAGGCTGTCATCATACTTGATCCGGTCGATGAACAAGGCGACCGCGTTTGACAGCGCCACCTCTTCCGAGCGGGATGCCGGTTCATTGTCCTTCTTCCAGAGCGTCAGGAGCAATGTCTTGATAGATTCCTTTTTCTCCACGTCAAACACCTTGTCCTGCGTATAGAAGGGATTGAAACTGATCGGGCTTTCCTCCGTATAGGTGAAATACACCCCGTCGTCCCCGTGCGTCTTTCTCCGTATCATCTCGCACAGTCCCGAATACGAATTACCCGTATCCACCAGCACGATGTGCGCCCCCTGTTCCCAATACTGCCTCACAAGGTGGTTCATAAAGAATGACTTCCCACTACCCGAACCGCCCAGCACGAATTTATTGCGGTTCGTGATAATTCCCGTCTTCATCGGTAAGTCCGAAATATCCACATGAATCGGCTTCCCGCTGATACGGTCAGCCATCTTTATCCCGAACGCACTCGGCGAACTCTTGTAATTTGTTTCCTCGATAAAGAAACAGAGAGCCGGTTCGATGAATGTATAGAAACTTTCCTCCTCCGGAAAGTCCCCCGCGTTTCCCGGCATCGCCGCCCAATACAGCGTAGCCGCGTCCACCGTGTTATGCCTCGGCTTACATTCCATCAGTGCCAACTGACTGCCCACATCGTTGCGGATATTCTTCAGTTCCTCCGCATCATCCGACCACGCCATCACATTGCAGTGGCAGCGTACCGACGTCAGCGAGTAACTATGCGCCTCGTTCAGATAGAGGTCTATCCATTCCTTGTTAATCTGGTTCGACCGGCTGTAACGGGAGAGCGACTGCATGTTTCGCGCCGTCTTCTCGAACTTCTTCAGGTTCTCGTTACTGTCGTCAATGAAAATATATTGGTTCACAATATGGTTGCACGACAACAGCAGCCCGATGGGAGCCGCAAAGCACAACCGGCAGTCCGAGCGGTCAGTCGATAACTTCTCGTACCGCATGTCCGTACCCACCTTTCCCGGCACATCGTCCACGTCCGAGAGCGTATGCACGCACAGCTTCTTGTCGCCGATGCGCAGCCCGTCCGTTCCTAACTCCATATCTTCCAGTGTCGTTGTATCTTCCAGCGAGAGCGAAAAATACTTCTCGATCAGTCCCGCACCCTTGTCCGTGCCCACGATTTCATCCGTGCCCAACCGTACCAGCCGGACAAGTCCCGAATCGTTCACGATCTGTTCGAACTGTCCCACCGCTTCCAGAAAGCGCGTAGCCATCTCCTTGTTCACCTCTTTCGGCACGATAAACCCGCGGCACAGCGATGAAAAATTACTTTGCATCCTTGCCCGTTCCTTCGTCGTTTTCGTCAGGAACAGATAACACCCGTGATTGAGGAACGGACGTTCATTAAAGTGCATCTCGTAACAACGGGAGAGGAAACTAAGGTTATCCTTATCCGTTTTCGGCTGGTAGTTCTCCTTGATGAACCAGTCTTGCTTGTGTACCACCGAATAGTTCGGCAATACCTTGATTGCTTTCGCCCATGTGGAATGTATCGTTTCATATTCCGGTGTGGTGACCGTGAACAGTTCCGGCAGTTCCACCCGAAAGGCGACGGTAATATCCGCATCCTTGCTGATGATGCAGTCCTGTTCCACCGCAAGCAGCGGGAACTTGCTTTCTATCGTAGCAGCTTTTAGTACATTTCTCATTTTCTTCTCTTTTTGAATAATTTTCGGGGAGTGATCCTGTTAATCAGGAAGCGGGGATGTTGCCGGGACGAGAGCAGTTTCATCAGTCCGTGTTCGCCGTATTTCTCATTCAGCGCAAATGTAGCCCATACCAGTACCGAAGCCGTGACAACACCGAACCCGATGCAAATCCACTGGTTGATACCCACCATATACAGGATGATGAACACTACAAATACTGCGAGCAATCCGGCAGCGAACAGGAATAGATATTGCGCTTTCAGCCCCTTAAATTCAGCACTTTTCCCAATCCCCTTGTTTAGTTCAAATTCCATTCTTTACTTTTATATATTGTACGCGTACATTATATAAATTACAAGAAGAACGACCTCAAAATAGTAGCTGCCACAATCAGGAAAATACAAGCTCCAAACCAACTCGCGGCAACTTTACTCGTATCGGGATCGCCCGACGAAAATTTGTT
>NZ_CBVI010000160.1 GCF_000513195.1 Bacteroides timonensis | reverse complement strand
AATCGAGTAGGCAAAGGGAATTTCACCCTAAGCCTCTCACAGAACCGTACGTGAAAGTCTCCTCTCATACGGCTCTTCTTACTCAGCCAAACTGCGTAGTGCGTTACTTTCGTTTGCGATTTCTCTCACTTGCAGTAGGTTTGACACCCCAAGCCCAGTGTGCAAACAGATTAGGTTTCTGCAAAGCAATATCACCTAACCTATGTACAGTTGCAGTCTTGCGTTTTCTCAAACCTTTGAATTTCCTGCGACCCCAACGGACAAGCCTATCATTGACATGCTGAAGAACTTCTTTCAATATTCTGGGATTATGTTGCCCATAATAGTTTATCCACCCTTGAATGACAGGGTTGATTTCTTTCGCAATATCCTCCAATTCCATTGGAATCCAATGATTGGAATTCCAATTCTGAATGGCTTCCCATATCTTCGTCCTCGCTTTCTTACTGATTGCGGGAGAGAAATTCAGGAAAACTTCCCCGTTGGCATCTATCGAACGTCTTGGTCTGAATGTGTAGCCGAGAAAGTCGAATTGGATGCACTCATAGGGAATATCACGATGGTTCTTCTTGCAATAGACAATTTTCGTCTTGTCTTCGTTAAGTTCCAACTTGCACTCAGCAAACCGTTTCCTTATGGCACGTAGTATAAACTCTGCCTGTTTCAGACTTACGCAGTGGCATATCGTATCATCAGCATATCTTTCAAATGAAATGTTTGAGTGATTTCTCCTCATCCATTCATCGAAAACATAGTGCAGGAACAAGTTTGCCAAAATTGGACCGACTACCGAACCTTGCGGCACGCCCTTAGTCCTTTCTATCTGCGTTCCATCCTTCAACTGATAAGGAACGGACAACCAACGTTTGATATAAAGCATCGCCCACTTGCATTTTACATGCCGTTCAAGCGCCTTTATCAGGAGTTCATGGTCGATGTTATCAAAGAAACCTTTGATATCCAAGTCCAGTACCCAATGAAATGTATAAGAGCGTTCTCTCGCTTTTCTCACTGCATCAAGTGCAGACCTGTTCGGTCGATAAGCATAGGAATCCTCATGAAAATAAGGTTCTATGCTTGGCTCAATGGTCATTACGACTACCATTTGAGCCACACGGTCTCCTACCGTTGGTATGCCAAGAGGACGTTTACCACCATTGGATTTGGGTATTTCCACCAGCTTTACAGCAGGCGGAAGGTAGCTCCCCGAACTCATGCGATTCCATATCTTATAAAGATTATTCTTGAGGTTACCCTCAAAATCCTCAATGGAGATGGCATCCACACCAGCCGCTCCTTTGTTGGCTTTAACCCTCTTGTATGCTTCCATGACAAGATGTCTGGAAATTTCAAATGACTTTGCGTCTTTCATTAAATCCTCCTACTTTTAATAGTTGTTCAATTTAATTCGCTGAATAAGCTAACCCCTTTGCTCCACTCTCATTACAAGAGCTTCATCACTACTACGGGTTAGTCTGCCCCTATACAGAACATCGGTACTTTCGTCCTAACAGGGTCTCTGCTTGGATTTTTCCCTTACCATTTCCGTACAGGTTCCCACGTTCCTCGTAAGAGCCACCATGTAAATCGTGCCGCCTCTATACCGGATGCCGCCAAAGCAGTAAGCAGGTTTCCCTTTGGCTTATCCCGAACTAAGTATAGGAGTTCGGTTTTGACATCGTCTTGTGTATTTCGGTACCTCATCAACGGTTCATTTGCATTCACCTTTTACATGGACACCTGCCTGCCTTTTGACAGACTTTTCGAACATCGCTCACGACCATAGCTCTTTACTACAGCCGCATGTCGTGGTTTGAAACCTCCTCCTGTAAGGCGGTTCCGAGGGACCTACCCTCATCTCTTACGAAGCACCGAACTACCGTTATTCAGGCGATAGTTCGCTCGTGGCACACTA
>NZ_CBVI010000159.1 GCF_000513195.1 Bacteroides timonensis | reverse complement strand
GACTTTTACCCCGCCAATCAATCCGCAGACCGCTCCGATAGCGTACACTAACTTCGTCCCCGGATCAAAATATCCCGTTATCATGTTCGTTGCCTCCGTTATCCCTGCTTGTCCGTTACCTTGTGCATAAGTAGCACCCACAGCCACAAACAGAGTGGCGGCAGCTAAAAGAAATCTCTTTGTATTCATAAACATTTGTTTTTTAGTGGACGCAAGGCTGTATTGCCCCGCATCCGATTATTAATAATTGGTTACACAATATCATCTATACTGAAATCTTCCGGAACCTCCCCGTCAGCCTCATTGCCGTTATCATCCGTTCCGTCGGACTGTTCCTGCCGGTAGTTCTCCATGTGCAGGTTGATCAATTCCGTCACCCTTTCCGCCCGTTGCGGGTGGTTGGCAACCAACTGTTCGAACATGTCCGTATGTTGCAGCTCCGTCAGTGTCCTTCCGGCTTTCTGTTCCTCCTGCTCGCTCACCGTTTCCTTTACCTTTCCCAGCACTTTCACGGCGGCGTACATATCCTCAAAACTCACGCCCGAAGCCATTGCCCCCGGCTCGCTGCATCCTTCCAGTTCCTCGTCCTCATCCTCATAATCCAGCGACACATCAATATCCATCGGTTCATTATCTGCCCCTTCCGGTGGTGTGTTGTTGAATATCCCATCCAGTTCTTCATCAGGCACTTGCAACGGATGTTTTTCCGGTTCGGCGACAAAAGTATCATCTTTTTCAACTCCTTTTTCGCTTTCATTTTCCGTGGCTTCGAGTGGCTTCAAAGTGGCATCGAGTGGCACCGTTACCGGAAGTGCAAAATGGCTTTTCCCCAGAATCCCGGCTACCGTCGCATCCTTTCGGGGCAATATCGCGGCAGCGTTCCGCGCCGCCTTCCGTCGCTTCCATTTCTCATAGTGCAGATAGACCGCAGCCCATAGCACATACAGGATGGCAAGCCCGAACAGCAGTATAAGCACCTCCTTGCTCATATCAGATCCTCCCTCTTTTGCCGGTACAGTTCGTTAATCTCTTCCTTGTGCCTTTCCAGATGTTCCGCCAGCACCGTGTCGATATAGCCGCCCACCGTTATATCCTTGTCCGCTATCACATGCACCAGCCGGGAGATGACCGCATGAATCTGTCCGCTGATATACACGCACTGCCGTGTTTTCAGCTCGTTCCGTTTCAGGAACTTTTCGCCGTACTCCGACAGCCCCCGTTTCTTTCCTTTTCCCGTTTCCCGGTTCTCCTTCGCCCGTTCCACCGCTTGCAGTGTTCCGCCCGTTTGTTCCCGTTCCTTCACCGCTTCCGTAGCACCCGCCACCTTCTCCGTCGTTTCCTCCCGTACCTTCTCCGCATCGTTGCCTTTTGCAGTCGCCTCCGGTGCCTGCTTCCCCGTCGTCTTGAACGACGAGATGATGAAATTTTCGTCAATCTCGTCCAGATTAACGTCCTCTTTCAGTTTCTTCGCCATACGCCTCCTTATTGAATCAGTTCCAGTATCTCATCAATTATCTCATTCAGGTTGCTGCCCCTCACCAGTGCCTTGTCCGCCGGAAAGATAGTCGAGCGGAACAGCGCCTTGTGCCCGGCGGACAACTCCCGCCGGAACCGCTTGCTGTCCGGCAGGAAGGTCTTCAGTACCGACAACCCCAAGTCACGGATCACCTCCTCATACACAGCGTACAGTTCCGATTTCTCCCGTCCGTCCACCATGTTCCAGAGCAGGTGCATCCCCTTGATTTTCGACTTCCCCGTAGTAATCAGCGTATCGTTCAGCACCACCACGAAGCGGAGCGTGCTCTCCATCACCACCCGGTCAGCCGATATAGGGGAGAAGATATAGTCCATCCGTGCCAGCGTGCGCACCACGCCGCCGTTGTTGATAGTCCCCGGCAGGTCAAAGAAGATAAAGTCAAAGTCCGTGTCCGCCAGCTCCGCGGCTCTCGTCACCGCATCCTCCGGTGTGCTCTCGATCACCGGATACGCCTTCTTTTTCAGTCGTTGCACCTGCTCGTATGCCATCCGCTTGTAGTACGGATCGTCCATTGCCATTTTCAGGTCACGTTCCCGCATCTCCACGATGCTGTGTTGCGGATAGTCACAGTCCACCACGGCAACATTATAATCCATTACATAGTGCAGGTAACTTGCCACCAATACGGTCAGCGTTGTTTTACCGGCTCCTCCCTTTTGGGTGGAGAAAGCGATGTACTTCGGTTCCTTTTTCATACGTTCAATTTTTAAATCGTTCATTATTCAATTCATTATCTCAATACTTCCTTATCTCTTTACGCCATCCTTTCCCTGTTTCCGTGTAGCATTGCATCACCACTTCACTGTTTCACCATCGAAGAACTTCTTCGTTTCACCACTGACGAACTTCATCATTTCCATACGTCAGTACGACAATGCTTCACTACAACAGCACGTCAGTACATCACCATTGGAGAACATCACCGCCTCACTGTTTCCGTGCCTCAAAAGAATGGCGGCGCAAATAAACGACTAATTGAACTCCCCTGTATCACTTTGAAAATCAGTGGCATCAACTGGCACCAAAGTGGCACCGAGTGGCACCGTTACGGGTTCTTCCGCCCGTTTCCGTCCCCCTAACTTTGCATTGTTAAGCAGTCCGGGTTGCACCCGCCGCCCTTGCCGTCTGTCGCTAACCCTAATCTGACCGGGTACGGTCAGATTTTTATGTTCACCCGAACATAGCAAGCTGTGTTTTTTGCTGCACGAAACAAGTTCTGCCGCAAAAAACGCTTGCCCCTTTTCCGATGGAGAAAGGGGGGACAATTACCTCCGAAGTCGGTAATTGTGGGGAGAGAGTGGTAGGGCGTAGATACTCCGCCGGGCTGTCATTGTACCACTAAAAAAATCAGATGTATGAATGATGAAAAAGAAAAAAGCCGCCGCAAGGGTGGCAGAAATCCCAAGACCAACCCCGCCGTTTACCGCTACACGGTCAACTTCGATGCCGTCGAACACGCCCGTTTCCTCACACTTTTCGAGCAGTCCGGCTTGCATTCTATGGCGCAGTTCATTGCCGCCCGTGTCTTCTCCGAAGAATTTCGGGTAGTCCGTACCGACCGTGCCGCGCTCGAATACGTTGCCAAGCTCACCGCATTGTACCAGCAGTTCCGCGCCGTGGGCGTCAATTACAATCAGGTGGTGAAGGAACTCCACGTCCATTTCTCCGAGAAAAAAGCCCTCGCCATGCTTTACAAATTAGAGAAATCCACACTGGAATTGATAGAGTTGAGCCGTAAGATAGTCGAACTGTCCAATACCTTTGAGAGCCGATGGTTGCGAAAATAAGTACCGGACAATCCCTTTACGGTGCCCTTGCCTATAACCAGGACAAGGTGGACGAAGGTCATGCCCGTGTGCTTGCCGCCAATCTCGTCCTGCAACCCGAAGACGGGCAGTTCCGCATCGGCGACTGCATGGACGACTTCCGGCGGTGGATGCCGTCCCACTACCGGACGGAGAAGCCCGTTATCCACATCTCCCTCAATCCGCACCCCGACGACGTGCTCACCGACGAACAACTCACCGCCATCGGCGAGGAATACATGCGTAAATTGGGATATGGCGACCAGCCCTACCTGATTTTCAAGCACGAGGACATTGAGCGCAGACACATCCATATCGTCAGCCTCCGGGTAGACAGCAACGGCAGGAAAATCAACGACAGCAACGAGTACCGCCGCAGCAAGGCGATCACCGAGGAACTGGAACAGAAATACGGTCTCCATCCGGCAGAAGGGCGGAAGCAGGGCGACGACTGGCAGCTCACCGCCGTGGACAGCAGCAAAGGCAACCTGAAAAAACAGATCGCCAATGTAGTGAAACCCCTCTTGAAGATATACCGCTTCCAGTCCGTGGGCGAGTTCCGAGCCCTGCTTTCCCTGTACAACATCAGTATGGACGAAGTCAAAGGCGAAGCCGGCGGACGCCCTTACCACGGCATCGTGTACTCCGCAATGGACAAGGACGGCGAAAAGACCGGCACACCGATCAAATCCTCCGTCCTCGGCAAGACCACCGGCATTGCCGCCATCGAAAAACAGATGCAGCAGTCCGCCACCGCAATCCGGGACAAGCAGCTCAAAGAGCATACCCGCCGCATCGTTTCCGCCGCCATGCAGCGCACCCGGACAGAGTCCGCTTTCCGCCGGGAACTCTCCGCGCAGGGCATCGACCTCGTGTTGCGCCGCAACGAAGACCACCGCATCTATGGCGTCACCTTCATCGACCACCATAGCCGGGTAGTCCTGAACGGCTCCCGTCTGGGCAAAGACTTCTCCGCGAATGTCTTCAACGAATATTTCGGCAGCAGCGGAGAGGAACCGCAACCGCAGCAGGAACAGCCAACCGTCACCGGCGGTCATACCGGACGGAAACCGTCGGCAGACAGCCGTACCGATACCACCGCAACATCCGCCGACGGCGGTCTGCTTTCCCTTTTCTCTCCCGACCCCATACTGCCCGACCGCGAGCCCCCGCTTCCCCGGAAGCGGAGAAAAAAGCGTCGCCGTTACGGACGTCAGGATTAACCCCATAACATATTGTATCACACTATTAAAATTCAAAATATTATGTCACAAGAAGATGATTTAAGAGGATTGGCACGGGTGATGGATTTCATGCGTGCATTGAGTATTCTGTTTGTAATAATCAATATCTATTGGTACTGTTACCCCGCCATCAAGGAATGGGGGATAAACATCGGAGTAGTGGATAAGATACTGCTCAACTTCCACCGCACCGCCGGGCTGTTCACCTATTCGCTCTGCACCAAACTCTTTTGCGTGGTGTTCCTTGCCCTTTCCTGCATCGGCACCAAAGGAGTGAAGGAAGAAAAGATAAAATGGGCGCATATCTGGGCAGTCCTTTCCGTAGGCTTTGTACTGTTCTTTTTCAACTGGTGGTTGCTGGACATGCCCGTGTCGTTTGTCGTCCGCACCGCGTTCTATATCCTCACCCTTTCCGTCGGTTACCTCTGCCTGTTGGCGGCAGGCATCTGGATCAGCCGCTTGCTGAAGAACAACCTGCTCGACGACGTTTTCAATAATGAAAACGAGAGTTTCATGCAGGAAACCCGGCTCATGGAAAATGAATATTCCGTCAATCTCCGCACCCGCTTCTTCTACAAGAAGAAATGGAACGACGGATGGATCAATGTTGTCAACGTTTTTCGTGCGAGCATCGTATTAGGAACACCGGGTAGCGGGAAATCCTTCGCCGTGGTCAATTCCTACATCAAGCAACAGATAGAAAAAGGCTTCGCGATGTTCATCTACGACTTCAAGTTTCCCGACCTCACCACCATTGCCTACAACCACCTGCTCACCCATCAGGACGGGTACAAGGTCAAGCCGCAGTTCTACATCATCAACTTCGACGACCCCAGCCGCAGCCACCGGTGCAATCCGCTGAACGCCCGGTTCATGACCGACATCTCCGATGCCTACGAGAGTTCGTACAATATCATGTTGAACCTCAACCGTTCATGGGCGGCAAAGCAGGGCGACTTCTTCGTCGAATCGCCCACCATCCTGTTTGCCGCCATCATCTGGTTCCTCCGCATCTACAAGGACGGGCGCTACTGCACTTTCCCCCATGCCGTTGAATTTCTCAACAAGCCCTACGAGCAGATTTTCCCCATCATGTCCTCTTATCCTGAACTCGAGAACTACCTCAGTCCCTTCCTCGACGCATGGCTCGCCGGAGCCGCCGACCAGCTCATGGGACAGATAGCATCCGCCAAAATACCCTTGTCCCGTATGATTTCCCCCGCCTTGTATTGGGTCATGTCCGCCGACGAGTTCACCCTTGACATCAACAATCCCGATGCACCCAAAGTCCTCTGCATCGGCAACAACCCCAACCGGCAGGCAATTTACGGTGCCGCTTTGGGACTGTACAACAGCCGCATCATTAAGTTGGTCAACAAGAAAGGAATGTTGAAGAGTTCCATCATCATCGACGAGCTGCCCACCATTTTCATCAAAGGGTTGGATAACCTCATAGCCACCGCCCGAAGCAACAAAGTCGCCGTACTTTTGGGCTTTCAGGACTTCTCCCAGCTCATCCGCGACTATACCGACAAGGAGGCGAAGGTAATCATCAACACCGTCGGCAATCTCTTTTCCGGGCAGGTTGTCGGCGAAACCGCCAAGACATTAAGTGAGCGTTTCGGCAAGATATTACAGAAACGGCAGAGCATGACCATCAACCGCAATGACAAGTCCACCTCCATCTCCACCCAGATGGACAGCATGATACCGCCCAGCAAGATTTCCGGGCTGACGCAGGGCATGTTTGTCGGTTCCGTTGCCGACAACTTCTCCGAGCGCATCGAGCAGAAGATTTTCCATTGCGAGATAGTGGTGGATGCCGCTAAGGTAGCCGAAGAAGAGAAGAGCTATCAGAAAATCCCCGTTATCACCAACTTCGTGGATGACAACGGAGTGGATCACATGCAGGAGATGGTACAGGCTAACTACAACCAAATCAAAGAAGACGTCCGGCAGATTGTCGCCGATGAACTGGAGCGTATCAAGAACGATCCCGCCCTCTGCCACCTGTTGGAATTGGGTAAGAAGGACTAAACCCCTCAAAACAGCAGGAGGAAAAAGCAATTACTTTTTCCTCCTGTACAGTTTCTCGTCGTCCCTTTCCATCCTTTCCAGCAGGGCGTCCCTCATACTGTCTATATAGGTGGTTCGGCTCTCCTGCACCCGTTCCCGCATGTTCACATAACAGCCCGACGGGTCTTTGATTTCTATCCCTAACATCTTGCCGAAGTGCGCCGCCACCTCCTTGATGGTCACCTTCCCTTCATTGAAATTCTTCAGTGTGTCCGAGCCGTAGATAAACTCCATCAGATGAATCACCTTTCCCGTCCATACAATCGGCGGCAGTGTTTCTTCTCCTTCTTCTTCCTCCGTTCCTTCCGCATTTCCTTGCGTGCCGTCCTTTGCCCATTCGATGGCGGCTTCCACAAATGCGATGCCCCCGTTGGCGGACAACCTGCCGCCCGTTTCCGTCCTCCTGTCCTCGATATGGATCAGCAGTGTCCGCAGGTGGTGCAGGGAAAAGTAGATGAATGTCACATTCTTTTCCTTCATGCAGAACTCATAAATCCGGTGGGTAAAATCACCTAACGCCTCTTCTAATTCCTCGTTGGTGGCATCTCCTTGGGAGAGTAGCCGTATATAGGGTGTTGTCTTAAATTCCTCCATGTATGAAAATATCCGTAAATACCTATTTTGCTTTAAATTGGCTGCAAAGGTACGGATATTCCCGTTTCGGCTTGTAACCGAAAATAATCATAAATTCATCATTTCTGTGCATGTTTTTTCCGCAGGTTGGTGGGGCTGTCGCCGAGGTTCGTCTTGCAGAAACGGTAGAACTGCTGGGGCGAGGCGAAGTTGAACTCCTCTATGATGTCATGGAAGGGGATATAAGAGAAAGAGAGCCGGTATAGGATATGTTCCGAGCGTTTCTTCAGTAGCCATTGATAGACCGCTGTTCCGAACTCCTCCTTAAAGATGCGCCGGAAGGTCGTTATTCCGTAGCCGCACAGGTCGGCAAGCTCCTGTGTATCGTTGGCTTTCATGTAGTGCGCCAGTACGAGGCTTTTGAACGGCACCTCTTCCCCCGTCATCGGGTGGAAGAATGTTTGCAGCTCTTCCGCTGCATAGTAGCGGCTGAACAGCCGTATCAGCTCCTTATGTTTCAGGTGCCATAGCTGTATATCCTCCGTGCCGTCCGTCAGATAATGGCGGATGCTTTCCATAAATAGCTTGATAGCCTCATGTGTCGGCAGCTTGCAGCAATAGGTGGTGGGGTTGCCGCCCTCTTCCTTTTTCTTGTGCGTGTATAGATAATTGAGTATGCAGTTTTCCGGACGGCAGACCGTGTTATTGAAGGTATGGATTACCGCATGGGTATCTTCCAGTATCTCCCCCTGGCAGTCAGCCATGCGGGGCAGGAACAGTATGTCGCCTCCTTGCAGCGTTTCTTCGCGGAACAGGCTGCTTGTCAGCCGTACTTCACCTTTTTGGCAGAATACGATGTAGTTCATTCCCTTGTCTGTATTGCTGAATGTTTCCCCTTTCCGGAAACTACTCAATAGGAAATGGCAGTTGTCCGGCGTTTCGTTGCAGGGCAGGTGATGATAGGTTTTCGTTTCATTCATAAATTGGATAGATGGATAAGGTGTTATTTATTTTTTAATTCTTTCTGGATGCCTGCCAGAAAGTTCAGTGCATCCAGTGGAGTGGCACACGACAAGTCGTAGTCCATTATTTTCCGTTCCCATTCGCGGATGGGATTCTCCGGGACGGTTTTCTTCGTGTCTGCCGGTGTGTCGTCTATCAGCGTGTCGTCTTCCGTGGCGTCCAGCCCCGTAAACTCCACCCATGTGTCTGTTTTCGCCAGTACCTTACCGCCCGCAGCCTCTATGCGTTCCGCCACTGTTGACAGACTGTCTGCCGGAAATCCGGCGACCAGCACCTCCCGTCCGCCTTTCCTTGCCTTTCGCTTCACCCGGTAGTGCATCAGCCGTGCCAGCGCAAATGCGCCGGCGTTGTAGGCATGGAAGAACATGCCCACTTTCATCAGGAAGAGCGTTGCGTTGCCACCGGCTTCCTGCTTCTTTATCAGTTCTTGTTCCGTCATACGGCTTCTTTCCTTATCAGATGGTAACTTACGATTTCCCGGTGCATCTCCCGTTGCAGCCGGGCGCGTGCGGTATATTGCTTTTTCAGCACAATCTTTTCCAGATGTCCCGACACATACATCACTTTCCACCACTGCGGGGCGATGCTGCCTTCCAATAACAGCTTTTTCCGGATGTTGTAGGTGGCGAAGTGCTTCATCTGTCCCAAGTACGAGTTCACCGACGCCACGAACTGTTCGCCGTGCGTTTCCACATATCCCGGTTCTTGTGCCAGATGGTTGTAGTGCGCCAGCGTATCATGGAAATACCCCACCGTGCGGTTGCTGATATATGTCCGTCCCGGTTTCACCACGCCGCCGATATATGGGATGCCTTTGCCGTAGTGTTGCAGATACATCTTCCGGGGATGCAGGGTCAGCCCGTTTGTCGCCAGCCATTCGCGGATGCGTTTGCGCTTCTCCAACAGGTATTCCTTGCTGGTATGCACCAGCGCCATGTCGTCCACATACCGCCCGTAGAATGGTATGCCCCACTGCTCCGTAATCAGGTGGTCGAGCGGACTCAGGAAGAAATTTCCCGACATCTGGCTCGTCAGATTCCCGATGGGCAGTCCGTGTTTTCCGTCCGAATGGAACAGGCTCTTGTCCCATGGCAGCCCCTTCCAGTGGGTTGCGGGACAACGGCGGATGCAGTTCTTCTCCGGCCGGTTGAAGATGGTTTCGCGCAGCAGGTAAAGCAGCTTCTTGGATATATCCATGAAGAACGAACGGATGTCGAGCTTCATCACGTAGCAGTCCTTGGTGTAGTTCTCCGAACATTCGCGGACAAATCCCCCCACCCGGCGGATGCCGTAGAGCGTCCCTTTCTCTTTCCGGGTACTGTAGCTGTCGTCTATAAACTCCGCTTCCAGCAGCGGCTCTATCTTGCGGGCAATCAGGTGGTGTACCACCCGGTCGCGGAAGTCGGCGGCGAACACCTCGCGCTGTACCGGCTTGAATACAATGAAGGCGACAGAGCGGGAAGGCTTGTAGGTTCCGGCGTTGATTTCACGCCACAACCCGATGCACTTCCGCTCATAGTCCGCCTCGAAGGCAAGGGCGTTATGCGTCCCCCGTTTCTTGCGGCGGCAGGCGAAGTAAGCCTCAAAGACTTCCTCCAGGCTGATGCCGCCCGTTTCCTCGGGAGCGAATAAGCTGTTTGTTTCCATTGTTTGTTTCTGTTTCATAGGTTTTAATGTAAAAGCCAAAGAAGAACGAACTCTATTGTTGTTGTTCTTATTGCCGTTGTTGTTCACGTTGCCATTGTTGAAGTTCACATACCACGCGTTGTTGCTGTTGTTGCTGTTGTTGCTGTTCTCCGTACTCGACCAGTAGTTGTCGTTGTCGAAAAACGTTGTTATCTGTTTTGTCTTTACAAGAAGGACAAGCCTTCCTGTCGATAACCCTTTTTCATTTTAAAACCGGCTCTCTCCGGCAAGCCTTGACCGACCGGACTCACGCCACAAAAACATTTCTTGCCATTATCTCTTGTTTCCATTGTTTTGTTTTCCTTTCTCATTATATTGTTTCCAACCCGTGGCTTGTTTCCCTATCTTTTCCATTTCGAGGGCGAACACTGCCACTTTTTTGGTATCTATCACCTTTTGCTCGGCACACACACGAAGCAACATCTGTAATATGCTGAACTTCGATAAGAACTCTTTGATAAGTTCCACCTTTTCGTAGCTGCTGTTCGCTTTATAGAGCAACATTGACATATCCAGACACACATCTACCATCCTTGTCCCCAGACTATATTTATAGTATCGGGGAAAGTCTTGCGTGGCACGTATCAGCAGGTTCAACAACCGGTATGTGGCGCGGTAAATAGGTAATTCTTCAGTCAGAGCCATAAAAAATATCATCGACCCGCTTCGCGGGGATTCGTTTTTAATAGATGAATAATTTTAATAGATAAATAACTAAAAAGCAAGAAGGGGACGCACACGATAGGGATTGACGTACTTATAGCCGTTGCAGTACACGTAGCCATCGTAGAAGTCCACATACCACGCGTTGTCGCTGCGGTCGCTGTCCTCCGTACTCGACCAGTAGCAGTAGGAGTAGCCGAAAGTAGTTCCTCTGTCGACTTTCCCGATTTGAGTATTCAGCATGTTTTTTCCACTTGTACCACTACTATTCCCTTGTCCCCAACACACCTGTTTCAACTCACAAACGGAAGGCCAATACCAACCGCTACTGCTTTCAGGGACAGGATGGGCGGACTGGAAAGCTGCCAGACCTTTGACGGGTTTCACACGCTTATTACCTTCTGAACCGTAACCGTCTCCCGTTTGACCCTCTACATATTTATTGTACTCCTCCAAGGCAAGGGTATTGGCGTAACCCTGCATCTTGTCTGTTACTTGAACACTGGTGAAACCGCTGGGTCTACTGACAGTTCCCGACCACGTGGCACTACCCAACCAAGTGTTGACATATTCATAGCCACCATACGTCCATGTCATGGTGGTATTGCTTGAATTGTCCGGAGCAGGCATATCCCACAAGGAAACGACCAAACCGTGCGTACCGCCGGGGAATTGACTATCCAACAGCGTGTAGTTGTCGCCCTTGATGTCGCCTAACCAATACACGATACCGATACAACCCTCTTTTGGAGGATTAC
This sequence comes from Bacteroides timonensis, assembly GCF_000513195.1. Taxonomy (GTDB): domain Bacteria; phylum Bacteroidota; class Bacteroidia; order Bacteroidales; family Bacteroidaceae; genus Bacteroides; species Bacteroides timonensis. Next base: position 8,681 of record NZ_CBVI010000159.1, on the reverse strand, counting down.
TTGCGTCGCCGGGGCAGATGCTGCCGTCCGAATAATAGAAGTCACCTACGGCAAGAGCACGTTCTGTGGGAGTAGAGGGAGCGCCGCTGTATGTCACATTCAGCCGCTTGTAATTACCGGAGGACAAGAAAAAACTTCTTTGTGTATTATATTCGATGGTCTTGCTGTCGGCTGTATTGAACGTGCCGCTGACGGTGACGGAACTACCGGCGGGAACGATGTAGCGGTAAACACCTTTGACTATGGAGTAAGGTTTAATCGTTGTTGCACCGCCGCCGCTACTCGGAGTAAGGCTGAACGTGGGATTGAGGACGGGGACGGAATATTCGTAAGCATCGGCAGCTTCCGAAGTCTTGTACTTCTGCACCGGAAGGGAAATCTCTATCAAGGACATCACGTGAGAGAATGTGAAAGAGAGGGACTTGCCGCTTACGGATGCAGCGTCAACTGATGCCGTCATCAGGTCGCAAGCGGTATACTTGGCATACGTGCTTTGGTCGGTGACGGTGGCTACGGTGTTGTTGAAGGCTGTGACGATTGCGTCAACGCTTGTTTTATCGTTCATGCTCTCACTATAAGGATAGTAGGCAAAGTACGTTGCACCGGCATATTTATAGACGGGTGTGCTACCGCTCCACTGTGCACCGTCGTAAGTGAGCTGCACGTTCTTGCAGTCGGTAATTACGCTACCGTTCTTCACGGCAAACACGCCTATTTTGTCGCCTTTCACGAAGGTGGTGGTGTAACCGCTTTCTGAAGCGCGGGTTTGCGGAGTACCGGTTTGCGCAGTGCCGTCCGTGGAGGCGAAGCCGTCGGCACGGGCTGTAACGGTGAGTGTGGTGCCGTCGGTGACGGTAACTACCGGTTCGTCGTCGTTACTGCAACCGCACAAAGAAATAGCGGACAGCAGGACGAGTAAGGGAAAATAAAGTATGTTCGTTTTCATATTTGGAGTGTTTATAGGTGATTATTAGGGATTGTTACTTTTTTCTGTACCGGTTATGTTTTCATCGCTGCCGTCTTGTGTCCAGCCGCTGCCGTTGCCGTCCGTGCCGGGAGTGACGGTTTGCCCGTTGCCGGTTATGGTTTCACCGCTGCCCGTCCATTGGGGAGAGGCGGAGGAAGTTACCGATAAATAACCGTGCTTCACGGTTATTTCATACGTATGTTGCTGGCCGCCTTGCAGGTTGGCGTCGCTGTCCTGTGTCGGGGTATAATAATAGGTATTGCTGCCGCCGCTGCCATCAGAGAGGGTGATGGCGATGAATTTCTTGCCCTTCATCTGTTGCGGAATGACGAGGGCGGCGTAGCTGGCAAGGGCGGTTGTTGTACCGCCCGCCAGCGTACCGGCAGTAGTTAACTTCTTGGCTATAATCGTGCCCATGTCGTCTGTACCGGTTGTGGGAGTCCATGTGCCTACGGTGTTATTATCGGTCGGCATAGAGTATGTACCTTTCAGGGAGAGGTTATTATCATGACCGATAACCACACTCTCTATGGCAGAGGCATCCGTAGCCGCTTCGGCGCTCTTGATGTTGATGATGACCTTTGCCGTCTGGTGATGGAAAGCCAGGCTGTTGGCTGTTCCGCCGGTGGAGCTATTGAAAGCGATGCTCGTTGCAGGAGCGTAGAGGAAATCGCTTTGCTGGTAGCCCGTACCGTTGCTGGCGTTCTGGTCGGACTGCACCGCCCACGATGCACCGCCCGGCGACGTAGCGTTGTAACCCGTACCGTAGTACCATGCCGTGACGCTGATGCTGTTGGTATTCTGCCAGTAAAACGGAGTGGTGCCACTTGCCGCGCTCAAGGTTGCAGAATTATTACCGGCAGTTGTAGGGGTGTATTGCTTAACGTCGCCGCCCACCTGCACGGCTATCGGGTCGCCCGTAGTCCACTGCCCGTCGGCAGTGGCGGCGCGGGTGGCGGCAAGTCCCTCTACCGAGGTGGCAAACGTCATGGGATATTTGCCATCCGGCAGCGTGGTGCCGTCGTCCTCATCCGTGCTGCACGAGGCAAGCAGCGAGAGGCAAGCAACACCCGCTACCAAATACGTTCTGAATTGATTTGCTTTACTCATCATATATTTCTTTTTTTGTTTTTTCCGTTCTTTCTATATTTCTTTCTCCATCTGCGTGCCACCGCCCCCGGCGAGAGGGGCAGTCGCTACCTGATAGGGCGGCTCGTTCCGGACGTACGCACTCGGTGCCCGGCGGTGGCGGTGTGTTTACCTTGTAAAATTCCCGTTGGATGCCTTTCGGAAACCTTCGAACCATCGTTCCACCTTCTCGCGGAAGTCCTCTTCCGTGATGGTAACGGATGCGGCATCCTGCTTCTTTAAATGTTGATAGATTTTCAATCCGTATTCCACTATAAGCGTCCGGTATGCATCAAAGAAAACGTTCTTGTCATCGTCTGTCATAAACGGAGCGTGCAGCCATTCCGGCCTAAACAAGTCCTTGCGCTTTCCCTTGAACTTGCGGTATTGCACCAGGAAATCATTCTCGGGGAAAGAATCTCCAAGTTGGGGCAGGCCGCATGACGGCAGGAACTCGTCCAGCACTGTTTTCCAGGCTGCCACCTCCTCCTTGTAGGCATTTGCCAGATTGTCTATCGCCTTCTGGCTATATTCCTTGAATTTCCCCGCGTTCAGGTAATGCGAATTCCAGAAGTCCGCCAGCAAGACTCCGGCCTGTTTCTGGAACGCATCGGCATCAATACCGTATTTACCGTAAAAGGCTGTGAAGTAAATATTTTCTTTCCTGGGAAGCGTGCGGTTGAACAGAACCAGCAGGCGGTTCAGCACCGTAAAGGTATTTCCGTTCACCCCCGGCAGGATTCCGGCATCCAATCGGCTGTTCCAATGTCCGAGCAGGCTGTTTATCCACTCCAAAGGCATAGTGATATACAATGTATGTATCTTGTCCCACATTCCCTCTACTGATTCATCTTCGGGTGCACAGCACAGTGTCCATAAGTGGTGGGGCACACTGATATTATCTTTGATGATACAGGGAATATGCACATTTGAAAAAGGAAAATCACCCCCCCGGTTCTTTTATAAGACCGGCCAGGACAAGCACCTTGATTTCTTCCAACTGTTTCTCCATGCGGATGTACTCATCCACACAAAGGGCGATATCGGCAGTCCCATGTCCGGAATTTCCTTTTTCCGGCAACCGTATCTTGGAACCGAGGAGATTGCCTACCCTGCTTACCAGGTCATGGGGAGTAATGTAATGACTGATATTGCATGTTGACAACTGCAGATTTAGTTCCAGGCTTCTGCAAGTCTGTGAGGACAGGCCTGCAGAATTAAAACCGACACCGGTAAGCCTGCCTTGTGCCCTCCAGATATTAGCGGCCACCGAATATTGCGTAAGCCCTCCTCCCAATGAATGTCCTATCACCCTTACATTATGCGAAGGATATTCTTGCAGCATCAGAGAGACTACACCGATTGCCATCCGGTAGAACGCGCTATAGCCGACGAGTTGTTGGATGTCGGCCTTTACTGTGGACAAATTCGCCAGGTCTGTACCCGCAAAGCCGATCAATACGGTATCATCACCCTCCATACCGAACCACACATGAAAGGAAGCAGGATGAAGAACGGCATATCCGTTTTCTTCGTAAATCGCCTCGTCGTAATATTTTTTAAACAACTCGGGAAGCTCGTCGAAAGAGAGGCTCCGTATGCCATCCACCTTTTCATGTTTGCCCTCATACGCCCAGTTGGCTACCTTCAAATAATCACGCACCCGGACAGGCAGGGGGGACTTTTCTGCGGGATAGGGATTCTGCGGGGCATATAGGTCAGCCATAGGGTCGGTATAGGTTCCATAAGGGAAATACTGTTTATAAAGGGAAATGAAACCTTTATTGTAATCAGGGAATGCTTTTTTCCCGATTTCGTCCAGTTCCTTTTCCAATTGCCTGGCTTTTGGGGTCAGTCTCTGCATAAACCGCTGGAACTCCATATCGTTTCTACATATCGTGCCTTTCTGATTCACAATAAATAAAGTCCTTTTTTGCAAAAAGGGATCATTTTTCAAACTGTTTATAAACGAGGACAAATTAATCCTGTCGTCTTCATCCGACAACAGAACCGCTTTTCCCGTACCCTCCGCTTCCGGTAATTCCGGACGGGTATCGGAATCTTCGTCCACTGTTTCAAAAAACAACTTGTTCAGAAGCCGGTCATACTCGATGGCGGACTCGACAAAGTCCGTCCATTGTTCTTCACTCAACCCGGAGCCGGATTCCTCCAGTTGTTTCCTGTATCCGGCAATCTTTTTTTCCAGTTGTGACAGCAATTCTATATTGGATTGTTCCATAATCATTCTTTTTTTTAGGTGTTTCAGTATCCGTTTATTGCATTACTGCATCCCCCGATGTGGGAGTTTCGCTTACCGCTTCCCAGTCCGCGATTGTGGAGGTCACTTCAAGCCCGGTCTTTTTTGCCGTTATCTGGTAGATGTATTTCTTGCCGCTTTTAAACTCGGTTTGCGCTCCAAGTGGATAAACCAGGGATGCGTTGTCCGACAAAGTGACTTTTATGAATGGAGTTCCATTAGCCAATGTCTGGGGAACGATGATAGCCTCGTTATAAGTAGGATTGCTAAAGTCACTACTGGTTGCATTTCCAATTTGGATAGCAACCGCATCATTATCATTGCTTGTCGCACTTACCATATTGCCTAAATCATCGGGTATAGTCGCACTTTTGGCAGGAGTGAAGTTCGCTTTCAGCTTTGTTCCTTCGATAGTCACGGTAGCACCCGTCAGGTTGGGATTACCGTCGCCCGCTTTCAGTGCCACCTCTACTTTGGAGAGCATGTGGTAGAATGTCAGTGCCACTGCTTTTTTGCTGCGTTCCACATCTTTCTTCACAGCATAGAGCAGGTCTGATTTGGCATAGCCTTTCATATCCGAACCGGACTGGTCGGCTTCTACCGAATGTACGATAGCCGTACTGGGAAATGCTGTGGTATTTTCCGTAAATGTAGCGTCTTTGAAGTTTCCGTGCAGGGCATAGAACTCCAGTTTGCTGTCGTCGGTGGGATAATATTGGCTATTGCCCGTAAAACTGCCGCTACTGCCTGCCGTCAGCGTCCATGCCTTTATATAATCCGCCGTAGAGGGAGCCTTGTCCGCCCATGCGTAAACCGTTTCACCGCTTAGTATCTGCGTTGCCTGCGTGTTGGCACGCGTCTGTGCGGTTACACCGCTCGTGAGGCGTATCTCACCGTTCCAGTTGTCCGTCGGTTCGTTCTCGTCATTGCTGCAACCTGCCAGTATCATTGTGGCGGCTGCCATTGTCATCAATAATTTCGCTTTCATTTTTAATTTCTTGTTTATATTACAATACATACGTTTGGGTTATCTGTTATTCGGCTTCACCCGTTTCGCCGGAGCCGTTGCCCGCTGTCCAGTCCTCCACTTTGGAGCTGACCTCCACACCGGCTTTACCGATGGTGATGGTGTACAGGTATTTGCTTCCGGCTTCGAACTTCTTTGACTTTTCGGCACTGTTCACGCTCCAGCGGAACACCTGGTTTCCTAACTTGGGTACGGTAAATTCCAATGCCATATTTTCCGTACTCGCCGCGGGCAGCACGATGCCTTCGGCTTTCAGCCCTTCGGTATGCAGGTTGACCGCCGTTGCCGTGCCTGCGGTGACGGTTACCCCGCTGCCTGTAACCACGTTGTAGGCGGCTTTCGTCTGCTGGTTGGTAATGCGGGTAGTGGTGCCTGTTAGGTCATCATCCGTCAGTGACACCCCGTCCGCCTTGACGGTGATGGCGAGCTTCACCAACTTATGGGTAAAGACAAACGCCACTTTCGGGTCGCTCTTATCTTTGCCCGCTACCTTGGCGGCACCCATCAGGTCGATAGCCTTTTGCGGGGTTTGATTGCTTACGTCGACTGTGTACACGTTGTCCTCCGCCCATGTTTCCCGATAGGGATAATAGGCCACAAAATCGCGCGTTGCGCCATTCGTTGGGAAATAGAGGGTTTGTCCTTCGGCTGCCGTGAAACTGCCGTTTTCCGCTGTTTGGCCAGTGGTGTACTTGCGGTTCCCGTCCCCGTCCGTCTCCTCGCCGTCCAGCATGTAGATGCCGATGGCATCACCCGCTTCCCAGGTATTGTCGTAGGCACGGGTGTTCATCCGGATGCCGCTGGTAGCTTCGAGGGCTACCAGCCCGTCAGTGGGTTGCGGTGCGTTCCCCTCCTCGTTGCTGCACCCCGACAAAAGAACAATTGCCGGCAATGCGTAGATAAATGCTTTCTTATTCATATCAATCCTATGGTTTTAATTCAATTGTTGTTTCTTTCAACCGTTGTTTCTGGCTTTAGTGGATAGTGATGTCGTCATTGTCCACTTCCTCCCATCCGGAAATTGTACCGTCCGTACCGGTCGGTGTTTTCAGTGCCAGCGTAGCGTTCAGTGCCAGCGGTTCCGTGTCGTCGCCAAAGTCCTTCAGCTTTTCGCTCAGGTCGGTGACGACAGTCTGCGTGCTGCCATCCGTCAAGGTAAGGGCAAGCGTCAATATCTGTTTCTCCCCGTTTATCACTCCCGGCAAACGCAGGGTGGCGGAGAGCAACGGCTGCTCTGCCGTGCGCGTCCGTCCGCCGTCCGTCCTCACCACGAAGGCGGGAGAGACCGTTTCCGTTTCTGTGGCGGAAATGGCCCCGGTGGTCAGATCCACTATGGATGCCACACCTGTCAGGGTGGCGGCGGTATGCGCGATCCGCCTTTCATCGCCGGGATTCAGTTTCAGTCTCAATGCCAAGCTGCGGATATGCTGTTGCATGATGGCGGTTACTTTCAGCGTGTCGTCTTTCTCTATCTCCAGTTCGGTGGCGGCGGAGAACAGATAGCCGGGCAGGGGCTCCAGCGTGCCGTCAGGCAAGGTGTTCACCGTAGCGGCATTCCCGCTGATGGTGATGCCTTCCGCATGATGATACACCAGCAGGTTCTGCCTTCCGGGATCGAACAGGACGTCGAAGGCGTTCGTCTCTCCGCTCATCGTCTGTTCCTCCGTGCCGATGCGCAGAATATAACTGTCCGGCAGAACGGCATCCGAAGAACGCCTCGTCCAGTCGGTCGTTATCACTACCGCTCCTTTGTCGGGTTGCGGCGTATCGGACAAGTCGTCCTCCACGCAACCGCTTAACGGCTGTACTGCAAATGCAAATATCAACAGTTTGCAGATGCCGGACAATTTTATTTTTCGGTTTGCCCGGACTGTTTTATGAATGGCTGTTTTCTTCTTCATGATTCTTCATTTTTCACTCTTCGTTCTTCGCTCTTCATTCAAACGGCTTCCATACCAGTGTCACCCCCAGTTGGTTGACGCCCGTGTATTTTTTAGTATCGCTCTCCCGGCGTACCTGAACATGTTCTATCACTTCGTATTTGTCATAATCGGCATGGGTATAGCCGATGCCGCAGTGAAAATCAAGGCTCAACGCCCGGTTAAGCGCCAGCAGGTAGCCGCCCGTGATGCCGCCGCCCTGATAGTCGCCTTGCCGGCCGGTATCGCCCGTCTTGTAATTGAATTTGCCGGTGTGGTACATCGCGCCCAGATAGCCCCGTTTCTCCTTACCTATATAATAGCGCACTTCGGGGGAGATTTTCCAGAGGGCGTATCTTTTGTCTTTGTCGCTCCATGACCACGAAGTCCACGTGCCGTTTACGAGTATGCCCCAATTGCGGTCGATGCGCCATTCCACGCCAAGGTCGGGCGTGAGCGTAGCCCAGCGCAGCAGGTTGGCATGCAAGGCAAAAGTGTAGGGATTGGCGGCGGCTTCGGTTGCCCGGCGTTGTTCCTCCGCTTCGGCAGCCTTCCGTCGTGTAGCTTCCGCTTCACGGCTTGCGACGGCTTCGCGGGCGGCAAGTTCCTGCTGTTTCTGTTGTTCGGCGGCAAGCCGGACATGGGCTTCGGTTTGTTGTTGTTCCTCTATTTCGCGGTAATAGCTCCGCACCACCTCGGCGGCTTTCGCTCCGGCAATCCGCTCTATCTTTTCCACACTGGCGGGGAAGGCAACTACCACCACTTCCCGCAGGCTGTCAGCGTATGGGGCGGCAATGCGGCGGTCGGTGACAAACATCTGCTCGGTGATGCCCACGCGCTGTATCAGTTCCGATTTCACCCGGCTGCTGCGCAGGTAAGCCATCCGTTGTGCCGTTGTCCGGCTGTTGCCCGTGGCGGCATAACTGCTCACCGATATGTACATCCGCCCTGCACGCAGGTGGTCGATGTGGGCTTGCAGCACGGCGCAAAGGCGGTTCAGTTCCGTCTGGTTGTCAGCGTAGGGCACATAGAACACATCTTTATGCGGCACAAAACGGAACACAAAGGCAGTATCCGCCGTCTTGTCCTGTGCTTCAGCTGCCAATGCAAGCAATGCGAGCAAGAGGGTAAATCCTGTTCGTTTCATTCTTCTTATCATAGTCTCTTTATGGATTGATTTCACATACTCCGGAAGGAGGGATAGGAACATAAAAAATCCGCAAAAAGAAAAGATATTCTCTTTGTGGATATGTATTGCAATTTGTTTGTTATCAGGTATATTACGCGCGCACGAACTTTGTTTATAGGCGCCTGCTCGGTGTGTGTGTGTGTGTGTGTGTGTGTGTGTGTGTGTGTGTGTGTGTGTGTGTGTGTGTGTTAGTT
>NZ_CBVI010000158.1 GCF_000513195.1 Bacteroides timonensis | reverse complement strand
TGTGTGTGTGTGTGTGTGTGTGTGTGTGTGTGTGTGTGTGTGTGTGTGTGTGTGTGTGTGTGTTTAAGAAATTATTTCTAATTCCCAAACTATAACTGTTAAATATGTCAATGCCGTTTGTTTTCATTGGAACACGCACTTTTTAATTGTTTTCACGCTCCAAAATTAGGAAAACAAAATGGTAACACAATGATTTTCAGTGAACTTATTATGCCAATTCTGCATCTTGTTGTGCCAATTTTGCACCGTTCTTCGCCATGTCGCTAACTATCAGCCCATTTGCTCTTTTTACGATATTCCATCGGCGTTACCCCGAACTCTTCCAGAAAGAGGCGATAGAAGGAACGGAGTGCCGGTATGCCGCTTTCCCTGGCTACGGTTTCTATGCCGTAGTCCGGATTTTCCTGCAACAGACGTGCCGCATGGTACAACCGGAACTTGTTCAGGTATTTAAGGAAACGCACTCCCGTATAGCGCATCATGAACGGTACAAACCGGTTGCGGGGAATACCGACCAGTTTTCTGGCCGCTTCACCGTTGAATTTAGGGTCAAGGTAAAGTTGCCCGCCGATGATAAGGTGTTCCATCTGTTCGTACAGCTCTTTACCGTAACGCTCGTCGCCTGCTTCCGTACCCCATTCCGCATCCCCGGCTTCCTCCGGTTCCGCATTTTCATCTTCTGCCGTTTCCGCTTCTTCCGGGAATCCTGCGGCTTTTGATTCTTCCGCTTTTGCGGTTTCATGGGCATCCGGCATATCCGCTACCGTTTTTTTCGTTTCAGGCTCTATCGCAACATCTGCGTCTGTATCTGCCTTAACTTCAGCACTGTCAAGAAGCGACGCTTCCTGCCGAGCTTGCAGGGATTCCAGAGTATCATTCAATGCGCGGACTTTCTCCTGCAATGCAAAATTGGCATCTTTTGTCTGATAGAGTTCTTTCTTATAATGCAACAATTCATTGATATTCTTAACCAGGGCATTGTTCTTGAACCGTATTTTCCGGTAGTAGCGGATGCCGAAGCATAGGATGATCCCCAGCAGGACGGTGGTACTTGCCGCCAGTCCCAACCATAGGTTGCGGATACGGGCATCGGACTCCTGCTTCTGGATAATCAGGTCTTTCTCGTGCGTTTCATAGAGTGTGGCGAGTTCCAGAGCCGAACTCTTCTGCTCCCGGTTCTTGATGCTGTCGCGCAGCACGGCCAGTTCGCGGAAATAGCGTGCGGCTGTGCGGTAATCGCCCTTTTCCTCGTAGGCGCGTCCCAGGGATTTCTTGATGGTGGTCATGTGGTAGGTCACCGTGTCGCCTTGTGCCGCGAGTATCTTTTCACGGGCGGAGTTCATGCCTATCACCCGGTCATACATCCGGCGGTCGAACAGGTAGGGCATGATAAGATAGTTGTCCCGGTCATACTCCCGGGCGGTGGAGAGGAACTGTTTGTAATATTCCTCCGCTTCCCCCACACGTCCGAGCCGGAAAAGAACTACCGCATAATGGGCGAACATCGCTTTCTTCTCCTTTTCGCCCAACCCTTCCATCGGGGTTTCACTGCCGGTTTCCCCGGTCACCACCTTTTGCAGGGCTTCGAGCGTGCAGAGAGCATCCTCGCTCCGTCTGTCCAGTTCCTGAAATGTCAGCAGGGTGTTATAATTATATCGCAGGTTATCATACTTATAGGTATAGTCCGTCTGTTCCATCAGGTCGGCGGCACGCTGCATATAGTCATATCCCTTGTCCTTGTTTCCCTGGTAATAGAGCATCTTCCCCATGTTGAACAGGGCTACGGATTGCATCTCTTTGTTGCCGCATTGCTCCGCCTTCTTCATCAGCATATCCACGTACTGCGCTTTCTTGGTTTCGTTATGCAGGCAGTCGTAGCAGGAAATCAGGCGGTGTATCTGCTTCATCTGCCGGTGGTCGTCCAGCCGCACGGAATCATTCTCCAACGCGCGTTTGTAGAATTTCAATGCCCGGTAATAATGTCCCGTGTTGAAGTAGAGGTCGCCTTCGGTAGCGTCCAGTTTATAGTCCGGCAGGCTTTTCTGCTTCCGCAGTTCCTGCATGATGCGCTCTGCCTTATCGAAGTCCGAAAAGGTGTATTCATAGACGTAATCATCGGTCAGCAGGCTGTCCGGCAATGCTTCCGTTTCCACAGTTACTTTTTCCGCAGCCATCGTGCCGGTGGGCAGGCTGCCCGCTAATACGAAGCAGACAAAACAGAGGATATAGTAATAAATTTTATTCATAATTCGTGTTTTAGTATCATGCCACGCGACACAACCTTTGGCAAAATTAAGATAAAATTAATCACGGGAGAAATAAATGCCCGGTGAAATTCAATTTTATCCCCTCGGTGCCACTTGCTTCCACTTGGGTGCCACTCAATGCCACCCCGGTAAGAATCCATTGTATTACAACTGCTTGCATCTACTTTCGCCCCGCATTACAATAGATGCAAGTTACATAAAACAAAAGACAATGGAAGAAAATCAGAATGAAGAAGAAGTATTGCTCGTGGCCGACAAGGACGACGACGGCAAACTCAAGGCAGTGGACAAGTCCGCTGCAAAGGAAGGGATATGGCGTTTGTTGCTGCCCTCGATGGAAAACCTCGATGACTTCCTGAAAGTGGGCAAGCAGTCCTCCATCTTGGAGGACTTTTTTCTCAATTTCAGGCATCAGTTCCGGCAGCCCACCGACTTTCCTTTCTACCGTATTCCCGCCTCCCTGCTGGATACGCTGGACGTGTTTACCGACATGCTCCGGCATCCCGAAGAAAACAAGGATTTCATCGACCTGTACAAGATCAATCCGAATGATTATCCGATACTGGCACAGGAGCAGGAATCTCCCTCCGAAACGGAGCAGCAGGCGCAACCGTTGGGCTTTGAAAGCCGCGTGGATTGGGAACAGCTCGCCCGTCTGGGCATCACGCGCCAGTCGTTGGAACAGAGCGGCGACTTGTCAGCCGTCCTCTCCGGTGGCAAGTCCGGTCTGGTCACCATCTCCACCGAGATAGAGGGCATCCCCATCACCACGCAGGGACGCATCCATTTTCAGGAAGGCGCGGACGGCAAGCTGGACTTGAAAATTGACTGCTACCGTCGCGAACCCGCCCTCGACCTGCCGTTCCACGGCGTACTGTTGGATAAGGAAACAAGGGACAATATCCTTGCCACCGGCAACGCCGGTCATCCCGTCCTTCTCCCGTTGGACGGCAGCGCCCCCAAGCCCTGCCTCGTTTCACTGGACAGGCTGACCAACAACCTCGTCGCCGTTCCGGTGGACGACATCCTTATCCCGATGGAGATCAAGGGCGTCACCCTCACCCCGGAGCAGCACCGCCAGCTCTCCGAAGGCGGCAAAGTACTGATAGAGGGCATGGACTCGCAGTGGAAAAGCAAGTTCGACGCCTACATGCAGTACAACGTAGCCAAAGAAAAGTTCGACTACAACTTCGACGGGCTGGACAGGAACCGCTACAAGAAAATGGAGCAGCAGCAAAAGGCATCCGCCACACAGTCGCAGGACAACGTACCGTCCCAGGACGATGCACAGACCGCCGCCAAATTCTTTGTCCCCAAAAGGCTGCTCGGCAAAGAACTCACCCCCGAACAGCAGGAGAAATTCGGCAAGATGGAGACTATCTACGTCACCGGCATGAAAGACCGCGACGGGCAACCGTTCAATGCCTATGTCCGCATGAACCTCGACCGGGGCAAGCCCGACTTCTTCCGCTACAATCCCGACAAAGCCAAAAGTCAGGCAAGGGAAATCACCCCCACCGCCGGCCACAAGACACAGGTAGCGGTGAACAACGGTGCAACCGACGAAGCCACCAGGCATGTGCAACGACCGCTGAAACCGGCGGCGGCACAACCGGCGCAAGTCGAAGCCGCAAAGCAGGAGGGGAAGAAAGAAGTGAAGAAAAAGAGCGGCAAAGGAAGAAAATTATAAAAATGTAAAACCTAAAAAAGTAAAGTTATGAAAGTCATTATTGCAGAGAAACCGAGTGTGGCACGGGATATTGCCCTCATTGTGGGCGCTAAAGAGCGCAAGGACGGATACATGGAAGGTAACGGCTACACCGTTACATGGGGATTCGGTCATCTGGTGGGATTGGCAATGCCCGAAGCCTACGGCTTTGAAGGCTTCCGCCGGGAGAATCTCCCCATCTTTCCGGAGCGTTTCCAGCTTGTCCCCCGTCAGGTGAAGGACGGCAAGCAGTACAAGGACGACCCCGGAGCAGTCAAACAACTGGCCGTTATCCGGTCACTGTTTGACAAGTCCGAAAGCATCATCGTAGCCACCGATGCCGGGCGCGAGGGCGAGTTGATCTTCCGCTACATCTACCATTACCTCGGTTGTACCAAGCCCTTCTCCCGTCTTTGGATCAGCAGCCTTACCGACAAGGCGATCCGTCAGGGCATGGACAACCTGAAAGACGGCAGAGAATATGACAACCTCTACCGCAGTGCCAAGGCACGCAGCGAAGCCGACTGGCTCGTCGGCATCAATGCCTCCCAAGCCCTTTGCCTCTCCGCCGGGCGTGGTGTCTTCTCCCTCGGCAGGGTGCAGACACCCACCCTGATGATGATATGCAACCGCTACATGGAGAACAAGAACTTCACCCCGCAGAAATACTGGCAGCTACGGGTGCAGTCCGGCACCGGCGACGTCACCTTTTCCGCCCTCTCCGCAGCTAAGTATGACCGTCAGGACGAAGCCGCCGCACACTTGCAGCAAATCCAGTCCTCCGGCACCCTGCAAGTGACCGCCGCCGAGAAAAAAGAAGCGTCGCAGGAGCCTCCATTACTCTACGACTTGACTGCCCTCCAGAAAGAAGCCAACGTCCGGCACGGCTTTTCCGCCGACAAGACCCTCTCCATAGCACAGAGTCTATACGAGAAGAAAGTCACCTCGTACCCCCGTACCGGTAGCCGCTATATCTCCGACGATGTATTTGAGATTATCCCGGATCGCATCCGCCTCTTGACCTCATACCCCCGTTTTGCAGCCTATGCCGCTACATTGGACGGTCAGCCGCTCAACTCCCGCAGTGTCAATGCCGCCAAGGTCACCGACCACCATGCGTTGCTCGTCACCGAGAATCTCCCCGGCGACCTCTCACCGGACGAGCGCACCATCTACGAGATGATAGCCGCCCGTGTGCTCGAATCCTTCTCCGCCAAATGCCTCATGGAGCGGACAGCCGTCACCTTGCAGTCCGCCGGTGTCACCTTCTCCGTGCGTGGCAGCATCATCCGGGTTCCCGGCTGGCGTTCCGTGCTCAACCTTCTCGATGAAGACGAAGAGGACAATGCCACCCTGCCCGAACTTCACCAGGGCGACTCCTTACCTATATATAATAGCGAAGCATTGGAGAAACAGACCAAGCCCCGCCCGCTGCATACTGAAAGCACCCTGCTTGCCGCAATGGAAAGTGCAGGCAGGGAGTTGGAGAACGAAGAAGAACGTCAGGCAATGAAAGAGGCGGGCATCGGCACCCCTGCAACCCGCGCCTCCATTATCGAGACATTGTTCAGCCGTGACTACATCCGCCGTGAGAAAAAATCCCTCGTCCCGACTGAAAAAGGGCTGACCGTCCATTCCATTGTCCGGGACAAGAAGATAGCCGACATCTCCATGACCGGCAGTTGGGAGAGTGCCCTTGCCAAGATCGAAACCGGCGGGATGGATTCCGACACCTTCCACCGGGGGATAGAAGTCTATACCGCCCAAATAACCACCGAATTGCTCAATGCCACTATCTCCATAGCGTCCGCAACGGACAGTCCCGTTTGCCCCAAATGCAAGCAGGGGCATGTGCTGTTTTTCAACAAGATAGCCAAATGCAGCAATGTGGACTGTACCCTGAAAGTGTTCCGCGGCATCTGTAACAAGCAACTGACTGACAAACAGATCACCGAACTCGTAACCAAAGGCAAAACCGGTGTTATCAAAGGCTTGCAGGGCAAGAGCGGTAAATCATTCGATGCCGCCCTTGCCTTCGATGCACAGTTCAATGTTACCTTTTCCTTTCCAACCTCTAAAAAATCCAAGTAATGAATAAGAATAAGAAAAATAAGAACAGACAACAGTTCCAGCAACAAGGAAAGCAGCAGAAACACCCCGGACAACAACCGCAGGAATTGTCCTACTACCGTTTACTACTGCTTTCTTTCCTCAAAGAATCCCATCCCGAATTAGCCGGCGACAGCGACTTTATCACCGCCCGTGCCGACAGTGCCGCCGAAGAGTATAGCGAATCTATCCGTTCCGGTTATACCCACGATGCCGCCTCCGAAGCCGCCAATCAGGTTTTGTTTGCCGGTCTTCACTTTTCAAAGTACGATGTGATCGTCACCGTCCTTTGGAACGAGTTCAGCGATGAAGTGCCGCAGGGCAGTGCCAAGACCCTTGCCTTGCAGCTCCTTCCGGTTTGTGAAGAAGTCTTCTCAAAATACCCTCTTTCCGATGATTTTCAGTTCGAGCCTGCTTTCGACAACCTCTATACGGAAATCACAGGTACCATCTTAATCTGGTTGGACGAGAATGGCATACAATAAGAAAGCGCACCTGAAAGACAATATCGAAGCAATCAAACTGGCATTTGCGTTGGAGCGTGAAGGGCGCACCGCCACCCCCGAAGAACAGGCAGTCTTGCGTGCCTATTCCGGTTTCGGTGGGATCAAGGCAGTGCTCAATCCCGCTTCCAGCCTTGCCGACGTTGCCCGTTGGACAAAGAGCGACCGTGAGTTGTTCCCACTTGTTTCCCAGCTCCACAGCGTCATCCGCAGCCATTCAAAAGACGAAACGGAATACAAACGTTACTTTTCCAGTTTGAAAAACTCTGTCCTGACGGCGTTCTATACGCCGCAGGACATTGTATCGGTTCTTGCTTCCGAATTGGGCAACTACGGAATTGCCCCGTCCCGTTTCCTCGACCCGTCGAGCGGAACCGGAGTATTTATCGATGCTTTCCAACAACAGTCCGCACAAC
Organism: Bacteroides timonensis; assembly: GCF_000513195.1. Lineage (GTDB taxonomy): Bacteria > Bacteroidota > Bacteroidia > Bacteroidales > Bacteroidaceae > Bacteroides > Bacteroides timonensis. The sequence goes on along the minus strand of NZ_CBVI010000158.1, from coordinate 13,487 downwards.
AACAGCTATCTGCACAACAGTCCGCCGAACAGCAGCCATCTGAACAGCAACCCTCCGAGCAGCAGCCCTCTCGCACCGGATTATCCCCAACTGGATTATCCCGTCCCGAAATAGTCTGCTTTGAAAAAGACCTCCTGACCGGCAAAATTCTCTCTCACCTTCATCCCGAAGCCAAAGTAGAAATTACCGGTTTCGAAGATAGCGGGCTTCGTTACCTGAACCGTTTCGACATCACCGCTTCCAACATTCCCTTTGGCGATGTGGCGGTCTTCGACCCCTCATTCACCAAGAGCAAGAGCCTTGTCCGTCAGCACGCCGCCAAGAGCCTGCACAACTATTTCTTCCTGAAGGGATTGGACAACATTCGCGAAGGGGGTATATTGGCTTTTATCACCTCGCAGGGCGTACTGGACTCCCCGGCGAATGAAAACATCCGCTACCAGCTCATGCAACATTCCCATTTGGTGTCCGCCATCCGTCTGCCCAACAACCTCTTTACAGACGGTGCAGGCACCGAAGTTGGCAGTGACCTGATTATCCTTCAAAAAAAATCCGATAAGACAGAACCACTTACCGACGACGAACACGCCTTCATTGCTTCCACCAAACGGGAGGATGGTTTCAGCGTGAACGACTACATCTTCCGGAATATCCCTATCATTTACACAAAGGCGAGTGTAGATACCGACCCTTACGGGCATCCCGCAATGGTTTACATCCACGAAGGTGGTTTGCCCGGTATCATCTCCCAGCTCCGGAGCTTGCTTCGCAATGACTTCTACCGCCGGTTGAACGTACCCCTCTATCAACAATTCCTCCAACATACCCAACCTACACAGTTGAATGAAGTACCGAAACAGACCAAAGAAGTGGAACAAGTCCCGGCACCGAAAACAGTACCGGAACAAACACCGACAACAACTAAAGCACCGAAGCCTGCCCCAACTGAACCAAAGACCGTTTCATCCGAACCCGAAGCGACTTTGTTCAATTCCGGTACCGCTTCACCTGAATCGGTGCCCACTGATGTATCAACCTCTCCGGTAGTCAGCACACCCGAACCGAAAGAAGAAATCGAACTTTCCCTTTTCTCTCCCCCGGTATTGAGCCTATACGACCTCTTTGAGTTCACAGCAGAAGAGCGTACCCAGATAACCCCGAAACGTGGCAAACGCCGTTCCGCATCCTCCTCCCGAAAACAGCCCGTACAAGGCAACCTTTTCGGCGAACCGGCTACCGGTACAGCCCAGGCAGCAACAGAAGCGGCAAGAATCGCCGCCGAAGAGGAACGCAAACAGCGGATGCAGCCCCGTCCATACCCCAACGAAATCCCGTCCCATTACAAAGACGGCTCATTAGTAGTTCTGGACAAGGGTATCGGCTATATCCGCGATACTCAATTTGCCCCCATGTTCCACCCCCTCGAACTGCCCGACCGACAGCTCCGCAAACTCTCGCTCTATGTCGAAATCCGTGATACCTATCACGACCTCTACAACAGCGAAGCCACCGAACGCAAAGAAAACACCGTCCGGCGCGACCGGCTCAACGCCCTGTACGATGATTTTGTCCGTCAGTTCGGCAACCTTAACAGCCCGAAGAACATAGACCTGATCCGTATGGACAACGACAACCGGACAATCCTCTCACTGGAACGCTACAAAGACGGTCAGGCACTCAAAGCCGACATCTTCGACCATCCCGTAGCCTTCAACAGGAACGAGCTGACCCACGTCGATACCTCCGAAGAAGCCCTTGCCGCATCCCTCAACAAATACGGCGAAGTCAACCTCGAATACATGGCAAGGCTCACCGGCAAGACCGAAGACGCCCTGCTCGACGACCTCAAAGGCCGTGTATTCTTCAATCCTCTCATCAAAGGTTACGAGATAGCCGACAAATTCATAGCCGGTAACGTCATTTCCAAAGCCGAAATGATAGAGGACTACATCGCGAACCACCCCGGCAACGACCGTGCCTCACAGTCGTTCGATGCCCTGCGTGCCGCCTTTCCCGTACCCATCCCGTTTGAAGAACTCGACTTCAATTTCGGCGAACGCTGGATACCAATGGGCATCTACGAGAAATACGCCTCCCGTCTTTTCGATACCGACGTCAAGATCACCTACGCCGCCAGCCGCGACGAGTTCAGCGTCAACGCATCCGCCCGTGGCAACGTCCGCATCCGCGAGCAATATTGCGTCAAGGCCGAGAGCCGCCGTTACGACGGACTCAACCTGATGAAACACGCCATTCAGAACACCTCGCCCGACATTACCAAAAAAGTACAGGTAGGCGACGATGTAGTCAAAGTCCGCGACACCGAAGCCATCCAGCTTGCCAACAGCAAGATAGACGAAATCCGCAACGGATTCAGCGAATGGCTGAAAGAACAGTCCCCGGAGTTCAAACAGCGGCTTACCGACATGTACAACCGCAAGTTCAACAACTCGGTCAAGCCTAAGTACGACGGCTCCATGCAGTCCTTTCCCGACCTTGACCTCAAAGCATTGGGCATCCCCGACCTCTACGGCAGTCAGAAAGATGCCATCTGGATGGCCAAAATCAACGGCGGTGGCATCATCGACCACGAAGTAGGCGGCGGCAAAACCCTGATTATGTGTGCCGCCGCCTACGAGATGAAGCGTTTGGGATTGGCGAACAAACCGATGATTATCGGTCTGAAAGCCAATATCCACGAGATAGCCCAGACCTTCAAGACCGCCTATCCCAATGCCCGTGTCCTCTATCCCGGCAAAGAAGATTTCACTCCCGAAAACCGTGTCCGCATCATGCGTGAGATGCAGAACAACGATTGGGATGCCATCATCCTCTCTCACGAACAGTTCGGCATGATACCCCAATCCCCCGAGATACAGAAACAAATCTTGCAGCAGGAACTGGACAGCGTGGAAGAGAACCTCGAAGTCCTCACCCAGCAGGGCGAAGACGTTTCCAACGGTATGCTCAAGGGCATAGAGAAACGCAAGGCGAACCTCGAAGCCAAAATCAAGGCACTCACTTTCGACATCGAGAACCGCAAAGACGACGTCGTGGACTTCAAGCTCATGGGCATCGACCACCTGCTCGTGGACGAATCGCACAAATTTAAAAATTTGATGTTCACCACCCGCCACGACCGCGTAGCCGGTCTGGGCAACAGCGAAGGCAGCCAGCGTGCCCTGAACATGCTTTTCGCCCTCCGCACCATTCAGGAGCGTACCGGCAAGGATTTGGGAGCCACCTTCCTGTCCGGCACCACTATCTCCAACAGCCTGACCGAGTTATATCTGCTTTTTAAATACCTCCGTCCCAAGGAACTGGAACGTCAGGGCATCAACACCTTCGACGCATGGGCGGCGGTCTTTGCCAAAAAGTCCATCGACTACGAGTTCTCCGTCACCAACGAAATCATCCAGAAGGAGCGGTTCCGTTACTTCATCAAAGTCCCGGAACTTGCCGCCATGTACAACGAAATCACCGATTTCCGTACTGCCGAAGACATTGGCATCGACCGCCCCAAGAAGAACGAGATATTGCACAATATCCCGCCCACGCCCGACCAGCAGGACTTCATCCGGCGATTGGTAGCATTTGCCAAGTCCGGCAACGCCACCGTCCTCGGACGTCCCCCGTTAAGCCGCCGGGAAGAAAAAGCCAAGATGCTCATTGCCACCAACTATGCCCGCAAGATGTCCCTCGACATGCGACTTATCGACGAGGACAAATACGGCGACCACATAGATAACAAAGCCACCCATTGCGCCGCCCTGATAAACCAATACTATCAGAAATATGACGAGCACAAAGGCACCCAGTTCGTCTTTTCGGACTTGGGCACCTACAAACCCGGTCAGTGGAACACATACAGCGAAATCAAACGCAAATTGGTGGACGACTATGGCATCCCGGCAGACCAAGTACGCTTCATTCAGGAAGCCAAGACCGAAAAGTCCCGCAAAGCAATGATCGCAGCCATGAACGAAGGCAAAATCCGCGTCCTCTTCGGCTCTACCGAAATGCTCGGCACCGGAGTCAACGCCCAGCGCAGGTGCGTCGCCATCCATCAGCTCGACATTCCCTGGACGCCCAAAGATTTGGAGCAGCGCAACGGCCGTGGCGTAAGAAAAGGCAACGAGATAGCCAAACTCTTTGCCGACAACAAAGTCGATATTATCAACTACGCCGTCGAGAAATCCCTCGACAGCTACAAATTCAACCTGCTTCACAACAAGCAGTTGTTCATCACCCAGCTCAAAAAAGGCACGATGGGTGCCCGTACCATCGACGAGGGCAGTATGGACGAGCAGGGCGGCATGAACTTCTCCGAGTACGTCGCCATCCTCTCCGGCAACACCGACCTGTTGGACAAAGCCAAGTTGGAGAAACAGATTGCCTCCCTCGAAAGCGAGCGCAAATCCTTCCACCGTGGCAAATCCTCCGCCGAAGCCAAACTGGAAAACATCATGCAGACCGTCACCAAGAACGGCGACCTGATCGCCCGTATCACAACGGACTTGAACCACTTCCGGCAGCGCGTCCAGCGCGACAACCAAGGCAACCCCCTCAATCTTATCGAACTGGACGGTGTCAAAGGCAACGACCCCAAACTCATCGCCAAAAAGCTCGCCGAGATAGAGGACAAATCCCGTACCCACGGCACATCCCAGCCCATCGGCAAGCTCTACGGCTTCGACCTTTTGGTAAAGACCGAAGCCAGCATGAAAGACGGCTTCGACTTCATCGAAAACCGCTTCTTCGTCCATGGCGAAGGCAACATCCTGTACAACTTCAACGGCGGCAGACTGGCAAAAGACCCCAACATTGCCGCCCAGATGTTCCTCCGCACCTTCGAAACCGTTCCCACTCTTCTGGACAGATACCAAAAAGAAGTGGAACAGATTTCCAAGGACATCCCCATCCTTCAGGAAGTAGTCAAAGAAACGTGGAAAAAGGAAGACCAGCTCCAACAGCTCAAATCCGACCTTGCCGCCCTCGACCGCAAGATCCAGCTCTCCCTCAAACCCGTCAAACAAAATGAAGACAGCAACAGCAAGGACGAGAGCCAAACCGAGAACAAAGGTCACGGCATCACCCCGTCACCGGGCACACCTTCGGCATCACCAACAACGTCCCCCGCATCCGACGGCAAGCCCTACGTCCACCAGCCGCCCGACTTCCTTTCCGCCCCTCCGGAAAAGAAGCCCCCGCACCTGAACCAGCCTCCCGTCAGCTTCAGCATCAAAGATGCCATGAACTCGTTAGGCAGCAAACTCGTCATCGGCGGCATCCCCAAGCCCGGCAACAAGGACGATCCGGACACCGCCCATACCAATAAGCCCAAAGGCTTTAAGTTATAGCTAAAAAAGCCGCCATACTTCATATACGAGGTTATGGCGGCTATTCCTAATACACAGAACATAAAAACACATACAATTATTCAGAACTAAAATTATTAAAGTGTATATTATGTGTATTACCTATTAGTATAAGTTTTTTACAAGCTCTAGTAATGGCAACATAAAAATTATTTCTATCTTCAAACTCTTGAAAATTTAATACCACAACAGTATCAAATTCAAGTCCTTTAGTTAGCAATGTTGTGCCAATACATCTTCCTTCAACTTTACGCCCAATTTGTCGCAATATATCACGATTTTGTTTTATCGCATCAGATATAGTTATTTTATCCGTTTGAGCCTTTTTAAGAGCTTTATAAATATCATTCATTAATTCCGTTCGATAGCAAGCGTTTTCCGGCAAATGGTGGATGTAATATAGAAGATTGTAGATATTAATAGGATTAATATCTCTTTCTAAAATACCTATATAGTTTTTAATAATCAAAGAAATTGCTTTATCATTAATATTTCTTTTCGTTTTTAGTTTATCTGAATTATTGAACCAGTTATCAATTACTGTTTTTTTGAACACTTTTCTACTAAGTCTTAATATTAAAGCCAATATATTTTTTTTATTTGCTGAATCAAAAGCAGATGAATAAGTATAGAAATCCTTATCGTCAAGAGCTTCAATCAATCTAAGTTTTGGATATGATTTAATTATTTTCAGCCTAAAATTTTTAGATTCAGACTTCGGATGAATTACCAATAGGCTTTGATTATTAAAAATTTCCCTCCATAACAATTTTGAATAAAGTGTCCCATGTTGATATAAACTTCCCGAGTCTGCATATAAAGTAGATATATTTTTATATTCATCTATATTTATGATTTTGTTGTTCTCTAATTTTTCTCGAATATTTTTTAAATCATTCCCCAATCCATCACACTTGTTCTTTTTCCATCTCCATGGTGTTTCAAGGGTTTGTTTATTATTGAAAAAACCCTCCATTTGCTCTATATTATTCAAGTCTGCACAAGCCCCATCGAACTTAAATATGCTTTGTAATGGATCTCCTAATATATGCGTAGGGATATATTGCGATAATACTTTTATAAACTTGTGTTGTAAAATAGAACAATCTTGATATTCATCAACAATTACATGGGAATATTTTAATTGCAATGTACTATAAATAGGTTTCGCTTTTAATATTCTGATAGAAGTTTCTATAGCAAAACGATAGTAATCATTAGGAGAATTTTCGATATCAGGAAAGTCTTTTCTATCTTGATGATAGGCTTGAGCTATATTTAATGTAAAACCACAAATTGTAGCTAACTCATAATTACTATTTGAACTTTGAATAGATTGCAATTTTTCTTTTAATGACGCTATCCCCGCATGGGTATGAGTTAAAATTAAACAGGTTTTCTGCCCGGAACATATATTAATACATTCTGCAATACTATGAGTTTTACCATATCCAGCAGGAGCAACAATCATACTTTGACATTGGGATAAAAATAAGTTTAAATCAGTCATTATCAATCCAATTTGATAAATTATTAAACATTTGTTTTATATGAGAGCTATCATTCAGACTGTCAATATTTGCAAATATTTCAGAACCTAACATTACACCAGATGTTACAGATTTATACCATCCTTTTTTCTTAGCTTTTTTACCGAATAAAGTTCGCAATTCAGTAGTATCATTTTCCAACCAATCTTCGTTATACTCTTTGTGCTTATCTGGATAAATTTGCTCGTAAAGACCTTTAGAATCAATTTCTTTTTCTGACATATAGTAGTTTAAACATTTTCTTATTCCAACCCATGTAAGATTGTCAAATATTTGTTCTTCTATTGCTTTTCCATCTTCACAATCGAAGATATCTACTCCAATATCTTTCAGAGCTTGCTTTTTTGTATTTGTGTTGGTTTCATCAGAATCACAAAGAAAAGCGATTTTAAAACCTAAGTCATTCAATGTTTTCGCATATTCGACAGCAGTATTCCCTGTTCCATCTAATATTTGAACTCCTAAATAACTCATACTGTCTTTGCCTTTCTCAATACGATTGGTATCTAAAGCTCTACATAAGCCAACTTCTGTTGCGCCTTCGCCTATTATTATTTTTTTTGCAAATAAAGCCTCTGAACTGTGACGTACGCATTTTTGCATTGCAATAGTAGCTGGAATCTTTAGAAAAGCTTCTGCTTTATTTCTCATAATATATAAATCAGTAGCTTCTAATTCAGTTACAACATTGGATGAATGAGTCGTAAAAATGAATTGATACCCGAAATACCCTTTTAGCGTCTTAACTAAATGTTTAACTCTGTCAGGTTCTAAACCCTGTTCTATTTCATCTATTAAAATAATACCATTAGGTGAAGTGTTAACCATTTGTATTGCAATAGACAAAAGTCTTTTTGTTCCTTTTCCTTTTAAGCGTAAAGGTATAGCATTCTCATGTAAGCAAACATTATTTTCTTTCAAAGTAAAATCCTTCTGATCCAATAGAGCTTCTACATCTCCAATATTAGCACCTAAATTTATTGTATGTTTTTTTATAGTCTTTAGGGAATCATTGAATTTTGTAGATACAGCTTTATCAATCTTGGTTTTTGCATCTCGCAATATATTCAATAAAGCGGTATCTTTTTTTGCGTCTTCTTCAGCCTCTTGCAAACGCTTGAAAAATGTATATAATGGATTGCCTCGTGACAAAGAGAACTGTCGCTCTGAATAATCTGATATATAAAATAGCCCACATTTTTCTCTATCTGAAGCAGATATTGTAATTAAAGTATCATCCGAACCTCTATATAGATACCAATTAGGCTCCAAATCATCATTAACTTGCAAACGAATTGTTAATGCCGTTTCAAAATTTTCGGCATCATCGCTTTCCATATCATCACGAATTTGTCCAATCTTATCTATTCCTCGCAATGAGAGCAAATGTTTAGTTTGTAATTTTTCATCCAAATTTGTCATTGTTACTTCTATCAAAATCGGCTTTTTCGTATTTTGCTCAAAAAAATCCGAATCATAAAAAGATAATTTCCAATTGGATGACAATACCATGGAAAGTGCTTCTAAAATTGTAGTTTTACCAGAATCACACCGCCCAATTATACAAGTTATTCCATTCTTAAATATATGTTCAAACTTGTCTATACATCTAAAATTTTCTATTTTTAAAGAATACAAAGTAGCCATAATATAGAAATTATAAGGTTTGTTTGATTATACTTTTTTTTATTGATTAACAAATAGTTTATGTCTCTTTTCTGAATTTTTCCCTGATGATAACAGATTGCTTTTTGTATATATAAAAAAACTATCTAAATATAAATAATATTACTAAGTTTGAATACTCTCTATATATTGATAACATCGTTCCTTTCTTTTAATCAGAATATCTATTCTTGTTACACAATCAGAAAAAATATTAGCTATTATATTTATTTCACTTTTCAATTTACTAATCGAAATTGTATTTTCATTCTGTCTTTCATACAACAATTGGACTATATCGTTTTTTAATTCAGATATACAAGTTTTCTCGCTTTGAGATATTTTATCAAGTTGGTTATTCAATTCTTTTTCTTTAGAAAGCGTTTTTGATTTTCTTGATGACATATCCATTAAAAATGTATTCGAATTATTTTTACTGCCCATACACCAGCGAAAAAAAGAAATATTAGGCAGCACTTTAATATAACTTGATGCGAATATTGTACCTAATTCTTTTGTTTCTATCATTTTGATTTCTTCTGGGAATTTTTCAATAAGCCACTCATATTTTTTTTCAGGTGGAATTAATGAATACATTACACCATCAATATCTTGAGTCAAAAAATTATTTATGAACTCCTTTTTCGGAAGTATTTCTGTTTCTAATTGAGTCTGAATTTCACGTTTATTTCTATCGAACATCTGTATTTTAGAGCAATATACATCTTTGACATGGGAAATATCACAATAGCGACCTAAGGGATTACTCATATACTGCCAAGATTGATTACTGCATTTTTTTAAGTAATCATACATCTGTTCAATAAACCTAATAATATCACTTAATATTTGAGATATTTCTTTGTTTTTAAATTCTAATTCTTCTATTTGATTTTCATGAACTTTTCTTTTAAGTAACAATTCAGATTGCTGCCTCTCTAAACAGTCAATATTCGACTGTATTGTATTAATAAGCGTTCTACATCTTAATATTTTTTGTTTCTTTACCTGTTCTTTTTTCGCTAACCGTTCTTGCTCTTGTTTTTGTATCTTTTGAATTTTCCTTTGTTCCAATAGATACTCTTCTTTTTTCCGTTCCAACTCTCGCTTTGCATTTTCTTTATCCGCTAAGGAATCATAAAAAAAAGGTTTGCAATTACCAGTATATGTCAAGTCTTCGATCGTGACAATTTTAGTATTCCACTGACTACATATTTTCCATCCATCAACAAGGAATATCTTGTAGTAAACTCTTAAATGTAATTTCTTTCTTTCAATTGACAAATTGAGCATTTCATTATCTAATACAAATGCATTTAATCTATTAGGAACATATATATCCTTTTGAGTTAGCCGTTGAAGTCCATCCTCCAATGGGAAGTTTTTAAAAATCCATAAGATAGAAACATTATTTCTTTCATAAAATGCCTCGCGTTCTTCAATCACGCTAAGAAACGTTGTATTTAATTGTATTTCAAAGGCATATTCTTTATCGCCGATAACAGCATAAACATCAGGTTTCCTTTTTTCTCTGCCCCCGAATTTATCAAAGTAAAACTTACTATCAATGCTTATTATTTTAGGTGAATGAAATTGCATAATGATATATCCTAAACGATTTTTTAATTCAATATGCGGTATACTTTCTTTTACATTTTCATATTTTCGAGCCAGCAATACTCCAACAGGCAAGTGAGAGTCAGTTTTAATGGAACATTCCTTGACATCTTTATAATGCTTGAAAAAATAATAATCTTTGCCTCTATTTTTACGACTTAGTTTATTGCATCTTAGCTCTAATTTAGTTAAGCATTCAGCGCAGACCAATATAGGTTTACCCTCTCTATTAGCAGTTCGCAGTTTTCGTCTTAGCAATATAATATCATCACTCTCCATATTGTCAAGCAACACAGAAGCAGTAATATTCTCACCCGTTTCTAAATTAAGAATATCTTCAACTGTTCGTATATTTTTAAAATTATCCAATATCTTCGTCTTTTTCTACAAATATATAAAAAAAAACATTATTAGTAAAGTTATATAGGATTAACAATGAACTTGCACCTTCATATACCCTCTTAATGCTTTAAATTCTAAAAGAACAGCCGCTACACTGTGATTGGCAGTTGTAGCGGCTGTTTTTCTTATTTGAATTTATTTACTCTCTTCATTCTCTAGAATAATCTTATAAATCTGATACCAGTAATGGAAAGCCTCCGGATTGGACTTTTTCAGTTTATTCAATCTGTTCAATTCATTTAAAGGATGTTCCGGATTGAACTGCTTTATTTCTAAATCCTTTAAATTTACTTTAGGGTCAAATCTGGTTATTTCTTCTTTGGAGTATTTTATCAATATAGCCAAATATGCCGCTTTGGTGGCGTATATAACAGCTTTATCCAAGTGAAAGGAATCAGAAAATATATAAGACTTGATTGAAGTAATCCCATTATTCAAGACAGTAAAATTGGTATTCTGAATATCCTTTCTGAAACAGATAGCCAATGCAGTATAAAGCGTATCATCCAATACGTCAGAGATTGTATGTGTGTTTCCCCTGTACTTTAGTTCAATGGCGGCAAAGGCATTGAATACATCCTTAACCATGCTTATATCATCAATCTCATCAAATAAACACCCCACATCATACATTTGTTTAATAATCTCCATTCCCATCTCTTTATCCTTTTTGATATAAGGAATACCGGTTGTAGTAGGAGCAAACGCAGTCAGTTTATCTCCCAATATATTATTAAAGTCAGGAGTGGTAACCATGACAGGAGTCCCCGTTTCTTTAAGGAAACTACTGCTGACTGGAGTTTTTACAAGAGTTTTATAATGAATATCCTCTTTCAGCACGTCCAGTAAGATATGCGACTCCTTTCCGTTAAGTGCAGATATAAAGAACAGTTTATAGTGCTCCTTCTCTATGTCGCTTTGTACCTTTCTTTCCTGCTTCTCGTATCGGGTAAATCCCTTTTCTGTTATGAACTTATCCAAATAATCAGTCAGGTCGACGCTCTTGTTAGGTACAATAATGTCAATGTCTATAGACAGACGTTTGGTTGTACCTAACAACAGCATAAGGGCAGTTCCACCCTTAAAAACGAAATCCAAACCGGAGCTGCTTAATCCCTCCAGTAGCATCAATGCCCTGATAACTTTCTCTATAAGGATTTTATCGGCTTTCTTTCTCTTTGAAACACCTTCAATCCAGTCTTTTTCAATACTTTCTATGTCTATCATAATATCAAATTTTTGGCAGTATAAGTAAATTACTGCCGTTTTATAGAATTAATAACTTCCTCTACCTCCGCCTTTTTCTCCTTGCGGCTTGCATACCTTAACATAGTGCTTTCATTTACGGTATAGTCATCGAAAGCATTCTTATATATATGGTATATCTCGTTCCCCTGAAAGGGTGCAAACTCTTTGTCACAATACAAATCGACCAATATTTTTTCCAGCGAAGCTACTTGACCGCTCTTTTCTTTCAGTATAGGAGCCTCGGTAACCAATGCACGCACACAAACATATCCGGCAAAATCGGATAAATCCTCTTTTATATCCTTGATACGGACAACTTTGTACCTCATATCCTTCAAAGCTCTGTAAACAGAATCAATAACTTCACGTTCCACTTCCAAAAAAATCACGTTATAATTAATCAGATGTTGGCTGAAACTATTGATTACCGACAGTTCCCAAATACAATAATTAATATAGGGAAATTCTTTCCCGACAAATTTTCCTGCCTTTATAGTCTTCGCCGACAATTCGGGGAAAAAGGTTAATGCTTTGCCCTCACGATATTTTCCCCTACCGATTCTCTGGATTACCCCTTTCTGAACCAAGTGATATATCCGCCAGTTTACGGTCGCCTCCGGTATTTCAGGTTCCTCCTCTCTATATAAATATAATATATCCGTATTAGTGATAACTTCCTGCTGGGTAAACAATTGCTTTACCTTACTTTCCTGTAACTTGCTATTCATACATATTCTTTATAATTCACGAACAAATATATATCAAAATTTCGGCAGTAACAAGACAATACTGCCGAAATTTTGAAAAACATCCCGTCCTATCATCACGACAGTACGGGATACACACACAACGTCAGGTTATCAGCTAAATCTGCTTAAATGGAAATTATAACAACCTAAACTTCTTCCGTAGGCTCATTCTTATCATCAGATAGCATACCATCCTCTGTACGTTCACCTTCCTTACATTCCTTCGTTTTGTCTTTCCCTACATTCTCCCCGTCGAAATACCGCCGTATAAACTCATGCAAGTCCTTCTCCCTATAATACGTCTTATGCAGGATCGTGTGATACTTCAACCCATTATCCCTATACCGTTGCAACGTCCGTTTACTGATGTTCAGCAGCAAGCAAACGTCCTGGTTATCGTACAGCCGTTCCCCGTTCAGGTAATTTTGCGGCTTCTTGTCCTTCTTGTCCAGTGCGCCTACAACTCTTTCCACTTGTTCGAGCAACCGCTCCATATACGCCTCGAATGTTTCTTTATCCAATGGTATCATAAGCCCGCCTGTTTTAAATTCCCGATGATATAATAACTTTGGTTCGACGGGTCTTTCCGTATGATTTCCTTCTCCCGCATGAACTTGATATAACTTTTCGCCGTGCGTTCCTTCACGTCCAGTATCGCTTGAATCTGCTCTGCCAAATCCACATAAGTGATAAAGTCCTGCCGTCCGAAAATATCCCGTGCCACTGCCACGAGTTCATCCTCTTTCCGCTTCTCCTTTTCCTCCTTCGGTTTTTCTCCCAGATACACGTGCATCCCGGCATCCTTATCCCATGCAAACTGCATGATAGGTACATCCAGCGGACTGCCGTCGCGCACCTTCAGCGCCTTCACCACCGAC
>NZ_CBVI010000157.1 GCF_000513195.1 Bacteroides timonensis | reverse complement strand
TCAATGCCGTCACATAATTACTTTTTCCGGTTCCCTCACCACCGGTAATACAGAGGATATTCCCTTGCGTGCCTAACGGCACATCATTCACCGACACAACCATTTGTGCCACGGGCGGCGGATTATTAAAATCCACCTCACAAGATTTCAGAGCAGACATAGTTTCGCTGTATATTGTATCCAGATAATCCAGAAATAGTTTAATCAAATCCTCCCGGCTGTTTCCCAAACGGAAAAAGTCCGAAATATCCTTTTCCACCTTCGTTCCCGCCAGTGGTAGCAACAATCGTTTCACCCCATAGTTCTTCAACGCCAGTTCTTGTTTTGCCGAACTGTCCAGCCCCGCTTTATCCACATCATAGAGCAGGACAATATGTTTGAACCGGAAAGAGAGCCTATGAATAATCCCCACGGGAATAGTCACCGTTTCCGAATTGAAGCAGATAGCATGAAACCCGTGAACCGTCAGGCTCATCACGTCCTTCTCACCACCCGTAATAAAGAGCAAATCCCCCTTAGCAGGCAACTGTTCCAGCCCAAAGCAGTAATTTTCCCCAAAATCCCCGGCATATAAAAAGCGCATCTCCGAGTGCGGGCGGTACACCTTCACATATTGCTTTGCAGTATATCCGAATACCGGTTCTTTATCCGTCGCCACAATGCTGAACGGTTTCCCTTCGTTATTCTCGCTGCTGAACTTCTTCAACGAAACCACCCGGAACAATTTCAGCACCTCTTGCGTGATACCACTTTCTCCCCAAAAGGCAAGTTCCGCAGCCGTAAAGCTCTTTTGCGCCAACGTATAAGGCCTTGCTTTCTTCCTTTTCGGTACATGTGTAACTTCCGCAATCACCGGAACAGATGTAGTAGAGGAAATTCTCATTTCGGACTTGTCAGATAAGCCCAAGTGCATATCCCGATCAATGATAGCCAGTATTTGCACAAAGTCTTTAGGTTCTTTACAATTCAGTCCGTTTAGCTTGCCGACCAACGCAAAACAGTCCCCCGAATAATCATCATTTCCGAAATCCTTCATTTTGTACATTCCGTTTCTCCGGTCAAAATACACATTACACGAAGCCTTGCTATCTTTGTACAGCGGATTTAAGAAATTACGTCCGAGTTTAAAAGAGAAAGGGATATAATACTTGAAAACCGCCAACCCCTTATCCGTTAGCAGAAGAATATCCTCTTTATTCATTCTCGTTATCATTCAAGAAATAATTCCTCCGAAAATTCTCCCTATCCTGTGGTTTGCATTTGATGATGCGTTCATTCAGTCCCCGTTCTATTTCCGAAAGTTTATAAAGACACCGCCCTCTCAGCATAGAGTAACTTATCAGGTTTTCGTTTCTCAATCGTTGTAATGTGCGTGTACTTATATTCAGGGCATCCGCCACCTGATTACTATCCAGCCACACCTCATTTTCCTCTTTGGGCATAACCTGTGCCTTTGCCACGAAGTCGGCAATTCGTTGAATTTTCCCGACAAGGTCTTTATACACCTTGCTATCCATTGTTATTACTTCCATATTACAGTTATCATTTTAATTTGCTGCAAAGTTCATCCAATAGTGCCGGAGCATTTGCCAACTTGTTACCAACTTGGCATAACTTTTTTTTCAATATCTGAATATGTAGCATAGCGGGAGGGAGGTACAGTGCAAGTCAGAATCTGGTGCAAGGTGCAAGCCTATACTTATATATATAGGCTCGCACCTTGCACCAGAAAAATATTTTTATCTATTTAATACTCAAATAGTTTGGTAGATTAAAAGGAAAGTTGTAGTTTTGAACCCGGAAAGTTAAGCAGACACAACGGTGTCATAAGCAGACAAATCAACATTTTGGAAATCGTTACTAAATCGTTACGGTACGATTTTAGTAGTTTAGAAAGCATTTGTGTTTCAAACACATACAGCCATAAAGTGAAAATCCCAAGCGGATCACTGAAAGAAAAGCCAAAAGGCGACAAGAAAAAGACAAGTCCTACAAAATCAATATTTTGTGGGACTTTTTTTATTGTCTTTTGGCTACCTTGACCGCCACGAAAAGGTCACTGACAGACAAAAATTAGTGCCTTATTCGTACCCCCGACAAAATTCTTTAAAAAGGGGTACGATTTGTCGGAAAATGGCGAAATGTTGTCGAGATTTGGCGACCCTGCATTTATCTCATTATGAGTTAATAAAAGTAGTTTTGTAACTTAAAAAATGAGGTATGAAATCAACATTCCGAGTATTGTTCTTCCTGAAACGGGACAAGGTGAAAAAGAACGGTAATATGCCAATCATGGCACGTATTACCATTGACGGGAAATTAGCCCAATTCAACACTAAACTTGAAGTCAATCCTAAAAACTGGTCTGCCAAAACCGGAAAGGTAAATGGCAGAGGAGCGGAATTTACCCGCATGAATGAAATGCTGGATAGCATCAAGGCTACCTTGCACAGACACTATCAGACCATTTTAGAACGGGACAGCTATGTAACCGCAGAGAAAGTACGCAATGTGTTCTTAGGTAAAGAGGAAAAAGCAAAAACTCTCTTACAGGTATTTTCCCAGCATAATGAACAATATGCGCTGAAAGTAGGGAAAACAGCCACGCAAAAGACATATACCCGTTATGAACTTACCAAAAATCGCCTTGCCGAATATATCCACAATAAATATAATGTGGAGGATATTACCTTTCGGGAAATAAATGTCGTGTTTATCGAGGGCTTCTACCTATTTATCCGGGAGAATTATCCGTGTACCCACAATACAGCCATGAAGTTTATACAGCGTTTCAGAACTGTTGTTCTGTTTGCCCACAACTTGGGACTGATTACTTTTAATCCTTTCGGGGCATATAAGCTGAAATTTGAATATGTAGAACGGGATTTTCTTGAACAGGCAGAATTAGACCGGATATATCAAAAGACGTTTGCCAGCAAACGACTGGAACAAGTTCGGGATATATTCATTTTCAGTTGCTTTACTGGACTTTCTTATGTTGATGTATGCGAACTAACACCTGAAAATATAAGATTGTCCTTTGACGGCAATTTGTGGATAATCAAGAAAAGACATAAGACAAGCATCACGTCCAATATTCGATTACTGGATATACCCAAATCCATTTTGCAGAAATATGACGGGAAGCTACCTAATGGTAAACTGCTACCAGTCATCAGCAATCAAAAGATGAATGATTACCTGAAAGAGATTGCGACTGTTTGCGGAATAAATAAGAAAATCACATTCCACGTTGCCCGCCACAGTTTTGCGACCCTTAGCATAAGTTATGGCGTACCCATTGAAAGCGTTTCCAAAATGTTGGGACACACCAACATAAGAACTACCCAAATCTACGCAAAAATCATAGATACTAAACTTAGCGAAGATATGGACATTTTAGCTAACAAGCTAAATAACAGAAAAATATCAGTCATATAAATACTAACTTAAAAAATAAGATTATGGACTTGCAGATTATCCAAAACAAGATTTTTGAAGTCAGAGGTTACCGGCTGATGCTTGACTTGCATTTGGCAGAACTCTATCAAGTGGAAACACGAGCTTTGAAACAAGCGGTCAAACGTAACATAGACCGCTTCCCCAGTGATTTCATGTTTGAGTTGAGCAAAGACGAGTGAGTGGTTAGGACTTATCACAAATTGTGATAAGTTCCCTGACAACATCCGTCACACGCCCACCCCGCCTATGGCTTTCACCGAACAGGGGGTAGCCATGCTTTCTTCGGTTCTCCGTTCCAAAGTAGCCATAGAAGTAAACATTTCAATCATGCGGGCTTTTGTCCTCATGCGCCAAATGGTAATCGGTTACGAGGAATTGTTAAAGCGCATCGAGGAACTGGAGGTAAGCACCGATGCGCAGTTCAACGAACTGTACCAAGCCCTTACCCAGCTTCTAAGCCAGTCGAAGCAGCAGAAAGAACGCCGTCCGGTAGGTTTCGTTACCTATAACCTTGGCAAAAACGAATAGGTAACGATTTCGGTAACGAAATACCACCTAACGACCTATATCCCAGTATTGTAAATTCTTCCACCTTGCGGGCAGTCCACCGACTACCCGCATTTTTTATATCCTTTTCCAACTGGCACATTCCCCGAAACGCCAGCCGTGCGTGGCATGGCTGACTGTATTCTGTGAAAAGAGCCGTTGGAAACCCGCACAAGCGTACAGCAAGGTAAATTTGCCATACCCTTGCCTTTCCCGCCCGCATGGAGTGTTCCCTAAAAGATGAAAGAGAACAGGCACTTTTCCCCAGTTTCCTTATCTGTAAATCTTCCTCTTACGCAGTCCCCCAGCCGGGACAGTCGTTTTTATCATTTCAATAGGCAAAGGTAGTTACGTGTTCTTCACGATTTTGCAAGATCGAGCCGTTCCGGTTTGGCGAAAAAATCTTCCCTGCCTTGCGAGGTATTTTTTGTCCAAAACCTTGCAAACTCTAAACACTACCCTTTTGAGCCTATGTGAAACAAAAACGACCGACCCGACCGGAAGACGCATAAAAAAAAGTCGGATTTACGGGAAACAGGAAAAAAGTTCAGTGAAACTTCAACTCCCTCACCTCTCGAATCCGCATAAAATTAAAAACTTAAAAATTACAGCAATATGGAAGCAACGACATTATCAGCAGCAAGCGTTTATGTAGGCACTTACGCCAAGTACAACAACGGTTCATTGTTTGGGGCATGGCTCAACCTTTCGGATTATTCGGACAAGGAAGAATTTTACGAAGCCTGCCGGGAACTGCACAAGGACGATGAAGATGCGGAATATATGTTTCAGGATTACGAGAATATCCCGGAAGCCCTGATTTCTGAAAGCTGGATTTCTGAAAACTTTTTCGCTTTGCGTGATGCGGTGGAGGATTTGAGCGACACCGAGCAGGAAGCCTTTTTAGTGTGGTGCAACTATAAAAGCCATGATTTGGGCGAGGAAGATGCGGACGACCTTGTACGGGATTTCCGGGATGAATATCAAGGGGAATATGACGATGAAGAAGATTTCGCCTATGAAATCATAGAAGAATGTTACGACCTGCCGGAGTTCGCAAAGACCTATTTCGATTATGAAAAGTTTGCCCGTGACCTGTTCATGTGCGATTACTGGTTTGATGACGGCTTTGTGTTCCGTGCGGCATAACAACCAATCCGGGCGGGGTGTCAAAGCCCTGCCCGCTAAAAACAACCAAGTTTATAACCATAAAAATAAGACATCATGCAGTCACTTAACAAAAACGGGGTAAGCATTACCCAAACACCGGGAGAAGAAAAGTTCGTGAAATGTTGCTTAGGCGCATTCAGGGGACAGATTTATTTTCAATATGACTACCGTCACTTTGACGGCGAACTTTTCAGTACGGTAGCTAAAACGCTGACAGAGTGCCGCCGCAGGCGTGACGAGTGGATAGCGAAAAAGTAACAGAGTAATAAGTAAATTTTAGGGATATGAAAACGACAGAAGTAAACAAGGAGCTTATCGGCAAGCGTTGCGAGTGTATTTTTACGGGCTTAATGGTAACGGGCGTTATCGAGGACACAGAAGAAAACGAACACACCATAGAGGTCAAAGTCCGTTTCGACCACCCGCACCAGTGGGGCGATGATTTGTATAATGATGTGTGGGCGTGGGGGCGCAAAATTGACGAGTTCGGCACGTTGCACCATTTGCAACTGCTGGAGGATAAACCGGACTTTCAGATAATGACGGTAGTTTTCGGCGAGCCAATCAGCCGGATAGACCGCAGTGTTTTTGAAGATGTGGAAACGTGGGGTGTCTGTTCCCTGCAAGGCTGGGTAAATAGCTACGAGAGTGTCCGGTTTGTAGCCATAAACGACCATACGGCAATCATTACGGGCGAATACAACATGGAACAGGTAAAGGTGTGGTTAGAGAAGTATGTACCCATAAAGAGCTTAAAAATTAGTTGAGAGAGAACGGCGGCAAGTTGCCGCCGCCACTTTCTTTCGTGAGTGCCGGAAAATAAAGTGGCAAAGAAACCCGCCCTGTTCCCTAACATGAAAAGTCCACCCGCCGAACTATCAGCGGGTGGACTACCATAACATACGCCTTGCGTATCATTCCCTATTTGGTGTTCCC
>NZ_CBVI010000156.1 GCF_000513195.1 Bacteroides timonensis | reverse complement strand
TGAGTGAAAGCCCGGCGCGGGTAGGACCGAAGTAGGTACGCTTGAACTGGCCTACCCGTTCGCCACAGTCGCGGCAGAGGTATTTGTCGTATGAGAGTTGGGCATAACCGCCTCCTACGGTCACTTCCATACCCCAACGGTCGCCCATAGCCCAGTGGTAACCATAGCTGATGCCACCACCGTACAGGTCGCCGCGGTAAACATGCTCCTTCATGCCGGGAATGAAGTCAATCTGTCCGATATTGAAATGGGCATAGTGTCCATGAATACCGACGAAATGGCCTTCGAAGCGGCGACAGAACCAGTAGCGGACTTCCGGTTGGGCGAAAGCAAGGTTGAGTTTCATGTCGTTGGGAAATTGCCAGGCGTTATAACCGCCGTCCAGTGCAAGGGTGAAATTGCGGGCTAACGAGAACTCGACTCCGGCATTTGGGGTAGTTGTACCCCAAAATAATAGATTGGTACGCAAAGTTGTACGCTGAGCATGTAACCCCGGATAGGAGAATACCAATAGCCAGAGAAGGAAAAGAGTGAGTTTCATAAGCATGAAATAGTAGCGTTATCATTATTATTGTTTGTTTTGGGGCTGTTACTTATCAAGTAACGGCTAATATCACACAATCGAGCGGAGGGAAAAGAGTTTTCCAACGAACGTTTTAGAGAAAAAAGACATTTTGCACGCCAGTGAAGTGAATAAAAAGGCAGTCCGTATTTGAAAGCTCAAAGATGGATAACGGTTTCATGTGTTTTTGCGAAAAAGAACCGGAGTTATATGGAGTTTTGTGTGCTTTTTAGTCCTGAATAAATATATTTTTGTGTTTTTTAGTAGATAATCATGTTTTTATTTGGATAAATAAAGGAAAATTTTAAACTTTGCAGGCGGAAATAGCCGTTACTTGATAAGTAATTACTTATATAATATCCTGTTTCATAATATATTGTATGTTACATTTTTCTTCCATCTACTCTTTCTGACAGAAGAAATCAACTTACGATTCTCTTTATCTACCCTTTCGTTTTCGAAGGGTTTCAGATAGGTTTCCGTTACCCGTATCGAGGAGTGCCCCAATGCCTGGCTGATAATTCCGATAGGCATCTTCATGTGATAGGCCAGTGTGGCCCATGTGTGGCGGGCGGTATAGGAGCTGATTTTTATACCGGGTAACAAGTCTCTTGCCAATAGCCGCAGCATCTTATTGAAATTGCGCAGCGCTTTCTGATAACATTTGTACAAGGCATAATCTCCTTTCGTCTCAGTATTCAATATGGGGAAAAGGTAGAGGGAAGCCTCGTTCTTGTCTTTAAACTCTTTCAGTAGGGGTAATGCTTCCCGGGGGATGCACACCGTCATCTGTTTGCCGGTCTTGTGGCGGCGATACACAATCCTGTTGCCTTGCACATCTATCTTACGTAGATAGGCCAAATCTATGAACGGCATGCCACGGAAGAGGAACATCAGCTGGAAATATGCCTGCGTGCGTCGCAACCTTTCGGGAAATGTACCGGAATCTGCATATATCAGCTGTGCCATCTGTTCCTCCGTCAGTGCCCGCTTGGTCTGGGACTTCACCTTGGTATACACATCATCAAAGAGTTTCGGGTTGTGCTCCGGTGTGCCGGGCGGAGACAGACGGTTGTACACAGCCTGCAAGGTGCGCATATAGGTGGAAATGGTATTCCAACTCAGCCGCCTTTGCAGCAGCCACTGCTCATACTCTTTCAGCCGTCCGGGAGTAAACACTTCATTCACGGGCATTGCACCGCCGGAAAACGCTGCAAAGGAATGCAAGGTGCTGGTGTAAGTATGCACCGCCGGATGCTTCTTGTCCTCCTTCAATTCTTCAATGACCTCCGCCATATACAGCGACAGGTCCATCCTTCCTTCATCTTTCTCAATCTTTTCTGTACCTTTCTTAATCTTTTCTGTATTCATAACTCTTATCCTTTAAAGTTGCACACTACAAAATGAGTCCTGACAACAGGAATCAAAGGCGTAATGTTTGTGAATACAAAGTAAAGAAAGTGAGGAGAATACAAAGAAAAAGCGTGCTAACCTTATAATAAAGGTGCACGCTTAATATATATGCTTATAGGGGTGTGGTTTATAAGGCGGCGATTTCTGATTCGGAAAGGCCGGTAGATTTCACTATTACATCAACGGGAGTATTGAGTTCTTTCAAAGAACGAGCTATAGACAGACTCTTTTCTTTAGCACCTTCCTCACGTCCTTCCTCCTTCGCTGCATCCATCACGCACAAATTAGTGCGGTACACGTTTACACTATTTTCATAGCGTCTCCGTTCCTCTTTACTAAGAGAAGCTACATCGGCAATTTCTTCCAGTTTTTCGAAGACTGCCTTGCGGGCCTTAAATGGCATTCGTTTCAGTGTCTCCATATTCTTTAATGTATATATCCAACGTTCAAAATCATTCTCGCATTCTTCTTCCTCCTTCTTAAAAACAGGAAGGGCTATAAACACTTGACGCATCTTGTCAGTAAACAATTCACCTGTATCACGGTCGGCAAGAATGACGTCTGTCCTCAACTTAACATTGCTGTTGAACAGAAAGTTCATAAAGAAAACTCCATATACAGCCTTTATATTGAACTTCCATTCATTACCTTTTTCGCCCTGTTGCACTATCGCATTAGAGAGATAATAAAGGGCACGTTTCTTAAAATGCAACTGCGACTTATTCTGCATCTCTACGATTATCTTCTCGCCAGTATCTGTACTGCAATAAATATCGTAGATAAGACCTCGCCCTTCGTCATACTCAGGCAACTGTTCATTGTTCAAGAATGTGAGATCAGTTATCACCCGTTCACCCTTCAGCAAAACATTTAAAAAGTCTATTAACAAATCCTTAGAAATCTCTTGGCCGAATATTTTCTTAAAACCGTAATCGGTAAACGGATTGATAAATTTTCCCATCGTTGTGTGTTATGTAACAACAAAGATATAGAGAATTATTCAACTTATGCTATAAATAGCTCTTTTTTGCACAGATATTTCTATACCAACTCGTCCGAAGTATACCCTTGCGGCAACTCACGACAGTTATAGCGGCTGGATTTAAAGTTGCACACTACAAAATGAGTCCTGATAACAGGAATCAAAGGCGTAATGTTTGTGAATACAAAGCAAAGAAAGTGAGGGGAATACAAAGAAAAAGCGTGCAAACCTTATAATAAAGGTGCACGCTTAATGTATATGCTTATGGGAGCAGATTCAGCCATTCCACAAACTATCTATCAATGTTGCTAAGATTCTTTAATTAAACCATCAACCGCATCTACAAAAACTTTTGCTTGCGGATATAACTCACCGACCATTTCTTCATCGCAATACACAAAATCATCATAATCTCCGCTATGCCTTTTCTCAAATAAAGTAGTGAAAGTCTTGCCTACCTTCAAAGGAAGTATCCCAGTCGAAATAAAATGCAAACCAAGCATCGTCTTCACTCCGTTATGCGTCTGAGTTTGAATATCATTCTTTAGCAAAAGAGCAACAGTCGCATAATAACACGCATAATACATTCTATTTACCGCTGCATTATAAAATGACTCGCGTATCATCACTTCTGCTTCTTTCAACGTCTCATAAGCACGTTGTATTCTATAAGAAATAAGTGCCTTTTTACTTTCTTCATCCAATATTTCTTTCATAACACAATACCTTCATTTACTACATTTACATAAAAAGGAGTCTTAAATGGACGATTTTCCCAAAGCTTCTTCAACATTACTATCGGACTAATCGCAACGCCGGTTTTCAATTCCAATTCATAAAGGGGCAAAGTTATTGCTTCTTCCTGAGCCAATGTCAGTTTCTCTCCTTCAAGCAGAATCAGCAAATCAATATCACTGTCGGAACGAGCTTCCCCCCGTGCTTCCGAACCAAACAAAATGGTTTTTGCCGTAGGCGCTATACCACATACTGTTTTTCTTATCTGTTCTATAATCTCTGACCGTCTCATTTTTAGTAATTTGAGTTTATGTACAAATATAAGCATTTCTCCTCTATACAGATACTAAAACCATCATATTTCTTTAAGGAGAATAGCCATTCGCCCGCAATAATATTCTTAATCCTTTGCCAAATGACGAATACCGTCAATCTGCAAAAGGTTATTCCTTACACCAACTCGTCCGAAGTATACCCCTGTGGCAACTCACGACAGTTATAACCCGAAGCCATTATCTCACCATAAGCGCCTGCAGAACGCAACGCTATCAAATCTCCGCGCTTCACCTTATTCAAGTCTATCGCTTTCCCGAATACATCCGATGACTCACAAATAGGACCTACCACATCATAAGTTTCAACTGCGTCTTCGGAAGTGATATTTTCTATCTTATGATAAGCCTGGTACAATGCAGGACGAATCAAATCCGTCATACCGGCATCAAGGATGGCAAATTTCTTATTCGCTCCCTGTTTTACATAAAGCACCTGCGAGATAAGTGAACCACACTGCCCCGTTATGGCACGCCCCAATTCAAAATGGAGCGTTTGATAAGAACGCAGTTTCAAATGTTCGGCATAAGTAGAGAAGTAATCCTTAAAATCAGGTATTGCCTGACGGTTGGGATGCTTGTAATCAATACCCAGTCCACCGCCTACATTGATATGCTCGATGCGGATGCGGCGAGCTTCCAGCTTGTCCTGCAATTCATTTACACGATTGCATAGGGCAACGAAATCACCCATATCCAATATCTGCGAACCGATGTGGAAGTGCAATCCGATGAACTTCACATTCTTCATATCCAGTGCCACGTCTATCACATCGTTCATATCCTGCATACTGATACCAAACTTATTCTCTGCCAGCCCGGTAGTGATGTTGGCATGCGTATGTGCACCTACATTAGGATTGATACGGAAAGCGACATTAGCGATCTTACCTTTAGCAGCCGCCAATTCATTAATTACTTCCAACTCAGGAATAGACTCCACATTGAAACAGAAGATATTGTAGTCCAAGCTCAGGTTGATCTCCCAATCGGACTTACCTACTCCTGCAAAAACAACCTTATTCGCAGGAAAGCCAGCCTTGATGGCAGCGCGCACTTCTCCCCCACTCACACAATCGGCGCCCAGTCCATTCTCACGAATAATGGTAAGTACCTTCGGATTAGCATTTGCTTTCACAGCATAATGTACCTCAAAATTGCCATACTTAGCGGCTTCTGCACGCACGCAGGAAAGAGTGTCGCGCAACACCTTCGTATCATAATAATAAAAAGGGGTACGCAGCTCACGGAATTTATTTATGGGGAATGTTCCTTTCATACTTCAAAACTTTGTTTATAAAGAAAAGAACGCAAATTACGCGAATTACACAAGAGCCTTTATCAGCGCATTGTGCAATTTGTGTAGTTTGCGTTCCATATCATATTATATCTGTACTTTCTTATTTCTCTTATTCTTCGTTGAACAGTGCATCACTAAGCGACTGCAATGCCTTATTCTTGTCGCACTCACGGATGAGGAAAGAAATATTGTAGTTACTACCACCGAATGAGATCATTCGTACCGGTATGTCGCGCATGGCATCCAGTGCCTTCGCTTCGAAACCGACATTCTCCCATTCCAAATCACCTACCACGCAGACGATACACATATCCTTATCCACCGTAACGGTTCCATACTTCTTCAGGTCGTCCAGAATCTCGTTGAGATGCTTTGTATTATCAACAGATACAGATACTCCTACCTCAGAAGTACAAATCATATCGATAGAAGTCTGATAGCTTTCAAATATTTCAAATACCTTGCGCAAGAAACCATGAGCAAGCAACATGCGGCTGGATTTAATCTTAATAGCCGTAATGTTATCTTTTGCTGCAACTGCCTTAATTTTGCCCTTCTCAGTATCATTGGAAATCATAGTACCAGGAGCAGTCGGGTCCATCGTATTCAGCAGACGCACCGGGATATTGGCATACTTGGCAGGCTGTATACAAGTGGGGTGAAGAATCTTCGCACCAAAATAAGCCAGCTCGGCAGCTTCTTCAAAATGAAGATGACGTACAGGAGCAGTCTTGTCAACGATACGCGGGTCATTATTGTGCATACCGTCGATATCGGTCCATATCTGGATTTCGGAAGCATTGATAGCTGCACCGATCAGAGAAGCGGTATAGTCGCTTCCACCACGTTGCAGATTGTCTATTTCTCCGTAAGCGTTGCGGCAAATGTATCCTTGTGTGATGTAAATCTCAGCACCGGGATGCAATTCCAACTGCATCTGAAGTTTCTCCTTAATATATACAGGATCGGGCTCAGCATTCTTATCGGTGCGCATATATTCCAAAGCCGGA
Source organism: Bacteroides timonensis (assembly GCF_000513195.1). Taxonomy (GTDB): domain Bacteria; phylum Bacteroidota; class Bacteroidia; order Bacteroidales; family Bacteroidaceae; genus Bacteroides; species Bacteroides timonensis. The sequence goes on along the minus strand of NZ_CBVI010000156.1, from coordinate 11,886 downwards.
AGCAAAATGGACTTCACACCACACTCTTGCAGGTAATAGTTCATCATGGCAGTAGAGATCAGTTCTCCCTGTGCCAGAACCACTTTCTCCTCAAACAGCGTGAAAAGGTCTTTGGTATAAGAACGGATGTAGTCAAAATGAGATTTAATCAGTTCCTGGCCTTTCTGTTTATACTCGGGAGTGGAATACAACTCATTCACATGCTGTTTATATTTAGCCTCCAGCTTGTTAATGATTTCGTTGGCACCCTCCGGATTTTTCTTGTACAGATAGTCCGAAATTTCCACCAATGTATTAGTTGTGCCCGACATAGCCGAGAGTACAACTATCTTCTGTTCACCATCAGTGATCAATTTGGCTACTTCCTTTATCCGCGGTGCAGAACCTACGGAAGTACCTCCAAACTTTAAAACTTTCATTTTCGTTCCTGTATTAAATGATTATATATTATTATTTGTTTCTTCTACAGTCGGCATCATCCCCGAATACTCGGACGTTACATCTGTTATTTGATGACCTGCACAGCGATATACCTGTCCCGGAAACTCGTGAAGCAGATGGAGGTTGTGCGTAGTCATCAATACCAGTGAGCCACCCGTGCGGCTGATGTTATGTAATAGTCCTACAATGGCACGTCCCGTTTCCGCATCCAGATTACCGGTCGGTTCATCCGCCAGGATAATCTCCGGAGAGTTGAGCATAGCACGGGCAATAACGATGCGTTGCTGTTCGCCTCCCGAAAGTTCGTTAGGGAACTTATATCCTTTATTACCCATTCCCACCTGCATCAGCACTTCAGCAATACGATCTTTTATTTCCGATTTGTTTTTCCAGCCCGTAGCCTTCAATACAAAAGCAAGATTATCGTTCACCGTGCGGTCAGTCAACAATTGGAAATCCTGGAACACGATTCCCAACTTACGACGCAACTGCGGAATATGCTTGCGCTTAATACGACTCATATCATACCCTAGTACCATTGCTTCGCCGGCAGTGATATCCAGTTCTCCGTAGAGTGTTTTTAGCAAACTGGTCTTACCCGAACCTACCTTACCGATAAGGTACACAAACTCTCCCTTCTGCAGCTCAAGGTTTACCTCATTCAGCACGCACAAGTCCTGTTGGTGTACTTCCACATCTTTATATCGTATCAGCGGTTCAGCCATCTTTCTATAATTACAAATTACGAATTACAATTTACGAATTAGTGTTTCTTCCACGAAGCGCTATGACGTTCCTGCAATTCGCGTGCCAAATCTTCCAAACTGTATCCTTTGGATGTTAACAACACGATGAGGTGGTATATCAAATCGGCTCCTTCATAGATCAACCGTTCATCGGTTCCGTTACAAGCTTCGATCACTGTTTCCACAGCTTCTTCACCCACTTTCTGTGCCATTTTATTCACACCTGACTCAAACAGACTGGTTGTGTAAGAACCTTCCGGCATCTCTTCATGGCGCTTAGTAATAAAATCCTGAAGATGCTTCAGGAACATTATAGGCTGTTCATTCTTCTCACCCCAGCATGTATCCGTGCCTGTATGGCAAACTGGTCCCACAGGGTGTACCTGAATCAGCAATGTATCCTGATCACAGTCTTCCTTAATAGAAACGACATTCAGGAAATTACCACTCTCCTCACCTTTCGTCCAAAGACGGTTCTTGGTGCGGCTGAAAAAAGTCACTTTACCGGTTTCTACCGTTTTGTCGTAAGCTTCTTTATTCATGAAGCCCAACATTAACACCTTAGCGGTGTCTGCGTCTTGTATGATTGCCGGAATAAGTCCGTTCATTTTATCAAAATCCATTTTTATATAATTACGAATTACAATTTACGAATTATAATGCGGTATAAGCATCCTATCATCTTACCATTTTATCATCCCCTTACACCGTTCGCATCGAGATTCCCTGGGCGCAAAGATACGATTTTAAATCGGGAATTTTAATTTCTCCGAAATGAAAAACGCTGGCTGCCAACGCCGCATCTGCTTTTCCTTGCAAAAACACATCACGAAAATGCTCTTTTGCTCCTGCTCCGCCCGATGCAATCACCGGAATAGAGAGGTTATCAGACATTTCAGCAAGCGCTTCATTAGCGTATCCGGTCTTTACGCCATCATGATTCATGCTGGTGAAAAGTATTTCTCCGGCACCACGCTCCTGAGCTTCTTTGGTCCAGGTAAACAGTTCTTTATCTGTTTCTACGCGGCCTCCATTCAGATAGCACCACCAGCCTTTTTCAGTTTGTTTGGCATCTACCGCCAACACACATACCTGCGAACCGAAGTTCTTAGCTATTTCATCAATCAGTTCGGGACGGCGAATTGCAGAAGAATTGATAGAAATCTTATCTGCACCGGCATTCAGCAGACGGTCTACATCACTCAATTCGTTGATACCACCACCTACCGTAAACGGAATACTAATATTGGCAGCAATGCGCTTCACCAACTCTGCAAATGTCTTGCGACCTTCAAAGCTGGCTGTTATATCCAGAAAAACCAATTCATCAGCACCTTGCTCACTATACGCACGTGCCAGTTCCACCGGATCGCCCGCCTGACGCAAATTGACGAAATTGGTTCCTTTCACTGTTTGTCCGTCTTTGATATCGAGACAGGGAATAATTCTTTTCGCTAACACCTTTAATGATTTATGATTTATAATTTATGATCTATGACTTATGAATGAAAACTTAGAAACCGCATATATCCGCCTCCATAAATCATAAATCATAAATCATAAATCTTTCAATTTCCTTCAAAGTAATACGCCCTTCATACAGAGCCTTACCAAAAATAACAGCCGGTACCCCAGCCGTCTCCAATGCACGTATATCTTCCATACTGCTGACACCGCCACTTGCTATCAGGTAAAGGTCGGGATGTTCTTCCAGCATTTCCTTATACAGTTCAATAGAAGGCCCCTGCAACATACCGTCACAACTAATATCCGTGCAAATTACTTTCTGAATACCTTTCTCTACATATTCTTTCAGGAAAGGGAACAATTCGCAAGCACTTTCGTCCTTCCAGCCATTCACAGCTATCTTCCGGTCTTTCACATCCGCACCAAGAATTATCTTCTCACTGCCGTAAACTTCCAGCCAATGGCAGAACAACTCAGGATTTTTCACCGCAATACTGCCGCCTGTAATCATCTGCGCCCCATTCTCAAAAGCTATCTTCAAGTCTTCATCACTTTTCACACCACCACCGAAATCAACTATCAGGGAAGTCTGTGAGGTGATTCTATTCAAAACATTATAATTGACTACATGATGAGAAGCCGCTCCGTCCAAGTCTACCACATGAAGCCGGCGAATACCGTGCGCCTCCATCTCTTTGGCCACTTCTACCGGATTTTCGTTATACACCTTCTTACTATCATAGTCGCCTTGTGAAAGGCGAACACACTTTCCGTCGATAATATCTATTGCAGGAATAAGCTCTATCATATATTCATCTACTTAATTATAATTCTAAAAAATTGCGCAGGATACGTTCTCCCACCCCCCCACTCTTCTCTGGATGGAATTGGGTAGCGTAATAATTATCCTTATGCAAGGCAGCGCTAAACGGTTGTATATAGTCCGTCACAGCAGCTGTATATTCATTGACCGGAACGTAGAAGCTATGCACAAAATAGACAAACTCTTCTTTTGTAAAACCTTTGAATAAACCACTGTTCGTCTCTGTGAGCGTATTCCAACCCATGTGAGGCACTTTATCCTCATGCTTCTGTGGAACGAAACGCTTTACCTCCGTATCAAAAATACCCAGACAGTCCACATCTCCTCCTTCTTCAGAATGGCGACACATTACTTGCATACCCAGACATATCCCTAAAAGAGGCTGCCTAAGTTCCTTAATCAATGCATCCATACCACTGGCACGCAGAAACTTCATGGTTGTTTCCGCCTCACCCACACCTGGAAAGATCACTTTGTCCGCCGCACGCAATTCATTTTTATCCGCCGTTACCACAGCTTCCACGCCCAAACGCTTCAGCGCATAATCCACCGAATAAATATTACCCGCATTATATTTGATAATCGCTACTTTCATGAATATACCTTAACTAAATATCACTGTTTTATTCTTATATGCCAGTACCTTGCGCTCAATATGCTTCTGCACGGCACGTGAGAGAACAATCTTTTCCAGGTCTTTTCCCTTATTTACAAGATCTTCTACAGTATCTTTATGAGTGATACGAACCACATCTTGTTCAATGATCGGTCCTGCATCCAATTCTGTTGTTACATAATGACTGGTAGCACCAATGATCTTCACACCACGCTCAAATGCTGCATGATAAGGTTTTGCTCCCACAAATGCAGGAAGGAAAGAGTGATGAATATTGATAATCCGATTGGGATATGCATCAATCATCCGTTCTGAAATCACCTGCATATAACGCGCCAGTACAATAAAGTTCACCTTATGTTTTGCCAGCAATTCCATTTCTTTTTTCTCTTGTTCTTCTTTTGTCTCCTTTGTAATAGGGAACAGATAGAAAGGTATTCCGAAACGTTCGGCTACATGTTGCAAGTCGGGATGGTTGCTTATAATAAGAGGAATCTCGACGTTCCACTCTCCTGCCGTATAGCGTGCCAGTAAATCAAACAGGCAATGTGACATCTTAGACACAAATATTGCCATGCGTGGTTTCGTATCCGAGAAATAGAGACGGAAAAACATTTCATATTTCTGTGCGTACAACGTAGCAAAATAATCTTCAATTTTCTCTTGCGGTATCAGGAAGTTCTTCAATTCCCACTCGATACGCATGAAAAAGATATTCTCCACATGATCGACATATTGGTCCAGATAGATAATATTTCCCTTGTTTACCGTTATAAAATCTGTCACTTCTGCCAGAATTCCCGGTTTGTCGGGACAGTGAAGTAACAGTTTAGCCGTTTTCATCATCCTAAATTATCGTTTTTATCGTTTTCAAATTACAATTTTCTCGATTTGAGTTTGCAAAAATAACGATTTATTGTAAAATAACGAAGTTTTCGAGCAAGAAGTTTAAATCAAGCAACAGAAAGCTTCGTTTTCATTACAAAACCATCCCAATCCCCTTTCACAAAAAGCTCTGCAAGAACTTATTTTTTTTCATATTCCAATGTTCTCAAAATGAGGATATAAAAGGAAAAGTGATAAAATCAAGCAAAAAAAATTCATCGTAGCTATTGCAGGTTTCAAAGAAATGCCTACCTTTGCAACCGCAATCGAGAGAGAAAGCAATAAAAGAAATGAAATTATGGTGCGTTAGTTCAGTTGGTTAGAATACATGCCTGTCACGCATGGGGTCACGGGTTCGAGTCCCGTACGCACCGCTTAAAGCTCTGAAATTGAATGATTTCAGAGCTTTTTTGTTCAGTATACCGGATGATTCCGTCTAATAGCAATTACATTCCAAACCTTGATGTATCCACCTCTTTCAAATTCTTTTTCTTATACCCTCCAAAGCGATAACTGAGATTCAGAGTAAAAGTCCGCGAATAGAAAGCACTGTTCATATCTAAGTCTTGTCCCTTGAAACGAACTTTTGTCTTAGGCATCCCTGTATTAAGAATATCATTACAACGAGCGGAAAGGCTCATCCTGTCGTTTGCAAAACCCCATTTCAATCCGGCAGTAAGATTAAAGATGGATTCAATATCGAATGTTCCTTGTATAACCGGTGTTTGCACATTCCCCATCAATTCAAAAGCCAGATTTTTATTCACTTTAAAAGTATTATCCAGTATAGCACTGAACACCCACTTTTTTCGATTAAAAGGTATATCAAAGAAATCATCACAACGTTGCCTCATCTGTATACCGGTTAAAGTCAATCGAGAATCCAACCAATTTCCGGTTTTGAAAGGTAATATGATATTTGCTCCCCACAACTGCATATAGTTCCAGTTTGTATTTTTATAAATTAGCGCCAGTCTGTCTGTAGATTGATAAGGAGTTTGTATAAAGTAATCTGGAGTATGCATAAAGAACAGGTTAAAAATATATTTTTGCTTCAAGATATAACTCCCGTTCAGATTGTAATTAGTCATAGGTTTCAATCCCGGCGTTCCCCATAGTTCAGTGTACCCGTTGAGATAACTAACAGACGATTGCATATCCCAATAGCCCGGATACGTCTTATCTGTAGATAAGGAGAATTGGAATGTATGCTTTGGCGTTTTAAAGTAAGTCAGCGATGCCTGTGGATAAACCGCCCATTTATGATAATTGCCGATAGTATAGTATTCTCCCGTAGCCGATACTGAGAACGAAACTCCTGTCTCGTAGTTTTTACTGAATGACACATAAAAATTAGTAGTCTGTTCTTTCAGATCAGAATACATATTCTGAGTATGAATATCCCCCACTACCTTATCATAAGTTTGAAAATCACGATCTTTTGCAAACCGATAGGATGCCCCATACCCTAAACTCCATCCTTTAGATAATGGATGCTTTTGATCTGCATAAATAGAATAGCGATCTATTCTTTGTCCGCCAACCATTGAAAAACTGCTTTGCCTGCCATCCTGATAGTCGGCATAGAGGCTTTGATGATTGTCGGATTTATAATGCGTATAATCACCACCTATTTCAAGCCCAAATCCTGAATGATACTGCAATGTGACATTATTCATCTGCGTATCAAGATATTTATCTACATTACTGGTTTGATAATTTCCTGTCGTTTCGCTACTATTATGCTGATTGGGACTATAGCTACCTGTATATATCACATTGATTGTATGATTGTCATTGAAATTATACTCAAACGCAGTTCTGAAATTGTGATTCCAATACTTACTGCGTAATTGCTCATTCTGGCTGATATTGTACTGTTCATTCTTCAGTGCATGCCTGGAATCGAGGTCTATATATTCCATATTCTTCACATCATTCGCTCCATACATCACATCAAAAGCAATCTTGGGTGTCGATAAACGGAAATTCCCTTTCATGCCACCGCTATTAAAATATTGGTTCTTATAATCAGTACTTACTTCTCCTTGAAAAGAATAGTCATTCGAGCGTTTTAAAACAACATTGATAACCGCTCCCCGTACATGATATTCAGGGGGAGCACTATACATTACTTCCACTTTCTCCACCCTGTTTACCGGAGTATTACGCAAAAGAGTTTCAAGCTGCCCGACATCCATTGTGGTAGGTTTTCCATTCAGGATTACAGTCAGATTTCCTGCACCGACCAGAGTCAACGCCCCCTTACTTTCTTGCACTCCCGGTAACCTCATCAATGCTTCATAGGCATTATTCACTACTTGCTTTTCAGATAAAACAGCGAGATTATAACCTAAACGTCCATTCTCCACTTTTACAAATGGGCGTTCCGCCTTTACCACCACTTCATCCAAGGCATAATCCTGAGGCTGTAACTGAATAGTCCCGGCATTTTTCCCATTGCCGGTTACTTGCTTCGTATGAAATAAAAGATGTTGGATAATCAAGCGGTATTTTTCTTGTTGGCCATTCAAAGTGAATATACCGTCATCGTTTGATATCGACGCATCTATATAAATAGAGTCTACCGTTTGCAATACAATGGTTGCTCCCTCTATGGGGCGCTGTTCACTGTCTATTATTTTGCCGCTAATGGTTTGTCCCCATACGACTGTTTGAAAACTGCCTACTACAATATAGCTGATTACAGATAAGATTACTTTATTCAATCGCATCATTCTATGTCATTTACAGATACTAATGTCACCATTAGCTCGGATTACAGAAATTTCATGTTTTGATTTCTCTGTTTATAGACGAAGCGAAAAAATCATATTTGGTTTATAAAGAAGAAAAACATTTAATATTCTTAAATATAAGATTCAGCCATAACTCTTGATGCATCTGCTAATATACTCTCACAGCCTACCAAAACCTGACACGGTTCAGGTAATTTCAAATCTTATTTTAGAGTTTATTCAGCAAATGTGCCTGTAGACATAAAGACTACCGAATATATAAAATAATCCTCACCCTCTGTTTGCGGTTGTTCAAATAGTTGCTTATAAATAGGCTCCGGCTCAGGTCCGAAAAGTAAATCTGCATCCGGAGTGTAAATACCACAATACCATACAGGAGCCGCTTTCATATTAAAGCGTGGAATACCTTCTATTACAAATTTATAAAACCCAACCTTATCGCTATCTTTTACGACTCTTGTCAGTCCTCCGTAATTGGTACCCATATTATATCTCAACCCTTTTAAAGAAATATACCTATCTTCAACCAGGCTACCCTCTGCAAATTTCTTCGCTTTACAGGTAAAAGGTATTTCATATTCACCACCTTCGGGAGACAGGATAAAAGGATTAGGACCATCTACTTTTATAGTGTATTCATACTCTACTTTTGCCTTCGATATTACATCTATCAATTTGTAGACAATGCTACTCCCATCAGCGGGAGGATCAACCAAGGTTCTTTTCTCAACCCATAAAGCATACTCATAGCCTTTTTCGTAAACGAAATCGGTAATTCCTTGAAAATCCAGCGTTTTGTAGTCGCTTTCACTTTCTTCTTTCACCAGCATACAATCGATGGGAGAATCACTTCCCCAAGGCTGATAAGTACCTGTTTTGTCAGAAATAAGCATTTTTACAGTTTTTACTTTGTCTTGTGGTTCATCATCACTACAAGCAACAAAGCCAGTGATTGACAGGATTAATAGCAATAATCCTAATAAACGTTTTGTCTTCATTATGTTTTCTTTAAGTCTAGTTTTTTAATTATGCAAAGATATACAAAATCTCTTTAAGCTTATTATAAACAAAGCCTTTTATTTCTTTTCTCAGAAGAAGCTTGAATAGAATTTTAAAGGAGATAGGCTATATGAAGATATAAAAGCGTACCTTCGTCAACAGAATGAGATATCGAAGAATAACAACTACCGGACAAATCCGGGAAAAAAAGAAAGAGCGCAGGCAATCTATATATGTCTGGCTGATAGTAATTGTGATCCTGGCAATACTTGTCGGAGTGGGTTATCTGGCCACTCCCAGCACTGTATTGCTCCAGCAAACAGCATTTCGGGGTATCAGTTATCGCCCACTCATGGCATTCGTGATGCTCTTCACTGCCATTCTTGTCATTGTTATTGGCATACTACTGGCAGATAAATACACAAAAGTCGGATATTACCTGAAGACCATCGCCTGTGGCATTGTCATAGGGATGCTTTTTCACGGTATGGGTATCAATCTGTTACTGAATATGAATCATTGGTTGGCAAGCAGGGCTCCCGTACGCAAAGAATACAGAGTAACAGAAATCCGTTTTCTAAAACCCAATAAATTGGCTCGTTATCGGACCATATTGCCTGAATGCAGAATTCTGAAAGCTGTCGACCAGGATAATCCTGACGACTGCCTTTACTTCCATGTCCCCATAGATGCACAAGTAGCCATGGGATGTATATTGCATGTTACAATAAAAAACGGTATCTTTGGATGGAAAACAGTGGATGAATTAGAGTTTTACAACCCATAAAAGAGGCCGTATCAACAAAGGATTATCATCCATTCTGATACGGCCTTTTCTTTATTTAGATTTTCTTTCCGATGTAGAATGCATAACCATAAAAGTCTTTATACTTATAGTATAATTGTTGCTCATGACGCTGATTGGCAATCAGTCCTTCAGCAGCCTGGTTACCCGCATATTTTCGTAGAAAGTTTTCTTGGGTTTCAACCTGCGGCATATAGAAATGCTCGATCCAGCAATTTTCCGGTATACAGAAACAGGCTACAGGGATATATCCGGCCTTCTGCATCTGTGCCAGCTTATTGGGAATCGTATTTATTTCAGGATAAGCATCCATCCAGAAATCATTGATCTCAGCCGGACGTTCGTCAGTGAACCATGATACCTCTGATACGGCAATATAACCGCCTTTCTTTAAAAACGGACACCATAGATTCAACCCGTATTCAAAACCAATATTATAGATGGCTCCTTCCGACCAGATAAGATCTAATTCTTCATTCCGGAACGGGAGTTCATCCATTGATCCAATAATACCTTTCACTCTGTCCTGAAGGTTAAAGTGCTCGGCATTACTATTGAATTGGTTGATAAAATCAGGAAACAAATCAATGCCTGTGATTTGTCCCGGAGTATGTTGCGCCAGCGTAATCGTTTGGCCACCTGTGCCACAACCCAGATCAGCAATCATAGATTTATCCGTAAGCCCCTCAACAAAGCTAAGAGCCTTGATTGTTGTTTCAGCACTTCCCGGTCCCTGACGTTCTACACTTGAAAAGTATTCGCAGATTAAACTAAAATCGAATTCGTGAATAGATTTATTTTCGTTACTCATGATGTTTAAATTTTATTGTTAATATATAGGTATAAAAATAACTCCTGCAAGAATATGCACGAGTGAACTAAAGGATAACCGAGAGCATAATGCCCACAGTTATTTACTTACCGAATCCTTCTTAACTTTAAACATCCAACATTTTTTATATCGCCACAAAGATAGGCAGACTTTTTATTCCTGCAAATAATTATAGGATTTTTATCTTCTGACACTCAGGACAATAGTAAACCGACCCTCCAAGATAGGCTTCTTTCACAATCACACTGCCACAGCGCGGACAGGGATTCTTCCATGTTTTGGAAGAAAGAATCGTTTTATACCCTCCCTCATTTCCATAAAGATCTGTCTGGGTATCACGGCCCCTTCCTGAAGTCATAGCCATTAAGGTATCCTTCAGAGATTTAAAAAGTTCCCCTTTCTGTCCATCCGACAGGTCAAGCACTTTCTGTTTCGGGTGAATCCCGGCATTGAACAGAATATCCTGCGTTACCCCATTGCCTACACCCGGAATACGTTGTTCGGTAGCCAGCAGAGCTTTAGCCGTCAATGTTTTTTTTTGCTGAAGCAAATAGTTTCTCAAATTCCGCTTCCGAATAAGCATCACTCAACGGGGAAATACTTTCACGGCTTATCGTATAATATTTATTGTCGATAACGCCATCGGGATAGGCACTGATAAAACCATACATGGCAACCGTGAATACAAGAAACGATTCATCTTCAAAAGTCAGCAGCAATTGGTAATTGACAGGAACTTTATCACCCGGATTATAGTAACGTGCGCTCACCCCATCACCGATATTCATCATCACATTGCCCGACAGGTAAAAATCAACAAACATTCCATATCCCTTAGACGACAGAATCGTTTTTCCGACGAGTAACTTCCCATACTCCAGTGGATCGCCACTATAGAACGTGAACTTATGAGGCTTGGTAGCATTGAACACTTGCGTAATCGTTTTACCACTTAAAACATCATTGGCTTGCTTACTCAGTGTAAGTACTTCTGGCAATTCTAACATACTCTTATATCATTTAGTTATCTATCAATAGGAATATAAATCTCGGTCAACAATCCCTCAACCGGCGTTTCATCCGGTGCATTAAGATACACCTCAAACGTCAACGGACGTTTCTGATGATACATACTGTAAGGAAACCATTGATTATAGATCGTCTTATAAAATTCAGGTAAATCAGAATAACTGCCTTTATACCTGAAAACAGCGTACATCCCTCCGGGAATTTCCCGAAGTAATAATTTCCCTTCGGACTTGACACTCTCTTCAACAAGAACCCCGATATAGAACCGCCGTTGTTCCATCGGTGTAATCCAAGGATTATCCTGACTTATACTCACAAAACGATTACCGGGACCATTCTGCAAATGAACTGCTTTATAATGCAGTAATTGCTTCCAGATTGTAGTGTAAGCATATTTATCACGAAAAGTATCACCTACTTCTATGCAAACGGCTTTCAAAGTATTGATACGTTTAATTTTAGCCTCGGGCATACTATCATGAGT
>NZ_CBVI010000155.1 GCF_000513195.1 Bacteroides timonensis | reverse complement strand
ATACTCCATGGCGGTCTTCACCTGTGGGATAGAAATGGGAGACTATGCTTGTGAACTGACGGAAGAAATGAATCGGGAAAAGGTGACATGAAGAAAGCCGGAAGATAAAAACATATATAATTGGTGATAAATGATTTAACGTTTGTAATCTTCCGACCACCCATGGCATACTATCCGGTTCTTGTTTCGCATTGACAGATTTATACTTTTCGCGATAAGCTGACATTGAAATGCCGAAATGCTTCTTAAAAGCCTTTGCCAGACTAAACTTTGTCTGATAATTAGTCTGCATACCTATCTCTTCAATACTCTGTCCGGTAGCGATAAGCAGATGGGCAATATATTCCAGCCGTAAACGTTGGATATATGTACCGATATTCTCACCGGTAACATTTCTGAAAACCTTTCGGAAATGGAAGAATGAAAGGTGAACCATTTCAGCCAACTGTTCAGGATCGAGCTCATGAAAGAGATTCTGATCAATATAAGTCCGAACCCCATTGACAGCTTCATAGTGAACATGTTGCGTCATCTCTTTCTGTCGCCAGCGTTTCAGAGTGGGAAGACGCTTGTTCAACAAGGTTCTTAATTCTTGCGGAGTATAGTCGGTTCCTGAATACCAATTGTACTTATCTGTGTATTTCACCCAGATATCCACCATTTCATTCATAGAGATATCCACCGTATAGTTCCCATCTTTCAGACAATAGTAACAATACTCGTCACTGCAGGAGTAATCGGCATTGGTACCTAAATACTCTTCCACATCGAAACGGAGGGGCATCCCACAACTTTGGCAGTACTGTTTGTTCACTGTTTGATTCATGGCGCAAATATACGATGCCTATTCCGGATATGATTATCCAAAATAGGCATCTTTTATGATTTGCTCCTGTTTTTCAGAGTAACTGTCTTGATTTCATCTCCAGATACTTGTTTATCACATCAATCGAGAGATTTTCAGGTGTGGTCAATAAAGGATAGATACCATTCTGTTTCAGTGTAGATACAATCAGACGCTTCTCAAAAGCAAACTTCTCTGCAATGACATGGCGGTAATACCCCTCCGTATCCTTCGCAGGAGCGGCAATATACTTTTTCATATCAGCATCTTCAAAGAAAACAACAAGCAAGCGATGCTGACGATTCAGTTGCTGCAAATAAGCCAATTGGCGATTCATACTTCCCATACTGGAGAAGTTGGTATATAAAACCAGGAAACTGCGTTTACTGACATGTTTATTGAAATGCACGCAGAGAGAGGAAAAGTCCGTTTCACCAAAGGTAGTCTGCTGACTATAGAGATTCTCAAGCAGAGTTTGCATCTGACCGGGAGCCTTTGAGGCCGGAACAAACGAATCGAAATGTTCATTGAAAGTCACAACCCCTGCCTTGTCCTCTTTCCGCATGGCAACGTACGAAAGAACTAAGGAAGCATTGATTGCATGATCCAGTAAGGTCATTCCGCGAAATGCCTGCTGCATAACCCTTCCCTTGTCTATCACACTGTAAATCTGCTGTGAACGTTCATCCTGATATACATTCACCATAAGTTCATGCCGGCGGGCACTGGCTTTCCAGTTGATTGTACGGTAGTCATCCCCCTTGACGTACTCTTTTATCTGTTCGAACTCAGTATGATGCCCCACACGACGAATACGCTTGATTCCCAGCTCCGTCAGATTATCACTCATTGCCAACAATTCATAGCGATGCAGCATCAGATAAGAAGGATACACTTTAATATCCTGCTCCTCTCCGCATGTATAACGCCGGGAGAGCAAACCTATCCGACCCGTTACGAATACGCGAATCTGTCCGAAACCATAAACTCCCCGGCTTGTCGGACGTAAATGATAACAGATTTGTTTTCCTTCATTCGCCTGAAGCTGTACCCGGAAACTAATATTTCTCTGCTGAAAAATGAAAGGTACTTCATCGATAACCTCCGCAAAGACAGGATACGGATAACAGCTTTCCACCCGAAGATTCACCGCATTTTCGTCCCCATTGGAAAAACGAGCGGAGCATTGACGGAATGCCCGAATCCCACGAATCCGGTAAAGCATATATCCGTCTGCCAGCACCGACAGCAAGAGGACAAAAAGCAGCCCCTGCCCGATGGTAAACAACGGAGCAAAAGCATACCCACTACCCATCAACAGGATAATCAGGATGAGAACCATATAAAACCGACGGGTCAGAATCATTTCGGAACTTCTACCTTATCAATCAGGCGTTGCGTTACTTTCACTGGTGAATAGCCCTCCATTTCAGCTTCCGCCGTCAGGATGAGACGATGCTGAAGTACGTATGGAGCCACAAACTTGATATCCTCCGGTGTCACAAAATCACGTCCCTGCAAAAGCGCATAAGCCTTCGAAGTCTGCAACATGGCCACGGATGCACGCGGAGAAGCCCCCAGATATACAGCTTTACTTGTACGCGTCTGCTGTACAATCAAGGCGATGTACTGAAGCAATGTACGGTCTATAAACACCTGCTTCATCAGATTACGAAGCGACAAAAGCTCCTCTTTAGTAATAGCCGGGGTAATGTCCTCCAGCTTCACAAATGCAGCATTCGTATGGTGACGCTCCAGAATATTCACTTCTTCATCCAATGAGGGATAATCCATCGTCAGCTTCATCAGAAAACGGTCAAGTTGCGCTTCGGGCAATTTATAAGTCCCCTCCTGCTCCACCGGATTCTGTGTAGCCAGAATCGTATAAAGTTCTCCCATCGGATAGGTCACTCCGTCAATGCTGACCTGACGCTCTTCCATAACCTCGAACAAGGCAGCCTGTGTTTTGGCAGGAGCACGATTTATTTCATCTACCAGTACAATATCAGCAAAGATCGGACCGCGATGGAAATCAAAATCATTGGTTTTCATGTTGAATACCGTTGTACCCAGCACATCACTCGGCATCAAATCCGGAGTAAACTGGATGCGGCTGAAATCTGCGTCGACCAGACGGGCAACCAGGCGTGCCAACAATGTTTTCGCCACTCCCGGCACTCCTTCTATCAGCACATGCCCATTTGCCAACACAGCGGTCAGCACCAAGTCCACCATCTGTTCCTGCCCTACAATGACGGAAGCAATCCGGTCTTTCAACTCTTGTATCTTCTCGGAAAAGAGAGTTAGATCCACCCGTTTTTCTGTATTCTCTTCCATAAACTTCTTCTTTATATATGATCGATTATTTCATTCATTTTATCAATAAACTGCTTCATTTTCTCCGCAGTTATCGTTTGCCCTCCATAAATCACCGGTCTGACCGTACGGATAAACTTACCGATTTCTTCCGCACTCATACCGGTCTTCCGAGCAATCCTATCGAAAGAGCGTTCATCATCCGCCACGTCTTCTATGTCCACCTGAATCTCCCTTCTCAACTCTTCTGCAAAATACATATATTTTTTACGAACCAGGCCGGCATGGTCTTTCTTCTGAAAATAGAGAGTGCCTATCAGTTCCGTAAATTCCAATGATTTATTTTCAGGTCGATAGATAACCGGTATCGCACGTTGTCTTCTTCGCGCTGTAAACACCATGAAGAGTAGTATTGCAAGCATCGTCAGATACAAAGCCCAACGAAATGGCCTCTGCGAGAGGAAATAGCGGAAAGGAGACATCTGTACTTGTGCTGTTTGCTCCATATAGGCTTCGGTACGGACTATGGGAAGTTTTCCCATTTGCGATAACAGGCGGAACAAATAAGTGGCGTTCTTTCCGTCTAGTATACCGTAATTGGTAAAGAGCAAAGGTGTGGAAGCCAGAATAACCTCCCCTTTCCCCCACTGATACGACATGGCAACCGGAACATGGATAACAGTATCTGAAAAATCAGAATCCACATCAGCTTCATATCTGAACTCATCTACTGAAATATCCTTTACTGCCAACACCTTCGCCGGAAGCGAATCTGTGAGAAAGTAAGACGAACACAGTTGGGGATAAAAATAGAAATTCTGCCGGGGATAAACCGTAGAATCCCCTATCCAACACAGACTATCCCTCATCAGCAGCGAAGTAGCATACTTCTTCAAGGCTACCGGACTAAAATAAGAATAACTGTTTCTGAACTTCAAGGTATCTTCCAGTTTATTGCTAAACCAGGTACTTACCAACATGATCTTACTTCCCCGTTCCGCCATTTTCAGTAAAGCGTCTACATCCACATCCGATGGCATCCGGTTATTGGCAATAGCCAATATTCCCCGACAAGACACAGTATCTTTCTGTTCCATCTGGTAAAAGGTTTCTCTGGACAATGAATACCCCGTCGGCAGCGAAGCGGACAACAAGCTGTTAAAAACAGCACACCCGAAAGGCTGCTTATCGTAATGGCTGAAAGTAGGATTCCATACGAATTTCTTCGGCAAGCGACATTCTATTGCAAACATCAACAGCAGAAAGATGATAATTCCGACAATGAACCAATGACTTCCTTTCATACAATCCCTCCTTTCTTCACATCTTCCTGCAAGGAATACATGGTGTGAAACAACGCTTCGGTCGCTTCAAAATTTCCATAACGCACCCGCAGGAAATGATGAGTCAACTGCCGGAAAGCGGGCAACTGCACTTCATTGATGTACTGTGTGGGTGTTTTGTAAAGTTGCCAGTCTATACGTCCTTCGTCACTGAGTTGCTTTAGCGTCTGCAAGTACAATAACCGGACTGCTTCTCTATAATCATGACGGGAAAGGGCATCAGCAATCCCTTTCGCAAAATCCACTCCATAAATGGTATCTTCTTCCACCGTATAAGGCAAGGCATTCTTACGGGAATACGTGAACAATTCCGGATGCTTCTTGTAAACGAACCAACCTATCAGAATAAGGATAAGAATAGCGATACCTATCAGAATAAGTTCCGAATATTCTTCCGCAAAGTTGCTACCGAATATTTTTCGCATAACTTCTCCGAACCATCTGTTGAACCACTCGAATAAATTAATTTCAGGAGCGATCAACTCACGGTTGTAGTCATACGCCGCATCAGAATGCCATACGGCAACCTGCGCGGTGTCACAAACCAATGTATCAGCCGGAGAAGTTATCATTTACATTTTAGAGTTTATCGAAATTATCAATATCACTTTCTACCATGATGCTATCCACCTTTTCCGAGGCATGACCATACTGATAAGCCAATCCCACAAATGAGAAAATCATGGCAAGGTAAGCACCAAACACCTGTACAATAGCCAACAGATAAAGCAAGAAACTATATCCTACGGATACGGTTGCTTCGGTTCCCCCGCCACTTGTAGCAAAGATGTACTTCACCACTGTTCCTATGTACCAGGGTATCAGCGTCACTCCCTGTAAGATACCAGCAATGATTCCCATGACAAGAGATATCATAAAGATACCTCCCCAAGTGGTAAATCCTAAGCGGAAAGTCTTCTTCAAAGCCCCCATGACAGTGATGTCTTCAAGCAGGTAAATAGGTGCCCAAAGGCTAAACGGCACAGCTACGGCTATCATAAACGGGATTAACAGAATTATAATAATCGGGAACAAGGTAACAGGGAATAAAGCAGCTATGACACCGATAATCAGACCGGCCAACATCGTCAGAACTAATCCGAAGAAAACCAATATAAACATCCTCTTCACATTATGGAGCAACATAGGCCGCAGCATCCCCAACGTGACGCCTCGCAAGCGTTCCTCCCGCTCATTATAAGTCCGGATCATTGCATAAACCAATGCAGTCAGCAAAACAATGCCTATTATCAACAGAAGCATATACAGACCGTAATAAGAAAAGAATGACAATATAGCAGAGTCAGGAAATCCACTCTCCAGAAAGCCGGACATGCCTATCGTATAAGTCATCAATCCATTCAGACTTAATGCCTGGACAAGACAAAGCGGTAAAAGCAAATAGGTTGCATACTTCAGCATCAACTTCCAATTCTCTTTTATAAAATCGAAAGATGCATTAAACTTCTCACCGAAAGAACGTCTTACGTACAACGCAATTTTAGGTTTCTCTGTTTCCATGTCGTTTTCTATTAGGTAAATAAATATAGTAGAATAAAATAAATGCCAGAGAAGTAATAATCAGCCCAAGCCTCAACGCATCCGGCAATTCGGTGTGGCGAGTGATAAAACCTTCTATAAATCCTGCCATGATAAATACGGGGATGGTACCTATCACAATCTTCACCCCTCGTTTGGCTCCCCTACGGAAAGATTCAAGCCTTGAATAGGTTCCGGGGAACAGCCATCCGTTTCCCAGAGCGAGTCCGGCAGCACCGGCCACAATGATAGCCCAGATTTCAAGTGTCCCGTGTAGCCATACGGCAAGCATGGACTCTCCAAGCAGACCATGCTGGAAAAAGAAAGTCTGGAAAGAACCCAACATGATTCCATTGGCAAAAAGCATATATCCTGTACCGAAGCTGGTTAAGATTCCCATAGCAAAGCAATTGAAGGAAACCATGATATTGTTCAGTGTGATTCCCAAGAACATAGGAACTTCCGAAGAGCCGTTATACACTGCCATAGGTTCTCCGTTGGATATATTATCCAATGTCATATCCACATAGTTATTTCCCAGAATCAGACGGACAAAATCGGGATCACCCACAGTAGAAATCACTCCGACCGCTACGCTGACAATGAAAATAAGGAATGAAACAAGCAGTTCACGATGCGCATCGTGCATGGTCTGCGGTATTTCCTGCGTCCAGAAAGTGATGACTCGCGACCACTTCTCACGTTTGTTCCGATAAATTTTATTATGCAGCGCCGAGGCGAGATTGTTCAGATAAATGGTAATGCGGGAAGTTGGAAAATGCGTTTGTGCAAACGCCAGATCGGCAGTAAGGTCCGTATATGTGTCGGCAAGCCTGTCAGGAGACAAGCTTGTAGCCTGCTCCACCACCTTCTCGGCTTCTTTCCATTTTTCGATATTCCGACGAATGAACGTTACTTCTTTCATACTTTTCCTGAAGACTTCGGATGAGTTTTGTCTGAAATCGGTAACAAAAATAAGAGAATAATGATATATTTGCAACGAAATACTAAAAATGTTCAATCGGAAATGGCAGAATCTACTATAATCACCGGGCAATTCGTCCGTATCAGCCAAACACCCGCCAGCATTGGCGAACGATTTCTGGCATTAGTCATCGACTATATCCTGATAGGACTTTATGTATATTCCACAGCAACCCTACTCTCAAAATTCCAGGTATCTTCGGATTTTACTATGATTGTTTTTTTTGCGGTCATCTATCTGCCTGTATTATTCTATGCATTTTTATGTGAAATGTTCAACCACGGGCAGAGCCTCGGAAAGAAGCTCATGAGCATCCGGGTGGTGAAAGCCGATGGTTCCACTCCGAGCATAGGCTCTTATCTGCTTCGCTGGCTTCTCTTCCCGATTGATGTTCCCGTCACCGGAGGGCTCGGAGTATTAGTTATTTTGCTTACCAAGAACAGTCAGCGGATGGGCGACCTTGCCGCAGGCACAATGGTTATCAAGGATAAGAATTACCGCAAGATACACGTCAGTCTTGACGAGTTCGATTATCTGACAAAAGATTACTGTCCCACATATCCGCAAGCCGCCGACTTATCACTGGAACAGGTAAATGTAATCACCCGGACTTTGCAATCCGGGAAAAAGGATCGTGCACGACGCATCGTGCAGCTTGCCCGAAAAGTGCAGGAAATTCTTTCAATCACACCCCGGGATGGCGGACAGGAACAATTCCTGCAAACCATACTCCGGGATTATCAATACTATGCATTGGAAGAAATCTGACAAAGCCAACATTAAATGGTAATTTAGGGAGAACACGAATTCACCAACTACTCAATTACAAAACTTTCCGATTTAAAGTTATTATAATACCTCCCGGAAATTGCTGTAAACTTCAGCACACAATAATCCGGGTCTGTCACACCTTCCGGATAATACATGGTATCGCCTTCCTGCCATATCATCTCCTTACTGACGGCATCCGTCAGCACTTCCATCGTGCCGCGCAGCATCACTCCCCTGAAGAATCGCGTATCACAAAAGTAAATACTTGCACGATTATTCTTCCGATATTGTGCAACACGCATTGACGAAGTGTTCGTGCTCAAATAGATAACTTTTATCCCTTCCCTTTTCCGAGGCTGCAACATAGCTTTGATATTCGGGAAACCCTCTGCATCTATCGAACCGATGAAAGCGGTTTTCAACTTATCAATCATACCTCCCACTGTTTTCTCTACATCTCTCATAATCTAATAATTTTATTGGTTATTGTTGCGGCAAAGATAAACACGGCACAGAAAATCAACACAATAAAAACAAAGGGAGAAATAGCACTTTTTACGGTTTATACAGTTTCCGGTAAGCTAATGGTGTCTCTCCCGTACACTGCCGGAAACAACGCACGAAATAGGCAACGGTGGAGAAATGAAGTTCAAATGACAGGTCTGATATGGAAATATCGGTATAGATAAGCAGCTTTTTGGCCTCGTCCATAATCTTATTCAGGATATATTGTTTGGCACTGATGTTCATTGCCGAATTTACAACCTCATTCAGATAGTTGGGAGTAATACAGAGCTTATCCGCATAAAAACGGACGGAATGTTGTTCTTTCAGGTTCACTCCCACTAATTCTATAAATCTACTGACGTGAATGCTGCCGGCTTCCTTATCCTTCTCTTCCTGAGATAACATATTCAGATAAGCCCGGTTGAGCTGCATAAGGGCTTCGTAAAGTAATGCCCTCAGCACATGCACGTCATTCTGTCTGTACAAATCTATCTCTGACTTTATATCATGCAGAAGCAGAATCATGCGTTTATAAAGTTCATCAGACAGATGAAGCTTGGAAGCTGTCTTTTCCATATTGAAGAACGGAAGGTGCTGTACGAACAAAGGGTCTTTAAAGAAGGAAGACAAGAATTCATCCTCAAAAATCAATGCATAGCCATTTACGATATGAACCGTATCCCAATTCCGTATTTCTCCGGGTTTAGAGAAGAACACATCGCCGGGTATCGCCTCACACATCTGATTATCAATAGAAAAACCACCCTCGCCTTCTGTTATGAAAGTAATATCATAATAAGTCAACGTATGCACAGCCCCTTCAGCCAGAAACCGCTTCACGTATTTCAGTTCCACGACATCCACCAAAAGTTCACTCCCATACTTATGCTTATAAAACGTATACCGAGGGATTGATTTCTTCATTTAATAAACTCTTATTATGACATTACGATCCGCAAATATATTGATTCCCGTCATAAATCCACTTCCACACTTGATTTAAAATCATGTTTTTTTGCATCTGCCACGAATGAAGACTTTTTCTCCCGGACAACTGGAAGAAACGATAAGTCCGGAAGTTCTGAAAGATATGTCAGACTGGATTCTCAAATTGAAGAAGAAATAAATATCCGGAGGTTGCCGCCGATGCTTATTTATCTACAAACTTAAATTCACGCTCATTGTATCTGTCACCGACATTGGGGTACTTTTTCAACAGATGTTCTATGTATGCAATATCTTCGGCAAACAAATCCACATCGGCAGCTTTTGCATTCTCTTCCAGATACCGGGAGCGTTTGATTCCCGGTATAGATGAGATTTTCACTACATTGTATTGATTGGTTATTATTGGTAGTAAAAAATAGGAAGACATGCGAGGAGCATTACAATACAAACAAAGAATAAAATGACACTTTTCACAGCTCAAACTATTTATTATGCTAAACCACTACTTAAATAAAATATAGGTATAGATTCAACGCACTTCATATCATCTTACAAAATAAGAAGTAACACAATTTTAACTAAGACGAATAGAATTTTTGGTTATCACCTCCTCTACCTATGAGTGCCATTTAAGAAATCCTCAAAAACTTCTAAAAATACACTAAATGTCAATACAATTTTTCTACTATAATATTTAATAGCATTTCCTACATATTTTTAGGGCATATTTTAGGGTTCTATCAGGACTCTGTGGATAAGCTGAGGAATATCTTTGACAGGTTGGAATTGATAATGGAGGGAGAACCGGCAATTTATTTGTCTGATCCAGTGTGGAGAGATATTGCTATCTCACTTTGGGATACAGACGGAGACGGTTATATCTCAGAGGATGAATCTCAAATATATCGGGTAGTAAATTTTGCAGATTATTCTAATACAGGGTTAATTAAGGTACTTGATTTTAGGAATTTGCCGACTGAAGGAATCAGCAATACAAATTATCTAAGTGGAATCAAAGAGATTTATTGGGGAATAATTATGTGGGGAACGGCTCTTCCTTATGAAGGATTTAAAGAGAATCTCTCTCTTGAATTATTTGATATAGGTACTTATATTATCAATACTGAAAGAATGACGTTTCAAAATTGCACAAGCCTTAAAAAGGTTGTATTAAATAATATATTGGAACGCATTGATGGAGGCGCATTTAGCCATTGTTCTTCTTTAGTTGAGATTTCGGATATTCCAGATTCCTGTACTCGAATAGGGGGAGACTGGCAGGGAGGTTGTTTTGAGCATTGTATTTCTTTGAAACAAATCACGATTGGCACTGGAATGCAACGAATTGATGAATATTGTTTTTATGGATGTAGTTCAATGGAAAGTTTCTATATTAAAGCCACGGTACCCCCAACATTAGGCGGCAATGTATTCGGTGAAAATCCTTGTAAGATATACGTGCCCCGTTCCAGTGTAGATGCTTATAAATCGGCTATAAACTGGAATCAGTATGCGGCAAGAATATATGGATATGACTTCTAAATATCTTCCGGAGCATCTATCTTTTCATAGTGCTCCGGATAATGGTTAAAAGTCATATTCATAAATTCGATCCGCATAAGTGCTCCAGTTAGTAGCAGCCTTGTAAGCCGCACCACTTCCACGCGGGACATATATTTTACAGGGGTTATTGGTAAATACCTCTGTATCTAACTGAGGTGGTGTAATTGCTTTAATATAGAAAGACTCCATCGAAGTGCAGTCTCTGAATGTAGACCACCCTATTCTTTGCATACCCCGACCTACTGTAATAGTCTTGAGTGATGTACAGCCTCTAAATGCCTGCTGATTATATTGATTATAGAGCAACGTACAGCTATCCGGTATTTCAGATATTTCTTCAAGGGATACGCAGTTAGTAAATGCAGCAGCATTTATTACTTCCAATACATCGTTCAGTACAACCTTCTTCAACTTCGGATTATCTTTATATGCATTATTGGGTATATAGATAGCCCATGCTCCTATATCAATTAATTCAAGATGCTCAAATCCACTGAAAGGAACCGTATTGCCATTTCCCGGATTCCTGCCGCAATAGACTTCGCGCACATTTGGAATATAGGCAGGAGTTGAGTTGTAGGAACCGCCGATTGTGAGCTGTCTGAAATCCACAATTTCAATATCAGCTGATGCCTTATTAAAATTCGGTAATCGAGATATCTGTGCTTCATCAGGAGATATATATCCATCTTTATCTACATCCCAAATCGAGAGGGCAAATTCTCTGAATGCCGGGTCCGCCAAGTATATAACGGGCTCACCATCCATTACAAGAGTTAACCTGTCAAAGATATTCCTCAGCTTATCCACAGAGTCCTGATAGTACTTTGAGTGTACTGTAATCTTACCATCCAACACCGGTATAGGCTCCTCTCCGGCAAGTCCTTCAGCAGACAATCCTTCATAGGTGCCGTCTGCCAGATTTGCAAGCATATCAAGAGCGTCAGCAGTATAATATTCTTCTTCGAAACCGACCGCACGAATGTGCTTCAGCACATGATTAGCGCCTTGTGACTGCTGTGCCTCAATGATGTCAGAAAGTAGCTTCATGGGCTTCAGCAGAGGACAATTCTCAATCAAAAAGTCGGTGATATTAACGGCACATTGACCGATTCTCAAACCTTCTGTCGTCAACATTGGAAAGTTCCGGAAAGTGATATACTTATTGTCGGCCGGATACTCGATAACCTCAAGCCCTCCACCATTCGGTAATTTTATCTGGCTCAGATTAGTTCCATCTGCATAAACCTCCCGAATGTTGATTATTGCGCTTAAATCGAGAGTCCCCTGTAAAGTGGTAATATTGGATAAAAGTATCTTCTGCATACTACCGCAATCAGCAAGCGTAAGTCCTGTTATAGAGATCATTACGTCATCCGTCTTACTTCCAAGTATGAGTTCTGACAAACGCCTGCCGCGTACCACCATGGTACCGGAAACATTCTTTTTATGCCAGTCTCCAATGCTCAATAACCAGCTCGCCGCCTGAATCGCATTCTGTTGGTCGGCACTACCGCCAAGGTCGATAGTTATGCGGCATGTTTCACCTGCCTTGGTGCGTTCCCCCTGCACGATGGACGTACCGTTAGCGATTGCCGGATACATATCGAAGGCCGGAGTGATGTCATAGTCTATCAAATCTCCGGCAGCACGTACGATGATAGTGTCAGTTCCATTGGCTGAGAATAAGCCATAATTATACTTCGACATAATGTACATGATACGTTTCTTCATCCATGCCGTCTCTGCGGAGTAAAAGTCACCATGGCTCTGTGTGATGGGGTCAGTATCATTCGAATAGGAATCATTATCATAAGCTATCTTGGCTATTTCATAACGCTTGGCGTCAGCATTCACTAACGTAGCCGGGAAATACTCTTTAATCCCCAAAAAATATTTCTTGTAGAAAGCATAAGCCTTATCATAAGGAGTACCGGAAGACTGGCCGCATAAACTTTCCATAGCGGCGAACATTTTATGCATTCCGGCAGTGATTTCAGCCCTGAAAGCCAACTCCAGTAAATTCCAGAAAACAGAAGTCTCACCGTTCCAAATCGGCTGACCATTATCATAAAAATCATGCATCTCGCAGTAATACGGCTTGCGGTCCTGCCCTTGGTTATCAATAGGAAAGATGGTATCAGCATCATCCAGCCGCCAGCGCCACTTGCTTCCTGTCGTGCAGAAGCTATACGGATAAGTATTCTTCGCACGCTGGTCGGTCCCGGCCGTGAATTCCACAAAATTATAATGGAATACGGCATCATCAATGTCGAAGTATTCCGGCACGGCCGCCCGGAACAATTGCTTTCTGGAATTGATGAACAGCTCATTTAACCGGTCGGCTGTAAATGCGGACAGATCGGATGCGAGGTATGCAGCCAACTGCGTTTTCAAGTTGATCTGGCCGTCCCCAATGTCTGAAGGAATGAACTTTCCTTCCGCCGCCTCGTAATAATAGAGATTGTACAGGTTGGCATCACCGGCCTTGGCAATCCAGTACTCATAGCCCGTACTGCGATATTCAGTTATGGCATTGTTCAATTCGGCAAGTGTTCCATTGAACGGTCTGATACGATTATTGCAGGCATATACGGCATTATACGCATCTATCCATTTCTGAGCTGACAGAGGTTCCGTTTCATCGGCATTCAGTTCCCCCGCATCAAAATCCCAACAATTGGTATTGTTATACTGGAAAGCCTCTTCATCAGGATTATAGGTCCAATATGGCTTAGCAGCATTCCAGGGAACACGGAAAAGTGCACCCAACGGGGCATTGTCCGAACCTTCTACGGACAGCAAGGCAGGGAAAGCGTCCGTGTCGTAGCCGAAGCAAAGATCATCTCCCTTGTCGGGACCGAACGTAAATTCTCCCATACAGGCATATACGTCCCGCCCTTCCTCATTCACGGATTTGGAGAAACCGATAAACGGCTCCTGGTAAACAGCTACGCGTATCTCGCCATCTGCTACCATTGCCTCGTTTCTCAGCCCTATTTCTTTATATAAATCATTGAAGGCGGCCACACTTCCGGCCTTATGGTCTTGCATCGAAGATGCCCAGTTCTTCTTGGCTGTCAGACGCCCGGACTTCGGCACACCGTCGAACATGAGCACTTTGTTTTTGTCCGTAGTCCCGTCCGCATACGTGGCGATGGAGTTTATCTTATTGCCTTCAGCGTCTTTCAACCCTTTCATCTTGAAGCGGATATTCCACTCCAGATATTTCTTTGATGAAGTTCCCTGACCTTCCACCAACAGATTGGTGAGCGTGAAGTTCCTTTCTGGCTTATCCTTGAAGGAGACTTCCAGATTACCCGCCACTCCTGAAGGGTTATTCAGGTTAGGAAAAGGTTTGTCAACAACAAACACGTTGTACAGCATTTTTGTGGCATTGAAGTCAATGTTCACTCCCTCACCGTCCAATACCTGATTGATATTCTTTTCTGTTCGCTTTTCATCGGTTGTCACGAGTTGGTTGATATAATTCTTCTGTACAGCTTCCGAAGTCAGAGCCGAATCATATACGCGCAACCCATAAAGATAGAGGTTGGCATAATCATTACCCAACGCTATCTTTCCGGCGTTTTTGAAATAGTCATTACTTTCGTAGACATACTGGCGGTTCTTCTTTCCGTTGATATAGATGGCGACAATGTTGAACCCGGCATTGCCGTAAGCATCCGGCATGACAACCACTGTTAGCCGGATACGCACACCGTTATCTGTAGGAACATCCTGTGTAGTGCTTTCATGTTCAGACTGGGAGAAGAAGGAAATATTCTCGCCGGATACCCTTAGGCCGACATTTCCTTCGGCAATAGTAATAATGTTCTTCGAAGCATCCGAGGCGTTCTCCACTTTAAAATCAATCTCAATACTCTTACCCCTGCGAGCAGCTTCAATAGTGAAAGGCTGATAATCTATCACCGCAGAACTGCGGGCAAATATTTTCAATGCCTTCACACCTTCATCATCCGTCACCCATCCGTCATTGCCCCAGTTAAAATTATTCCAGATAACAGGAATCACCGACTTATCCGCCTCATTCACAATGCTGCGGCTGTTGGATTGTGAGTTACTACGTGTCTTGGGATTGATGTAAAGCACTGCACCTGCCGTGGCAGAATATCCAAGCGAATTGTTCACGCCAAACGTAATCGGTTCAATCAGATTGTTATTGCCACTGGTGACAGACACAACAACATCAAAATTCGCATCATCATCCGTATCCACTTCCATCGGATAAGTGAAAGTGTGCTTTGTATTCGTCGCAAGAGTGGTATTCTCAGAACTATATATTTCCGTTCCGTTTTTGGTTATAGCAAACAATGCGTCAGTCTGTGCAGACGAACCGTCATAAATGGCATAATCAAAGACTTTGTTATCCTGCCAGTTGGTAAGCAATCCGGCAAGGTTGTTCACACACATCAGCTTCACGGATTCACCGGAGGAAAAACACATGATGTTCACAGATACCAGTTTTGTCTGGATCGTATTGTCGGAATTCGAAAGGTAAAAGCTGACATTATACACACCGGTGGCTCCGGGATGCAGAAGCGTATAGATATAAGGAGTATCCAGATATACGGCTGTGCCAAGATTCTGGGTATAACCCTGATTGTAGTTATCTCCGGTGACTGTCACATGCAACATTTTGCTGATATTGCCATTAATAATCATTGGAATGGATATGTCTCCCGCAAAAGCCGTCCACCAGGCGAAGTTCGGCGCACTGATGCCAAGCGAAGTCAATTGCACGATATAAGTAACAGGAGCTGTAGTCTTGTCGGTATTCTCACCCTCAACGCTTACTTTGATATTATTGCTACCGCTGGTCAGCCATTCGGACACGTCCTGCTTGACTGAAACGTTAGACGATATCTCCATCCGCTTTACAACCGTGAAGTCAGCGAACTTAGAGTTCTTTATCATAACCGTACAGAGTCCCAACTCTCCGGTCGGTTTATATGGTTCACTGATGTCATCCCGATACTGTGAAACAAAGGTAAAGTCAAGCACACACTCCTCACCGTATTGTGCAGCAAATCCCAAAGAAGGCATATTATTCCGCACATACACGCTGTACATGGTTCCGGCACCCCCTGTCAGTTCCCGCACCATCTGCTCCAATGCCGCACCCATGGCACCGTCATAAGCCGTGCCCGTCGTATCGCCGATAATTAACGATGCATCCGCAAGCTCATTAATCTTCCCTACTATTTCGTTCAGCTCTTCCGCTTTCAGAACATTACCCTTGACGAATGTCTTATCCAATCTGTCCATAATACTATCCTAATATATCATTATCCAATATTCCCGAATCCAGTGTAAAATCAAGGTTCTCTACAATCTTCCCGCCCGGAGCGGACAGAGCATGCATAATCAGGTTTGTCTCAAGCATGGCGTTATCTGCCATATCCGATTCAATACGGCTGATAACAGCACGAGTGGCATGCCCCTGTTCATCCACCTTTCGCAAACTCATCACAAACCTTATGTATCCCATGTCAACAGCCTCCCAACAGATTTATTACCTCACGCTTGATAGCTGCTATAAACGAAGATTGTTTCACCACCTCAATAATAGCCTTGCAATAACGCTCCGGTACTTCCACTTCCCCATCAGAGTAGTAGATTGTACGAGCCAGATCCTCGAAGCCGATATCAAGTAAAATACTTCCGTTGTACATCATCAAATTACCCAAGTCATGGGTAATATTGAAAGTCTTTTTAGCTCCTTCAAATGAAATCTGCGCTTCAATAGCTTTAAAATTTACTTTCATAATTTACATTTTAATCATAATTCATATAACTGTAGAGCCACACATGATTGTGCGCATCATATATATATACATGCCATCGGTCTGTTGAGAAAAACGAACCTGACGAGGATATGGTATCTCTACCGGAAGCATTAACATTAACTTTCTTTCTATTCAATGACATCATCCAGAATTCCTGTCCGTCTTCGGCTTCATCAGGGAGAGTTACCGTTACCTCTTCTGTATTCACGCAACATACGATGCTGTCATATTTGCTTAGAACTGTACTTATCCTTACTCTACGAAGCCTCCTGCGCAGACCACATACATTTCCACGTGAAATGCGGATTGCATTATTCCCCAAACTATAATTTCCATCGTCTATCGAGGCACCGGTAATATCAATCAGAATACCAGTTTTAGTAGAAGAAGAGGTCGGTTTTGTATCAATAAACCGTCCAAGTATATCTTCACCAAGCGAACTCCAAGTTCCGACAATTACCTGTCTACTATCATCATTAAAACCTATCATTCTATTATAGAGAAACATACCATTTCCACCGGAACTGTCGGGATCGGCTTCTATCCCTATCCTGCCACTACTAATTTCAAAATTGCCAATTGTACCGCTTTTAGCATTGACGTTGTTCAATGTTATATTATCCAGTGTAGCGTCTATTCCGTTTATTTCTCCTGATAACGTCAGATTATGAGCAGTTATATTATTCAATGTGGCATCTATCCCGTCAATATTGCCTGATAATGTCAAATTATTGGCTGTTATATTATTCAATGTCAAATTACTATCTTCATCCACAACAAAACTACCGTTGATTATTGTTTTCCCGGTAAACTCAATTCGGTCGGCGCCCATCTCTATCACATCCCCTAAATTACGCATATATGCTGTTGTAGCATTGTTAGATGGTCGCCAATGTTCTATATTAAATGCTGTACCCGCTGTTTTAGCCACTTGACACACAAGAGTATCATTTTCATACAACCTTTCATCGCCTTGGCTATAAGTGGCATTCACCCACAAATCGCCAACATCATAAGCCTGCGCATCAGTAGGTTCTGCAATAAATGTCCGCCGCTTCCCGTCAGCCGTATCCTGCGCTTTGGATGCATCTTCCAATGCCTTCACAGTCTGTTGATCTGCTATACTATTCCACATCCATATATCGCCATCTTTCTCAAATCGGTACGCATAACCGGTCAGGCGATTATAGAACATATCCTGCTCGTGCATAATTTTCAGCGCATCGGTGTCCCAGTCTGCTGCCGGTAGATTATCCATAGCCGGATCATAGTCAAAAAACCAGAGTGTATATTCCTTATCTGTCTGCTCCTTTATCAGACCAAGGTCCGCCTGAAGTTCATTGAACATACTATCATAACTCTTCCCGGTCGCTTCGGAAATAAACTGCCCGATAAATTTGTTCAGGAGCGGAGAGATAATGGTAACTTCTCTGCCCTCCAAAGAATATGAATCAATGCCTTTATACTGTTTGATAGAAGGAGCATCTTCACCTACCGTTGAAAGGATTATCGCATTCTGCCGTGTCGCGTCCGTCCGGTTGCCAAGCTGCACGATGGAATCGCCGGCTTCAGGGACACCGCTGCCCGTATCACAATCCGCTTTTGAAAGATCGACATAATTATCACCTATAGCAACCACCAAACGCCAATAATAGTTATTAGTAGCATTATGAGATGTTCCTTCCTTAATATTGAAGGTCTGTGCACGCACCTGGTCAT
Source organism: Bacteroides timonensis (assembly GCF_000513195.1). Classification (GTDB taxonomy): domain Bacteria; phylum Bacteroidota; class Bacteroidia; order Bacteroidales; family Bacteroidaceae; genus Bacteroides; species Bacteroides timonensis. The sequence continues at coordinate 10,280 of NZ_CBVI010000155.1, read as the reverse complement.
CGATCCGAAATTCCTGTATGATGGATTTGTCCCCGTTATCCTGCTCAAAGTAACAACGGTAACAGGTATCGTACTCCTCCACTTTTACGCACTTCATTGATGCCGGAGTCAGAATGATTTCCCCACCGACGTATGATAAGCGTTTGATAATCAATTCAACGAAATATGCCAATTTCCGCACGAGGAGTTCGTCCACCTCAAGATAAGACCTTCCCGCCTCCTGATTATATTTAAGGCTGAATCCGGTTCCCAAATCTCCGGAAACAAAATCGGAAGACACGATGCCGAAGATATTCTTAAGTTCGTCAAAAATAGCCGTAACCACATTGGAATCACTGACAGATATGCCATGCCCGCTATTACCTACATATAAGCCTTCAAGAAAAGTGGTGATTTTAGCAGCAATATCCGCCACATCCTTCCGTAAAAACTTATCATAGACCGGGCTGTCAGCATCTACGTCATGCGCCTTGTCGGCATGACCGGCCTTGTCGGCATCAATGGCATGACCGGCTTCGTCCGCATATCCCGCCTTAGCCTTTTTCTCGACACTTTCATAATCCGTACCGCCTGCATTCTCTTCCAACTTAGTTAAGTAAATATAGCGGTCATTATCCGTCCTTATTTCATCTAAAATAGATTTATTAGCATGAGTATGCCCATCACCGGCAGTAGTCATAGAAGAACCTTCCACAGATACAATTGTACTTGAATCGCCTGAAGTTCCAGATACTCCTTGCTCACGAAGTCTTTTACTGCGAGGAATAGCCGCACGAACGACTGTCTCAGCTATATATTTCTTTTCCATATTTTTACTTGTTATCAGATGTATATTCATCCGGACGAAACTCTACTATTTCCAATTCGTTTTCATCAGAAATGACATTCTGCGTATCACTTAAGCAAATAAAACGTTTCCCGGTCTGACATTTTTCTGTATAAACAGACAAATCACCAACCAGTATTCCGGTCGTACCTACCAATTGTGTCTTTCGTTCGGCGAACTGACTATACATTGTCCCAATAAAAAGTTGTTCCGCCTGTGTCGTTCGTCCGGCACGAGCCAACTTCATAATCTGCAATTTATTTGCGGATTGGCACAGTACTCCTTTTGCCGTCGGACAAATATCCGCCATCGTACCACAGATTGTATCCAATTTAACCCCATCTTTTGCCGCTTCATTAATGAGCCCCGTATATTCAATGTTACCACTCTCCGCGTCACTATATACGGTATTTCCACGCACTACTTCTATCTTTGGAGTCTTATACAACATCCACCGTATCTTTTTATACCACTCATCACCAACGACCGTATTTGTTTTCTTGGTCCATTCCGTAACCCATATCCCCACATATATACAAACTTCCAAATACCCTCCTTTTTCAGGATAAGGTATATATTCCCCTTCTTTCATTTTCTTGAAAGAATCAAACAAGTCATTATGAGTAAGCCCTATACACTGCCTGTTCTTTTTCCAGCCTAATAAGCCCGAAGAATAACGCCTGTCCTCCGGATCATACCATTCCAGCCAACAGCTACCGTAAGTAGCTTTACCCGGTAACCATTTCCCCTTTGTGTATGCCAGACTACCCATTTTATCTGAACTTTCAGCAATTTCCTTATTTGAATAGTGCATCAGAGCATTTCCTTCTTCGTCATAAAGCGTTACCGTAGCAGGGACCATCACAAAATTAAACTTGCCCTTCATTGAATCATAATTCTTCTTTTCATTTGCATCATTAGGTTCGGTAAACGGGTTATAACGGGCATCTATCAGCATCTCCATGCTTAAACGAATATAAAATTTCTTCTGATCCGCCGTTTCCAATGCAGGCACAAATACACGATGCGTTTTCATCAATACAGTTTCCTGTTTGGAGGTTTGCAAATTCAATTTTCGTTTTGGCCATCCGGTGGTCAAGCCACCATGTCCACCGGTATAGAAGCTGAAAGCAACACCCGATGCTTCCGCGCCTCCCAATAACGGCTGAATATGGAAATAAGAAGCGGCAGCATACTTTTCAACAAGTCCCGTCCCTTCATTACTCAAGAAAATGGTAAATGAAAGCAGAGAATAGTCCCATGTATCATCTATCTTATGATCATCCGCATAATCAATATAGTAAGAGTAATACTCACCATCTATTGGCTTATCACTTGTAAGATTTGTTTTGTCTTCAGAATATTCATCAGTATAATCAATATCCCGATCTATCAGCTTAGCATTCGAGTAGGGTGAAAAAGTAACCCTGACATTATTAATAACCTTATCAACACCCATCTTTTGATCATCACTTGTCCATACTATATTCCTGACTTGCGCACTCAAGTAAAGCCCATTCAAATCATATACCCATATCTTTCCGTTCTTCTGTATCAGTCTTAAAGCAAGTGGTTGTAACATCCCCTCTATCACTTCATAAAGCGTACAGGCTTCACCGTCTTCATCATAAAAGTTATCGCTCCGAACACTTATTTCATCTAAAGTCGCTCTTGTGCCACCTTCTTCCAGATAAGTACTCAGATAATCCTGATTTAGCTCTCCATATTGTATTTTACTCCTACGGAGAGCATACTGTAATATATTCTCCAATGTACGCGTACCCGTCAGGTCATATTTCAGACGGTCCAGAATACCAAAATCACTGAATGTAAGCTTCACTTCATATTCATCGAAGGCAGAGTAAGGTTCTTCGTAGAATTCCGGATCAAGCGCACCACTCCAGTAAAGCAGTCCGTTACGTAACACTTCCAGACGTATGCTACCAGGCAGGATAATATAAAGGTCCTCATAAGTCCGGTCGCCTGGGCTTACAATGGTCAGCGAGGCGGTACTACCGCATATCACTTCTTCTTTGTCCGTATGTGCCCATTCTATTACTAATGGACTGTCTGCCGGAAACCGTAGTACGCCTATCGATGTAAACGGCTCATCCGCTTCCTGATAGATATCTACTCTCCAAACTATATTCTCATGGCTGAGAAATTGTCCTGAATATCGTAAATGCTCCATAATCCTATCATTGAAAATTTATAATCGTTTATCAACTTCTCCTAATCAGGTTATTTTCCCGTTCCAGTATTCCTACCAATGTGCGACCCTCTATTTTGAATACAACTTTTCCACCGTTTCCACCATCTGCAGGCTGTATCAACTGTCTCAATCTATTCAGCGGCGCCACCACTTCGGGGTTATTCATCGCACCCGTATATTCACCGAAAAGACCTAAAGTCGGGCCATAGGCTATACCACCATAAGCAAACTTAGGCAGATTAGCCAAAGCACCCAATACACTTGCCACAGCCGCAATAGCCAATATAGGTCCTACAATAGGAATACTCGACATACTGGCAGCCGCCCCTGTTGCAGCGACAGTTGTGTTAGCCGTAGCCTGAGTGGATTGGATGCCTAATAATGCCAAAACTTGCGGAATAGCCTGCCCTATTGCCTGCACTGCATTGGCTCCCCACTGTAACCATTCACCTGCCGCTCCACCTATCAAGTTACCCACATTTCCCATCGCATTACCTACCGCTCCCATATTATCCGTCAGTTCCTGATTCTTTTCTCTTGCCAATCCCACAGCCTCATTCCATCTCTCCATACCGGTTAAGGGTTCTTGAATATCAAAGTTCATCGGTTCGAGTTTCATATCTTTCAAACCTCCATCTTTGACGCCAAGTTCTAAAGAACTAGTCGTATCAAATCTTCCATCAACAGGAGCCGCATCTAAATCAGTCGGTTTCACCGGATGCGCTGCCTGAAAATTCATCTTATTTATAATAGATTGGGCTGAAGCTATATCAGACTGCAAATTGGCAATATCTACTGAAAAAGTAACGATTGCCTCAAGAGGTGCCTTTCGCTGCCTTTCTCTTAAATCAGAGAGTTTCGCTTCTAAATCAGCCAAACTTCCTTCGGCCGACTCAATATCTACATGGGAGGTGATAGTTATTGTATTGCCATTTGTATCACTATCCGTCTTCGGTTCTACATTCGTCGAAGACAGTAAATCACCCGGACCACCAAACATGACCTTTGCATCAGCTATTTCCTTTTCATAGATACCTTTAGCTTTACGAACGTCAGAAATGCTTTGATAAATATAGTTTGCCACAAAATTATCCCGATGTGCAAAGCCTTCCGGGTCCATCCATGTTGTTTCTAATTTAGACAGGATATCTTGCGCTTCTTTAGGGATATTTTTCCCACTACGTATTGCATAAAGAATCTGCCCCATAGCTTTTCCTGCTTCCTGAGATGATAGTTTCCCATCCCCGGAACCGATATTTCCATAAAGCCTTTCTCTTATATTCTTTATAGCATCAGCTTCTTTCCCGGTATAAACATCTGCTGCTCCGGCAGTTGCAGACTCCATTGCACGGGCACGAGCGGAATTAACTATCGCTTCGCTCAGTTTGTCATAAGCCTTTCGAGCTGTATCTGCATTGGTGATTTCAATACCCATCTTATCAAGATAGCCACCATATTTGGCCACAATGTTGTCTTTTGCCTTTTGCCATTCTTCAGTGCCTTCGCGAGCTTTATTCAAAGGGGTAAAGAGATTATCCAAAGTAAGACGCTCTGTAGCAACTTCTTTGTTCATCGTAGTCATTACACCGTTTAAACGCCCGTGAGCCTTAGCCGCATCACTACTACCTGAACAGAATTTATATATAGCAACGGCAGCACCGGCTATTAAAGTAGCACCTAATATCCAAGGACTTGCTGCCAAAGCAATATTTAAGGCTTTGGTGGCACCAGTAGTGGTGGAAATTGCTGCACGAGCAGTTAAAACTTGCATCTGATACACGTACACAGCTCTTTTCCCAAAATCTAGAACTTTATTATAGACATCTTGAGCTAGAGAAACGGCTTTCGTTGAAATTCCAACTTTATCCAAAGCCTTATAAAGACCAAGTAAAACCGTTATACCTGATGCGTTCTCAGAAAAAACAGCAAAATAGGCTCCAATATCTCCTGCCATATTTATCCACTTAATTCTAGCTTCATCTATTGGATTTTGCATCATATCCACTTGCTTCGATACAGTAGATGCCATTTTTTGAGCATTACCTTGTATATCAACTAATAGCCTATTAATTTCTCTAAGAGAAACAGAAGGATTATTTTTCAAAGCAAAGTCAATAATATATGTTTTATTTTCCATAACTTTGTAATATTATTAAATGATTAATATTATGGGACCATATTGGGTACTAATTTTCATAATTCTAGGTTCTATTGGAATTTGGAATATTTTGGGTATGTTAGAAGGTAAGGACAACTCCCCAAAAGAGCCACCTAAGCTCAGTAAATTTGAACAAAAATTAAAAGCTTCCGCACAAAAAAGCCGAGAAGAAGCACTCAAAGCACGTGAAGAGTTACAACAACTTCGTGAAAAGCTTGCACGCGAAAAAGAAGAAAGAGAACGACAAAAGGAAGAAGAAAAACATCGCAAAAAAGAAGAGAAGCAAGCAAAAAATAAATAATTTTTTCTTGCTGTGCCTTCTACCGCTCCCATATTATCCGTCAGTTCCTGATTCTTTTCCCTTGCCAATCCCACAGCCTCATTCCATCTCTCCATACCGGTTAAGGGTTCTTGAATATCAAAGTTCATCGGTTCGAGTTTCATATCTTTCAAACCTCCATCTTTGACGCCAAGTTCTAAAGAACTAGTCGTATCAAATCTTCCATCAACAGGAGCCGCATCTAAATCAGTCGGCTTCACCGGATGCGCTGCCTGAAAATTCATCTTATTTATAATAGATTGGGCTGAAGCTATATCAGACTGCAAATTGGCAATATCTACTGAGAAAGTAACGATTGCCTCAAGAGGTGCCTTTCGCTGTTTCTCTCTTAAATCGGAAAGTTTCGCTTCTAAATCAGCCAAACTGCCTTCGGCAGGTTTCAATTCTATATAAGGAGTAATAGAAGGTGTATTCTTATCATCCTTATTATTCTTATCATTGTCACTATTCGTTACAGCCGCATTGCCTGTTGGAACCTCAGCTCCCGATGATACTCCCAACAGATTATCAGTTCTTCCAAACATAGCTTTCGCATCAGCCATTTCTTTCTTATAAACATCCTGTGCCTTACGCACATCGTTCAACCTTTTATAAATATATTCGGCTAAAGGATTAATTATATAGCTTCCAAACTGATTGGAATAACTAGTTTTGGCACTTTCCAGTATTTCTTGTGCTTCTTTCGGAATATCGCTTCCACTACGTATAGCATCCCGAATTTGCATAAAAGCCTCTTCCGCCTGATCGGCAGTTATTTTTCCCGCTCCTTCACCGATACCTTTATTTAAGTGGTTACGAATATCTTTCAATGCATTTGTTTCAGACTCTGCATACACCTCGCCAGCTCCGGATGTCGCTTTTTCCATAGCACGAGAACGGGCTGTATTCAAAATAGCCTCACTCAGTTTATCATACGCAATTCGAGCTGTATCTGCATTGGTTATTTCAATACCCATTTTCTCAAGATAATCACCGTACTTAGCAACAATGTCATCTTTTGCTTTCTGCCATTCTTCTGTTCCTTCACGGGCTTTATTCAAGGGGGTAAAGAGATTATCCAAAGCAAGACGCTCCGTAGCCACTTCTTTATTCATCGTAGTCATTATGTCATTCAAGCGCCCTTGGGCTTTAGCCGCATCATTACTACCTGAACAGAATTTATATATAGCAACCGCCGCACCAGCAATCAAAGTGGCTCCTAATATCCAAGGACTAGCTGCCAAAGCGATATTTAAGGCTTTGGTGGCACCAGTAGTGGTAGAAATTGCTGTACGGGCAATGCCCATCTGAATTTGATAGACAGTCCATGCCTCTTTACCTAAAAGTACAATTTTATTATATGCATTCTGAGCCATAGATGTAATTTTTGTTGTAGCTCCAATATCATTTAAATAACTTTTAATTTCAATAAGACTAGCAATCCCAGCAGCATTTTCGGAAATAACAGCAAAATAAGCTCCCGCACTTCCAGTCAAGTTTAACCACTTTTCTCTAGCTTCATCTATTGGAGTCTGCATCATACTTATTTGTTGCGACATTAGGCTTGTCATTTTTTGTGTACTACCCTGTATCTCAACCATAAGTTTATTAATTTCTCGAAGAAGTCCAGAAGGATTATTTTTCAAGTTAAATGTTATGTCGTATGTAATCTTTTCCATATATTTGCAAGTAAAATAAATAATTTGATTATGGGACCTTACATTGTACTACTATTTTTAATTCTCGCAGGATTGGGAGCTTGGAACATAGGTGGCAAATTATCAAACCTTAATAAAACTCCTAAAGAACCTCCAAAACCAAGCGAGTTTGAGCAAAAGATGAAAGATTCTGTGCTTAAAAGCCAAGAAAGGCTACAACAAAGACAAGAAGAATTAAAGCAAGTACGTGAGAATTTAGCACGAATTAAAGAAGAAAAGGAAGAAGAAAAACGTCGCAAAAAAGAAGAAAAACAAGCTAAACATAAATAATTTTTCAACCATCCCTTTTTCATCATATCCCATAGTCTCTTCATTTCCATTTTTTGAACAGACAAAAGAACTGACATACCTTGAATATTCTTCTGTATATCAAGCAATATATTACTCATTTCTCGAAGAACTCCTGAAAGGGTATTTTTCAAATTAAATACTATATCATATGTTATTTTTTCCATATCTTTGTAACATAATTATTAAAGATTAAACATATGGGGCCTTATATTATACTAATTTGTCTCATACTTGGTGCCATAGGAGCATGGAGTATAGGTGGGATGTTATCTAAAAATGATACTTCTAAAAATGAGCCTTCACAACTCAGCAAATTTGAATAAAAAATGAAAGCTTCTGCACAAAAAAGCCGAGAAGAAGCACTCAAAGCACGTGAAGAGTTACAACAACTTCGTGAAAAGCTTGCACGCGAAAAAGCAGAAAGAGAACGACAAAAGGAAGAAGAAAAACGTCGCAAAAAAGAAGAAAAGTGAGCTAAATACAAAGAAGAAGCTCTAATGAATCATAAAAAGTTACAACACCTTCGTAAAAAAGATGCAAATTCATCGGATGAGAACAACTCCTCAAATGATAAAGAAAAGTAAATAACACCCCTTCTTTACCCCCATTTCTTTGCTATCTCTTCGAACCTTTCCTTTGTACTAACTTCTTTCTTAGTTTCTTGTTCCCGTTTCCTCTCCCACGAGAATCTGCATACATCTGTCGGGCTTAACTTCTTTTTACTATACGGTTGCAATATGCAACAGGCCAAAAAAGCGTGTCTGCTCCCAACCATCCTGCACATTCCGCTCATCATGTTGCTGCCAAACCCGATAGATAGCTGCAAACTCAGCAGGGGTGCATCGGCGAAAATCGTCTAAACTTATCCCAATACACCCCATTGCCAAACCTAACAGTTCTTCAATGCCTGCGACTTCCTTGCCTACCCCTTTTTTTTTGAACCATCCTCACCACCGGCACTCACACTTTCCTGAAAACGATTGAACTCGCTCAGATCGATCCCGTCAGCAAAACGTTCAAAATTAAGGTCAAACGCCACTTCATCCGCCCTGCAAGCCGAACGCACACAGCAGAACATAAACATTGTCAGCAGTTCCATATCGGCACCGATTTCATTGACGTCCTTACCCGTCGCCCGCTTGAAGTCAATCATAGCACCCATCGTCACCCGGTTAGGATATTCCTTACCGTACAATACTACTTTGTTCATACTCATGCTTTAGGTGCAACGACTTTTACTTCCACAGGCCCGCTATTCTCCAGCGAAATGCTGTAAGTAGCGTCATCATCGGCAGCAGAAACTTCTTCCAACGAAGTAATAATGAAATTGCCCTGGCGATACTTCGTGTCTTCTTCCCCACGAAGCGCATACTTCACGGGAACGGGCATCCCGTTTTCCCACATCTCCAGTAGTTTGTCATAGCCCATGCCATCACCGTAAAAAACAAATCCTTCGGAACTGATGCTTACGCTCAATCCACTCACGGATTTCTCTTTCCATTTACCGGCAGCGGCAGCCTTTGCCTTCTCTTCCAATGTCGGTTTCACTGCACGGTCTTTGGTTTCAGCCGTGTTAGTAATCGTACAAGTTTTACTGTGTCCCAGAGGATTAAATACATCCTCTACCAAAATGCCTACCAAGAGGTCACTTCCATGAACATAATCCAAATTTTCATTTTCCATAAATTAGTTTTTAAGTTTAAAAAATCATTTATTGTCACGTTATACTTTCTTTCGCTTTCTGTTTAGTTGGCTATTTTTGTATATTTACGGCTGTTTGTATTTCTTAGGTTTCGCAATTATAGGAAATAATCTAATACAAAACAAATAAAATCGGAGATAATTTCCTACTTATTGCATAATTTTATATAGGAGGGTTGTTCTATGATATTACAGCGGATCAAAGAATATATTGATTTAAAGGGTATTTCTATCTCCGCTTTTGAGAAAAGTATCGGAATGTCAAATGCTTCTTTTGGACGTTCCCTGAAAAACAATGGGGCTATCGGCACCGACAAATTAGAAAATATTCTAAGAATATATCAAGAAATCAACCCGGATTGGTTGCTTACCGGACAAGGCAATATGGTACGTTCCGGTTCGAAGCTAACACTTCCGTCCCCGGTAACAGAAAAAAAGGGGATTCCCCTAATTTCCTACCAAACATTACCGACGCTATTTGCCGGTAAAAAGGGAACATTCTCTCAAGCTACGGAATATTTCTCCCTACCTCTATTCAATGAAGCGGACTTTCTGATTCCGGTAAAAGACAACAGTATGGCTCCACAATATAAAGGTAGTGATATCATAGCCTGCAAATGCCTTTCCAACGAAGGGCTTTTCTTCCAATGGAACAAAATCTATCTGCTGCTCACCCCGCAGGGGGCACTCATAAAACGAATACATCCGGGAAAAGACGAAGAACACCTGACGCTTGTCTCCGACCATACTGATTACCCACCTTTCCAATTACACCGTTCTTTAATAGATAATGTAGCATTGGTGCTGGGAGGGTTATCCGTAGAATAGTCTATCCAAGTCTTACCAAATGATATACCGTCCCCCTATTCGACTTCTTGCAAGGGATATCCAATTTCTTCAGCGAACGGCCGAAGTGCCCTATTTTGCTGACCGACAGTTTATCGCGGGTTTTCTGCTGTAGATAATTGAATATCTCCATTGCGGTCAGCATAATTAAGAAATAGGCAGGCATTTACTTGACTTAGCCCTGTTTATTTTGTATCTTTGTGGTAACA
>NZ_CBVI010000154.1 GCF_000513195.1 Bacteroides timonensis | reverse complement strand
TTTGTGGTAAGCTTTACAGGGTGTCAACCTTGGTTGACAGGGCGATCAACGCAGGTCGACAGGTCGCTCAACCAAGGTTGACAGGGTGGTTGACCAAGGTTGACACCCAATCATTCCTAAGGGTAAACGGGATGTTCCTTAGGAAGAAACAGAATAGTCCCTAATGTAAAACAAATTAATACCTCATAATTAAAACAAGCAAGTATGGCAATCTTATTTGAATGGTACGAAAACCCGGTGGCTCCCAACCAGCCACAAGAAGAAACAAAGCTTCACGCGCGCATCACCCTGAACGGAAAAACAGGAACCGACCGGTTGCGACGCAAAATCCAGGCACGTTGTTCACTGACGGAAACCGATGTGTCCGCCGTGCTCGACGCCCTGTCTCATGCAATGGGTGAAGAACTGGCAGAAGGCAGGCAAGTACATCTGGATGGTATCGGTTACTTCCACCCCACCCTGACCTGCACGGAAGAAATAAAAGAAGATACAAAACGGAAGAACACGAAAGTAAGGCTGAAAGGCATCAAATTCCGGGCGGATCAGGAACTGAGAAGTGAAATAGGAAATGTGAAACTGAAGAATATAAAACACAACGGACACTCCAACAAATTATCGGATGAAGAAATTGACCGCCGACTGACCATCTACTTCAGCCAGCACCACATGATGACAAGAAGTGACTTCCAAAGGGTATGTGGCATGATGAAAACGACCGCAATGGGGCATATCCGCCGTTTACGCGGGGAAGGAAAGCTAAAAAACATCGGATTACAGAACCAACCGATATATGTGCCAAACGTGGGGTATTACGGTATAACAGAAGAAGTTATGATGTAAAAATGTAAAAATCAGGCGTGAGAGTAAGCGGTTTACTCTCACGCTGGATTCTTACTCTCACTCACACTTAATATTCTAATTATCAATAAGCTATTTTAAAAGTGAGGGTAGTGAGAGTTACTCGAACCAACTTTTTATTGAAACCCTTGAGCTTGAGCAATCATTAAATTATAGTTAATTACCCTTTCATACATCGAACCATGTTTCAAAGATTATGTTGTTACAAATGAACAGCAACCTTAATTATGAATTTAACCTGAATAATTCATAGTCGTAAAAAAAAAGAGGAAGTATTTTGTCTTGTCGACAATATTTAGTAATTTTATTGTGCTAAAAATCAAATAACTAAATCACTTCCTCATGGACAAAAATAGCACATTATTCTCAGATTTGCAAGACGAACAGTTTATTTCCTTTTCAAAGAGGATAAGCGGCAAGAAAATCAAGGTTGATTTCGATGCTCCCGACCTTTCCTCCCATGGCGGATTACTCTTTGCGAGTGCCAATAATTGCGCATTTATAGACAGGATGTCAGATTGCCTCCCTGATTGCAGGAACCCCTTCTTCATCCAACATACCATTCGTGACATGGTTCGCCAGCGTGTCGGCCAGATCGCGTGTGGCTATGAGGACGCCAATGACTGTGATGCGCCACGTCACGACAGCACCCTGAAAATGATGGCCGGACAGCTTCCGTCTGACAATGACCTGTGTTCACAGCCTACAATGACTCGGCTGGAAAACAACGTCGGGATTCGTACCTTATACAAGATTGGGAAGTTGTTCGTTCAAGAGTTTGTCCGGTCGTTCGACAAAGTCCCCAAGCGCATCATTCTCGATGTTGATGACACCAATGCCAATACTTACGGTACGCAGCAGCTAACCCTTTTCAATGACTATTATCAGGAGTACTGCTATATGCCCGCACCATCATCGAGTTGCGCGGTGACAGCCACTTCTGCAGCCATGAGTTTATGGATTGGATAAAAGATGCCAAATACTGTTACATAGGTTTCACGACCGACTTGTCCGGTAACCGTACCCTTCTGGATAAGATCGAAAAGCAGAAAAGGCGCGCTGAAAATGATTTCAAGAAAACGGATAGAGGTGTACGCCGTTACTTTGATTTCTACTACAAAGCCAAATCCTGGAAATACGAGCAGCGCGTGGTGGCCAAAATCGAAGTCAATGCACAGGGGACGAACATACGTTTCGTAGTCACATCCAACCGTAACAACCGGCCCGAAACCGTCTATCGGCGTTATTGCGGGCGTGGACTGATGGAACTTTGGATAAAAGACCTCAAATGCCTGCGGGCAGATCGTATGTCATGCAAAAAGTTCAAGGCCAACCAGTTCAGGCTATTTGTTTATGCAGCGGCTTATATGCTGATACACAAGATAAAGCATAATGAATTTAGAAACACTCCGGTCGAGGATTTTACGGTTGAAAGTTTTATTCAGCGCATTATGCTGAGTGCTGTATTGATTAAAGAGAATAAGGGCTTCATCAGAATTAGTTTCGGCAAAGAGCATCGACAGCGGGATGAAATGCGGCAAGCGTTAAAACGAATAGCGGCTTAAAGCACGACCACTTTATATTCTGCAGACTTCCAGAACCGTTTGAAACAATTCAAACGGATTGACAGTCATAGCCTATAACAAAAAAATGTAAGCCGGAAATGACATCAAGAGATAATATCTGACAAAAAAACGATTGAAAACAAAAAGCAGAAGCCGAAAGATTAAAATGGAATCAAACGATCATCAAGGATACGCAGAAAGCATTGATACTTGTTGTAATAAAAAGCCTCTATGAATTATGCAGGTTAAAGTTCTCTGTTTAGTGTTTTGCTTTCTCGCATTTCTATGAAAGTATCGCAAATACACATGTTTTTTACTTTATTGGCTTTATAATAAAAGTTTTAGCTCTAAAAAGCACGATTCTCAGATAAAATCCATACTTTTGCCGAATAATTA
>NZ_CBVI010000153.1 GCF_000513195.1 Bacteroides timonensis | reverse complement strand
CCCCGTGAAATCTGCGTCATCTGCGGATGAGAAATATCTTATAGAAGATTATTTTCCTCTTCTCTGTCCCCTCTGAGGCCTCATGCTCTGATACTTTTTATACTGTTCGTCCGTCAGAATCTTTTTGAGTTTCGCATCTGCCTCGTTACGCTTCTTCTCCATTTCCTCGCGTGAAGGTCTTTCGCCCGAAGCATCTCTGTTTGGTCTCATTTCCTCCATTACTGCCTTAAATTCTTTAGCCTGAGTCTCATTCAGTCCCAGGTCAGTTACCATCTGTTCGATGCGTTTTAACATGTCAGGACGTTCGCCTCTGTTTTCCTGTGCCATACCTACAGCCGTTCCCAGAAACAGGGCAAGGGCCAAACTTAAAATTTGCTTCTTCATAATTCTAATGCATTTTAAAGTGAGTAATATTTTCATTGAATTCACCAAATATGCATCTATGACTCTTTTCACATGAAACAGTTTAATCCCGTCAGCAAGAAAATCGACCAAGAGGACGTTTTTATAGATGAAACGGATAAACAGGAGAACATTTCTTTTAGACTTCCTCACACACCCGCATTTCCATCCCTTTATACACCACCACTATCTTGTGCAACCGGGTATTTCCGATGGCACGCTTCACTGTATCCGTATCAGCATAGCGGTTGGCTTGGATGATGGCTTCTTGGCGTAGTTCCTCCACGCGGCTTTCGGCGTCTTTGTACTTGGCATACTTCAACTCCACAATATAACTGTGCGCCATGTCGGAGTAAATCTCCAGCATCGGGCAAAGGAAAATATCGACATAGCCCGCCTGCGTGTCCTGCTCGGAGACGGGACGGTAGAAACGGTTCTGCGCAGTCATGGCAAGGGTGAAGCCGTGGACGAAGAACTCGCCTTTCTGTCTGTCGCGCTGCGAGGCGTACGTCTTCAGGCAGTCGGCGATGTAGTCGAAGTAGGCTTGCCAGTCTCCCCGATAAGCGAGTCGACTGGAGAGTTCGCTCTTCTCGTAACTGCTGAAGCTCAGGTCTGCATCATTGTAAGTATTCAAGAGATAGGTATAGAGTTGTTCCTGAACCACCAGGTTAGGGATGGTAAGCTTGGTTTTCCCTTCGTGCATGCCGCTAATGGTAAGCATACCGAAATAATAGAGCAGGCTCACGAAATTATCGGGATTGGTGATACCGGTAGCGGGGAAACCTTTTTTCAGTTCACCAGTAATGAAGCTCTGGCTCACGAGGGTCTGGATGACGGAGGCATCATGGGCAAACTCCTTGTCCTTGCGGATGAGCATGCGCAACTTTTCGTAGTCGATACGAATGTTGTCTTCTACCATATCGAGTGGCGCTTTGCCATTGTCAATGTAGTTCTTGACGAAATAGAGCACCATGTTGGAGTTGTACATCGTGGTTTCACCATAGCTTTCCTGCGCGAAGCAGTAGTTATCATACCATGGCTTCATCATCTCTATCAGTTCGTCTACACTATGCTTGAAAGGACTGTTTGTGGAATAGTAGGTCAGCATCTCGCGCACTTCCCCCTCTGTGAATCCCATCATCTGGTTAAATTTCGACGTGAGGGAGTAGTTGGTGCCTATATTGAAGCCGCTGGTGAGGTCATCCATCGTCACGGGACTTACTCCTGTGATAAAACAACGCTTGATGCTGGAATAGGTTCCCGCCTTCACCTTGTTGAAGAAGGCGCGCAGGTAACCTTCGCCGTGCGTCTCATTGGTGTAACGGTGCAGGCTTTCGGGGTCAGCGAGAATAGCATTTGTGAAGTGGTCGTACTCATCGATAAAGAGATACATCTTCTGTCCGGCACGCTCGCAAGCCTGATAAAGGTAATCTAATTGATCCACGGCTCCGCTCACTGCACACAAGCCCTCCAAAGTGTCTTGCGGCAGAAGGTCAGCATATTTCTTGCAAAAGTTCTCAAAAGTAATGCCGCAGTGCGCATCCAATCCCTTACGGTAATTATTCAATTCGCCGGTGATGCCGGAGAAATTGAGATAAAGTACGAGATAGCTGTTGCGGTCCGGCGTGGGATGCTGCCCGATGTAAAGGTCGCCAAAAAGTGCATCGAACTTGTCGCGGGTACGCACATCGTAATAGTGTTGCAGCAGATTCAGTGTGAGACTCTTGCCGAAACGGCGTGGGCGAATGAAGAAAAAGAAACGGTCCGCCTGCTCTATCATAGGGATGAAACGGGTCTTATCCACATAATAATAATTGTCGAGACGAATGTCTGCGAAGTTCATCATGCCGTAAGGGATGCGTTTTCTGTCGGGCACTATGTATTCCAATGGGTCCATCTTTAATCCTCCTGCTATTCTTTATTTTGCTTTATGGCGCACATAACGATACAAAGATAGTAAAAGTTCTTGTTGAGGTAGAATCGAGAACTAATTTCTTATATAAAACTCCCTTCTTATACACAAAAACAATTATTTTTGCAGAGATAACTTTTTCTACTATGGTACGAAAACTCCTCCTCTTTCACCTCCTATGCTTCTGTTGCCTCCTTTCAGCCCAAGCAACCGGACAGATATCCGATCTCATCATTATCGGAAAAGACACTTTTATGTTGCAAACGTGCCCGATAGAGCACGATTCAATCATTAGCAGGCAGGTGCGCGAACACCTCTCCCAAGAGGACTTTTGTACAGCCTGCTGGAGAGGATACCAAGCCACATGGCAAATAGAAGATGATAAACTGATTCTGAAAAAAATAGAAGACAGCAAAAGCCTTTTCGCCTATCCCGACACAGTGCCGGAAGTTACCGTTGATTTAAATGGCATCTTCGATCAGTATCAGGACAAACGAGGCCGGATAGTAGCCTCTTGGTTCAGTGGAGAGTTGAAGGTTGTGTCCGGTGAACAGATCTATTATGTCCACACGGGCTTTAACAGGGAATATGAAAATGAAACGGACTACCAGGTGGAACAAGGCAGAATCATTTCTAAAACCAGCTATCGGAATTCTATAAAAAAGGGAACATCTATAAAAGATGCTATGGTTTTAATTAAGACACAGTTCAATAGAGATTATTTTCCGGAACTGGCAAATACAAAAGTGGTAATATCATGCGCAGTACTGCCCAAAGCGGACGGCAGCATCGATAGTATAGAAGTTTACATAATTCGTCCGGACAGTATCATGGAAGAACGTAAAAATCTCTATATAAAACACATCTGTGAAATTTTAAAAAAAGTTCCGCAATGGGAAGTACTCACCGTACGCAATAAAATCCGGAAAACCGAACGGTGGACAATAAGTTTGTCCCCCCCTAAAAAACAAACAAGAGGAAGCTGAA
>NZ_CBVI010000152.1 GCF_000513195.1 Bacteroides timonensis | reverse complement strand
GGCTGCACAATGAAAGTTTTTCGATAGTTGTCAGCACTCCAGCACTAAGACAGCTAATATACAATAAAACAAACAGTTGCCTTGTGCTGGCAACCGTTGCAACCAGTGCTGACAAACTGTTTATCAGCACTGTTTTTTTCGATATATTTACGGATTTTCCGATTTAACCTCCTGTGGTTCAGCACGTACATACACTTTATGCGAACCACGCCCGATTGTGCTCAAATATCCCTTTTCCACAAGCAAATTGAGGTCATCCAGTGCTTTATTCTTCAAAAGTCCCGTGATACAGCTGTAATCTTTGCGTGTAATGAAGGGATGCGTCTCCAAAAACACCAGTAAACGGCGGTAACGCTCGGCACCGCCAAGCTCCGCACTCTTACGGAAACCATATTTGGCACGCTCCACAGAACCGGCACACCGCTTGCGGAAATCGGGTGATACACGGAAATGTACTTTGCCGAAAAAGATAGTCTGCGCGTGGATTTCTTTCGGGTCCATTACCGGACGGCCTTGCAGGCCTGCCGAAAAATATCCCATGTCGCCCAACTGAACGTGGTGTCCTTCGGATAAATAATATGAAACCCGATCCTCTATCGCCGCCAACAAACCATGGATGTCACCGGGGCTGAAACTGGACATTCGGGAAATGTCACTAACCAAACGCTCTGTGTCAATCGTACCTTTATTCACGATACGTGGATACAAGGGTTGTAATTCACCGTCACCCTTCGGGTTAGGTCTTCTTTGGAAGTCATACTGTGCTGCCATTGTTTTTTGTTTCTGTTTAAAGGGTTAATACTGTTCTTCTTAAGTGATTGAAAGCCAAAACAAGGCAGAGAAATGTGCAGATAGTCTGTCGTTTTTGTGCTTTTGGCTTAGGATAAATGTTCTTATACTTATTCCAAAACTTCGTCCTGCAATTGCGGGCTGTCCGGTGGGCAGTTGCAGGCTACTTGGTTCCCATATCGAAACCGTCGGGCCCGCAATTGCAGGACGAAGTTTTAGAGTAAGCAAAGATACAAAATCAATAAGGCAAAAGCAAGTTTTCCCTTAAGTATTCGTTAATTTTTCTCATGCATTTAGGACGACAGTCTTTAAGGATAAATAGAATCATAAAAGGCATTTATAATTTGCTTTCAGCGCATATTATGCGTACCTTGCGGTCGCTAAGGAATAACCCTTATTGCTCAATTATTTCAAAACACATATACGGATGAAAATAACTCTTATCAGAGAAGACCGGGAGAGTGGAAAAGAAACCCTCAGCACCTGCGAAGCTGACGCATGGATAGACCGGATAAAAACAGAAACCAAAGAGGAACACGTCACAAGATTGCGCTCCATGCTCCTTTACACGAATCCTGACAGCGGAGGATACTATGAACACATCGACAAGTTGCCGCGCATTTATCCCTCCGTGGAATTCGGAAGAAGCAGAGACAACGGGCGAAAACTGAAACACTACAACGGCGTAGTGATGTTGGAAGTAAACCATTTGGCCGGATTGTCCGAAGTGGAACTGGTGAAACGGCAGGCGGCTTTGTTACCGCAAACTTGGGCGGCTTTTGCCGGAAGCAGTGGACGGAGTGTGAAAATCTGGGTGAAATTCGCCCTGCCGGACGGAAATTTGCCGGTGAAAGAAGAAAACATGGAGTCTTTTCACGCACACGCCTACCGCATGGCAGTGCAATGCTACCAGCCCATATTGCCGTTTCCCATCACGCTGCGAGAGCCTTCTATGACGCAAAGCTGCCGCATGACGCTTGATGCATATCCCTACTTCAACCGGCAAGCCATTCCTTTCTGCCTTGAGCAGCCCTTCGGTATGCCCGGCGAAGAAACTTTCCGGCAACGCCAACTGACGGAAAAGAACCCATTGTCAAGACTGAAACCGGGTTACGAAACCTCGCAGACCTTCACATTATTGTTTGAAACAACCCTCAGCAAAGCACTGAATGAAATGGAAGAATGGAAACGGGGCGACGACTTGCAGCAACTGCTGGTGTGCCTGGCAGAACACTGTTTCAAGGCAGGCATACCGGAGGAAGAGACTGTACGCCAAGTCATGATACATTATTTCAAGCAGGCGGACGAACCAACCGTGCGGACAACTGTCCACAACCTCTATCAGGAATGCAAAGGATTTGGCAAAAGAAAATCGCTGACACCGGAACAAGATACTGCTTTCCGACTAAATGAATTTATGGAACGCAGGTACGAATTCCGTTTCAATGCTTTGACGAGCGACCTGGAATACCGGCAACGGGACTCCATTCATTTTTATTTCCAGCCCGTTGACCAGCGTGTAAAAAACAGCGTGGCAATGGATGCCCTGCAAGAAGGTATCCGTGTGTGGGACAGGGATGTGAACAGGTATTTATCCTCCAATCGAGTACCGCTTTATAATCCGGTGGAAGACTACCTCTGCAATCTGGGCCGCTGGGACGGAAAAGACCGCATCCGCGCATTGGCCGACCTTGTACCTTGCAACAACCCTCATTGGAGGGAACTTTTCTACCGTTGGTTCCTGAATATGGTGGCGCATTGGAGGGGGCTCGATAAGTTGCATTCCAACAGTACATCTCCCCTATTGGTGGGCGCGCAGGGTTTTCGGAAATCCACCTATTGCCGCATCATTCTCCCACCCGAACTCCGTTTCGGCTACACCGACAGCCTGGACTTCAAGAGCAAACGGGATGCGGAACTATACCTGGGGCGCTTTATGCTGATCAACATCGATGAATTCGACCAGGTCAGCATCAATCAGCAGGGCTTTCTGAAGCATTTATTGCAAAAGCCCGTTGCCAACCTGCGCAAACCGTATGGCAGCAGCATACAGGAAATGCGGCGCTATGCCTCGTTCATCGGGACAAGCAATCAGAAAGACTTGCTGACCGATCCGAGCGGCAGCCGCCGTTTCATCTGCATAGAAGTGACCGCACCGATTGATACAAACGTAACCATCAACTACCGCCAACTCTATGCACAGGCGATGGAAGCCATCGTAAAGGGCGAACGTTATTGGTTTGATGATGCCGATGAGGCTATTTTGCGTGAAACGAACCAGGAATTCGAGCAAATGAGCCCGGTTGAGCAGTTATTCCATTGTTATTTTCGTTCACCAGAGGAGGGAGAAGAAGGCGAATACTTGTCTCCCATGCAAATACTGGAACATCTACGGAGTAAGAATAAAGATATCAAGCTGACTGCAAGCAATGTAAATCACTTCGGAAGGATATTGCGGAAGAATAACCTGGAATACAAGCGAACTTGCAAAGGCATTATATACCGGGTAGAAAAGTTATAATAATTTATTTTTCAGTGTGACGACAAACGGTTTGCCGTCACTTATCACAACGGTTGCCGTCATACGGCAACCGTTTCTGTTTCAATAGATTAAATGGAGTTGTGCTGAAGTGCTGACAAACTATGCAAACTTATTATTGAAAAACC
>NZ_CBVI010000151.1 GCF_000513195.1 Bacteroides timonensis | reverse complement strand
TTCAGCAAAGGTTTCCAGTTGTCCGGCATAGTAAAATGGCATATTATATAATGTGTATTGTTTGCCGGAAGGCAAACGTATCAAATCGGAAGTCAAGGGTCCGTTCCATAGACGCAAAGCAATGTCCTCTTGGGACTCATCCATATACTGATGCAAAGAACGCAGCTTAGAATTATCCCCCGTCTTCACCTCAACAGGTATCAAATGTGATTTATATTTATATACAAAGTCCACCTCCGCTTGTGAATTACGGGCATCGCGAACCCAAAACATGCGTTTGCCTCCAAAGGCAAAAGAAGCCCCCAACAATTCCTGTCCTACTACCTGTTCAGCAATATGCCCATTCCATAATTCATCTGTATCAGAAGTGAACAACAAACTCTCCTGCATTCCAGCTACATAATTAACCAATCCAGTGTCCAACCACAACAATTTTGGACTTCTTTTCAAATCCGGAAGAATAGGAAATGAAGTGGAAATCAATGGATAGACCAGTTCCAACAAAAGAGTTTTCTCCAAAGTTCTGAACGCATTACCCATTTCTGCCGACTTATAGGAAGAACTACAGAATTTGGAGAACTGGAAGCGTTGCCCGGCCAATCCCCAGCCGTAATTCAGAATATAGCGAAGGATATCTTGCTCTTTAGGACGTTGTGCATACTTTTCGATGTCATCTTTGTAGCCGGACAATAAAGAATTAAATATCTCATTCAAACTCACCCAGTCTTTCCGTTTGGCATAATTCGCCACAGCTTCAGGAAGCCCTCCCACAATCATATACTTTTTAAATAAATCCATCACATAACTATGTACTGACTGCGGCACTTCCAACTGTTCTATTTGCTCCACCAGAATATTCTCTCCCAATGCTCCCAGAAATTCAGTAAACGTACATGGATGTAACGCCATATATTCTACACGACCTACCGGAAAAGAAATATGGTTACCTACGAGACTTTCCAACAATGATCCGGCAGCTATCACATAGAGATCAGGACGTTTCTCATAAAAGTAACGAAGAACCTTTACGGCATCCGGAACATTTTGTATTTCATCTATGAAAATCAGGGTCCGTTGATTCTCCATCTTAATACCAGCTTTAGCATAAATACCCGCCAGTAAATCTTCAAAGGAAACGTCCATAGTAAACAGGTCGGCATTTACCTTCTCTTCCAGATTCAAATAGATGAATACATCAAACTCTTCTGCAAATATCTTGACCAATGTAGTCTTTCCCACTTGTCTTGCCCCTCTAAGCACCAGAGGCTTACGTCCTTCTTTTTCTGCCCATTGACGAAGGGCTTTAAGTGCTAATCTCTGAAACATATATAAATTATTAATAATCAGCACAAAGATAAGATATAAATACTAAAACCAAAGCAAAAAGATGCATTTTTCAGACTAAAACCAAAGCAAAAATCTTATTTTCCTGTACTAAAACCAAAGCAAGACTTATCAAATTTGCAACTACACCCCTAATAATTATTGATAAGTATCTTTATAGGTGTATATAACCTTAACATGTTCGTTTATTTCGCTTTCGTATATGACTTTAGATTTCAACATTTTTGTTTCTTAAATAAGTGCAATAATTGTATCCCTATCCCCATTGTAAGCATACGT
Source organism: Bacteroides timonensis (assembly GCF_000513195.1). Lineage (GTDB taxonomy): Bacteria > Bacteroidota > Bacteroidia > Bacteroidales > Bacteroidaceae > Bacteroides > Bacteroides timonensis. The sequence goes on along the minus strand of NZ_CBVI010000151.1, from coordinate 4,735 downwards.
TCTTTTTTATTTGCCAATAAGTTTTGAGTCCAGTTAAGTAATCCTCCATCACCTATTTCATGTTCTACCCCATCAATAATAATCTTAGCTTTAATTCTAATGCCGTAGTAATAATTATTATGTGAATCTGATTTGGCAATACGAATATCCAAACCGCTATTTTTAGTATAAAAAAAGGCATCTGATACCAATTGACTTTTTTCATCATATCCTTTGCAGGGTATAATTTCAAAGAATATATTTTCAAATCCAAAGACTTCTTTGCAGACCTTCTGTGTTATGGCTAAATGTTTATGTAATTCAGTTCTTTCAAATTCAAAACTACCCGTATCCATACCGCACGAGATTAGGCACAAAAGAGGAAAATGAGGCGTAAAATTTGGGTTTGAGAAAACCTGAGTTCTTATAACTCTTGATACATTACCAAAATTATATGTTTTCTCAGACAGTTCATTACTTTTCTTTAATGAAGCATAATGCAAAGCTATTGCATTTGTTGGGTCGGACTGAACTTCCGTGTTTCTTAGTGCTGTAAGAACTTTTTTTTGATTTACTGTTGCCATTACACTACTTGTACCTAATTGAGCAACAGGGGATAACTCAATTAATTCATAGTTGTTATTCGCAATTATTTTACAGCATTCCAATTCTTCCTCTTTAAATTCCAGAAAATCTAATTGTGCAGGTTTAGCCAATTTGTTTTTACTGTATTTACTCAATAAGGAAGATGGTGTTTCTTTTGTGGTACGCCTGTCAAACACCTCTAATAGCAAAGAGTTTAACTCTGAACCACTCAATTTATCGGACAGTATATCAACTATTTCATTTAGATTACACCTGCTAATTATATGTTTTATTGCTTCATCTTTCATATATTCATAATGCTATATATGTATTCATTAAATATTAGTCCTTCTTTTATGACCTTGCTGAGTCCTTATGGACTTTGGCAATATTTTTCCTCATGAATGGCTTCATTCTTTCCATATAGCCATTTCTTTTAATCAGTGTCTTAGGAAATTCCATACGCTAAAAGTTTTAAGTATACTTCAAACTTTCAAGGAATATAGTTGATACATTCCAAAGATGATGCGCATTTATCCCTCCATGGAATTCGGAAGAAGCAGAGACAATAGGCGAAAACAGAAACACTACAACGGCGTAGTGACGCTGGAGGATTACTGTAACATCGACAAATCGACCTTGTAATAAGTTGGCGCCACATTACTCTTTTCAAGGAACATCACCATGTAAATGGGAGCATACACTAATTTGCCCTCCACTCGTAGATTATCATTACAGAAGACTACAGCCTCAGAAAGATCATACTCTTTACAATCCATGATATTAGACAGAGCACGATGCACCTCATAATCTTTTCCCGACTTCACCTCGATGGGTAATACTTTACCGTCAAGTTCGATGACAAAGTCTAATTCGCCTCGCTTCTTATTGTTATAATAATAGGGTTCTATGCCATGCGCCACCAATTCTTGAGCAACCGCATTCTCGTATACGGAACCAAAATTAATATTCTTCTCACCCCTGATAATTCGTAATTGAATGCCTTCGGCATATTGAGCGGCGAGCAAGCCTATATCGTTCTGAAAAAGTTTGAACAGATTGCGTGAGCGAGCAAGCAATAAGGGTATCTTAGGTTCTTCCACATTATAAACAGATAATGCAACCCCCGCATTTTTCAACCAAAGAAAACTGTTCTGATAACGTTCAAACTTGGCATTCTCGTTGAGTTTCTTCAAGATAAACCGTTTATTCTTGGCATCGAGTTCAGGCGGAATGAGATTAAAAATCTCTTCTATATAAAGTTTGTTATCAGGATCATATTGAGCAATGTCACGCTTATACAAACGAATGATATCCTGCTGCACAGCCATTACTGCTTGCAAATTATTACTCTCAATATATTTGCTCACGGCAGCAGGCATACCGCCCACAACCAGATACAAGCGGAACAATTCCATGATTTTAGAGTGGACAAATTCATCCACCGCCACGCGACTTTCCCAAGCATTACGCAGAGAGTCGATTATCTTATCATTAATGCCCACACACGAAATAAACTCCTCGAAATCGAGGGGATACATATCTTTGATTCCCATATATCCCACAGGTTCCGAACGCAAATCCTTCAGCTCTACGCCAAGCAGTGACCCACTCAAAATATAACGATACGAACCCTCATCTACTAAGAATTTGATGGCTGTAACCATCTCAGGACACTTCTGTACCTCATCGAAAAATATGAGTGTTTCACCTTTAATCAGTGGAATTGTAGTCATAGCCGACAAACGAAACAGTATATCCGCACTCCCCTTTGCACCTCTAAAGACTTCTACGGCTTCAGGATTATCTATGAAGTTTATCTCGACAAAACTCTTGAACGACTTTCCAAATTCCCGGATAGAATAAGTTTTACCGATTTGGCGCGCACCGGTAACAAGCAAAGCATTACGAGTGGTCTCATAATAACGCTTAATGTAATGGTCAATCTTTCTTTTCAGCATGGCTTCTACAGTTTACCTTAAACGACGAAAACACCTATTTCCGTTTTTCCAAGACAAAACTACCATAATTACGCCACTTATCCAAGGCAAAGAGACACTTTTTATGCCACTTTTCCAAGAAGACAAAAAAACACCTGTCACTTTTTGCCATCAGGCAGAGCGAAATGGCTATTGCAAAACAAGCCTATTCAAGACTTAAATCAAAGCAAAACTCAAAAGACAAAGTAATGCTTAAAAAATAAGTTGGTGCATAAATGATAATTTATCGAAATGAAGAACTAAGAATGAAGAATGAAGAATTACCTTGCGGCATGCTTGCATAGCGCAGCCAAATTCTTCATTCATCATTCTTCATTAAATTACCATTTATGCGCTTACTCGCTGCACTTGCTTATGTACCAAGTTATTTTTTTAAGTGCTACTAAACAGAAAAGTTACGCAAAATGGAGAAACAAATCCATGATTTCGTTGTTAAATGTGAAAAAAGACGTATCTTTGCAACTGAACTATTTGACATGATGATATTTTAACATATATCATGTCCTCCTTCGGTTAGGTTAAAATGTAGCGATTTGTATCTAACGACCGGATGAGCGTAGCCTGTATCAGTTATTGGTACGGGCTTACTCTTCCTGCGTTAAGGGTGCGCTACATACCTGACCTTAGGGATAGAGTAATGTCCCGTACCTTTATAATAAAGCCATTATAGCCGTATAGGGATTGATTTTAAACTTATAATCAAACACTATATGGCTAATTGGTTATCTACAAAGTCAGTAGCTGAGAAATACGGCATACCGAAGGAGCAAATCCGGGAATGGATTAGGTTACGTTATCTGACATGCTCTTCTATAGGCACAGAACCTTACGAAGACGAGAATCCGTTAGTAGATACTGACGAGCTTGATAAGGCTCTTGAATTTAACTCACTAAAGTCTTGTCCTGACGATGCCATTATGGAGAGAGTGCGAAAAGATCATTTGAGTTGGCTTTATCAAGAGAAAGCACGCTTAGAAAAAATCAACGACGATTTATTAGAAATCAATTATCATCATACCCAACGGGAAGCTGAGTTGGAAGAGAATTTTGAAAAGATGATGAATTATACCAATGAAATTCTCGCGTTATATAAGAAAATAATGAAAGATTATGAGAACATGATGCTTGAGAAAGGAGGAGTCTGGCATTTTCTCTGTCACTTGTTTATCACGAAAAAGAACAAATCTCTCATCTAACCAATATATACCCCGTTTTTACAATCCTTTTCATCTTGTGAATACGGAGCTCGTGATGAACTCCGTATTCTTTTTTTAATCACATACTGTACGTTCTTCACGCAACAGCACACCTTCTTTCCATTCTTCCATCTTTACGGCAGGTACACCTCCCTCCTCTTCCATTCCTGAAAAATAGAACCGTTGTTCCCTGCCATCCTTCAGTGTTACAATCAGTCTATCTGCCGAAGGAGCAAATACAGACTGTACACTATTCTCTTTTTCAAAAGGCTCTATGACAGTCAGGTAACGAACCTGAGCAGCGTCTATGCGCACCCCGAAAGTAATGCGCCTTTCAGCCTCATCACCCAGAGGATAATCTCCACCGATAACTGTTTTCAGACGGACGGCCTGAAGCCCATCCAAATCAAAGGTATATTGAGCAGGAGTTTCAAAACCTGCATTCACAGGTTCGGCAGGAAGCCCCCAACTGTAGTTTTCTCCACTGATATTGATGCGGCCATCGGCATAGTCTCTGGTATTCCCAAAAGGATTATCCTGCACGTTGTTCCTGACAATCGGAAGATCGGCAAGGCGAATTTGTTTACCGTCTTTCGTTTCCAGAATGGCTTCTGCCCAGAATAGAGTTTTAGAACGGTTGGCATGTTGAGTAGCGGAGGACAGAGTTAGTTTCCGGATACCCGTAATATCAACATCCACCTTTCCTTCGCCCAGAATCCAGGCACCGAAACGGCCTTCGGCAAGTAGTTTACCATCTCCCTCTACCATGTACTTCAGGTTGCGCTGCGTTCCGTGATCTTCGGGAGCACGCCCGGTGTAAGCTGTGCGTTGGGTATTGGGCCAGGCATTGTAAATGTCCATATAAAGATTTCCCGGTTCACCGGATATACGCGTTCCACGGTTGTCGGCATCCGGACCGAACTTCGTCAGGAAGCTGGCTTTCAGGGTTCCTGTTACGGAGTAGTGATTGACTGG
>NZ_CBVI010000150.1 GCF_000513195.1 Bacteroides timonensis | reverse complement strand
GGATAAAATATTTTGTTATCCATTTGAATCTCTCTATCTTTGTTCCAAAACAATATAAGAGATGGATAGAAAACTCATCATACGCAATTTTGGCGCTATCAAATCAGCAAGTATATGCCTGAAAGATTATAATATATTTATTGGAGAACAAGGCTCCGGTAAAAGTACAATAGCCAAACTTATTACTATCTTTGAAGGTTATACGATCAATCGTATTGGCGATTTTCAACAAAGCCTGCGGTCTCTGTTTGAAGAGTATAACATTGCGTCCTATTTTAATGAAGATACTTACATACAGTTCACTTGGGAAGCTGGCACCATATATTATGAGGATAATAGATTCGCTTGTGAAGTTCCAAAATTCAAAAGAACATCTCCCATAGCAAACCTCTACATACCAGCAGAGCGTTTCTTCGTCAGTACCTTTTCCCATTCTCTTGCTACATTAGTGCTCAACAAAGCACCAATCCCCAATACCTTGTTGAGCTTTGCCTCTATCTATGAGAAAGCAAAGAATAAATATCCGAATTACAGCATCTCTATTTTTGATATATTATTTCAGACCGATAAATCAAATGAAACTTTATATCTGAAAGAGAGTCACAAGACAATCCCCTTTAAAGATGCTTCTTCAGGAATCCAGTCTATCATACCCCTATTAATGGTACTTGACTATGCTGTTGATGAAAAAGAGTATAATCGATTCGTAATAGAAGAGCCTGAACTCAATCTTTTTCCTCAGACTCAGGTAAAACTGCTCCAGCAAATAGTCCGCAAATGCTCAAAAGTCACTTTAACCACGCATAGCCCATATCTTTTGTCAGCTTTCAATAACCTGATAGAAGCCAATAATGCATTAATCAGCAATCCGTCTAAAGCGGAAGAAGTGTATAAACTTATACCGAAAGATTGTATATTAAACTTCGAAAATGTAGGAGCATACAAAATAGAAAATGGCAAAGTGCTATCCATCCTAGATGAAGAATACCGTCTGATTGTAGCGGATCAAATAGATTCCGTTGCTGATCAGGAAAGCCGCATATTCTCAGAATTACTAAATCTGGAGGCACAATGAGTTTGTTCAAACCTAATTGCACCATCGAAACAACAGATAAGATTCTTGTTCTCGAAGAAAATAAGCGCAAATGCATCTTCTCAAATCCGGAAAGCCAGGTTCTGACTAAAATCATAGTGGATGGCTGTCAAATAACAGAAGGAACAAGATGTGATTTCCTTGTGCTCAATCAGCAAAAGAATGAATATTTTGTCGAGTTGAAAGGAAAGGATATACCTCATGCCATTGAACTATTGGAAGCAACTATTAAACAATTGTCATCTTCTGCAAGTTTACAAAAGACAGCAATCATTGTGAGTAGTCGACATCCTAGTAATGATACCTCTATACAAAGGGCAAAAGTATTATTCAAGAAGAAATATAAGGTAGATTTGATTTCTAAAAATGTGAAGATGGAGATACAAATCAGATAAACAAGGCCTAAAAAAACTTGCCACATAGTTCATAATTAATGCGAATCAGTAGTTGAATTATGTTCATTATTGTAGGGTTATGAGCTAAATGGACTATCTCAATTCCCCTCCTCCAGTTGGAGGAGGGGTGCCCGAAGGGCGGGGTGGTAGGTAAAGCAATAAATACCTATAAATCATATCAATTAGGAATTCTTTTCTCACCTACCACCTCCCCCTACGGGTACTCCTTCTCCGGGGAGGAGGAGAATTGAGATAGTATTGCTTAGCATTTAATTTAATTCATTTCTATACGGATATGAATATAATTCAACTCCTGATTGGCATAATTAACCAAATCTTTCCTATCTTTGCCCCCGGTTTTGTTGGAGGATGCCTTTCGGCATATTCCATGAAAAGGGAATTGGGTGTGACTCCCAAACAGTCCCGCTGCTGTGAACTCCTATTGCAGGATTTGCCAATCACCTGTGCCACTGCCAATATTCGTATGGTGGGAAGGCGGCAAATCCGGAGTAAGTCAGAAGACCTGCAAAACCTATCAAATCTTATGCTTTCGAGGAAAGGGTATGAGATGTATATAGTTTTTAGCATTCTGTTTATGATAAGAGATAATCTATGCCGGTACACCCGACTACGGTTTAATTTACTTTGCCTTTTATGTTGGCTTTGTGTCAATCTACAAGCACAACAAGCAGGAGATTCCATTACTGGAAAGGTACATGCCATTCCGGAAGTGGGGATAAAAGGTCGGCGTGTGCCACCGGCTCTCTCAGCAACCGCCCCGCTCCAACAGATGAAGAAAACTGATATGGAACGTTTGGGAGTATCGGATGTGGCCGATGCAGTTCGTCATTTCTCGGGAGTCAGCGTTAAGGATTATGGTGGAATTGGTGGACTAAAGACTGTTTCTGTACGCAGTTTGGGAGCGCAACATACAGCTGTCAGCTATGACGGAGTGACTGTCAGTGATTGTCAGTCAGGCCAAGTAGATATCTCCCGTTTCTCGTTAGACAATGTTTCCGAACTGGCACTCAGCATTGGTCAGAGCGATAATATTTACCAGACAGCGAAGATGTTTGCCTCTGCCGGTGCTTTAAGTATCGAAACCGCACGTCCGGATTTCAGTAACAGACCTTTCCGATTGCTTGCAAATATGAAAACCGGTTCTTACGGGCTTGCTAATCCTTCTTTATTTTATGCTCAGAAATTAAGTAACCGTTTCAGTCTTTCCGCCTATGCTGATTATTTACGGGCAGACGGCAATTATCCTTTCAAAATGTGGAATGGGAATAAACTGATTGACTCCAAACGAAACAATAGTGATATAGAGACTTATCGGGCGGAATTAAATTTGTTTGTAACTCTGAATGAGAAACAGGATTTGAAAGCCAAAGTTTATCTCTTTGATTCGGAAAGAGGGTTACCCGGTGGGGTGATTTATGACAATTCGTATGCTGCCGAAAGACTATATGACCGTAATTACTTCGGCCAATTGAAGTATGAGAATCGATTCTCTGAAAAATGGAAATTACAAGCAAGTGGAAAATTTAACTTCAGCTGGAACCGGGACTATAATAATGAATCTTCCGGTATTACAGACAATCGTTTCCGCCAGACTGAGACTTACTTATCTGCTACCCTATGGAGCGAACCGGTGAAAGGGTTATCTTTCTCATTAGCACAGGATTTCGCCTATAACTATTTGTCAACGACTTTACAGAACAATCAATATCCAGAACGTTTCACCTATTTAACAGCAATAGCCACACACTATAAAAGCAACCGATTTTCTGCTACCGCTTCCCTACTGAATACTTATATTACAGAGAGTGTACGGACAGGAAAAGCTGCTGCAGACCGTAAACGCCTTTCACCCGCTGTCAGCCTGTCGTGGAAACCTTTTGATTTTGGTCTACGTTTCAGGGCTTCATACAAAGATATCTTCCGTACGCCGACATTCAATGATTTGTATTATCTGGTAATTGGCAACCATAATTTAAAGCCCGAAGTTACCCGGCAATTCAATGTAGGTACAACGTGGAGTTCTACTTCATTGGAATTTATCGACTATCTAAGCCTTTCAGTAGATGCTTATTATAATCGGGTGAAAGATAAAATCGTGGCAGTACCCACTATGTTTATCTGGAAGATGATGAATTTAGGTAAAGTCGAAACTATCGGTACGGATATTAACCTGGCAATTGAAAAAGAATTAGCAGAACATTATAAGTTATATTTCACAGGAACTTACAACTTCATGCAAGCGGAAGATATTACCGACCGTAATTCTAAAATATGGCGGAATCAGATTATATATACTCCGAAACATTCAGGTTCAGGAAGTCTGACTTTTGAGAATCCGTATGTCAACCTGACTTATAACATAATGTACGCTTCGGAACGCTATTCGATTGCCCAGAATATTCCGGAAAATCGTATCAAATCTTACACCGACCACAGTATATCACTCTCACATACCTTTAAATGGAAGAAGCAGTCACTACGCATACAGCTGGATGCCTTGAACCTGAGTGATAAGAACTACGAAATAGTCCGCTTCTACCCGATGCCCGGACGCAATTACAAAGTAACAATCAACTATAAATTATAAACTAAAAACAAAAACTATGAAGAAGTATTGGTATAAAACCGCCATGTTGGTTATGGCATTAGGAGCATTTACCGCATGTAATGATGATGACGAACCGAAAGGACCGGAAGGACCAATAGTGCCTGTTAATGGAGCGTATGTTATTAATACAGGAAACTGGAATGAGAATAATGGTACTATACAATGGTATGACAGGGATCTGAAGACAGTTAGTGCAGATTTGTTTGCAGCTACCAACGGAGCAGGTATCGGCGATGCACAGGACTTGTGTATATACGGTTCTAAAATCTATATCACATGCAGCAGCTCTGCCAAAATAGAAATCGTAGATAGAAAAGACTTCAAACGTATAAAAACGTTGAACTTAACAAATGAGAGCGGGCAACCTATTCAACCGCGATACATGACAGCAACCAAAGGAAATATTTATTTCACCGCATACGATGGTACCGTATCACAAATAGACACTACAAGCCTTTCAATAACCCAAAAAACAGAGGTAGGAGGAAGTCATCCGGAAGCCCTTACCTCAGCTAACGGAAAGTTATATATTAATCTATCCAATTATGATATGGATGGTACAGGCAAATATGTAGCTGTTGTCAATCTTGCTAACTTTACTAAAATCAAAGACATAGAAGTTCTTCTCAACCCCTATGATGTCTGTACAACCGGAGAAGACGGAAAGGTGTACTTCATTTCATGCGGAGATTTTGGCGGGAATCCCACGCAGACATTACAATGCATCGATCCGCAAACAGATCAGGTTACGGAAATATGCCCAGCCAGCAAAATGGCAATAAAAAGCAACAAAATCTATCTTATTTATGCAGAATATTACGAAGATGCCGCTCCTAAAAGCATTTCTGTATATGACATGAATACCAAACAAACTACGCAGTTTGCCAACTACAGCGATTTCTCCAATCCAGGTAATATTGTAGTCGACCCGGCTACAGGAGATGTAATCATCATCGATCAACCCTCCTCTGCTCTCAACGACATATATGTTTATGGTAGTGACGGTGTACTCAAAAAGAAATTGGAAACCGGCTACTATACCACTAATATGCGCTTTGTAACTGAATAACAGCATGAAACAATTTTCTTTTTTTCTAACATTTTGGGTATCAGTGTTACTTCTTTCCGCCTGTGGCGGAAAGAACAGCACTGCTTCCGGCTCTGCACAAGGAGACACCATCCCGCTACACTACTCCTCTAATCTCTCTCTGATAGATTACGAAAATTACATTGTTGCACAGCTACGCAATCCCTGGGATACAGCAAAGATACTACACACCTATGTATTAGTAGACAAAAACCAGCCGTTACCCCAAGAACTGCCTCAAGGTACTCTTGTCCGCACTCCACTTAGTAAAGCAGTCATTTACTCATCCGTTCATTGCAGCTTGCTGAAAGACCTCGGTGCCTTAAATAGTATCAGTGGCGTATGCGACCTGAAGTACATCAAACTACCGGAAATCGAGGAAGGATGCCGAAACGGAACCATCACCGATGTAGGTGATGGCATGAACCCCAATATCGAAAAAATCATAGACCTGCACCCCGATGCCATTCTCCTTTCTCCTTTTGAAAACAGCGGTGGATACGGGCGTGTAGAGAAACTGGATGTACCCATCATTGAATGTGCCGACTATATGGAAACCTCTTCATTGGGACGTGCCGAATGGATGCGTTTCTACGGTTTATTATTTGGCAAGAAAGCGGAAGCAGACGCTATGTTTGCTTCGGTAGAAAGAAGCTATAAGGATTTGCAGGAATTAGTAAAGCCCATCTCCTTTGCTCCCTCCGTGATGTGTGATTTGAAAACAAGCTCTACTTGGTACACTCCGGGTGGTAACAGTACCATCGCCAAACTATACTCTGATGCAGGTGCCAACTATATTTTCAGAGAAGATACACATAGCGGCTCACTCCCCTATCCTTTCGAAGTTATCTTTGAGAAAGGTCAACAGGCGGATTTCTGGCTGATACGCTACAACCAGCCTGCAGATAAGACCTATAGTGAACTGGAAAAAGAGTTTGCCCCTTACGCCGGTTTCCGCGCCTTCAAAGAACGGAATATCTACGGATGTAATACCAACCGGGTTCCTTTTTATGAAGAAACGCCTTTCCGGCCGGACTGGTTATTGAAAGATTTAATAAAAATCTTCCATCCTTCGATGCTGGAAGGATATGAATTGAAATATTATAGTAAATTAGCAGAATAAAATTTAATGGTTTGAAAGGCAAAGGATCTATATATGGCATAATACTGTCGGTTCTCATTCTCCTATTGATGACCGCTAATCTCTGGTTTGGCTCGATCAGCATTCCTGCCGGAGCGGTATGGGATATTCTAGCGGGCAATGAAGCTGAGAAAGCCAGTTGGAGTTTTATTATCTGGGAGTCGCGCCTGCCGCAGGCTGTCACAGCACTGCTATGTGGTGCGGCATTGGCGGCTTCGGGGTTGATGCTGCAAACAGCTTTCAATAATCCGCTGGCAGGTCCGTCCATTTTAGGAATAAATTCAGGGGCAAGCCTTGGCGTGGCACTCGTAATGTTGGCTGGTGGTGGAAGCATTGCAACGGGTATATTCACCTTGTCCGGTTTCTTCTCGGTGATACTGGGAGCTTTCATCGGATCGATGGTGGTAATGGGACTTATCCTTTTCTTTTCTACACTGATAAAAAGCAATATCATGTTGCTGATTACAGGTATCATGATCGGCTATATCACTTCTTCCGCCATTTCATTGCTCAACTTCTTCGCAACAGCCGAAGGAGTACATTCTTATATGATTTGGGGTATGGGGAACTTCGGAGGTGTCTCATTGCAACAACTACCCTATTTCTCCATTTTCTGTCTGGCAGGTTTGTTACTTTCCATCCTGCTTATCAAACCCTTGAATGCCTTGCTGTTGGGTACTCGCTATGCTGAAAACTTAGGAGTAAACATCCGTCGCACAAGAAATCTGTTACTGATTGCCACCGGACTACTGACAGCCGTCACTACCGCCTTCTGCGGACCTGTTGCTTTCATCGGTCTGGCCGTTCCACATATCTCCCGCCTGATGCTGGGCACGTCCAATCACAATTCACTGCTCCCCGTCACTTTGCTGACAGGTGGTGTAATTGCCTTGCTCTGCAATCTGATCTGCATCCTTCCGGGGGAAGCAGGTATTATTCCTCTCAATGCGGTAACCCCTGTGCTGGGTGCGCCTGTTATCATTTATGTCATTGTCAACCAACGTAAAATACAATACTTCAACTGATGGAGAAAGCTGTTATCACCGCAAACGATTTATGCATCGGCTACCGCCAGGGAAAGCAAGAGAAACGGATACATGAACATCTCTCCTTCCGGCTTTATCCCGGAGAACTGACCTGCCTGCTGGGAGCTAACGGAACCGGTAAATCAACTCTGCTCCGCACTTTGGCTGCTTCGCAACCGGCCTTGTCAGGAGAATTATTTGTACAGGAAAAGCCATTGTCTGCCTATTCCGAAAAAGAACGTTCACGTACCATCGGAGTAGTACTAACAGACAAAACACAAACAGGCGGACTGACTGTATATGAGTTGGTAGCTCTGGGACGACAACCTCATACGGGGTTCTTCGGCAGATTGAACAAAACGGATCACTCCATCATTGAAGAGGCTCTGGAAGCTGTAAGCATCAGTCATAAAGCCCACAGTTATACTGCAGAGCTATCAGATGGGGAACGACAGAAGGTCATGATTGCCAAAGCATTGGTACAGGAATGTCCGCTCATTCTGCTGGATGAACCGACAGCTTTCCTGGATGTAGTGAGTCGCATCGAAATTATGACTTTGCTTCATCGCCTGGCAGTGGAACAAAAGAAAGCGATCCTGCTTTCCACCCATGACATAGAGCAGGCATTGGTACTGGCAGATAAACTTTGGTTACTTTCAAAAGAAAACGGACTGCAATGTGGAGTAACGGAAGATATGATTCTAAGTCACCGGATGGACGGCTTGTTTTCCCGCAACGATATCCGGTTTGATTATGCACACGGGGTATATTATCCCAAGGTAGATAGTCACCGCTGTATCATTGTGGAAGCCAATGATGAAGTATTGCTGCATTGGACAACAAATGCACTTAACCGTCATGGCTATGCTTGTTCTCCCATTTCTACGTCAGGGACAGTTGATTTGCCATACTTACAGGTATTGTCTGCCGAAGATTTCAGACTGCATAAAGAAAAGGAATACAAATTCCACTCTTTCGAACAACTACTTGCCAATGTCTGACAAAAGCAATGATATTTATATACAAACGCACTGATTTCAACTAACGCTTTATTTCCGATTATCAAAAGAATACAAACTCCAAACTTCTTGTAAACTGAAAAGATGATGTTTTTCTATTATCTTACAAAGAAGCAGAAAAAAATCATCCGGAAAATGCATGCTCAACTAAAGTTTAAGTTTTTTAGTTTCAGTCCTTCAGTTTTGGTTGTATAATGCCCATTGGAAGGGTATTACGGCTGAAAGATGAAACATGACGCTATCTGTCCGAGCCACAACATATCACCATGAAATAATAACAAGCAATCTTATAACCTATAACAAGTAATCTTATGACTTATAACAAGCAATGCTATGACCTGAAACAAGCAATCTTATATCCTATAACAAGAATCTTGACTATGCCTGGATTCACTTCATAAATGGTTCATCACCAGTATCTCATCCGGCAAGTATCCACTTCGGATACGCCACTCCTGCGGATAAAGATTATTAGCCCGGTTACCGATATTCTTCACAAAACCTAAAGGAACATCCTTATACGTCAACAGCACATAACCGCGTGGAGCAGTACCGGGAAGCACAATGGCTTCCTTACGCAAATAGGCGATAGCCTGTTCATACGAAATTTCTTCACGAGGAAAAACATCGGAAGCCTGCACAGTACTCATAGCAAGGGCATGATTGGGAATCAGGTCCTTTCCTTTCACTTCGGCAAGGGTTACGCCTGCCTGAATGACACGAAGAGATTGTTGGAGGACGGATAATTCGGATATATATTCTTTAGGGAAAGCCGCAATATTCATTCCATTTGCGGAAATCTCATAGTCGTCTGCCGAAAGGAGCCAGGCACGGGCGGCCAATAATTGTTCCTTAGATGCTCCGGCATTAGCTTTAGACGCTGAGGCACCAGCCTTCTTCTTTCCTTGGGAAACAGTGGATTTGTAACGGATTTGTACCGTCTCTCCTTCCGGTTTACGAAGTACGGCAAGGAAAAAACCTTCACCCTTTGTACGGTGAGGCAGAAAACGATATACAGGAAAATCTTCACCAGCAAGCAAGTTTCCGGTAATGTTCCACGCTGTCGGAGCATCTACCGGAAGTATCTCTGCACCGAATTCATCACGCATCCAGCGGATATTTTCTTCATCTTCCTGCGTATTATACGTGCAAGTGCTATAGATAAGCAATCCGCCGGATTTCAGACTGGGCCATATATCGGAGATGATACGTCGTTGACGTTGCCAGCAGATTTCCACATTCTCCGGACTCCACTCGCTGACGGCAACGGGATCTTTACGGAACATGCCTTCACCGGAACAGGGAACATCGGTCAGTATGACATCGAAGAAGTCTTCCAGATCAGCGAAGTCTGCCGGATCGTTATTGGTGACCACCACACCGGGATGCCCCCACTTCGTCAGATTCTCCGCCAGGATTTGCGAACGGTTACGAATTACTTCGTTTGCTACCAACAGGCTGCCTGCAGGCAATATACTGCGGGCATGGGTAGATTTTCCACCGGGAGCGGCGCAAAGGTCAAGCATCACGGAAGGCGTTTCACCTATATATTGCTTTAATACTTGCTCCACAAACATGGAAGATGCCTCCTGCACATAGTAACATCCGGCATGAAACAACGGATCGAAGGTAAACGTCAACCGACGGTTGAGATAAAATCCCGTGGAAGACCAGGGCACACGCCCGGAAGAGGTATGAAAAAGACTGAATGAAGAATTGGGTAGTTTTTCTTCATTCAGCCGGATACTTACAGACTGCTCGTCATTCAGAGCGTCAGTCAGTTTATTATATTCTTCATTTCCCAGGAGGGAACGTGTACGGTCTGCAAAAGATACGGGTAAGTCCATGTGCCAAATTGTTTGTTATTATTTCCGCAAAGGTAATGCAAATCGAATGCATAACTTTCATGCTTGCATGAAAAAGTTATGCTGAGATGCAGCTTATCTTCCTCAAAGGTAACATAAAAAGGCAATACAAGGCAAACCCGCCGGGCACTAAAAACTAAGCTTGACTCCCGCAAAGTAGGAACGAGGCGCTCCCGGACCATAAATGTAACCGGAATCGCGGGTGGCTCCTTTATCAAAATCTTTCTGATAGGAGTTGAAGATATTCTGTACTCCCACATTGAATTGCAGGCACATGCCGGAAAAATCTATATCATAAGCTACCTTGGCACCCAGTTCGAAGAAATCCGGGCTTTTCACCAACAGGTCTGCCGTACCATCCACTTCGGACATCAGATGAGGCACATACATTCGCCCGGTATAATTACCGTTCAGGGCTACCGACAATGCTTTTGCAGGATTGAAAGTGGCAGTAAAGTAACCATAAACATCGGGGGTACGCAATATCCGGTCGCTATGGCGTTCTTCATCCGACAAATGTTCCTTGTCTGCACTCCACTCCTCGGGAGAATCGTACAGACTGCGTTGCACGGTCAGTCCCGCCTGCAACTGGATTTTATCACGCCAAGCGATCTTTCCTTCCAATGTACCACCATACACCTTTGCACCGGAACCGTTGACACGGGTTTGTATCAGATATCCGCTACCGTTCGGATCTTCTACCGGTGCTGTCAGTACAAACGGATCGGAGAGTTTCGTGAAGAAACCTTCTATCAGCAAATTTGCCTGGAAATCACCGAAGTAATGATACCAGTCCATCGAAGCGTTCACGCTGCGCGAACGTTCTTCTTTCAGATCCTTAACACGAACGATGGAGATCAACTCGCCTCCCACATTACTAATATGTAAGTCTTCGTCGAAAGCCTGCGGAGCACGGAAGCCTTCGGCATAACTGAAACGGATATTTATGTCCTGCGTAGGATTGTAGCGGATATTGGCACGGGGACTGAAAATGGCTTTGCTCATAATGCTATTCTAGTCCAGACGTCCGCCTATCAGAAAACTCCACTGCTCGCTTTTCCATTCATTCTGCACATAGGCGCTCGCAATGTTCACAATCTGTTTCAAGGGATCGGGTGTATATTTATCAATCAACTGTTGCAGACGGTCTCCTGTTGCAGTGGGATCTTCCGCCAAAGCGGCATCCCGGTATTTTTGCATATCCGTTGCTTTGTCGTCCAGATTATCATGATTAAATTCCACCCCACCCGTCAAGTCGGAAGGCATGAAAAAGAGCTTATCAAAATGATAGATATACTGGGCGCCCAATACGCCGGTGAAATCGGTGGTATGCCCATAGGCACTGTAATAACTGTCGCGCACGATATGCTGGGCAGAGGCGTATGCATTGAACGCATGCTTCTGATCTTTGGAGAAGGCACTGAACTTCAAACCGCCCGTATTGATGGAATGTTCGATCTGCTCCACCAGTCCGGGTTCACCGGAACCATTCAGATTGGCATCTTCGGCAATGTGAGGCGGCAGATCAAAGCGGTTACCGCCACGACGGAACTCTTCCATGTGATGATATTCTAGATTCAGCTTGGAATAGGGACTCAGCCTGTAATAAGCGTTCACGCCTACTGTCTGGTTCTTCAATTTGGGTAATTCGGAGAAGCCGTCACCATTGGAATCCCATGCCGAACGGTGGCGGTTCTGCCCGTAGATGTAAGCTCCCATTTTGTTATCCGAAGATACCAGGGAAAGGTTAAGCGTGGTATTATTGTCAAACGAACCGGAACCATCGAAATTAGAGATAGAGTGGGCAAACGAACCGGAGTTGCGGAGAGGTTCTTTCGTGATGATATTCACTGTTCCGGCAATGGCCGAAGAGCCGAAAAGAGCCGAGCCACCTCCACGTACCACTTCCACACGCTCTATCATATTAGCGGGAATCTGCTCCAAACCGTAGACACCTGCCAGTGCAGAAAAGATAGGACGGGAATCAATCAGTATCTGTGTATATTTCCCATCCATACCATTGATACGTACCTGTGAGTAGCCACAATTCTGGCAATCGTTTTCTACACGCACGCCCGGCTGGAAGACGAGACCTTGCGACAAGGTATGCGAATTGGTCATGTCGAATAGTTTCGGAGTAACGACTTTTACCAAGGTAGGTGCCAGTCGGCGAGCGGTTTCATTACGATTGGCTGTAACAACTACGCCATCCAGGGCTACCATATCTTCTTCCAGTTCGAAGTTTTCTTCCAGCGTCTTGCCTCGTTTAAGGGTTACTTTTCGTTCTTGTGGTTTATAACCTACGGCACTGACGGAGAGTATGAACTCACCTTCCGGAAGGTTCTTCAGAAAATAATGTCCGGTACCATCGGTCATAGTTCCGATAGTGGTCCCTTTCAGGGCTACTGTCATATAAGGAAGGTGTTCTCCTGTTTTTTTCTCTAATACGTGGCCAATGATATTGGCGTCAGATTTATTTAAATCAATTGCATAAGCGGTGTGGGAGAGCAATGTACACATCACTCCCACCACGAAAAAGATATATTTTTTCATGTAGTTCTAATTTTTAATGGATTTTTTAATAAGGGGAATTCCTATTGTCAATGAACTACAGGTGGTGCACGCAGACTGATGCCGCAACGAACTCGCACGCACTTGGTATGTTCTACAGCCGGAACACTCAGTACACGCAATAAAATAAGGAAAGCCGATGCGGCAAAAAGAATAGCAGGTAGAGAAGAAGCTACAAAAGAAGAAAGGAAGAATATCGTTTCAACCTGCGCTTCCGTATGGCTATGTTCACCTTTGAACGGGTGGGAATGTACAATAATTACCCCATTTACCACATGCGAGTGAGTAAACAGTGTAATACCTCCTAAATATGCGATAAATAATAAAGGAAGGAACCATTTCAATATATTCCGTAACTTCTCCAAAAAGCGTTTTAATATAGATTTGCGAAAGTAACACTAATTACAATAAGAAGCAACCGCATTTAGTTGTTTTAACCGGATTTACTCCCAAAATACCTATATCTTATTAGTACAAGAAGCCCGAGACGCTATATAATGATTAAATAAATCCCGCAAATGGAAAAAGAATCTGCCTACAAACTAATCCCTGCTCTCCTAACAACTAATCTCCGCACCGCATCCAACTAATAACTCGTTGCCTAATTATTATTCTTACAATAACTGTTGTAATATACTATTATAATTAATGTAAGAAACTTCTATAATTGTTGTAAGAAACCTATATATTTATAGTAAGAATATTTTCTAGTATCCAAGATATTAGTTGGTAGCACATCAGATATTAGTTTCTTGCAACTCCGCCAATAGCTTGTTTCAACGAAAATACCAGCCTCCTTTAAGCAACGGATATATCCCCCCGTAAGCTGAATATCCTAATAAATAATGCCGCATAGTATCGATTTTCTAAAAAAAATATCGTCTCTTTGCAACTTTCTAACTGACATGATACGTCTAACACACAAAGAAACAATAAAAGATAAAACAAAATATGATTATGAAACGGATAATTTTAGCACTCATCGCCGCCATGACATTATGTTCACTGGTACAGGCAAAAAACAGAACGGTTACAGAAAACGACAGTCTGGGGAACAAAAAACGCGTGATTGAATTGCGCGATACTACCATCGACGGAAAGACAGTAACCGATACGCTCAGCATCATGACCTACGAAGGCAGTGGTTCAGACAGCAAAAGCGATAAAGGATGGAAACACCACAACGGCAGTGGTTGGAACTGGGACTTCGATTTAGGTGGAAAAACCTCTGAAACCATCATTTCAGTTACTGCCATCGTCTTCATCTTCGGTCTGCCGCTACTCATCGTCTTTACGGTATTCTTCTTCAATTACAAAAATCGAAAAGCCAAATACCGCCTTGCAGAACAAGCACTTTCGAGCGGTCAACAACTGCCTGAAGACTTCTTCAAGAATGCGGAGAAAACAGAAGATATCCGTACCAAAGGTATCAAAAACATCTTCATCGGCATCGGATTGTTCATCTTCCTCTGGGCCATTACCGAGAACTTTGGAGTAGGTTGTGTCGGACTGCTGATCATGTTCACCGGATTCGGACAATTAGTTATCTATTATACGCAAGACTCTAATAAAAAGGACAACCGGGAGAGATGAGCCAGCTCAACGATATATCGTTAGTCGCGCAGGTCGTGGTGTTTCGCAACACCAGGGCCTTCGACCAGTTGGTGAAAAAGTACCAGTCGCCCGTGCGACGGTTCTTCCTCAACCTGACTTGCGGCGACAACGAATTGAGTGACGACCTGGCGCAGGACACGTTTATCAAAGCCTACACCAACCTGGCTTCATTCAAAAACTTATCCAACTTCTCCACTTGGCTCTACCGCATTGCGTATAATGTATTTTATGATTATCTTCGCAGTCGGAAGGATACAGCCGACCTCGACACCCGAGAAGTGGATACCCGCTGGAATACCAACCAGGATGACGTAGGACAACAGATGGACGTTTACCGGGCACTGGCGACACTAAAAGAAATGGAACGAACCTGTATCACCTTGTTCTACATGGAAGATCAGAGCATCGAAAAGATTGCAGGTATCACGGGATGCCCGGCGGGAACAGTCAAAAGCCACCTCTCGCGGGCAAAAGAAAAAATGGCTACCTACTTAAAACAAAATGGTTATGACGGAAACAACTGATGATAAACTTTTGCAGCAATTCTTCTCTGACAATCGGAAAGAGATAGAAGATAACGGCTTCAGCCGTCGCGTGATGCACCACCTGCCCGACCGGTATTACCGGATTTCGCAGTTGTGGAGCTTGTTCTGTTTTACGCTTGCCGTAGTGTTGTTCTTTGTTCTCGACGGTTTGCAACTGGTGCTGGGTGCCTTACGCGAGACTTTCACCAGTGCCGTACAAAGCGGTGCAGCGGAACTTGATCCCAAATCACTGATCATAGCGGCAGTAGTACTTGCCTACTTAGGATATCGCAAGATTTGTTCTTTAGCATAAAGCTCATTTATTCTTGCAATAAATCCGTTTGCCCTTACAATAATTTAATTAGCCCTTGCCTGCATTTTGCAGGTCAAGGGCTAATTTTTTTTAACTGAGCAAACATTTCTCATCAATAAATTGTATCTTTGCCGACTCAATTAGAAAACTAACTAAGCGTAAGAAGTTTTGAGGAAAATATTATTCATCATATTATCATCTGCATTATTTATAGGAAATATTCACGCGCAAGTTGCTACCAGTGACTCGCTCGTGATGCATTATCTACAACAACAAGGCATTCCGGTTACCGCCAACAATGAAGTAAAGCTTCTGATGAGCGGACGGGAGAAGTTTCTGGATCTCTTCGAAGAAATACGCCACGCCAAACATCACATTCATCTGGAATACTTCAATTTCCGCAATGACTCCATAGCCAATGCCCTGTTCGACTTACTGGCTGAAAAAGTACAGGAAGGTGTGGAAGTCCGTGCTCTCTTCGATGCTTTCGGTAACTGGTCTAATAATAAACCATTAAAGAAACATCACCTGAAAGCAATTCGTGACCGGGGCATTGAAATAGTGAAATTTGACCCGATCACCTTCCCATGGATCAATCATGCCATGCATCGCGATCATAGGAAAATCGTAGTGATTGACGGCAAAATAGGATATACCGGTGGTATGAATATAGCCGACTATTACATCACGGGACTGCCCAAAATCGGTCAATGGCACGACATGCACATGCGTATCGAAGGAGATGCAGTGCGCTATCTGCAAGGTATCTTCCTCACTATGTGGAACCAGGAGACTAAACAGCACGTCGGAGGCCCCGTTTACTTTCCGGATATACCGCAACTCCCCGACAGTATAGCCGAAGAAATAGCCATAGTAGACCGTACACCAAGGGAAACTCCCCGCTCCATCAGTCACGCTTATGCAGCATCCATTGGAGCAGCGCAACATAGCATACAGATTGTGAACCCCTACTTTGTACCAACCAAATCCATCCGGAAGGCCATTAAATATGCATTAAAAAAAGGTACTGAAGTGGAAATCATGATACCTGCCGTTTCTGATATTCCTTTCACCCCGGAAGCATCTTTCTATATCGTACACAAGCTGATGAAGAAAGGGGCAAAAGTTTATCTCTTTAACGGAGGCTTCCACCATTCCAAGATTATGATGGTAGACCGGAATTTCTGTACTGTGGGTACGGCCAATCTGAATAGCCGCAGTCTGCGATATGACTTTGAAACGAATGCGTTTATTTTCGATCCTACAATCACTCACCAGTTGAATGATATGTTTGAACGGGATAAAAAGAATAGTACGCTATTGACTCCCGAAGTTTGGAAAAAGCGTTCAGGATGGAAGAAGTTTGTAGGTTGGGTGGGTAACTTAATGACACCGTTCCTTTAATTATACCGCCGTTCCTCTAATTTTTAATTAAGAATTATTCTATGCTATCTGCCGAAGTTTAGTTACCTTTGGCGAGGCAAAAAAGATTGTCCCTTTTGTTGTTTATAATTCGTAATCTGCAATCATGAAACAATATTTAGACTTGCTCAATCGGGTATTAACCGAGGGCGTACACAAGGAAGACCGTACCGGAACCGGTACAATCAGCGTATTCGGACATCAAATGCGCTTCAATATGGATGATGGCTTTCCCTGCCTCACCACCAAAAAACTGCATCTGAAATCGATTATATATGAATTGCTATGGTTCCTGAATGGAGATACCAATGCCAAGTATCTGCAAGATCATGGTGTTCGCATTTGGAACGAATGGGCGGATGATAATGGTGATCTGGGACATATTTACGGTTATCAATGGCGTTCCTGGCCTGACTACAAAGGTGGTTCCATCGATCAGATCAGTGAGGCTGTAGAAACAATTCTTCATAATCCGGATTCCCGCCGCATCATTGTCAGCGCTTGGAATGTGGGAGATATTAGCAACATGAATCTTCCTCCCTGTCATGCTTTCTTTCAATTCTATGTGGCAAACGGACGGTTGAGCCTCCAACTCTATCAACGAAGTGCGGATATTTTCCTCGGTGTACCTTTCAACATTGCATCTTATGCCCTACTGTTGCAGATGATGGCACAAGTGACCGGGCTGAAAGCAGGGGATTTCATTCATACGCTCGGTGATGCGCATATTTATCTGAATCATCTGGAGCAGGTCAAACTGCAACTTTCCCGCGAACCACGTCCGTTGCCGCAAATGAAGATAAACCCGGACGTGAAGAGCATCTTCGACTTCCAATATGAAGATTTCGAATTGGTAAATTACGATCCACATCCGCATATAGCAGGTAAAGTTTCTGTTTAACAAATCATACATCCAATCATGATTAGTATCATCGCCGCCGTAGACCGCAACTTAGGAATCGGTTTCCAAAATAAATTGTTATTCTGGCTTCCCAATGATTTAAAACGTTTCAAGGCATTGACCACAGGAAACACCATCATCATGGGAAGAGAAACATTCGAGTCCCTGCCTAAAGGCGCACTGCCCAACCGAAGGAATGTGGTGCTTTCATCCAATCTTGCAACTCAATGCCCCGGTGCAGAAGTATTCCCTACCCTCGAAGCAGCTTTGCAAAGCTGTCAACCTGAGGAACAAGTATATATTATCGGCGGAGCAAGTGTATATAAACAGGCAATGCCATTGGCAGACATGCTTTGCCTGACGGAAATCGATGCAGAAGCACCTCAGGTAGATGCTTACTTCCCTGCTGTAGAGTCCGCAATATGGCATGAAAAAAGCAGGGAATCTCATCTTGTTGACGAGAAACATCCCTGCCCCTATGCATTTGTGGATTATATCCGTAAGTAATTCCTAATCTTCATCCACCTCCACCATGATTGGCATCTGCCGTTTTATGGCTTCATGGAAGGATATTAGTGTTTCTGTGCGCGCTAACCCCAACGGCTGTAATTTATCGTGGATAATGCTCAGCAAATGATGATTATTGCGTGCGTAAAGTTTAATAAACATATCATATTTACCCGTCGTAAAGTGACATTCCACAACTTCGGGAATAGCTTCAAGTGCCTTTGTCACTGCGTCAAAAGATTCCGGATCTTTCAGATAAATGCCAATATAGGCACAAGTCTCATAACCGATTTTTTCCGGATCGATGACGTACTCCGAACCTTTCAAGATACCTAAATTCGTCAATTTTTGTATGCGTTGATGTATGGCTGCACCGGAAACATTGCAAGCTCTCGCCACTTCCAGGAAAGGAATACGGGCATTATCTGCAATCAATTTCAGTATTTGCTCGTCTAAAGTATCCAATTGATGATGTCCCATTTCTAATTTTATGATTAATAAATAACGATTGCTTCACCGTATTCTCATACGATAATGTGCAAAGTTAGCGAAATTTTTCCCAATAAAAATACGATTTATTACTTTTCTTGCTAAAAAATGAATAAACCCACAGTTACGATAAACAGGGTGAAAAGAAGATAAGCTGCATCTCGGCATAACTTTTCATGCGAGCATGAAAGTTCTGCGCTCAATTTGCATTATCTTTGCCTATAACTACAAAATTAGATTGTTATGAAAAAATATCTTGTACTTGCATTGTGCTTACTGATGGTTACAATAGGTCATGCGCAAAACTATACTGAGTATTTTGCCGATAAAACATTGCGTATTGATTATATCTTTACAGGAAATGCTGCCCGCCAGAATGTATGTCTGGATGAACTGTCCGTACTTCCATCATGGGCCGGAAGGCGTCATCATTTAGCTGAATTACCTTTGCAAGGTAATGGACAAATCATCATGAAGGATTTGGAAAGTGGAAAGACAATCTATACTACTTCTTTCTCTTCCCTCTTTCAAGAGTGGCTGGAAACGGACGAAGCCAAAGCTGTCACCAAAGGATTTGAAAATACCTTCCTACTACCCTACCCGCTCCGTCCTGTGGAAATAGAGATCACCCTGTTAAGCCCGAGAAAAGAAGTGCGTACACATCTGACGCACACTGTACGCCCTAATGATATACTTATTCATCAGAAAGGAACTGCACACATCACTCCACATAAATATCTGCTAAAGAATGGTGAAACTGACAAGTGCATTGACGTGGCCATTCTTGCCGAAGGATATACTCCTGCAGAGATGAACGTATTCTATCAGGATGCGGAAATCGCCTGTGAAAGCCTATTCGCACACGAACCGTTCAAGAGTATGAAAGATCGCTTCAATATTGTAGCTGTTGCCAGCCCATCTGATGACACAGGGGTGAGTGTTCCCCGTTTGGGAGAATGGAAACATACAGCCTTTAATTCCCATTTCAGTACATTCTATTCTGACCGTTATCTAACTACCCGTCGTGTCAAATCCATACACGATGCTTTGGCCGGAATACCATATGAACACATTATTATTCTTGCCAATACTGAAGAGTATGGAGGTGGTGGCATCTATAATGCTTATACCCTGACTACAGCTCATCACCCAATGTTCCGCCCGGTAGTTGTACACGAGTTCGGACACAGTTTCGGAGGGTTGGCCGATGAATATTTCTACAACGATGATGTCATGACAGATACCTACCCATTGGATATAGAACCTTGGGAACAAAACATAAGTACCCGTATCGATTTCGCTTCTAAATGGGAAGACATGCTCATTAAAGGTACTCCTATTCCTACCCCTGTCAACGAACAGGCAAAGTATCCGGTAGGAGTATATGAAGGAGGTGGATATTCAGCCAAAGGCATATTCCGTCCCGCTGATAACTGCCGTATGCGCACCAATGAATATTCAACATTCTGCCCGGTATGCCAACGATCACTGCAAAGACTCATTGATTTTTATACCAAATAATAAGAGAAACTAAACTTTAAAGACCAACATTATGATCAGACTTCAACGTATCAGCACCGCTGATGGATTTTTGTATGAGTACATGGAACAGTTAATAACCGCCGCCTTCCCGCCTGAAGAATACCGACCGTTAGAAGAACTGCGCCTGTACACTGATAGCAAACCTCATTTCTATAACAATATTATTTTCCACCATGATACTCCTGTAGGATTCATTACCTATTGGGATTTCGGCAAATTCTATTACGTAGAACACTTTGCTGTTGATCCGGCCCAGCGTAATGGTGGACATGGAAAGAACGTTTTAAATCATTTATGCGAGTTGCTTCAACATCCTATTGTTCTGGAAGTGGAAATGCCGGAAGAAGAAATGGCCCAAAGGCGTATTAATTTCTACAAGCGCCAAGGATTTGCTCTTTGGGAGAAACCATATCTTCAGCCTCCATACAGACCCGGGGATGATTATTTACCCATGCTACTTATGGCACACGGAAATTTAGAGTGTGAAAGGGATTTTGAAACAGTAAAAAACTCTATATATCGGGAAGTATATAACGTACA
This sequence comes from Bacteroides timonensis, assembly GCF_000513195.1. Lineage (GTDB taxonomy): Bacteria > Bacteroidota > Bacteroidia > Bacteroidales > Bacteroidaceae > Bacteroides > Bacteroides timonensis. The sequence continues at coordinate 13,070 of NZ_CBVI010000150.1, read as the reverse complement.
AAAATAAAAAATAAAGGGTGCCTATTCAAATAAGCACCCTTTATTTATATAGTTTGATTTAACTTCTTACTGACGCGGCTGCGCAGAATAGTTAAGTTTCAATGCATAAGCTTTACGAAGAGCTTCTTTGATATCTGTTACGATACCCATTTTCGTATCTTGGTCTACTTTCAAAGAAACAGTCATCTGCGGTTGATCTTCTTCCTTCATACTGGCACGTTCACCAATAATATAATCTTGGATTTCAGCAACTTCAGCATAGCTGTCGTTCAATTGGATACGACTTTCATTACCCAGTTTCTTACGGAACTCAGCTGTAGGCTTTCCTACATAGATAAACGTAACCAAAGATTTCTTTTCCAGTTTTTCCAACTCAGTAGCTTGCGGAACCTTAAACTCAACCTTTAATGTTACCTCACGCATTGTTGTTACAATCATAAAGAAGAACAACAAAGTAAAGATAAGGTCAGGCAGAGAAGAAGTATTCAACGCAGGCATTTCGCGTTTACCAGTCTTATTAAATTTTCCCATTACTTCTTTTCTCCGTACTTTTTAGGTTCTGCCTCAGAGATCTTCTGAGGATATACATCACGAATTGCTTTTTGCTCGTCTTCGCCCAAAGCTGCATAGTTCTTTCCAAATTTTTCCTGAGCTAATTCATCTCTCAACTCATTATAAGCAGCTACCAATTCGTTCTGAACTGCTAAGTATGCTTTATAGGAAGAACCACGGTCACAACGCAAAGAAACTACATGCTTTTCCGTAATCTGCATAGTCCCGAAGAAAGGAATGTCTTTCGCATGCTTTTCCGGTTTAGACTCATCATTATACGGGTTGGCAATGAATTCTTTTGCTTTATCTCTCAACTGATCTATACTAACATATTCTCCACTACACATCAACTGGTCGTTCATGTTCAGGAAGACTGTCATTACGTTACGCTCCTTAACCTTATCCGAATCGTCCTTCTTTTGGTCTTGTTCGGGTGGTGGCGGCAAACGTCTTGCCAAACCACGGTCCGTATCCATAGAAGTCGTAATCAAGAAGAAGATTAACAATAGGAAAGCGATATCCGCTGTAGAACTTGAGTTTATATCAGGAACTTTTCTTTTTCCTTTTGCCATTGTAATTACTCCATTAGATTGAGTTCCCTCAATCGATTATGATAATTTCTTTTTAATACTACTGAAAAGCATTGCAAGAACCGTTGCTCCCAGTAAGAAATAAATAGTATACAGGAACATGTCAGTAACCTTCAACCAGAACGGAACATTATCTGTTCCACTATAACCTGGTATATTCATCTGTTCTCCACTACCCATAGACCAAGCAACGATCATTACAATAACCAGTAAAATAACACCTACCAGTGATTTCAGAGCTTTTACAGGATTATCTTTTAATGCGCTACCAAACTGCAAAATAAAACCAGCTACCATTGCAATAACAGTCAAAACAAACAAACCATACATTAAGTATAGCAGACTATCTGTCTGTGCAGGTTGCCACATTTCGGGGTCAACACCTATCAGTTTTGCATCGCCCTGAGCATCTCCACCAAAGTAGAATAAGCCCAATACCACTAAAATAGCAGCGAACAAAACATACAGTACATAATATGATACTCTATATGATAATTTAGCCATTTCTCTTATTTTTTGTATTTCAAGTTATATTTGATAACCATGTCCAACAGAGTGATAGAAGAGTCTTCCATTTCGCTGGTCAAAGCCTCAATCTTAGACAGGATATAGTTATAGAATACCTGCAGAATCAAAGCAACGATCAAACCGAAGATAGTTGTAATCAAGGCAACTTTCATACCACCTGCTACAACCGTCGGAGAAATATCACCTACTTGTTGGATCTTATCAAATGCCTGCACCATACCGATTACAGTACCCAAGAATCCCAAAGACGGAGCCATTGCGATGAACAGCGTAATCCAAGAACAACCTTTTTCCAGATAACCAGCTTGTACACCACCATAAGATACGACTGACTTCTCAACTACGTCAAGACCTTGATCGATTCTCAATAAGCCTTGGTAATAAATAGAAGCGATAGGACCTCTTGTACTACGTGCGATGTCTTTAGCAGCTTCTACGTCGCCTTTTTCCAAAGCAGCTTCAATAGCAGCCAAGAACTTCTTTGTGTTGATTTCAGCTAAGCTCAAATAAATGATACGTTCAATACAGAATGCAAGACCGATAACCAAAGCAATAGCAACCAAACTCATGAAAGATGCAGTACCTTCAATAAACTTAGTTTTAATTTCCTTGTGAATACCGCCTTCTTCTGCTTCTACAGTAGCATCACCGGCAGGAGCCGCCTGAGCTGCAGGAGCAGCTTGTTCTGTTTGTTCCGCTGCAGGAGCATCTTGAGCCTGAGCAAGTTGAGTTGAGCCAAATGTTAAGACTCCCATCACAGCAACAATTGCAAATAACTTTTTCATTGTGTGTCTAATTTTTAAGATTAATTAATTAATTTGTTTATTATATTCATTTATTGTTTTTGTTTTTTCTTTCATCCTGCGGAGAGACGGGGATTCGAACCCCGGATACCCTTTAGAGGTATACACGCTTTCCAGGCGTGCCTCTTCAACCACTCGAGCATCTCTCCAATAGAGGCCTCTTTCAAAAACGGCTGCAAATTACAAAAAAAATGCGAACCACAAGCGTTTTCAGCTACAAATGTATTCTTTTTTTCGTTCTTGCCCTTCATTCTCCCCGTTTTATCTTTAATAAAATCTCAAAATTAATAAACTTTAAAATCTTTCCGATGTTATTTGAGCATTCCAAACACTTTTAAAGCGTTTTCCGAAGTAACGTCTCCAACAGCCTCAGGAGACATCCCGTAAATTTCAGAAACCTTCATCAAAGTATCCTTCACATAGGCACTTTCATTCCTCCTACCACGATTCGGAACTGGAGTCAGATAAGGAGAATCTGTTTCAAGAACAATCTTTTCTAATGGTATTCCTGCCAAAATTTCCGGAAGGTGGGACTTCTTAAAAGTAACCACACCATTAATTCCAATGAAGAAATCGGAAAACTCCAATACGCGGGTGGCTTCTTCTGCCGTTCCTGTAAAGCTATGAAATATTCCTCTTAAAGGAGTCTTTTTGTAAGGTTCCAGCACCTTATATATATAATCAAAGGCATCCCGGCAATGGATTACTACAGGAAGATCATATTCCAAAGCCCAGTTGACTTGTTTATCCAGTACTATTTGCTGCTCTTTCAGGTAAGTTTTGTCCCAATAAAGATCCATGCCGATCTCCCCTATAGCAACATATTCCTTAGAAAACTTCAATTCGCGAGCAACTATTTCCAATTCTTTTTCATAATTGGCATTGACAGAAGTAGGATGCAAACCAATCATAGGAAAACAGTATCCTTTATAAACGCTACAGGCTGACAGCATTGCTTCAATAGTCGTACTGTCAATATTGGGCATAAATATATGAGTAACTCCGGCAGCACGTGCACGCTCAATAACCTGTGGGAAATCCTCTGAAAACTCCTCCAAAAAAAGATGGGAATGTGTATCTATCAATCTCATTCGTTTACTTTTTCTATTCGTTTCTCACCAGTACGATAATAATAAATCAGCCCGTAATCACGGCATAATTCCAATCGTTTTTCATTGGAAGCAACATCTTCAAACTTTTTTTCCACCTGATTCCATATATCCAAGATCAATTCATCTGCAGTAGTTCGCATAGCAGAAAGAGAATCTAAACTACGGGCAGTTAAAGCCTGCAAATTTTTCTGTCGATCATAACTATCTGTAAAAATATCATAATGAACTCTAACCTTCGCAATAGTAGGATTATAAATAGGAATCCCCCCTTGAGAAGTCCGCTTGGTTTCTCCATCTATAATTTTTCGCCCCCACTCCACCAAGGCTGCCTCCGTCGATAAATCCGGTACATTTGAACTATCAGCCGGCAAACCATAATAAGATTTATGGGCTGCACGCACTTCCGAGCGAATAACAGCCAGGTTCAATACCTGAATGAAATGAGAGATATACAGACGAGCCATCTTAACATTGGCCTGATGCTTACGCCCTGCTTGCGACTGACGTTCAAAGCACTGGGCATAATACGATTGGGCAGCTTCAAATCTCATCAAGAAATTCCGGGCTTCAGTCAACGTCTTTAAAGAAACTGCCAAATCATAGAGGTTATGGGTATCAGTTTTTGCAACCACTGCTTTCAGTGCCCGTATTCTCGCCTGGTCTGTATTTGGTAATCTTCTATAAGGCATAGTTACAAAAAAGTACAGTTAAACTTCTCTGTGTATCAAATTTTCTATTATCTTTTTCAGTTCTTCTTTTTTTTCTTCTGCAATACTAACAGCTGCAAGGCTTTCCATTGCCCGGTTGCTATATTCCAATATCTTATTTTCGCAAACTGCTTTTACACCAATCCGGTCATACAGTTCCGTCACAGCTGCAATTTTCTCTGCCGGCTGGAAAGTCTCTGCGTTTATCCAGCTATTCAACTGGTTATGCTGATCCGCATTCGCATGCTCCAATGCTTTAATCAGCATATATGTTTTTTTATTACAGAGAATATCCCCACCTATATTTTTTCCAAACACTTTAGCATTGCCATATACATCCAGCAAATCATCTTTCAACTGGAAGGCAACACCTATATGCATACCAAAATCATATAAACGATCAGCGTCTTCTACCGAAGCGCCCCCCAAACGAGCTCCAATCTTCAGACTCGCCGCCAACAACACGGCAGTTTTCAGACGAATCATCTCCAGATATTCTTCTGCAGTTACATCATTCCTCTGCTCAAACTCCATATCCATTTGCTGGCCTTCACAAATTTCAAGTGCCGTCAAACTGAAAAGATCCATAACCTCTTTCAGAAAAGTCGAAGGACATTCTGCCATAAACTGATAAGCAAGCACCAACATCGCATCTCCCGAAAGGATAGCAGTATTATCATTCCAAACTTTGTGGACGGTTTCTTTTCCTCTACGGCGATCCGCACGATCCATCAAATCATCATGCAAAAGGGTATAATTATGATAAACTTCGATACCTGTGGCCGGAGCATAGATACGGGTCACGTCTTCCTTGTACAAATTGTAAGCCAGCAACATTAACACCGGGCGAATTCTTTTTCCACCCATAGATAATACATATTCTACCGGAGCATACAATCCTTTCGGAGTACGCGTAAATTGTAAGCCAGCAATATGAGAATTAAAATTTTCGAGAAGCTCGGAAGCTGTAAACATAATGATAGTAAATTTAGGAGAATAGTGGGAATAAAAAGAGGCTGCCCAAAAGCAGCCTCCTTTTTATATAGATAACGTATTACTGCAATCTAAACATTACAGGCACCGTATATTTAACGCGTACCGGTTTACCGCGCTGCATACCAGGTTTCCATTTCGGCATGGTACCAATCACACGAAGTGCTTCTTTATCCAGATACGGGTCAACACCTCTTATGACTTTGGCGTCTACAATACTACCGTCCTTGTTAACAACGAACTGTACTGTTACACGACCTTGCGTACCGTTTTCTTGTGCGATAGTCGGATATTTGATGTTCTTGCTCAAGAATTGCATCAAACCAGCCATACCACCATTCGGGAATTCAGGCATTTGTTCTACAACCTCAAAAATGGTTTGTTCTTCCGGTTCTTCTTCTACAACAGTTACAGGCACATATTTTACTTCTACTGCCTTACCTGTTTCTTCTGAAGAGGCGATAACTGTTTCTTCCACATCAGCATCATCCGCTACGATTTCCAACGTTTCGTTAATCGGAGCTACTTCAGGAGGAGGAGGAGCTACTTTTTCTTCCTGTTCAGTGATAGGAACCATTTCTTCTTCAAAATAGAGATCAGTAAGCGCCTGGCTTGTATCAATCTTGATATCGCGCTTCGTCCATTCAAATGCTATAAACATAAAGGCAAGCACAATAACATAACCAATAAGCATCCAAGTCGATTTCTTGTTCTCCAAATCTGCTTTAGGTGTTTTCTTAATTTCCATAATTATAATATTATTTTAACGTGTTTCTCATTTTGGGCAAATATAGTACTTTTTCCGCAAAACGTTCAGCCGTACTATCTTTTTTAAGACAATATGCACCCATTTTTGTTTTTTTTATCCTTCAGAAAGCACACCTGTGCTTTTGTGCCACAAATGTAACGAGATATTTTAAAAATACCGTATCTTTGGCAATAATTTTAAATGAAATGTTGAAAAAGTCATTTATAACGGCGCTACTACTCCTGATTTTCTCCGTTTTACGTGCACAAGACGGAACCAGCGCCTTTCAATTTCTGAAACTCCCTTTTTCTGCCCATGCATCAGCATTGGGTGGAGAAAACATTTCTATTATAGAAGATGATTTGACTATGGCTGTCCAGAATCCGGCCCTTCTTTCCTGCGTAGCGGATAAGACTCTCAACTTGAATTACATGCTTTACATGAATGGTGTCAACGTTGGTGGAGCCGCATTTGCACGTACTGCCGGTGAGCGTTCCACCTGGGCAATAACCGCACAATATGTAGACTATGGGGAGCTTAAAGAAACGACTGAAGAAAATATTGAAACCGGAACTTTCTCCGCCAAAGATATCTCTATATCGGGTATTTATACCTATGATTTAAGTGATTATTGGAGTGGAGGTGTACGCACCAATTTCATTTACTCCCACTATGATAAATATTCTTCATTTGCTATCGGCATCGATCTGGGATTAAACTACTATCATCAGGAGTCCGATTTTTCCGCCTCGCTCGTTGCACGCAACCTGGGAGGACAGCTTAAAGCCTTTGAGGAACGGCATGAGAAATTACCTGTTGATGTACAACTGGGGTTCAGCAAACGATTGTCACATGCTCCGTTCCGGCTTTCCCTTACCCTACATGACCTCACACACTGGAGTGCCTCAACCACAGCGGCAAACAATTTCGGAAAGAAATTGTTAAATCATATTGCCCTTGGTATTGACTTCCTACCAACCAACAACTTTTATCTGGCAGCCGGATATAATTTCCGCCGCGGAGAAGAAATGAAAATAAACGGTTCCAGTCATTGGGCAGGTTTCACCTGTGGTACAGGTATTCAATTAAAGCGGTTGAAACTGGGAATGGCATACGCCAAATATCATGTGAGTTCATCCTCACTTATTTTTAATTTATCATATACCTTATAATATATAATAACATAACTCAAATATGAAAAAGATAACTATTGCAATCGACGGCTTTTCCTCTTGCGGAAAAAGTACTATGGCAAAAGACCTTGCCCGTGAAATAGGTTACATCTACATCGATAGTGGTGCCATGTACCGTGCAGTCACTTTATACAGTATAGAAAACGATATCTTTCAGAGAAATGACATCGATACGGAAAGACTTCGAAAAGAAATAGATAATATCCATATCTCCTTTCAATTAAACCCTGAGACCGGGCGTCCGGATACTTATCTGAACGGAGTAAATGTAGAAAATAAAATCCGCAGCATGGAAGTTTCTTCCCATGTCAGTCCCATTGCAACTTTAGGGTTTGTACGCGAAGCAATGGTAGCACAGCAACAAGCAATGGGCAATTCCAAAGGTATTGTCATGGATGGACGTGATATCGGAACTACGGTTTTTCCAGATGCTGAACTAAAAATATTTGTAACGGCCACGCCCGAAATCCGTGCACAACGTCGCTATGATGAATTAAAGGCCAAAGGACAAGAAGCCAGTTTTGATGAAATACTTGAGAACGTAAAGCAACGGGATTATATCGATCAGAATAGGGAAGTAAGCCCCCTTCGCAAAGCAGATGACGCATTGTTGTTGGACAATACTGACATGACTATTCCTCAACAAAAGGAATGGTTGCAAGAGCAATTCAATAAGATCGTTAAGAGATAAAGGAAAAAGGGTGTAGCCATATGCCGTAAAAGGTGTAGCCATCCAAGACAAAGGGTGTAGCCTTGGACCGTAAAGGGTGTAGCCCTTCCAAAGGTCTGTTTACAATCTCTATATCAACATATTATATTATGGTAAAAGTAGAAATAGATGAAGGTTCCGGCTTCTGCTTCGGTGTAGTCACTGCAATAAATAAAGCTGAAGAAGAGCTAGCCAATGGAGGCACTTTATATTGCCTGGGAGATATCGTGCACAATAGCCGTGAAGTGGAGCGCCTGAAAGAGATGGGCCTCATCACTATCAATCATGATGACTTTAATCATTTGCACGATGCCAAAGTTTTGCTGCGTGCCCATGGAGAACCGCCCGAAACTTATGAAATTGCCCGCCGCAATAATATTGAAATCATTGATGCCACTTGCCCGGTAGTACTCCGCTTACAAAAGAAAATCAAGCAAGAATATACTCAAAAAGATACCGAGGACAAACAAATCGTTATCTATGGAAAAACCGGCCATGCGGAAGTCCTTGGTTTAGTAGGACAAACTACCGGAGAAGCAATTGTCATAGAAAAGTTGGAAGAAGCTAAAAAACTGGATTTCACCAGAAGCATCCGTTTATATTCGCAGACAACAAAGTCATTGGACGAATTCCAGAAAATCGTAGAATATATCAAAGAACATATCTCGCCTGATGTCACATTCGAATATTATGACACCATCTGCCGACAAGTAGCCAATCGAATTCCGAACATACGGAAATTTGCCGCTTCGCACGACCTGGTATTCTTTGTGAGTGGCAAGAAAAGTTCCAACGGAAAAATGTTGTTCAGCGAATGCAAAAAAGTCAACCCAAATTCCCACTTGATAGACAGTGCTGAAGAGATAGACAGTTCTCTGCTTACCGGAGCTTCCTCTATCGGAGTATGTGGAGCAACCTCCACTCCCAAATGGCTGATGGAAGAAATTTCTAAGACCATTCAATCGCGACTTACAGGACAATAAGTCACCGTTTTGAAACAACAAATTAACGTTAAATATGAATCACGCCCTCAGCTTTTTGCTATCTTTGCGTCGATTATTTAAACCAAACTAAAAGATTGTTATGGGAACAGTTAAGTGCATAGGTATTTTGACATCCGGTGGCGATGCACCGGGAATGAACGCTGCTATTCGTGCGGTAACACGTGCTGCTATTTACAACGGATTACAAGTAAAAGGTATATATAGAGGTTACAGAGGTCTGGTAACCGGTGAAATCAAAGAATTCAAAAGCCAGAACGTAAGTAATATTATACAATTAGGTGGTACTATCCTGAAAACAGCTCGTTGTCAGGAGTTCACTACTCCCGAAGGACGTCAGATTGCATATGATAATATGAAGAAAGAAGGCATTGATGCCTTGGTTATCATTGGTGGTGACGGTTCATTGACGGGTGCACGTATTTTCGCACAAGAGTTTGATGTACCTTGTATCGGATTACCCGGTACTATCGACAATGACTTGTACGGAACAGATACGACTATCGGTTATGATACAGCATTGAATACCATTCTGGACGCTGTGGATAAAATTCGCGATACGGCAACTTCTCACGAACGCTTGTTCTTTGTGGAAGTAATGGGACGTGATGCCGGCTTCCTAGCTTTGAACGGTGCTATTGCCTCAGGTGCAGAGGCCGCTATCATTCCGGAGTTCAGTACGGAAGTCGATCAACTGGAAGAATTCATCAAAAACGGTTTCCGCAAATCCAAGAACAGCAGTATTGTAATTGTTGCGGAAAGCGAACTGACAGGCGGAGCCATGCACTTTGCAGAGCGTGTGAAGAATGAATATCCTCAATACGATGTACGTGTTACCATCCTTGGCCACTTGCAGCGCGGTGGAAGTCCTACCGCTCACGACCGTATCCTTGCCAGCCGACTCGGCGCGGCAGCTATCGATGCCATCATGGAAGGACAACGCAACGTAATGATCGGTATTGAGCATGACGAAGTGGTATACGTTCCTTTCACAAAAGCTATAAAGAATGATAAGCCAATCAAGAAAGACTTGGTAAATGTATTGAGAGAACTCTCTATTTAATTAGAATATAGTGAAATATACAAAAGCGCGGATGAAATTCATCCGCGCTTTTGCATTATAGCCATTTTGCAACAATTTCTTCTGTCTTATCCCATAGTTCCTTCATCTGTACATGATGAAAGAATTTCTCTGAGAGCTGTTTAGGATGGCAACTTACATTCAATGTCCCGGTACGTTTTCCCGCATCTTCATCCAGCAACAAACTGATGGCTGTCGCTGCTCCCTGACGAGGTGTACGTATGAAAGGGCGGAAAAAGATATCCGTCAACGGATCAAACCACATATGCATCGTAATGATTTTGGTGGAAACAATACCCGGATCAGCTGCATTGACAATAATTCCTTTTTCTTTCACCTTCTTCGATAGAGCTATTGTAAACAGAGTCAATGCCAACTTCGTATTACTATAAATCGGAATACGCCAGAAAGCGCCTTTCTTTCCACGCAAAAAGAAGTCAGGAAAATCCAGTCTACCAATGGCATAAGTACAGGATACCATATTTACAATCCGGCTTCCCTCTCCCATCAGTGGTAACAATTTACGAGTCAATAAATAAGGAGCTACATAATTGACACTCACCGTACGTTCCAATCCATCTTCGGTAATACGACGTTTCGTTTCCATAGTGCCGGCATTGTTCATCAACAAGGTAATAGCTTCTCCACGCTCAAGAAGTTCATTGGCAAAAGAAGCCGTGGAAGATAAAGAAGCGAGATTGACCGGTACTATTTCCAACGCTATATTTCCTGTTTCCCGCATTATTAACTGACGTTTCTCTTCTGCGATTTCCGGATCACGACACGCCATAATGACTTTATATCCGGCGGCGGCAACAGCGCGTGTAATCTCCATTCCCATACCGCCATCTGCTCCAGTTATAACTGCAAGTTTCTGTTTCATTATCCTTTTGCTTCTATTTTTGTAATTTCCCGCTTCAAGCCGGCCGGAAGTTCTTCATTCAAGTGTTGATGACATGCCATCTCAATGGAATACATCCGGGCAATACAATAATTGCTATGCTTACAATTGCAGCGCGCTTTCTCTTCTTCACGCATGCGGTTGACAAAACCCGGTTCATTAAGCAGGGCACGTGCCATCTGCACGGCTTCAAAACCATCATTCAGTACTTCATCTATTTTCTCACGCGAAACCAAACCACCTACATACACCAATGGCATCTTAATTTCTGCCCGGAACTTCAACGCATCTTCCAAGAAATAAGCCTCCTTGAAAGGAACGGTCGGTATCATCCATTTCCCTACCATTCGCACTCCATACTTCAGCCACCAGCAATTCATATAATGAGTCATAGAATGTATAGGCATCTGACCACGCATCACATACATAGGAGCCTTACTTACAAAGCCTCCACTTAGTACCAATGCATGAGCTCCCGATTGCTCCAGGCGCTTTGCCACCTGCATAGTCTCATCCATTTCCATCCCACCACGGAAACCATCGCGCATATTCATTTTTACCAATACAGCCAGGTCGGTTCCGGCAGCTTTCATCACTTCCTCCATCACCATGTCCATAAAACGCATCCGATTCTCCAAGGGCCCACCAAAGCAGTCCTTACGCCGATTGGTATAAGGAGAAAGGAACTGAGAAATCAAATATCCGTGCCCGGCGTGTATTTCAACGGCATCAAAACCAGCTTCACGAGCCAGATTCACAGCACGACCGTACGCACGTGCCATCTCAGGCAGTTCCTCTTTCTTCAAGCCACGAACAAAAGTAGGTGAGTAAAGATTGAAACCGGTGGAAGCTCCGACAGGAGTAACACCACAGATGCTTTTGTGCGACATATTGCCGCAATGTCCCAACTGGATAGCCGCAGCAGCACCTTCGGCATGTACAGCATCAGTCAGTTTTTTTAATCCGGGGATAATTTCAGGCCGCATCCACAATTGGCGGTCGAACGACAAACCACTTTGGGTGACAGCTGCATAGGCCACAGTAGTCATTCCAACACCGCCAGCCGCAACTGAACGATGATAGTCAAGCAACATTTGCGAAGGGGCATTACCCGGACACATACTTTCAAATGCCGCTGAGCGGATGGTACGATTCCGCAAAGTCAGCGAGCCAAAAGTTACAGGAGTAAATAACTTGCTCATGAGTATTATTAATGATTTGTGATTTATAAGTGAGAGAAATTAATATAGGAACGGAAAAACACGTTTCCGGTTTCCTACCGCATCTCCAAATTCTTCTTTATAGCGATGCCAGATAGCATTAGCACGAGGAACCAGGTTAGCCACTGTCCACCATAGGAAAACCAGTCCGGAAAGCGACCATGTCAATATAGCCCATCCTGCCCATTCTATAATTTCACCAAAGTAATTGGCAGAGGTGACATAACGATACATCCCCTGCGATGGCAGATAATGCTGCGTATCTCCCGGTTTACGAAGATGGCGGATTACATAATCCGAATACCAGTTGATTCCCATTCCGGTGAAGAACAGCAATACTCCAAGAATAAACTGTGGAGTCTTCAGCCAGTCCGGCATATAAAGAGTTTCAGGAGCCAGATAAAAGAGCCACTCTCCTTGCATAAAGCCATTCAGGAGGTTGAACAACATTCCCATCATCATAATAGCAAGCGGCATACGGCTTTTCCCCTTCAGCAGGAAAGGAAACACAAAGGCGCGCTGGAAATAATGCAATTGAAATAAGAGAAAGAAAATTAAAGGAACAATTGAATTATATCGTGCTGAATTCCACCAAAGTAATAACATCACAATAAACACAGGTGCCTCCATCAGCATCCACGCCAACTTATTATTGATAGAAATGCCCCAAGATGCAGTTCGGAACATTCCATATCCCGCTTTGACAAAATAAAGTGCAATAAAAACAAACAGTGCGATGATGCTCATTGCACCAAGAAATAGCTGAAAAGTCCCTTGTTCCATACTTGTTTCGATTTAAGTATGGGCAAAGATATATAAAAAGGGGAGAAAAAGAAAACTTCCTCGCCCTAATTAGTTTACAAATATGTTAGCAAATTATTTCATAAATATAGGGTTATGAACAAAGAGTGATAAGGCGGTAAGGTGATAGG
>NZ_CBVI010000149.1 GCF_000513195.1 Bacteroides timonensis | reverse complement strand
CTATATATCACAGAGCGTTATCCCGCTATCACCTTACCGCCTTATCACTCTTTTTCCTCCTTTCTTTTTCGTTTTACTCGTCTTTATCGTTTCTTGATAGGTACATAGGTCGTATCTTCAAGCACATTTTTGTATGCGGGACGAATGATACGCTTACCTTCAAAGTTCAATTCTTCATTACGGTGTGCACACCAACCGACGATACGAGCCATAGCAAACAACGGTGTAAAGATTTCCTGCGGTAATCCAATCATTTCATAAACAAAGCCAGAATAGAAATCGACGTTGCTCGATACCGTCTTTCCATTATTCTTCACGCGACCGAAAGTTTCGATAGCACGTTCCTCCAAGAGCTCAAGGAAAGCAAACTCGCGCTCTTTACCTTTTTCGCGGGCAAGATCACGAGCCAGTTCTTTCAGTAAGATAGCACGTGGATCGGAAATCGTATAAACAGCATGTCCGATACCATAAATTAATCCGGTCTTGTTATAAACTTCCTTATTCAGCATACGGGTAAAGTAAGTGTCGATCTCATCCACGCTTGTCCAGTCCTGAATATTCTCCTGTAAATGATGGAACATATCAGCCACCTGAATATTTGCACCACCATGAAGCGGGCCTTTCAATGAACCGATACCTGCGGCAATTGCCGAATACGTATCTGTTCCGGTAGAAGAAGTGACACGAACAGTGAAAGTTGAGTTGTTACCGCCACCATGTTCAGCCTGAAGCACCAGCAAGAGGTCAAGGGTGCGGGCATCCAGCTGTGTATAATTACGTTTCAGCATATAAAGGAAATTTTCGGCAATAGAAAGATTCTCCTGCGGATGACGGATATGCAAGGAACGACCGAAAGTGGCATGTCGAAGCATATTGTATGCATAGGCAATGATAGTGGGAAATTTGGAGATGAGGTCTATACTCTGGCGCATCAGGTTGTCGCGGGAAGTATCATCGGCAGCAGGGTCAAAACGATACATCTCAAGTACACTGCGTGCCAGAATATTCATAATATTATTCCCTTCCAGTTCGATAATATTCATCTTGGTTTTCTGCTCCAACGGCATATTATCATTAATCAGTTCACGGAAAGAAGCCAACTCTTCCTTATCGGGCAAATTACCGGACAGTAACAGATAAGCCACTTCTTCAAATCCGAAACGTTTCTCTTTAACAAAAGCATGTACAATATCTTCTACATCATAACCACGATAGAACAGCTTACCCGGGATAGGTTTCAAGCCGCCGCCCGGAACACGTTCATACCCCACTACATTACCAATTCTGGTGAGTCCAACCAAAACACCCGTGCCGTCTTCATTGCGCAAACCGCGCTTCACATCAAATTTGGAGAATAATTCGGTATCAATCCGAACCGCTTCCTTCATATCCTCGGAAAGCTTATAAACTAAATATTCCTTCTTCATTTTCGTATCGTTTTAATCGTTAGTATTATTTTTCAATTCTTTCCACTATCTCCCGGGTAAAGGCAGAAGTGGACAAAGAGACACCGCCAGGCATGAAACGCGCCAGGTCGGCGGTAGCACGAGCATCAAGGAAACTTCGTTCCAGCGCATGTTCTATCAGGGAAGCAGATTCTTTCCAACCAAAGTATTCGAGCATCATTACAGCAGACAGAATGATGGAACAGGGGTTCACAATATTTTTGCCTGCAATATTCGGTGCCGTGCCATGAGTGGCTTCAAAGATGGCATGTCCGGTCTGATAGTTGATATTTGCTCCGGGAGCAATACCGATACCGCCCACCATGGCAGCCAACTGATCGGAAACATAATCTCCATTCAGGTTAAGGGTAGCAATCACAGAGTATTCTTCAGGAATCAACAAGGTATTTTGCAGGAAAGCATCCGCAATGCAATCTTTTATCACCAGCTTTCCGTCAGCCAATGCTTCTCCAAATTCACGTTCAGCCAGTTCGTAGCCCCACTTTTTGAAACCGCCTTCGGTAAACTTCATTATATTTCCCTTGTGTACCAATGTCACGGAAGGCAGATTATTCTCAAGTGCATACCGGCAGGCAGCACGCACCAATCGTTCCGTTCCTTCTTTTGAAACTGGTTTCACACCGAAAGAAGATGTCTTGGGGAACCGTACTTTCTTCACCCCCATTTCATCGTGCAGAAACTTATAGAACTTCTCAGCCTCCGGTGTACCGGCTTCCCACTCAATACCCGCATAAATATCTTCCGTATTTTCACGAAATACACACATGTTCACCTTCTCCGGATGACGAACCGGAGAGTGAATGCCCTGATACCAACGAACCGGCCGCAGACATACATACAAGTCCAATGTCTGGCGCAATGCCACGTTCAGTGAACGGATACCACCACCGACAGGGGTCGTCAGCGGACCTTTGATACCTACCTTGTAATCACGGAAAGCTTCCATCGTTTCATCAGGTAACCACAGGCCACATTTTTCAAAAGCCCGTTCGCCTGCCCACACTTCCATCCATTCAATTTGCCGTTGTCCACTATATGCTTTCTGCACGGCAGCATTCACAATAGCTTGCATAGAAGGAGTTATTTCAACTCCTACCCCATCACCTGTAATAAAAGGTACTGTAATTTTATCCATCTTTCTATCTTGCATTAAGAGCAGAACCGGCACGGAACCAGCCTATCTGCTGTTCATTATACGTATGTTGAGCTTCGAAGCTATCCTTCGTACCATCTTCGTGGTGAAGGACAATCTTAAGATTACGGCCGGAAGCAAAGTCCATCAATCCGATTACCGAAATTAAATCATGTTCCTGAATCTTATCATAATCGGCTTTATCCACAAAAGTCAATGCCAACATACCTTGTTTCTTTAGATTCGTTTCATGGATACGGGCAAAACTCTTTGCCAGGATCACACGAACATTCAGGAAACGGGGCTCCATAGCGGCATGTTCACGACTAGAACCTTCACCATAGTTTTCTTCGGCTACTACAATGGAAAAAATTCCTTCGGACTTATACATCTTTGCCGTACCGGAAACCGGACCGTACGTATTAGTCGAACGATTCCAGGCACTGTTAGTTTCTCCATTGAAAGCATTTACAGCACCCATCAGCATATTGTCTGAGATATTCTCCAGATGTCCACGGAAACGAAGCCACGGACCTGCCATTGAAATATGGTCTGTAGTACATTTACCCTGTGCCTTAATCAGCAACGGCATATTAAGTAAATCGGTCCCTTCCCAGGCAGGGAATGGTTGTAGCAATTGAAGCCGTTGCGAATGGGGATTTACATTGATTTCCACCTTTTCACTGCTGGGGGCTATATACCCTTCGCTACCTTCGGCAAATCCCTTCGGTGGCAATTCTTCACCCACAGGCTCGGAGAGTTTTACCTTTTCACCTTCACGATTCACCAATACATCTGTCAGCGGATTGAAACAAAGGTCTCCGGCAATCGTCAGTGCCATCGTCAATTCGGGGGAAGCGACAAAGGCATACGTATTCGGATTACCGTCTGCACGTTTAGCAAAATTACGGTTGAAAGAGGTTACGATAGAATTCTTGCGAGTAGGGTTATCTGTCTCACGTTTCCACTGACCAATACAGGGACCGCAGGCGTTTGCCATAATTGTAGCACCGACTTTTTCAAAAGTTCCTATCATACCATCCCGCTCTGCTGTAGCCCGTATCCGTTCGGAACCGGGGTTCACAATCAGGGGAGCGGCTACTTCCAGGTGCTTCTCTTCAACCTGGCGGGCCAGGGAAACGGCACGACTTAAATCCTGATAGGATGAATTGGTGCATGAACCTATCAATCCAACTTCCATCTTGCGCGGATAACCGTTAACCAATACTTTTTCTGCAAATTCAGAAATAGGCGTAGCGGCATCGGGAGTAAAAGGACCATTAATATAAGGTTCCAGCCTGGAAAGATCAATCTCAATTACCCGGTCGTAATACTTCTCCGGGGCAATCATGATGTCAGCATCCGCACGAAGATCACCCGCCACAGAATCAGCCATCTCCGCCACTTCTTCCCTTCCTGTAGCTTTCAGATAAGTAGCCATACGATCATCATAAGGGAAAAGTGACGTAGTGGCACCGACTTCGGCTCCCATATTACAAATAGTTGCCTTACCGGTAGCGGACAAAGAAGCTGTGCCCGGTCCAAAATATTCAATAATTGCATTTGTACCTCCTTTAACCGTCAGGATACCTGCCAACTTCAGAATCACATCTTTTGGAGCCGCCCAACCATTTAATTCACCTTTCAGATGTACACCAATCAAACGGGGCATTTTCAATTCCCATTCCATACCGGTCATCACATCCACTGCATCGGCACCACCGACACCGATGGCAACCATACCCAGACCGCCTGCATTGGGCGTATGCGAATCCGTACCTACCATCATTCCACCAGGGAAGGCATAATTTTCCAATACCACCTGATGAATAATACCCGCACCCGGTTGCCAGAAGCCGATACCATATCGGGAAGAAACATCACGCAAAAAATCGTATACTTCTTCGTTTGTCTTGGTAGCAGTGGCAATATCTTCCCGGGCTCCTCTATAGGCCTGTATCAGATGGTCGCAATGTACTGTCGAAGGTACGGCAACTTGTTCGCGACCTGCATTCATAAATTGCAGCAATGCCATTTGGGCGGTTGCATCCTGCATTGCTACACGGTCAGGGCGGAAGTTTACATAATCTTCTCCCCGCTTGTAGTCTTTTACCCCCTTCTCATCAAACAGATGAGTATACAAAATCTTTTCTGCTAATGTCAGCGGACGTTGCAGTATAGCCCGCACGTGTTCCATTTTCCCCTTATAAGAAGCATAAAAGGCCTTTAACATAGTTACGTCATATACCATAATCACATTTATTTTTAGTTTTCCAATATTGTAAAGATTACAAATTAATATAATAAACAAATTAAAATCGTTAAAGGTTTAACAAATTAAAGCTTTTCTTCGTACAAAAGCGAAGAATGATTACCTTTGTAAGAGATTTAATAATAATATGAGCAATAACCTCCTTTCTCCAACAGACCATCTTCAGCGACAAGAACTGCTCCTGCGTATGGAATATGAATTCGAAAAGGAAGAATTCAAAAGACAGACCGAAACCATGGGTATCGCCCGCAAGGTGAAACGGGGACTCTGTTGGTATCCTGCCACTCCCGGACGAAGTTACTACAATTCACTGAATCAATTAGTAATAGAAATTACACATACGGAAGATACTGATATAGAACATAATTTTGAATTCGGGCGTCCCGTCTGTTTTTTCCGTAAAGGATACGACGAAAAGATCACATATTTCAATTCCATTGGTACTATCAGTTATGCCAACGAAACACGTATGGTTGTTGCAATGCCCGGTGCAGGTGCTATACTGGAAGTGCAATCTGCCGAAAACCTCGGAGTGCAGCTTTATTTTGATGAAACGTCCTACCGTACTATGTTCGAAGCACTCTCCGATGTAATTCGCGTTAAGGGCAATCGATTGGCAGAATTGAGAGATATCATGCTGGGAACTTTAAAACCCGGATTCCGTGAACTCTACCCTGTCCGTTTCCCCTGGCTGAACTCTACACAGGAAAATGCAGTGAACAAAGTATTGAACTCCCGCGATGTTTCTATTGTACACGGGCCTCCGGGAACAGGGAAAACAACTACTCTCGTAGAAGCTATCTATGAAACATTGCACCGCGAACCTCAAGTACTGGTTTGTGCCCAAAGTAATACTGCTGTCGACTGGATCTGTGAAAAGCTCGTAGATCGTGGTGTAAATGTCCTGCGCATTGGCAATCCCACCCGGGTAAACGACAAAATGCTTTCATTCACTTATGAGCGCCGCTTCGAAGGGCATCCGGCCTATTCTGAACTATGGAGTATCCGTAAAGCCATGCGTGAAATGGGCGGCAAACATCGGGGCAGTTATGAGGAACGTGAAAGCGCCCGCAATCGTATGAGTCGCCTGCGTGATCGTGCTACACAATTGGAAATACAAATCAATGCCGATCTTTTTGACAATGCCCATGTCATAGCCTCCACCCTTGTCAGCAGCAATCACCGTATACTGAACGGGCGTCACTTCGGTACACTTTTTATTGATGAAGCTGCCCAAGCCCTGGAAGCCGCCTGTTGGATAGCTATTCGCAAAGCCGACCGTGTAGTACTGGCAGGCGATCATTGCCAGCTTCCACCTACTATAAAATGTTACGAAGCTGCCCGTGGAGGCCTCGAATGTACATTGATGGAAAGAGTGGTTGCCAATAAACCCAGCACCGTCTCCCTATTGAAGGTACAATATCGTATGCACGAGGATATCATGAAATTTCCTTCTCAGTGGTTTTATAATGGAGAACTACAAGCGGCTCCTGAGATACGATACCGCGGTATTCTCGACTGGGACACTCCTATCAGCTGGATAGATACTTCTGACATGGATTTTAAAGAAGAGTTTATAGGAGAAACATTCGGGCGTATCAATAAAGCAGAAGCAGATTTACTTCTTCAGGAATTAAAAGCTTATATTAACCGGATAGGTGGAAAACGCGTATTAGAAGAGCGGATCGATTTCGGTATAATTTCCCCATACAAAGCTCAGGTGCAATATCTTCGCAATAAGATTAAAGCAAGCGGTTCACTTAAACCGTATCGCAGCTTGCTCACTGTCAACACCGTAGATGGTTTCCAAGGACAGGAACGTGATGTCATTTTCATCAGCCTTGTCCGTGCCAACGAAGATGGGCAGATAGGCTTCCTCAACGACCTGCGAAGAATGAATGTTGCCATAACCCGTGCCCGCATGAAGCTGGTGATATTGGGAGAAGCCGCCACTTTAGCCCACCATACTTTTTATCGCAAATTTCTGGAATATGCGGGAACTGTAAAACCACAAGATGAGTCACCTCACCGGGACTAATCTCCTCATTCTTGTCAAGAGCAGATTTACGAAGCATTAACAGAGCAAAAGGAATTTAAACCATCTGTTCTTGTTTCGCCGAAACAGATGATGCGTTTACCTCCATTACATTATCCGTTTTACCCCAACAGATGGTATGTTTTGAGCAATTACATCGTATGTTTTACCTCAAAAGAAGATATGTTTTCAACAATTACATACCTTATTATACAAAAAAGAGGAGCAACTTACGTTACTCCTCCCATTGTCTTCTTCCCGAACTTAAATCAGGATTACGGTTACAAATATACTACATTGAAACACCGAAATCAAGTATTCGGGCATTTTTATTCTTATCCCCAAGAAGGATTAGTTATTTTCCGGACGCAACTGACGAACCGTAACAGCAGTCTGCCACATTTCGCTTTCGCGCAACTGACGAAGTTCTTCGTTCAGCTTCTCACGATAATCAGGTTGAGAATTGCTGTCGATAGAGATCTGAGCCTCATTACCAGACTTAACGCTTGCATACAATTTCTGTACTACCGGCTTGATAGCATCGTGGAACGGAGTCATCCAGTCCAAAGCACCGCGTTGTGCAGTAGTTGAACAGTTAGCATACATCCAGTCCATACCATTCTTAGCGAACAACGGCATCAATGACTGAGTCAATTCTTCTACAGTTTCATTGAATGCTTCTGACGGAGTATGACCGTTTTCACGCAATACTTCATATTGAGCCAACAGCAATCCCTGAATAGCTCCCATCAATGAACCGCGTTCACCTGTCAGGTCAGAAGTAGCTTCACGTTGGAAAGTAGTTTCAAACAAATATCCTGAACCTACACCGATACCCAATGCGATGGTACGATCCATAGCTTTGCCTGTAGCATCCTGATAGATAGCGTAAGAAGAGTTCAAACCACGACCTTCGAGGAACATAGTACGCAATGAAGTACCCGAACCTTTAGGAGCTACCATGATTACGTCGATATCTTTCTGAGGAACTACACCTGTACGGTCGCTCCAAGTGATAGCAAAACCATGAGAGAAGTAAAGAGCTTTTCCCGGAGTCAGATAAGGTTTGATAGTAGGCCATACAGACATTACGGCTGCATCAGACAACAAGCACATAATGATAGTACCTTTCTCACAAGCCTCCTCAATGCCAAACAGTGTTTCACCCGGTACCCATCCGTCAGCTATCGCTTTCTCATAAGTCTTACCCGGACGTTGTCCAACGATCACGTTGAAACCGTTATCGCGCAGGTTGCATGCCTGTCCCGGTCCCTGTACACCATAACCGATCACTGCAATTGTTTCATCTTTCAAAACTTCACGTGCTTTTTCCAAAGGAAATTCTTCGCGGGTCATTACATTCTCAGTAACACCGCCAAAATTCAATTGTGCCATTTTCTTTTTTAGTTTTTTATTTGTGGCTTGCGCCAGCTAATGATTAATAAAATTATTTCTCTGTAAATATCACTTTCGAACGACAAACGACTTCGCTACCATTCTTTTTCACTTCAATATCGAAAGTTCCGTCTCCCAACTCATCTTTATAGAGCGTAAGCTCGTCACCGTAATAGCTCTCAGCTACATAGGCCATTTCAAAACGACGGATACGATTTTCTTTATACATCTCTATCGGAAACAAATCCATGATATGTTCGATGTAGCGGATGCTGTTCACATGTCCGTTGATGTCGATATCACTGTATTTAGCTTTCAGTGTAGCTACCGGTTCGGTAGAAGTCACTTTGATGCGTGAAGGTTTCTCAATAGGGCAAGGTTCATCGCACACATAATCTACAATGCTACCTCCATGCAATGCCAGCAAATCGGCAGGCTTGCGAGTATTGAGGTTAATCATGGCCCATATGGAACGTGCATAACCAATCTTCCTTCCGTCTTTGTCCAACAGGGCAAAGTTACGATCTGTGAAAAGGCGATACACATTCTCCACCCAAGTCCAGATGGTAAAGTCTTCATACTGAAAAGGCATTTCATCCAGTTCGATGGCAAGGCGGGAGAGTACCCATGTGTAGTTATCTTCATTCAGCGTAGCTATACCAAATCCACGGTCGCTGGCATGGAAACCGGCGCAATTCAGCAAATGGTTTCCCAACACGCCCATGGTAAGGCGTCCGGTAAAATCCACATGGAAAGGCTCCGCTACAAACTGATATTTTCCTATCTTACTACTATTCTCACTCATTGTTTTGCTCCTTCTCTTTTTTCAAGCGATATTTCGTTTCACGGTCGGCAAGGTATTCGTTCACACGTTCGAAGCAGCTTGTGGTGATAGCCACACGTCCTGAACGGACAAACTGAAGTACACAGTCAAGGGCACGCAGCTCGTCATAAAGATTAGTGATTTCTTCACCCATACCATTCTTCTCTACGATAGCAAACACAGCATTCACCTCTACGATACGTGCATTATACTTGCGGATCACTTTCGATACCTCCGGTTTTTCTTCCAATATCGGGGTTGTTATCTTATACAATGCAATTTCGTGCTGATAAATCTCATCATCCGTAAAGTAGTGCGCTTGCAGCACATCTATCTTCTTGGTGATTTGCTTGGTCACTTTCTCAATGGTGTCTTTATCCGTCCATGCGGTAATGGTGTACTTATGTACGCCCTTGATGGACGAAGCCGAAACATTCAGACTCTCGATATTGATCTGGCGACGGGTAAACACTGCGGTTACCTGGTTCAGCAAACCGGCGAAGTTCTCCGAATGAACGATTATCGTATATAGGTTTTTATCCATAGATAAAAAATTAAGAATGAAAGAATTAAAGAATGAAAAGCACTTTATAGCCTTTTCTACATCCATCAGACTTTAATTCAATCATCATATTCATTTTAATTCTTTAATTTTTAATTCTGCAATTTCGCAAGACTCTAGCATTCCAGCAACATCTGGTTTACCGAACCACCCGGAGGTGTCATCGGCAACACATTGCCTTCTTCCATAACACAAGCTTCCAACAGGAACGGACCATCCGTAGCAAGCATTTCCTCTATTGCACCTTTCAGTTCTTCACGCGTCATTACACGACGTGAAGGAATGTCGTAGGCAGAAGCTATCTTCATGTAATCCGGATTCAGCATCGGAGTGAACGAATAGCGACGATTGAAGAACATCGCTTGCCACTGGCGTACATTACCCAAGAAGTTGTTATTCAGCAAGATCATCTTAACGGGAGCCTTCTGTTCCATAATGGTTCCCATCTCCTGAATGTTCATTTGCAGACCACCGTCACCCATAAATACACATACAGTGCGGTCGGGAGATCCAAAAGTAGCACCGATCGCTGCGGGAAGCCCGAAGCCCATTGTACCCAATCCACCGGAAGTTACCATGCTGCGTTCCTTACTATACTTAAAGTAACGGGCAGACATCATCTGATTCTGACCAACATCAGTAACCAATACAGCTTCATGATTCGTTGCCTCACTTACGGCACGGATCACTTCTCCCATACTCAAAGATTTACTTGCCGGATGCAATTCAGGACGGATCACCTTTTCTTCCTCTACTTTTTCGTAAGGTAAGAAGCTATCCAACCATTCTTGGTGAGTAGCAGGTTTCAGAAGTGCCGTAACGGCAGCAAGAGTCTCCTTACAGTCACCCAACACGGCAATATCTGTCTTCACATTCTTATCTATCTCAGCAGGGTCTATATCGAAATGAATGATTTTCGCCTGTTTGGCATACGTATCCAACTTTCCGGTTACACGGTCGTCAAAGCGCATACCTACGGCAATAAGTACATCACACTTATTCGTATTAATGTTCGGTCCCAAGTTACCGTGCATACCCAGCATACCTTTATTTAAAGGATGCGCGGTAGGCAAAGCAGAAAGTCCCAACAGCGTACAACCGGCAGGCATTCCGGCTTTCTCAATGAAAGCGCGTAGTTCCTGTTGTGCATCGCCTAACTCAACCCCCTGTCCCACCAATACCAACGGACGTTCAGCGCTATTGATCAATTCAGCAGCCTGACACACAGCCTCTTCATCCATTTCGGGAACAGGCTGGTAACTACGGATGTAATCCAACTTGGCAGGAGTATATTCACTTTTCTCTACTTGTGCATTCTTGGCAAAGTCCAATACAACAGGACCGGGACGACCGCTTTTCGCAATATAGAAAGCACGGGCCACAGCCCAGGGCACATCTTCGGCACTACGTATCTGATAGCTCCACTTCGTGATAGGCTGCGTAATACCTACCAGGTCAACTTCCTGAAAAGCATCCGTCCCAAGGAATCCCGTACCTACCTGACCGGCAATTACTACCAAAGGGGTACTGTCTATCATAGCATCTGCGATACCTGTTATCGTATTCGTCGCTCCGGGACCACTCGTCACCAGGCAAACACCTACTTCGCCTGATACGCGGGCAAAACCTTGCGCGGCATGGGTAGCACCCTGTTCGTGTCGAACCAAGATGTGGTTCAATGTCTTCCGATGGTCGTATAAAGCGTCAAATACCGGCATGATGGAGCCACCCGGATATCCGAAAATGGTCTTTACTCCCTGATGTTCCAAGGAACGCATCAATGCTTCAGCGCCTGTTATTATATCTTTCATTCTATTAATGGATAATGGAATTCTATTTCATTTGTCAATTCTCGGTTAATCGATCAGTCTCACTGCACCCTTATCGGCAGAACTTACCATTCTGGCATATGCCTTCAGGCTCTTTGAGACTTCGCGTTGACGGGTGACGGGAGTCATCGGGCGGGCTGCCAGTTCCTCATCCGTCAGTTTGACGTTGATAGCACGTCCGGGAATATCAATCTCGATGATGTCACCATCCTGAATCTTACCAATATTACCTCCGGCAGCCGCTTCGGGAGAAATATGTCCGATACTCAATCCTGACGTACCGCCACTGAAACGACCGTCCGTAATCAGTGCACATTCCTTGCCCAGATGGCGCGATTTGATATAAGAAGTCGGATAGAGCATTTCCTGCATACCGGGACCGCCTTTCGGACCTTCGTGTGTGATGACCACAACATCACCGCTGACCACTTTTCCGGCAAGGATGCCATCGCAAGCAGCGTCTTGTGAATCGAACACTTTAGCAGGGCCCGTAAATTTCCAGATGCTTTCATCCACACCTGCCGTTTTCACTACACAACCATCCTGAGCGATATTACCTTTCAGTACTGCCAGACCACCGTCTTTGCTATAAGCATGTTCCAGATCGCGAATGCAACCTCCGGCACGGTCAGTATCTAATTCTTTATAATAGACATCTTGCGAACCCAGTACCAAGTTGAACTTTCCGGCAGCAGCGCTCTTATATTTCTTCACAGCTTCTTCGCAAACATTCGGGCTGATAATACCGTATTTGTCGATTACATCCGCCAGCGTCATACCGTCTACACGCTTTACGTTCGTATCGACTAATCCGCCTTTGGCAAGCTCGCTCATGATAGCGATGATGCCTCCGGCACGATTTACGTCTTGAATGTGATACTTCTGAGTATTCGGGGCAACCTTACACAGGCAGGGAGTCTTACGTGACAGCATATCGATGTCATCCATACTGAAATCCACCTCTGCCTCATGTGCTACAGCCAGGAGGTGAAGCACTGTGTTGGTTGAACCACCCATCGCAATATCCAGCGTCATGGCATTCAAGAAAGCCTGACGGGTAGCGATGCTGCGGGGGAGCACACTGTCATCCCCATCTTCATAATATTTATAAGCATTTTCAACAATCAGTTTGGCAGCATCCTTGAACAGTTGCGTACGATTGGCATGAGTAGCCACAATCGTACCATTGCCCGGCAATGCCAGTCCGATAGCTTCATTCAGACAGTTCATCGAGTTAGCTGTAAACATACCGGAACAACAACCACAAGAAGGACAAGCATGTTGTTCTATCTGAGCCACATCGGCATCACTTACACTTTCATCAGCCGACTTAATCATAGCATCGATCAAATCCAGATGCTGACCGTTCCATTCGCCGGCTTCCATCGGTCCGCCTGAAACGAATACAGTAGGGATATTAAGGCGCATCGCCGCCATCAACATACCCGGAGTAATCTTGTCGCAGTTACTGATGCAAACCATCGCATCCGCTTTATGCGCATTCACCATATACTCTACGCTGTCGGCAATGATGTCGCGTGAAGGAAGCGAATAAAGCATTCCATCGTGTCCCATCGCAATACCATCGTCAATGGCAATCGTGTTGAATTCGGCAGCAAAGCATCCCAGCTTCTCAATCTCAGCTTTCACCTGTTGTCCGATTTCATGCAGATGCACATGTCCCGGAACAAACTGTGTAAATGAGTTGACAATTGCGATAATAGGTTTTCCTAATTGCTCCTTCTTCATGCCATTTGCCATCCACAACGCACGAGCCCCTGCCATACGGCGGCCTTGCGTGCTGAACGAACTGCGTAATTGGTGTTTCATCTTCAAATCTCCTTTTAATTAAAAAGCCTTCCTCACATATGGTGAGAAAGGCTCCTAAATTGATATCTTAACGTACGAATACATACACAACCTTTCTCACGCTCTTGATTCCAGGACCACGACGCGAATAATATGCAGGACTGCCAGGTTAATAGATGTATGTAAGTTCATAACTTTATTTACTTTACTGTTTTCGTTAATCGTGCTGCAAAGGTAAGGGCTTTTTTATAAACTCCAAACAATTTGAAGAAAAAAATGAGATTATTATGATTAATCGTAAGAAAACCCCGCATTAAAATCTTATTTTATCACTTATTCAAGGTAAATCTGAATAATTCGCTACCATGAACAGGAATTATTCAAGAAGGTTCGAAGCATTTAATAATCTGAAAATTACAAGAGCTTGCTCATTCGCCAACTAAATTATTCGTATCTTTGCCCCTTCCAAAAAGAAAAAACAGGAATTACTAACTTAAAAACAGTAGGAATATATCAATGGAAACAGTAGAAAACAAGTACATTACCGTAGCTTATAAATTATACGCTATAGAAGATGGTGAAAAAGATTTCACCGAAGAAGCCACCGCAGAACACCCTTTCCAATTCATTTCCGGTCTGGGTCTGACTTTAGAGTCTTTCGAAGATCAGGTGAAAGACCTGAAAGCAGGTGACAAGTTTGATTTCACAATCGCTTGTGCAGATGCTTACGGTGACTTTGACGAAGAACATATAATCGACCTTCCGAAGCAAATCTTTGAAGTAGATGGTAAGTTCGATAGCGAACGTATTGTAGCCGGTAACGTAGTGCCTTTGATGACCTCTGAAGGTCAACGTATCAACGGAACCGTACAAGAAATTAAAGCAGACGTAGTGGTAATGGATATGAATCACCCCTTGGCAGGTTGCGACCTGAACTTTGTAGGTGAAGTAATAGAAAGCCGCCCGGCAACCAATGAAGAATTAGCTGAAATCGCTCGTATGATGAGCGGCGGTGGATGCAGTTGCGGTTGCGATAGCTGTGGTGACGATTGCGGCGACGGATGCGGCGATCACGATCACCAAGGATGTGGATGCGGATGCAATCATTAAACAATTGACAATTGACAGTTGACAATTGACAATTACTATGCAGCATACAGCGCAGTAACTGTCAATTGTCAATTGTCAACTGTCAATTCTTCCCTGTCATTATCTCCAGCACCAATTTATCCGTTTCATTCATTCCTTTCGACCCTATCTTGGTCAGATTACGAATACTTTGATCCACATCTTCATCAATAATGCCTTCTACGGAAGTTACACAACGGTTTTCCATAGCCATGATGGCGGAAAGAACAGCGGTAGAAACACCGGTGGTTACTTTCAACGCACAACTGGGCTTCGCACCGTCACAAATCATACCCGTAAGGTTGGCTATCATATTCTGAACGGCATAAGCCACTTGGTCGTAAGTTCCTCCCATCAACCAGGTAATACCGCAACTGGAACCTGTAGCAGCAACCACACAGCCACATAAAGCAGACAAACGCCCCAAGCTTTGTTTAATGTAGATCACCGTCAGATGACTCAACATCAGAGCGCGTATCAGTTCTTCTTCCGATTTGCCGTTCTCTTCGGCATAAACCAATACAGGCAGAGTAGCGGATATACCTTGGTTACCACTGCCGGAATTACTCATCACCGGAATCATCGCCCCTGCCATACGGGCATCGCAGGCACCGGAAGTATAAGAGAGGATATGCGAGAAGACGCTGTCGCCCATCACCTTATGCTCATAAGTGCCGCGAAGAATCTTTCCCAAGCCATGACCGTAGTCACCTTCAAAGGAACGTTCGGCAGCCGCCTTATTCAAGCGGGCTGTTTCAAGAATAAAACTGATCTCATCCAGTGGAGTGTTCAGCGCAAAATCATAAACTTTACGTAAAGTCAGTTCCAGGCATTCCTCTTCTTTTTCACAGCTTGCAGTATGTTGTTTCTGAAATTGGACTTCTCCGTTACGTTCTATATATATAAAGGTGGTATGTCCTCCGGCAATCACAGCTGTTGCTTTATCATCTCCGGCCTCACAGCATACTTCAATATACAATTTCTCTTCAATATTCTCTTTCAACGAAATATGAATGCGCTTTTCCTCAATGAAACGTTTCCCTTCTTCCACTACATCAGGCGTGCTGTCTTTTAACACCTCCAACTGATATTCTGATTTTCCTATCAGCGCGCCCAAGGCAATAGCGATGGGCAAACCAATCATTCCGGTGCCCGGAATGCCTACTCCCATAGCGTTTTTCAGAATATTAGCACTTAGCAACACATTTATTTTTTCCGGCTTTGTCCCCAGTGTTTCTGTTGCTTTAGCTACGCACAATGCCACTGCAATGGGCTCTGTACACCCAATAGCCGGCACCACTTCCTGATGTATCAGGTCGATTATCCGTTTTCTCTCTAACTCAGTTATCATTATTTCACGGTTTTTAATGGACACAAATTTAGAAAAAATGTTTTTAATACAAGCGCAAAGTCTTCTATTTCAAAAAAGAAACTTAACTTTGCACCTCTAAGTTATTATTTCAAAGGGTTAACAACTATAATTATACATTTAGTTACTAATTAAAATTAAAGCAAATGAGACTTAAAAACTTACTAGCCTGCCTTTTCTTAAGCACTTTAGTGATATCGTGTATTAAAGATGAAGCTCCCAATTCTGAAGCTGATATAGAAACGTGCACCCTACCAGGTGATGTGTTAAACAGGGATGCCATTATCGAGAATGAGAAAGTGACACTTATCGTAAAGAAAGGAACAGATATCACTGCCTTAGCACCTCAATTTACACTAACACCAGGTGCTACTATCACCCCGGCGAGCGGTTCGACATTAGATTTTACCAATCCTCAGACTTATGTGGTAACTTCGGAAGATAAACAGTGGAAAAAGACATATCAGATAGAAGCAACTGCCTCTGGTTTCACGACTAATCGATACCGCTTTGAAAATGTACGTTTTTACTCCGATAATAGCTCCAAAGAAAAATATCAGATATTCTATGAAACCGATCAGTATGGCAGGGAGAATATGACGTGGGCAAGCGGCAATCCTGGCTTTGCTTTAACAGGAGTAAAAGGAGACTACACTGTATATCCCACCTACCAATTAGATAACGGCTATAAAGATAAATGCCTAGGACTAACTACCCGCCTCACCGGTTCATTAGGCAATCTAATGAATATGCCTTTAGCTTCGGGTAATCTATTTATAGGAACATTCGATGTTATGAATGCACTGACCAATGCATTGACTTCAACACAGTTTGGTGCACAATTCGAGTATGTACCCACTTATTTGAAAGGATATTATAAGTACAAAGCAGGAGAGACATTCTATGTAGTAGATAAGACTAGTTCCAGTAAACTCAAGCCAGTACCAGGGCAAAAAGATATTTTCGATATTTATGCCGTTTTCTATGAGAGTACTGAAAGTCTTCCCTTACTGGATGGTACCAACATATTAGATGAATCAACAGAAACCGTACTAGCTGTAGCGCGTATCGACAATGCCAAAGAGGCTGACAAATGGACGGTATTTAATCTACCTTTCGTTTTTCGTGAAGGTAAGACGGTAGATCCCGACAAATTAGCTGCTGGAAAATATAACCTCACCATCGTATTTGCCTCTAGTATACGAGGTAACTATTTTGAGGGAGCACCAGGCAGTACATTGCTCATTGACGAGGTAGAACTGGGATATGAAGGAGAATAGAGAACAGAATATAAACAAAAAGACAATAGAAAAAATAATGAGAAGAAATATATTCACCATCTTACTTATCTTATTAGGAGTAGTTGGTACTCTACGGGCTCAAGAAGACCGTAATAAAAGCATCATTCAATCTGCCGTCTACGGACTTGAGTATGAAATAAAAGCCGGATTTAATGTCGGTGGCACTGCTCCGTTGCCCTTACCCGAAGAAATACGTGCCATAAAAGGGTATTCACCCAATATAAATTTTGCTATAGAGGGAGATATTATCAAATGGCTGGGAGAGAAGAAAGAATGGGGTATCATCCTGGGGCTCCGCCTCGAAACCAAAGGCATGGAAACTAAAGCCCGTACCAAAAACTACAGCATGGAAATATTCGGCGATGGCGGTGAAAAATTGAAAGGCAACTGGACGGGTATGGTGAAGACCAAATTCCGTGCTTCTTACTTCTCCGTTCCTGTGCTTGCTACATGGAAGTTAAGCCCACGCGTACGCCTCAGTGCAGGTCCTTACATTTCCATCCAGACCAGTGGTGATTTCTCTGGGCATGTATACGACGGCTATCTACGCGAAAATGACCCCACAGGTAACAAGGTAAAGTTTGAGGGAGATAGCGAAGCACCTTATGATTTCTCTGAAAACCTACGCACTCTTTTGTGGGGAGTACAAGCTGGCGCCACATGGCGCGCTTTCAAACATCTCAATGTGCATGCCGATCTGAACTGGGGATTGAATGACATCTTCAAGAAAGATTTCAATACAATAACCTTTGCAATGTATCCTATTTATCTGAATGTAGGATTTGGATATTCGTTCTAAAAAGAAATTCATACATAGAAGACGGGAGTCACACTTTCAGAATGACTCCCGTCTTTTATATGACTCAAAAAGAAATATTATTTGTTTCCGGTAAATCCTACAGTAATATCTCCAAGTCCAGGAGTACCGGTTATCTTAATACCCTGACTCATTGTCCCCTTTCAGAGGGTATTCTGGATGGGGGTAGGAGAAAGGGTGACCGGCATAAAGCAAGGATAGTAGAGAAAATGATTATATTCTCACTAAATCCAAGCCTAAATTAAAGTTTGTCGTTACTCCCCAATATGCACCTATCAGCGAAATAAATATCCCGGCAGCTTGCGCTTCCTCCGGCACTATACCTCCTGCAACTAACGCATTCCAAAGTATTGTCAAATCATTTGTCTTTACCGGTTCTTCAAAATCATCAATTTCACCTGTTTCACGGAGTGTGAACAGATTATCGAATGCACTCTTATCTAAATAGATATAGGTATGTCCATTGTCACCAGTCTTAATATTCATAGGTACCCCATCTTTAGCCCAACTCAAGATTTGACTAATCGTAGCATCTTGTATTCCACTAAGATCAGCACCCAAAATGCTTCCGAGCAGAGCTTTAACAGTAGCCGGATTTCCACTTAACACTTGATTTATAAGCTCAGCCATGCCACTTGCATCATTTCCGGTAGCAGAAGTTAAGATAGCAGGAATATTCAATTTTACTATAAATTTTCCATTCGTCTCACTCCAATATGCCACCTCTTTAGGAGAAGTGGTGAAACCACTTGTAGCAAAACCAGCTTTTACATCACTTGCAGCAGGGAAAGCATTCGTGTAGAATATCGACATGATAGTTGCGGGATCCATCGCTATCTCCGGTTCAGCAACATAGTCAGCGATAATATTACCACTTTTATCTAAAGTAATAGAATTCAAAGCTTGAGGCAGAATAGCACCTCCCAAATGCCTGAACAAAGCTGAAATAAACTCCGGATAATTATCCTTACCTGTAAATTGCCAATCTGTATACAATGCACCCGTTACTGGCCAATTCTTCACTGTAGTATTTTCGGTCCAGGAATAATCCGTTGCCGTGTAATCCGCCATCTTATACGTTCCAGCCCAAGGGCTTACTTCATCATCGTCATCACTACAAGCTGTGAATAAACTCATTGAACTAATCAATGCAAACAAATAAAATAAATTTTTCTTCATATTTTTGTTGTTTAGTTAATAATAGCACCCCGTTGCCGGGTAGTCATACCATATTGTTGTAACTTTTGGGGTGCAAAGTAACTGCTTTTTTACACATCAAACAAGGCCTATTCATCGGTCTTTGTGTCCTTTTTTTAATGTGACCTGCTATATTTTCCTTTTATATCAGGTGTTTTAGCATCCTATTACTAAAACAAAATCATAAGTACCGCATAGTATCGAACTACACAAATATTCTGTAATCTACCTTCATTGTACAGAACAAGCAAATCTCAGATAAAGTTCTCACATGATTCAAATGCCATGAAAAGCCTCTCATTCTATAAAAAAATAATATTTCCGCCTTCTCATGAGAAAAAATCCATAACTATTTGTTATCTTTATGCAGCCCAAAGCTTTTATCCAAAGGATTTGGCATGAATTAACCTAATACATATAACCATTAAAACAAAAGATTATGTTCAACTCATTCGGCAACATTCTCCGCCTTACCAGTTTTGGGGAGTCACATGGTAAAGGCATTGGAGGCGTCATAGATGGATTTCCTGCAGGTATCCTCATCGACATGGATTTCGTGCAAGCGGAACTGAATCGTCGATGTCCCGGGCAATCACTTATTACTACGGCACGGAAAGAAGATGATAAAGTAGAATTCCTCTCAGGTATCTTCGAAGGAAAATCCACAGGCTGCCCCATAGGATTCATCGTGTGGAATCAAAACCAGCATTCCAATGATTATGATAATCTGAAAGAGGTGTACCGCCCCTCACATGCGGATTATACTTATAAGGTGAAATATGGCATCCGCGATTATCGTGGCGGTGGTCGTTCATCGGCACGCGAAACCATTTCACGCGTAGTGGCAGGTGCGCTTGCCAAACAAGCACTCCGTCAGCTAGGGGTACACATTACGGCATATACCTCGCAGGTAGGCCCCATTCGTCTGGAAGAAAACTATACTGCTTATGATCTTGATTTAATAGAAACGAATCCAGTACGCTGCCCGGATCCGGTAAAGGCAAAAGAAATGGAGGAACTTATTTTCAAGACCAAAGGAGAAGGTGATACCATTGGCGGCGTGGTGACCTGTGTCATCAAAGGATGCCCCATCGGATTAGGCCAACCCGTATTCGGTAAGTTACATGCTGCTCTTGCTTCCGGTATGCTCAGCATCAATGCAGCTAAAGCATTTGAGTATGGTGACGGATTTAAAGGTCTGAAACAAAAAGGCTCGGAACAGAACGACGTATTCTTCAATAACTGCGGACGCATTGAAACGAAAACTAACCATTCCGGCGGTATCCAAGGCGGTATCAGTAACGGACAGGATATCTTCTTCCGGGTTGCCTTTAAACCGGTAGCTACTGTATTGATGGAGCAACATACAGTCAATATAGATGGCATAGATACAACATTGAAAGCTCGTGGTCGTCATGATCCATGCGTATTGCCACGTGCAGTGCCCATAGTGGAAGCTATGGCTGCCCTGACAATACTGGACTTTTATCTGATTGACCGTACTACGCAGTTATAAGAATGATAAAGTGGTAAAGTGATAGGATGATAAAGTGACATCACCCTATCATCTTATCACCCTATCACCTTATCACCCTATCACTTTATCACCTTATCATATATATATTTATGGACGAAATACAGAAATACATTTCAGAGAATGAATCGAAGATGCTGGAAGACTTGTTCAGCCTCATCCGTATTCCAAGTATCAGTGCAAAACCTGAACATCATGATGACATGTTGGCTTGTGCAGAGTGCTGGGCACAACTATTGCTTGAAGCAGGTGCAGACGAAGCACTGGTAATGCCATCGAAAGGCAATCCGATTGTTTTCGGGCAAAAGACAGTAGATCCTACAGCAAAAACAGTTTTGATATATGCGCATTATGATGTAATGCCGGCAGAACCATTGGAGCTATGGGAAAGCAATCCCTTTGAACCGGAAATCCGCGATGGGCACATTTGGGCCCGTGGTGCCGATGACGACAAAGGGCAATCATTTATACAGGTAAAGGCATTCGAATATCTGGTGAAACATGGCATGCTTAAGAACAATGTCAAATTCATCTTTGAGGGTGAAGAAGAAATCGGTTCACCCAGTCTGGAAGCTTTCTGTGAGGAGCATAAAGAGTTATTAAAAGCAGATATTATTCTGGTATCGGATACCAGCATGTTGGGTGCCGACCTGCCCTCACTGACTACAGGTCTTCGCGGACTGGCATATTGGGAGATTGAAGTAACCGGACCTAACCGTGACCTACATTCAGGACATTTCGGAGGTGCCGTTGCCAATCCCATTAATGTATTATGCGGAATGATTGCCAAAGTAGTAGATGCCGACGGACGTATCACAGTGCCCGGTTTCTACGATGATGTGGAAGAAGTTCCACAGGCGGAACGTGACATGATAGCCCATATTCCTTTCAATGAAGAAAGGTATAAGGCAGCCATTGGTGTAAAAGAGTTATTCGGAGAAAAAGGATACAGCACTCTGGAGCGTAACAGTTGCCGTCCCTCTTTCGACGTTTGTGGCATTTGGGGCGGATATACCGGTGAAGGTTCCAAGACAGTACTTCCCTCAAAAGCTACAGCCAAGGTCTCTTGTCGCCTGGTTCCCCATCAGGATCATCACAAGATTTCCCAAATGTTCGCTGATTATATCATGAGTATAGCTCCGAATACGGTAAAGGTGAAAGTTACACCTATGCATGGAGGACAAGGATATGTATGTCCAATCAGCCTTCCAGCCTATCAGGCGGCCGAGAAAGGTTTTGAAAAAGCATTCGGGAAGAAACCACTTGCAGTACGCCGGGGAGGAAGTATTCCTATCATCTCCACATTCGAGCAAGTACTTGGAATCAAGACTATACTAATGGGATTCGGGCTGGAATCAAATGCTATCCATTCACCGAATGAGAACTTCCCATTGGATATTTTCCGAAAAGGAATCGAAGCAGTCGTTGAATTCCACTTAAGATATTAGCTTGTAACTCGTAGCTCATTGATATGTCGTTCGCAAGACTTTAAACTCCGTGCGACGATTAATAGCATTACAAATCTCCTGCTGTTCCAGTGGGAGATTTTTTATGAACTCTTCTGTCAATACATCTCCCACCTTCAGGAAAGGTGCAGATTTCAGAGTAAAATTAGTTACTGTCTTAGGCTGTTGCTCCCCATACCCTTTCGGCGTGAGACGTTGCGAATCAATGCCTCCTTTAATAAGATAGCGTACTACAGATTCTGCACGACGTTGCGAAAGGCGGAGATTATAATCATCATTCCCCTTATAATCGCAATGTGCGGAGAGTTCGATAGTAACATTCGGATTATCGTTCAATAATTGTATCAACTCATCCAAGGCTACAGTAGATTCCGGAGTCAGGTCAGCCCGGTCAAACTCATAGAAGATATTCTCTATCAGCACAGGACGGGTAATGGAAGATAAAGGAAACTCAAGTTCATAATGACGGTCCTCATTAATATCTTCTGTCATCAACTCCTCTTTGTCATTCAGATAACCACGACAAGAGGCAAGCAAGGCATAACGGCATCCCGGTGTAAGTTCCTGAGTAAAAGTACCATCCTTCTTTACATTGATCTTCATATAAGTACCATCCTCTCCCACCAAAGTAACCAGCGCATCAGAAAGTACATCCCCCTCTTTATCATAAACCAATCCTTTCAAAATATGATGTACCTCCGGAAGCTCAAAACTGTAAATGTGATCCCAGCCACGGGCATCTCCCCTGTTAGAAGAGAAAAAACCCCGATTGGGCGCACCCGGTTCGAACGTCATACCAAAATCATCACTTTGTGAATTTACCGGAGATTTCATATTCTCAATATGCCAACGTCCCGTCAGGCTATCCGGCACAGCACGAAAGACATCCAGACCACCCATGCCGGGATGTCCGGTGGAGGAGAAATACAGGGTACCATCCGGTGCAAAAGAGGGAAACATTTCATCACCGGAAGTATTAATTTCAGGCCCCAGGTTATCGACATAACCGAAACCATCACGAGTCACGTTGATACGCCATAAATCCAGTCCGCCCTGTCCACCTGGCATATCAGATACGAAATATAGATAGTCACCTGCAGGAGATAATGCAGGGTGGGCAACAGAAGAAAGGGTATCATTCAGGATTGCACACTTCTGAGGACTCCCCCACTCTGCTCCGGCGCGTTGGGAAACATAGATCTCTGCATAAGCCGGTGCATTGGGCAATGTCCGGCAACGAGTGAAATACATCGTTTTACCATCTGCCGAAAAAGAACAAGCACCTTCTTCGAATTCACTGTTTACTTCCGAAGCAAGCGGTTCAGGCTTTTGCCATTGCTTCTTTTCATTTCGCTTGGAGTGGAATATATCAGCACTTTTCATGCCGGTGATAGCATTCAGGTCGGCACCTTTGGCTTCGTTACGGGTAGAGGTTAAATATAGGATATCAGGATCATTGCCCGCATACATGGGAGAATAATCACTGCGGCGGGAAACAAGAATAGGAATGCGCTTTACAATATGACGGGTAGGATTTTTTTTCCACTCCTGTGCCAACAAACAAGAAGCGATTCCTATATGCGCCAAGGAATCTTTACGCCCTTTTATATCAGACCGATTCTGTGCATAAGCAAGATAATTCCCATAATAAGGTATGGCAGCAGCATATTCGCCATTCTTACGAAGCATCTCCGCCAGATAAAAATGAGAAAGAGTATCCGGATAGCGATAACGGACGGCATTCATATAGGCAGCTTTAGCCTTCAACGTATAATTGATACGGCGGTAGCAGTCACCTTGTTTATAGGCAAGCACACCTCGCAGCGAACGATCTTTGGGAGGAGTACGGGTATAGGCCGTTTTATAATGGCGTGCAGCATCAAAGTATTCTCCACGGGCATAGCTTTGCTCTGCCTGACGCAGGCTCCGTCCCACTCCACAGGAAGTGAAAAATAAGATAGCACAAAGAAGAAATAAAAACAGTTTATATAATTTCATGCCTCACAAGTTATCATTCATATAAACTGAAAAGTCGACTGATTATTGTATGACTATCATTTACTCAAATGGTTTACGGAAAGTACATCCGTTCTTCCACTCCGAGCAACCATAAGCCGTTTTCCCCTTGATCACGGTTCCTTTGCCACACAATGGACAAGTTTGCCCCTCAATAGATTGTATTTGAGAAGCATCAGCAGCATTTGTTTCCACAACCTTCTTGCGCGGTTTGCTTTGGCGTTTAGGCTTGGTAGTATCTTTCTCTTTTACCGCCTGCGCAATAGTAATATGACGATTGCTATTATCTGAAAGCACACTCATCACAACCTCAGAAACCATCTGCTTTAATTCCTCAAGAAATTGTGCAGCATTATAGGTCTTCTTCTCGATCTCACGAAGTTTCTTTTCCCATATACCCGTTAGTTCGGCAGATTTCAATAGCTCTTCATGAATAATCTGGATAAGCTCGACTCCCGTAGGTGTGGCTATCAGGTTCTTTTTCTCTTTGCGGATATAATTACGTTTAAATAAAGTCT
The DNA here is from genome assembly GCF_000513195.1 of Bacteroides timonensis. Lineage (GTDB taxonomy): Bacteria > Bacteroidota > Bacteroidia > Bacteroidales > Bacteroidaceae > Bacteroides > Bacteroides timonensis. The sequence continues at coordinate 2,165 of NZ_CBVI010000149.1, read as the reverse complement.
CAATAATAGCGGCACGTGTAGATGGACGACCGATTCCATTCTCTTTCAATGCATCCCTCAATTCATCATTATCCACCAACTTACCCGCAGTTTCCATGGCACGCAGCAAAGTAGCTTCAGTATAAGGACGGGGAGGTTGTGTCCATTTCTCATATAAATCGGGTACATGAGGGCCGCTTTCACCTTTCACAAAAGCCGGCAATACATTTTCTTCATCTCCCGGATCTTTTTCTTCCTGCGACTGTGCACCCGGAGTTCCGAATATAACTCTCCAACCAGGTTCCAAAATCTGCTTTCCGGTAGTCTTGAACTCTATTTCTTCCACTACACCCAATACGGTAGTAGTAGCAAACTTGCAATCAGGATAGAATACTGCTATAAACCGGCGGGCTATCAAGTCGAATACACGGCGCTCCATGTCTGTCAGATTCTGCGGGTATTGTCCGGTAGGAATAATGGCATGGTGATCCGTTACCTTTGAATTATCGAATACCTTCTTCGATTTCAACAAAGTGGTCCCATCCAAAGGAGTTGTAAATGTCGCATAATCACGCAAACCCTTCAAGATACCCGGACATTTCGGATAAATGTCATCACTCAGAAAGGTGGTATCTACACGAGGATAGGTAGCCACTTTCTTTTCATATAATGACTGGATGATTTTCAATGTCTCATCGGCAGAATAAGCAAACTTCTTATTACATTCCACCTGTAAGGAAGTCAAGTCAAACAAACGGGGGGGAGCTTCTTTTCCTTCCTTCTTGGTTACATCCGTAATCATAAAAGGAGAATTCCTGATCTGTTCCAGCAGTGCCATACCCTGTTCCTGGTTGGCAATAGGATCAATACCTCTATTCTCTTCTTCCTTTTTGGGTTTCTTCCCGGCAGCAATTGCCTCCTTATTCTTTTCAGCTTCCAGAATCAGCTCTTCTTCGCTCTTCCTGATGATAGCAGAGAATGTCGTATCCCGATACACTGTCTTCAATTCCCAATATTGCTTGGGCACAAAGTTCTCTATTTCCAACTGTCGGTTTACAATCAGTGCCAATGTAGGTGTCTGCACACGACCAATAGAAAGCACCTGCTTATTCTGCCCATACTTCATAGTATAAAGACGTGTGGCATTCATTCCCAATAACCAGTCACCTATTGCGCGACTTAATCCTGCCTCATAAAGCGGTTGGAACTCTTTCTGATCTTTCAATTTGGCAAAACCCTCCCGAATGGCTTCTTCCGTCAAGGATGAAATCCACAGACGCTTTACCGGACAACGTGCACCGGCTTTCTGCATCACCCAACGCTGAATTAACTCTCCTTCCTGCCCGGCATCACCACAGTTTATGATCATGTCGGCTTTCTGCATAAGAGTCTCTATCGTATGGAATTGCTTTTCATAAGTAGGGTTACTGATCAGTTTTATTCCGAAACGCGGTGGTATCATGGGCAAGCTTCCCAAGCTCCATGATTTCCAGTTCGGGGTATATTCGTGCGGTTCCTTGAGTGTACAGAGGTGACCGAATGTCCAGGTCACCTGGTATCCGTTTCCTTCGATATAGCCGTCTCTTCTATCTTTCGCTCCTAATACATCAGCTATGTCACGCGCCACAGAGGGCTTTTCGGCAATACAAACTATCATTCATTATTCTTTTAGCGGAGCAAAGGTACGAAAAAGAGGGGATTAATAAAAGATTAAATAGAAAAGCAATAAACAGCATTCATTTTTTGGCGGGTTATGAACAAAGTGTGATAAGGTGGTAGGGTGATAAAGTGATAGCGGGATAACGCTCCGCTTGTTTTTTTTATTCGGGATGACGTTTAAGGAAAGGATATAAGCATAAAGAAAAGTCTTTTCTGCATTGTTACGACTTTTCTCTGTATCACTTCGTATCCGGCAGTTATTCCTCCCCTCCGTCAATTCTCCACTTTGCCATGCATTTTCGTATTATTCTTAGTGCCTTCTGAAAGCATCTTTAATATCCTTAGAACTAATTAATTAGAGTTTTCCTTCTGCAGGAAACTGCCGTTCCCGCTAAGGGAAACGAGCATTCCCGCTAAGAGAAACTGCCGTTCCCATTAAGGGAAACTATCGTTCCTATTAAGGGAAACGCGAGTTCCCATAAGGGGAAACTGGCGTTCCCCACAGCGGAAACGAATCTAAATATAGT
>NZ_CBVI010000148.1 GCF_000513195.1 Bacteroides timonensis | reverse complement strand
AAGTTGCAGCTAAAAGGGCTACACCATTTGCCCGAAAGGATGTAGCCATGTGTCCCAAATGGTGTAGCCATACGCTTAAAAGGGTGTAGCCCTACCGGATAAAAGGTTATTTTCCCCGAAATATGAGCGTAAGTTTCCTCTGAAAAAGGTTTTATCCGCTACTTTCCGGTATATTCCGTTCGTTTTCAGAAAGTCTATTTGATTGAAAATTCACCTTAAACAAACATTTTAAACCTTTTATAGGAGTATTGCCATGCAATATTCTTCTTATATTCCGCATACGCTTTCTATTTGCATTTTCCTGATAAGGATTCCTTGCATTCTTTTTCATCAAGCGTCGCACGGATGGAGAAATTTCAATCCAGACATCATTATCTCATATCTCCGCACAAAACGATAACTGACAAATAAATTCAGCTAATGGAAGTAAATTTGAAGAACAAACAAGCTCCGTATCACTTCATAAGTTTCGCAAGCCTTCGGCAAGCTCAGGATGACGGGATAGTACAGGTTATCATTTAATTCGTTTCCGGGCGGTTTTGAATGAAGTGATGATTTATTTTTTAGACGCGGATGACACGGATGACGCAGATTTTTTATTTATTGATGTGACAGCGCAGCCTTTAAATCCGTGTCATCCGTGTCATCTGCGTCTAAGAGATTGAATACATAGGCTAAAATCATTTACCTCATTTCTTTCCCTACTGGATTAAAATCAACTCCTGATTCGCATTACTAATAAAAAAATATAATGGGAAAAGAATCATTCGATAATACAATGGTAGCAAGACTGCTGTCGTCCGCCAAGCAACGGGCAGGCCAGCTCATCTTACAAACAATCAGCCGTGTCCTCGTAAGGTGAACGAATTTCACCTTACGAGGACACGGCTGATTCTACGACCTCCGGTGATATACTTGTAGGAGTATCATTCACCAGTGCCGCATAGAGTTCGTGGATAGACCAATATCCGCCCTTCGTCCCGGTCTGGATAATTTTGAAATGTGTTGCCGTCTCTTCCGGGAAACCGATAATCAGTACGGAAGTGCCGTTTTTCCCTTCGGCTACAAGCTTCCAGTCAGCGCTAGCGCCATTCTTCACATACAGTTCGTAACCGTATCGGCGGATAAGGCTTTATATGATCCGGATCCTGGAGGCAGGATATTAATACGATACCCTGCCTCTCTAAAAATATATGAATGAAAGATTTATTCTTCGTCCATCAAGATTTCCAGAATCTGACAAGCAGCTTTGGCAACCGGAGTACCGGGACCAAAGATAGCAGCTACACCGGCTTTATACAAGAAATCATAGTCCTGTGCAGGAATTACCCCACCTGCAATTACGATGATATCCTCACGACCCAGTTTCTTCAGTTCGTCGATGATCTGCGGAACCAATGTCTTGTGTCCGGCAGCCAATGAAGATACGCCCACTACGTGAACGTCGTTTTCAACAGCTTCGCGGGCAGCTTCGGCAGGGGTCTGGAACAACGGTCCCATATCCACGTCGAAACCACAGTCGGCATATCCGGTCGCAACTACTTTAGCGCCACGGTCGTGACCGTCCTGACCCATTTTGGCAATCATAATACGGGGCTGACGTCCCTCTTTCTTCGCAAACTTCTCGGCCAATTCGCAAGCACGCTTGAAGTCGCTGTCATTCTTACTTTCTGATGAATACACGCCTGATATAGTTCTGATTACTGCTTTATAACGTCCTACAATCTTTTCGCAAGCATAAGAGATTTCTCCCAATGTAGCGCGAACACGGGCAGCTTCTACTGCCAGTTCCAGCAAATTGCCTTCCTTGGTTTCCACGCATTTGGTAATAGCTTCCAATGCTTTCTGTACTTCAGCCTCATTTCTTCCTTCTTTCAAGCGTTTCAGGTTTTCAATCTGTTCCAGACGAACAGCCGTATTGTCGATTTCGAGGATATCAATCGGAGCTTCTTTCTCCAGACGATATTTATTCACACCAACGATAGTCTGAGAACCGGAGTCGATACGAGCCTGTGTACGTGCAGCAGCTTCTTCGATACGCATCTTAGGAATACCGGTTTCGATAGCCTTTGCCATACCACCCAGTTTTTCTACTTCCTGAATAAGTTCCCAAGCCTTGTGAGCCAGTTCGTTTGTCAGAGACTCTACATAATAAGAACCTCCCCATGGGTCAACGTTCTTGCAGATATAAGTTTCTTCCTGAATATAAATCTGAGTGTTACGTGCGATACGGGCAGAGAAGTCTGTCGGCAATGCGATAGCCTCATCAAGAGCATTGGTATGCAGAGACTGGGTATGTCCCAAAGCTGCAGCCATAGCCTCGATACAAGTACGGCCTACATTATTGAACGGATCCTGTTCAGTCAACGACCAACCGGAAGTCTGGGAGTGCGTACGCAAAGCCAGTGATTTCGGATTCTTCGGATTGAACTGTTTCACGATCTTTGCCCAAAGCATACGGGCCGCACGCATCTTGGCTATTTCCATGAAGTGATTGGTACCGATAGCCCAGAAGAATGACAAACGCGGAGCGAAAGCATCGATATCTATGCCTGCGGCAACACCGGCACGAAGGTATTCAAGACCGTCGGCCAACGTATAAGCCAACTCAATGTCTGCCGTAGCACCGGCCTCCTGCATATGGTAACCGGAGATAGAAATAGAGTTAAACTTCGGCATTTTCTGAGAAGTATATTCGAAAATATCGGATATAATCTTCATAGAGAATGCAGGCGGATAAATATAGGTATTACGCACCATGAATTCTTTCAGGATGTCATTCTGGATAGTACCTGCCATTTCTTCCAATTTAGCACCTTGTTCCAGACCGGCATTAATATAGAATGCCAGAATTGGAAGGACAGCACCATTCATAGTCATGGACACAGACATCTTGTTCAAAGGAATACCGTCAAAAAGAACCTTCATATTCTCCAGTGAGCAGATAGATACACCGGCCTTGCCCACATCACCTACCACACGTTCATGGTCAGGGTCGTAGCCGCGATGTGTAGCCAAGTCGAAGGCTACAGACAAACCTTTCTGTCCGGAAGCCAGATTACGACGGTAGAATGCATTTGATTCTTCAGCAGTAGAGAATCCGGCATACTGACGGATAGTCCAAGGGCGCAGCGTGTACATCACTGAGTACGGACCGCGCAGATAAGGAGGCAGACCGGCAGCATAGCCCAAATGTTCCATGCCTTCCAGGTCTTCTTTTGTATAAACAGGCTTCACTTCAATGTGTTCCGGCGTTTTCCAATCCGCATGGATGCCGTTAGCCTTTTGCCACTCAGCACCGTTAGCGGGCTTGAATGCGGCATATATATCTAAGTTTTTAAAATCTTTTCTCATCGTTATATGAAATTAAGAATGAAGAATGAAGAATGAAGAATTACCATGCGGCGTTATAGCGCAGCCAAATTCTTCATTCTTAATTCTTAATTCTTCATTAATATCTTATTGTATTCTCTCAGCGTTTCCAGTACGTTGACACGAACATGGATGAAGTTCTCGATACCGGCAGCTTTCAGCTCGTCCATGCAAGCAGGAGCACCGGCAACAATAAACATAGCACGACCATTCAGAGCCTTGAAAGCCGGAACAGCGTATTCTGCATATTCATCATCACTGGAACAAAGCACCACGATATCAGCCTTAGCAGCCATCGCAGCTTCCACACCTGCTTCTACAGTCGGGAAGCCCAAGTTATCAACAACCTCATATCCGGCACAAGCCAGGAAGTTACAAGAGTACTGAGCACGTGCCTGACGCATAGCCAGATTACCGATAGTCAGCATAAAGGCTTTCGGACGCTTGCCTGAAGCTTCTGTTTCGAGGCGTAATGCTTCGAATTCACTGGCAGCACGGTCAAAGTTGAGTGTAGCCACATCTTTTCCACAAGTATCATGACCACCACAGCAGCAAGTAGCTTCCAACGGTTTCTTCTCGCCTGCCTTCTCATTAAAGTTCGGGAACTGATTCGTGCCCAGCAATACTTCGCGACGTTGAGCAACAGCTTTATGACGAGCCTTGTTACTTTCGTTCACAGCTGCCTGCACCGTACCTGTTTTTACAGCAGCATAAAAGCCACCTTCCTCTTCAACAGCCAGGAAAAGTTCCCAAGCTTGTTTAGCAATGGATACAGTCAGATTTTCAATATAGTAAGAACCGGCAGCAGGGTCAATCACTTTATCGAAGTGAGACTCCTCTTTCAGCAATAATTGCTGGTTGCGTGCCATACGTTCCGAAAATTCATTCGGAGCATCGTAAGTCTTATCGAACGGAGTTACCGTCATTGAATCCACACCTGCCAGTGCAGCACTCATAGCCTCTGTCTGCGTACGCAACAGGTTTACATGAGCATCAAATAAAGTAAGGTTGAACGTAGAAGTCTCAGCATGTATGTGCATTTTGGCAGCACATTGAGCATCGGCATCATAAGAAGCTACGATGTTTGCCCACAACATACGGGCAGCACGGAACTTAGCAATCTCAAGGAAGTAATTAGAACTGATACCAAAGTTGAATTTAATCTTCTTAGCAACAAGAGCAGCAGGCACTCCTGCTTCTGTCAGTTGATTCATATATTCATTACCCCAGGCAAGAGCATAGCCCAGTTCCTGAGAAATGTATGCTCCGGCATTGTTCAGCGTCAGAGCCGTTACATTCAGTACACGGTATTCCGGCAGAGCAGCAGTTGCTTCAATCAGAGCTTTGGCTGTTTGCACCATATCGCCCTTTTCTTTGCCTTTTGCCAGCATCTTGTCGAAGAAATCATAACCGATGGAACCCTGCAACTTCGCCAAGTCATAACCTTTCTTCTGGAAGTAAGCCACCAAAAGTTCTGCAAGCCCTACCACATGTCCCTGACAAGTATAGAAATTCAGCTCTACACACTCAGCGCAGATTCCTTCGAGCAATGTTTCGATGTATTCGGCATTGAGTTCTTTTGCCTTAACACGGAAAGCCAGTGAATCGATACCTTTATTCAGGATATCCAGTGCTTTTGCATTGGCTTCCTTAGGGCATTCCACTTTAATTTCCTGGCGAACAAGCCACTCGTTGTTGTCTTTCTTGGTGCCTCTGAGATAAGGGAATTCACCGGGAAGTGCATCCGTCGTTTTCAGTCCTTCGAGGTCTTCCATGCGATAGAAAGGTTTTACCTTGAATCCTTCGTTTGTTTTCCAAACGAGTTTCTTCTCAAAATCAGCGCCTTTCAGGTCAGCTGTTACTTTGTCCATCCACTGTTCGGTGGTGGCGGGTGCAAAGTCTGAGAAGAGTTTTTCTTTACTGTCTGCCATAGTTTATTTTAATTAAAAAGATAATTAAGTAATCTCTTCACTTACCTATTTGTCGAAAAATAGGACTTGCAAATATACTCAATAAGTTATAATAACAAGGATTTTTAAGTAAAATTCGCATGGAGTTTGACATTCTGAAAGGATAGTGTTCAATTCCTCCGAAACCGGACTGTACCCTCAAAGCAACTAAAATAAAAACTCCCGGAAACCCTTTGCCAGCTCCCTTTTAATGCCTACCTTTGCGCGAAATTTCAATGAGTAAATAAAAAAGGTAAACAAAAGTAACTATGGATTGGTTAGAGAGTTTGTTATGGGACCCTGCCTCCGTCGCCCATATCGTATGCTTGTATGCATTCGTAATATCTGTCGGCGTGCTTTTGGGCAAGATCAAGATTTTCGGGATATCACTTGGAGTCACATTTGTGCTTTTTGCAGGTATCCTGATGGGACATTTCGGCTTTACGGGTGAGACACATATCCTGCATTTCATCCGCGAATTCGGATTAATTCTGTTTGTATTCTGTATCGGTCTGCAAGTAGGACCGTCGTTCTTCTCTTCATTTAAGAAAGGAGGCATGACACTGAATATGCTTGCAGTAGGTATTGTAGTACTGAATATTGCAGTAGCTTTAGGCATTTACTTCATCGACGGAGGAATCGACCTCCCCATGATGGTAGGTATCCTTTACGGTGCAGTCACCAATACTCCGGGTTTGGGTGCCGCACAGGAAGCATTGAACCAACTGAACTACACAGGTGACCCCATCGCATTGGGATATGCCTGCGCTTATCCGCTCGGTGTTGTCGGTATCATCGGTTCTATTATCGCTATCCGCTACATCTGCCGGGTGAACCTGAAAAAGGAAGAAGACGAACTCTCTACACAGACTTCTGATATGAAACACATGCCGCACATGTTGCATCTGGAAGTTCGTAATGAATCTATCGACGGAAAGAAGCTCCTCCAGATCAAAGAGTTTATGGGACGTCCTTTTGTATGTTCACGCATACGCCACGAGGGACATGTCAGCATCCCAAACCAAGATACGGAATTTCATATCGGAGACCAGGTATTCATCGTATGTTCCGAGGAAGATGCCGAAGCGGTAATCGCTTTCATCGGTAAAGAAATTCAAGTGGACTGGGAAAAACAAGATATGCCAATGGTTTCACGCCGTATATTGGTGACCAAGTCCGAAATCAACGGTAAGAAATTGGGTAGCCTGCATTTCCGTAGCATGTATGGAGTGAATGTAACCCGTATCAACCGTTCCGGTATGGATTTGTTTGCCGATCCGAACCTGATATTGCAGGTAGGTGACCGTGTTATGGTCGTGGGTCAGCAAGATGCTGTAGAACGGGTTGCCGGTGTATTGGGCAACCAGTTGAAGCGCCTGGACACACCGAACATTGTGACTATCTTCGTGGGTATCTTCCTGGGTATTCTGCTGGGTAGTCTTCCTATCGCTTTCCCGGGTATACCTACTCCGGTAAGACTCGGTTTGGCAGGTGGTCCGTTGGTGGTTGCTATTCTTATCGGACGGTTCGGACATAAGTTGAAACTAGTGACTTATACAACCATGAGTGCCAACCTGATGCTGCGCGAGATCGGTATTGTGCTTTTCCTTGCCAGTGTAGGTATCGAGGCCGGTGAGCACTTTGTACAAACCGTAGTAGAAGGTTCCGGATTATCATACGTAGGTTATGGCTTCCTGATCACCGTAATTCCTTTACTGATTATCGGTATGATTGCCCGCTTCTATTGTAAAGTGAACTACTTCACTTTAATGGGATTGATTGCAGGTAGTAATACAGACCCTCCAGCATTGGCGTATGCCAACCAGGCATCCGGTAATGACGCTCCGGCAGTAGGCTATTCTACGGTTTATCCGCTGACAATGTTCCTGCGTATTCTAGCGGGACAAATGATATTGTTGACAATGATGTAATGCAAGCTGTATTTAAGCAAAAGAGAGGTCATGTTCGCATGACCTCTCTTTTTTATTTCATCGATTATAAATAATAATTCCGCTTCACTTGATTTTGAGTCTCACAAACTCCTCCACAAAATCTATTGTCTTCTCAATTCCCAGCACCGAAGAATCAATGCAGAGATGATAAGTTGCCGCAGCTCCCCATGTCTTGTAACTATAATAATTGTAATACTCCGAACGTTTTTTATCTGCCTTACTCATCATATTTTCCGCCTCTTCTTCCGAAATGTGATGCATAGCGCAAAGACGGGCAACACGCGCCTCATGCGAGGCAGAAATAAAGATATTGGCGCAACGGGGATGCTCCCGAAGAATATAATCGGCACAACGGCCTACAAAAAGACAAGACTTCTCAGAGGCCAGCTGACGGATCACATCACTCTGCACTTTGAAAAGCGCGTCATTACTAAGACAATTCTGGGTAGGTAAGGCACCATCTCCCACAAAAGGGAAACGCATACCGAAAAGTCCGCCGATGATTCCCTGCGAAGCACGCTCATCAGCTTTCTCAAAAAATTCACGACAGAGGCCACTCTCCTTGGAAGCCAGAGTTATCAACTCCTTATCATAGAAATCAATGCCCAAGCGGGCTGCCAACTTCTCCCCTATCTCCTTTCCGCCGCTTCCCAATTGGCGACCGATGTTCACAACGAATTTCTTATTCATAGCTTCAATCTAAATATTGGTTTACTGATAGCAAAAGTAAGGATTTATAGGAAAGAAACAAAAAAAGTCACACGTTTTTCACCTTATCCTTCCGCTCTCTTGAATTTACGGAACTGCCTTACCAACATTACCAGTGCTACCAAGCTGGCAAGTAAATCGGAGAATGGCATACTATACCACACACCTGCCGCACCAAAGAAATGGGGTAGGATTATCAATGCCGGAAGCAGGAAAAGCATCTGGCGCGTAAGAGAAAGGAAAATAGCCTTACTCGCCATTCCGATACTCTGGAAAAAGTTGGATGTCACCATCTGGAAACCTATAATGGGGAAAAACATCACTACAATCCGCAAACCACGTGCCGAAATTGCTATCAGTTCTTCATCGGAAGTAAATATAGAAACCACCAGATCAGGCACAAGCATTCCCATCAGAAAACCGGAAGTTGTAACAACTGTAGCAAAGATGATTGTCAGTTTCAACACCCGGGAGACACGAGCGTATTGCTGGGCACCAAAGTTATATCCAGCAATGGGCTGCATACCCTGATTCAGTCCCATCACAATCATCACAAATATAAATACCAGTCGATTGACAATACCGAATGCGCCAATGGATAAATCTCCTCCATAGCGCTTCAGCCCTTGATTGATAACAATCACAATAAAACATGCCGCCAGGTTCATCAGGAAAGGGGACATACCGATAGCAAGCGAATCCATTACAATCTTACGACGCAAGCGGAAAATGCCGCGATGGAAGTGCAAGAGTTCATCTTTGTTACTGAATATCTTAAATTGCCACATCAGTGAAATGATTTGTGCAATGATAGTGGCAATAGCAGCTCCACGGATACCCCAGCCAAAACCATAGATGAATACAGGGTCGAGTATCGTATTAATGATTACCGTAGCAATTGTGGCATACATCGCCTTTTGCGGATGTCCGGAAGAGCGGAGCACGGCATTCAAACCCAGATAAAGGTGAGTGACCACATTACCAAGCAAAATGATCTGCATATATTCGCGGGCATACTTCACCGTCTCATCACTACCGCCGAAGAAGTAAAGGATGGGATCGAGAAATATCATCGTCACTACCGTAAATGCTAATCCCAGCACTATATTCAGGACAAGCACATTACCTAATATCCGCTGGGCCGTATCGTAGTCTTTCTGCCCTAACTTTACGGAAACCAGCGTAGAGGCCCCCACTCCCACCAACGAACCGAATGCTGCCGCAAGATTCATCAGAGGGAAAGTCAGCGCCAATCCCGAAATAGCCATTGTGCCTACTCCGTGACCGATAAAAATACTGTCCACCATATTATATAAAGAAGATGCCGTCATGGCGATAATTGCCGGCACTGCATATTGCATCAGTAGTTTTCCAATCTTTTCTGTTCCCAACGCTGTGGGCGCCTTTTGTCCTGTCATACCTATTTCCTTTTTTCAGGGCGCAAAGGTACTGATTTTCCGGCAAGCAAACAAAAGAAGGTACAGTAAAACACAGGAAAAGATTATTATACAGCCAGTAAAACATAATCATGTAATAACATTGAAAAATTATTATCAAAAATATATCTTTTATTAAAATGTTTTAATACCTTTGCAATAACATTACTTTTTACGAAAATTTAAATAAAACACAAGTAGTTTTTATGAAAACACTTATTCAGGCAATTTTATTGCTATGTCTAATGACGTTCTGCGCGACAACATCGCTATCTGCCCAGCAGAGCAAAATCAGTGTAGCCTCATTCAATCGTATGGAAACAGACATCACCGCCAGAGTGACTGCTCCAAAAAAAGACCAGAATGGAGAGATTTGTGCATTAATACGCATTGTTACAAATGTAAAAGATTTAATGTTTGAACCTGATGCATTAGGTATTACAGCCCGCGAAAACAAGACAGGTGAAATCTGGATCTATGTGCCGCGCGGTGCCAGACGCATCTCTATATTGCACGATCAACTCGGAATATTAAGAAACTACTTCTATCCGGATATTATAGAAAAAGGCACTGTGTATGAAATAGTACTCAACACAGGTGACAAAGAGGATAAACCTGTGATAGAAAATAATATGCAATTCTTCATATTACGCCCTGAACCGGCAAATGCCAACGTATATATAGATGAAGAACAAGTGCCTATTGAAAATGGATTGTTTTCAGCAACAATGCCTAAAGGAGAACATACTTATAGGGTGGAAGCTCCCATGTATCAACCTGACGCGGGAGTAGTCACATTAGCAGATAACCAAGTTGTCAAAAGTGTAACGTTAAAGCCCAAATTCGGTTATATAGAAATCTTCTCTCTGCCTGAACAAGATGCTGATGTTTTTATTGACAGCGTTGCTGTAGGTAAAACTCCATATCGCAGTGACCGCATGAATACGAAAGAATATCGTATACGTATCAGCAAGGAGAAGTATTTCCCCATCGATACGGTGTTGAATGTCGTTCCCGGTGAGACTGTCCGCCCAACTTTCCACATGACTAGTACCATCAAGCCACGTGTACCTATGAACACACTGATTATGGCGCAAGTGGGATACAACCCTAATCAGACAACTGCAGGAGTAATGCTTGGCTTCGGAAAAAAGAAGAATGGATTCTATATAGGGTTCCGCAGCGATTTTGGTTCGGCCAAAGGTGACTTGGTTTGTGACGAAAACGGTGTTATAGAAGGTGAGACAGAAGCCCCGTTCTACAAGCCCGGTGTCAAACACCAATCACGCATGTCCGTCACCGGAGGATATTTCCGCCAACTCAGCAAACTATTTTATCTATATGTCGGAGCAGGTTATGGCACACGTACGCTATGCTATGAAACGGAAGAAGGAGAATCTGTAAAAGACAAAGACAAATCACCTTCGGGAGTAGCAGCGGAAGCCGGTATCTTTCTACGTTTCAACAAATTCCTGATTTCCGGTGGATATCACACCGTAAACGGCAAACACCATGAAGCGACCGCCGGCATTGGTCTTTTCTTCTAAATCTATTCAGCCAGAAACAACAAACAGAAAGATATCATGAAGAAATATTCCATATATACCTTATTAATCATAAGCTTGATAACCTCTTTTCTTGCCTGTGAAGAAGAAATGGTTCCACCTGCCTATGCCCCTACTCTTGCTATAGGACAAGCAACAGAAGCAACAAGATCAGGTGCTACACTGACAGGTAATGTCGTCAGAAATCCGGAAAGTCAAGTAACATTTGAAATCGGTTTCATGCTTTCGACTTCTCAAAGCATGGCTGAAGCACAAACCGTGGCAGCACAAGCCTCCACCGGAAACGAACACTACGCCGGACAGGCACAGGGGCTAACTCCCGGAACTGATTATTACTTTTGTCTCTATGCCAAAAGCGGCAAATCTGTTATCAAAAGTGAGGTACAACGTTTTCGGACCATAGAAGCCACAGCCCCCGTACTAAGCGAGACTCTCATGGAAAGTAAAGATGAACAAAGCGCCACATTCAACAGTAGTATTGTTGATGATGGAGGCTATGCGGCTTCTATCAAGGGATTCGCCTACAAAGTGTACGTGGAGGGGGAGGCCTCACCTACCGTCAATAACGACCTGACAGTACGCATACCGGAAGATGCGGAGACATTCGCAGCTACTGTAACCGAGTTACAGCCTAACACCACTTACATGGTTCGTGCATTCGCCACCAACCAAACCGGAACAGGTTATGGAGAACCTGTTACCGTCACCACCGATAAACTACGGATTCCATTACTCACCATCGAAGAGAACATCGGTCAACTGACGGGAAACAGTGCCAAACTGACCGCCAAGCTAACCGACGACCAAGGGTTCTCAATTACCGAACGGGGATTTTGCTGGAGTACGGAAAGCAGACAGCCGACTACAGAAGTAAAGGAAAACACACTGGTAGCTGAGGGGACCGCCATCGGCAGTTTCAGTGGAGTTATCTCAAACCTGACTCCCAAAACCCGTTATTATGTACGCGCGTTTGCCGTCAATGAAAAAGGAACGGGATATAGTAATGCCATCGAACTCACTACAGATGAGTTGCAGATGGCTTCGTTGACCCGGGTAACCGTAATAGACCTGACCACAACTTCCGTGACAATCACAGCGCAGATGGAAACTTCCGCCAATGCCACTGTTACAGAGAAAGGTATTTATTGGGGAAACAGCCCGGAACTTACTAACT
>NZ_CBVI010000147.1 GCF_000513195.1 Bacteroides timonensis | reverse complement strand
AACATGACAGCAGTTATGGTATTGGCCACTGTGTTCACATTCAGGACACGTAACCAGGAAGTATAATAATCTCCGCCACCTGATGCAAGGTTATTTACGATGCCATAGATGACATCATTTTCACTCAAAGCTGTGAAATCATTCTCCCATTGTTTACGAAGAGGTAGCCTGTAGGTGCCATCTTCCAGTAATTCGACGCTTTCAATTGTACCGGCTTCGGAAAAGAAATAATCAGACTCCATTGCGGACTGTCGATTGAAGATAACTTCCTGAACAATGAGGGCAAAACGAGCTTCCAGAGTATCAGCTTGTACACGGCCATCTTTAAGAAGAATACCTTTCCCAGCAGTGAGAGAGTCTATTGTTTCACCAATTTCAGCACCACCTAATAATTTGAGGAGAAATTCTGTAAAATCTGAACGGTCTTTATGAATATATTTATCCCCTTCGATATCTCCAGCCATATCGGCATAACCGGCTTTGATTTTCTGGCTATTGACTAACAAGTACTCTTGAAAATAGCTAAGTAGATTCAGTAAGTCTATGTTTTTATGCTGATGGCCAACACCACCGCTGGATCCTGCGAATGAAGATAAGAATTGCCCAACAAAAGTGGCGAAGCCTTCGGCAGTGGTAGTCCCCCACTCCTCGGAGTAAGGGTTCTGGATAGGAAAGAGTGCCCCCTCGGAGAGTGGCAGGCGGGAAACTTCAGCAAGCCGAGGGGGCACTGTAAAAGAACCTACTTCGGGCACAGTGATGTTGAGGACATCTGCAGGGATGTTGGTTCTGGGGAGGTTTAATAAGGGACGGGCATCCGCATATTTGAAAGTGAATGTATAGTTGCTGGGAAGGGTACGATCGGTGTAACTTATGTTACTTTCGGTGACAACGATCTGACGCAGGTAGTTACCGACATAGAGGTATTTAGCCTGGGAGGGGAAGAAGTCGAGTAGCCATTTGCGCTCATCTGAGTTTAAGTGGCCAGTGTTTTTTTGAAACTTACGTTCAGTGTCGATGCGGTACTCCTGGGAGACTTCGTCAATTTCAGCCAGGTTGTGGGTGTGATTGCCGTTGAATGTGGTGGTTCCGTAGGCGCGGAAGGTATCGAGCCCGCCCAGAGAGTTCTCGAAGAGAATCCACTGTTCCTGCTCTGTGCGCATGTCTTCGGCATAGTAACGCTGTACGTATGTGAGTCGTTGGCCGGTGGGATTCTCAACCCAGACATCGTAATAGGCCGGCAGCTGATGGTTGAGCCAGCCGGCAACAACAGAGTACTGCAGAGGGAGTGTGTAGGCAATGCCGGCAGTCAGTTCAGCGACAGTATAGTCAGTATACGAAGTGACGGATCCGGAATCGTCAGTGAAAAAGGCCCGCAGCTTCACTGTACTGGAGACTACGGAATAGTAGGTCAGGAATTCCGGAGAATAGTAAGTAACCGGCTTGATATTGGGTTGCCAAGTGAGGAAGTTCTGCGTGAGAAAATTAGCAGCGGAGTCGGATAAACGATCGACGCCGGCGCGGATGACGCGGAAGGTCAGTACAGATGTGCCATCAATTACTGCAGTAAAATCGGAAACAAGCGAGGTTTGCTGATATACTTGCCCGGACTCGAACAACCGATAGGATAACCTGGCATGGATGATATCACGCAGGTTTATTGTGATGTCGTTGTTGGACGACGGATCGTATCGCTGAGAGAGGATTTCGACATCGCCTTGCTTCAGGACAAAGGAGACCTGATCAGAAGAAGAGATGCGAAACTCTTTCAAGTTCTGAGATAGCGATAAAGCGTCCGGTTGCTGAAGTATTGTCATATTGATTTCTTTTTTATGCCAAAATTAGAGCTGGAGTGGGATTATTAAAAGGACAAAATCAGGTGGGAGTCGTTGACGGACGTGAGGGACGTTCGTTAGGATCCTTCTCTGAGAAAAGAGCAGGACGCAAAGACAAGTCCATACGATAGTAGACTTTCTTGTTGTTCCGATCTGTTAAATGCGTATAGAAAGTACGATGATAATAGGTTCCTCCAGCATCATAAATAGCTTTAGTCGGTTGCAAAGGATAAATGGCTGGAATTGCATTTTGATTATTCCTCAGACTTGTGTCAGTATCGGTACTGTAACCGGCAGCGATGTATTCTGCTTCACTAACTTCAGTTCTGTTGGAAACAATCATCCATTTGTACTCCGTGTTCCGGATCATACGTTCGGATTCGGACTTTGCAATAGATAGTGGTTCATAGAGTGCAGTGGTCATCAACTCAGAGGTTACCGGTTCTGATTCTCCACCGATCGTGTATTTAAAGATGTTGAATAACAACTCAACTCCCTGGAGAGTAACCTTGTGATGAACCTGAAGGGAATTTTTTAAAGAGTTAGGGAGCAATAAATCGGCAGAGACCTTATGAAGGGAATTACGGAGAAGGTTGTCAAACTTCCGGTAGAATTTCTCGAATATACCAGTGGGACCATTATATAGCAGGGAATATCCCCATTTACCCAATACATCATGGTTGGTTCCGACTGCATAATTAGAGCTATAGTGCACGAAAGACAGGATGGGTTTCTGATCCGGATTATCTGCCACAACATCATCATCTGACGCTGTAGAATCTTCGGCAGCACTCTCTACGGGTACGCCATCGATCGTTGAGTTGAGTGTGCGGCCATCACCGATATAAGGAGCTGTCTCTCCCCTTTTCATTGTACCTCTATTTGTATCCGGTATATCCGAAAAGGCAAGATATGACAAGCAAAACGCACAATCCGGTACTTTGACCTCATAGGCCTTGAGAGGACCGCCGGCATAGTAGGGAATGTTGCCATCGGAAAGTCGTTCCTCGATGGTGGTACTTGTGTAGCCTGTACGACAATAGCTACCATCAGCCTCTTTGTACCAGGCTTCCGGATATTTAGCCTCCAGTTCGTAAGTTGAATCGTAGGCATCCCCTTCTGTAATCACCGTTTCAGAGGATAGCTTGAGCTGTTGGTATCCGGGGAAAGAAAGTTCAGGATGGGATTTCAGATATGGGGTTAAATCAACTGTTGGTTTTGACTCCATGATGTCGTTAAACAGTTCTATACGCACAGTACGTGCAACTTCGTCGGGTATAAACTCACAGCAGAACTTTTTGCGATAAACATCGAGGATGGTGTTAGCCATGCAATCGGGCACCAGGTGGGAAAGTAAAATTGTATCGTTGACAAGGGAGTCGATGGTATTATTGATGAATACCATTTTGCTGAAAGGCTCGCTCGTCAGGAGGAAGTGATCGAGCAAGGTATAACCAAAGTAGGTGAAGATACGGCGCAATAGATATGCGGCACGAATGAAAGGAGAAATATAATAGCCCGGCTCAAGCTTAATGATACGATCGTTGACGGTTTCTTTGCGTTCGAAAGAGTTGTAGAAACGATAGCTTCCTTTTCCGGCACTGCTGGATATGCAGACGCCGGCGTCGTTCATATAATTGATGCGATTGACATACCGACGGTCTCCATCCAGATTGACCGTTATCGGGAAAATGGCGAAATTGGGATGCGAGTTGTCACGAAGGGACCAACAGAAGTCTATTCCTTGCTGGACGGTGGTGATTCCTGGAATGGTTTCATCACCAAAGATATCGGTTAGTGTGACATCGGATATCCTGGAAAGAAAGGAACCTTCGTTCATGTAGAATGCCGTGGAAATCTTTTCACGGCGTTTGGCCCCTAAAATGGCTTGCCGGCAAGGCATAAAGTAATCGCCATCCTGGATGCTACAATCTATGTTGGCTGAAGGTTTGTTCCGGTTGGCCAGCATGTCCGGGTAGTTGGTAAGCTGGCGGTTCAGGTCGGTGTCCGGGAGATCGGTTGGCAGGGACTGCTCGCCCCACTCGTTAAAAAAGAGGTTGGGACGCTCGATTTCGAGTTGAGTACCGGGAGTAAGATGGTAGGCTTGGCCGGCTTTGGTATTGACTATTTTCATGATGCTTGTTTTTTGGATCCTATTGCACGGGCGCGGTTGCGGAGATCAGTTTTTCGCTCAATATCGGAAAGAACGACAGAAGCCGGTACTCCATATTCATCGAGATGGATAATGGAACGAGCCAGTTTCTCCATGAGTTCCGGAGGAAGTGCAGCTCCGGAGTTACCGGTAGGTACCGGATCCGGGGTTGATGAAGTGGAACTTATTGATCCGCCGGAAGCATAACCGGCCATGCGGGCGCGAATAGCCTGGTTGAGATCGAGCGTGCGGATGTTGCCAGCTTGCTGGGATTTATCAAGGATATCCAAGATAGGTGCTACGGTGGGATTCTCGACAGCAGCGTTACTGGCCACCCATTCTTTTGATTGGCCGGAAGGCCCCTCTCCTACTATGACGGTAGGATGATCGATGAAACCACGAGCATCCGGATCATAGTCGGAGTTCGGAAAGAGTTTGCCGTCCTGGGCTCGACGGACATCTATTTTTCCACCTTCCTGGCGACCGGTAGCAACACGGGCACCGGCGGCGGATCCTGAGGAAGAACTTCCGGAGAGAGTCATATTTTTGACCTTGTCACGTTCGGCCTTGGCACTGGCCAGTTGGGCTGCCCCGGTAACTCCCATTACAGCTGCGAAAATAGGACCAGCAATTGGACCTAATTCACCGAGTGCTTTCATTATAGCAACTGCTGTATCAGCAATGATTTGGGAAGCTTTGATAGCGAAGTTGACATCAGCATATTTCTTCTGTATGTCGAGTTTCTTCTGAGCTTTCTCATTCTCCAGACGCTCTACTTCGTCAGCATCACCTTTGGCGGCTTCGATTTCGGCATCGTATTTGGCGTCAACATTGTCCATCTCGGCTTGCTGGAGTGCCTGGACAGCACTGGAAAAAAGATCAGCATAGTAGTCGAACTGTTTCTTATAGCTGTCTCGTTTGAGATTCTGAACAGCTTGTTCGTATTCTTCTTCGGTTAATAATTGCTGATTGCGTGCAAGCTTTAGCTGCTCTAATTCGGCATTATGACGCTCCTGCTGAGTAGTGAGGCCGTATTGATTGCGAATGGCCAGGAGGCGTTGCTGGTGTTCAGACTCAAGTTGCTCTTTGGCACGATAGTAGGCCTTGTCAAGCTCGGTGGTGTCGAGATTGTTCTTTTCGGCCATTTCCTTCCGAGCCTGGTAAGATGCTTCAAGAACCTTGAGTTGCATGGCATAGTCTTCATCAACAGTAGTCAGCTTGAACTGATCCTTAAAACTTTTGATAAGTTCGTTCAGTTGCGTCTGCAGGGCGGCACGAGTGGTATTGGCTTCTTTTTCAGCATTGATGACGCGTTGATTGGATTTTCGGACGATGTCTTCCTTGGTGTTGGCATCAGTAAGGGCCATCGATTGAGCATCAGAGTAGTAAGATTGCTCAATTTTGAGACGGGCATCGGCATTTTGTTTGTTCAGCTCCAACAGCATCATTTCGTGTTGCTGCTTGGTGAGTTTACCGGAGGATTGAGCAAGATTCAGAGCGGCCAAGGAATCATTGTACGTCTTCTGCTGATTCTGCAAGTCTTCTTCACGAAGAGCTTCGAGAGATTTAACAGCGGCTTGTTCGGTGGACACCTTATCCCGTTGTTCTTTCTCGGCTGCAGTTCTGGCTTTCTCGGCCGCTGCTTTTGCTGCCTTGGCTGCTTTTTCCGCTTTCTTCTTTGCAGCTTCCGGGTCCTCTTCAGGAAAACGTTTATTATAAATCTCCTGAGCAACTTCAGCGTATTCTTTATAGCTGTCCTTATTGTTTTGTATCCAGGCTTTCAGTTGGACTTCATCCATTTTATTGAAATTCTGCCGCGCCTCAAGCATTTTCTTTTGAGAGTGAATCGCGTCTTCGACCGTCTGGCCATTCAATTGCTTCAGCTTTTCTTCAGCACCCTGAATCAACTCACCGTACTTCTTGATATTTGCCTCAATCTGGGGCATGGTGGTGGTATCGATATAAGAGGTGCTGCCGCCAAACTGGCCATTAGTCTGGGTTATAGTTGCACCACCTTGCTCCTGTTGTGCAATGAGATTGTCGTAGGTTTTGCGATATTCCTCAAGCTGATTAGTGGTTTCCTTAATTGCGTTCTGATTCTCGAATTTCAGCAAGGCGCGTTGCTTTGCCAAGAATTCCTCGACTTTCTCTCCGGAAATGGCTATGGCATTACCGTAATTATCGAAAGCTGTTGCAGCACCGGGAACCATAGCCTGAACCTGTGAAATGACACTGGCCAACTCTTTTTGTTCTTCGGCAGACCGTGATGACTTGCCAGCCAACTCCTCATATCGAGAAACAAGACCGGGAAGAGTGCCTTCGAGCTGCACCATTTTATCGAAATGCAAATCATAGGTTTCGGTGTAGGACGTCAGCAAATCGCCCATAGTACTGAAGAAATCGTTTGCCTGTTTCATGGCCCATTTCCAGAATGGCTCTAACTTCTTACCTACCTTGTTGAAAAAGGCGTCCATCGTATCGCCGAGGTTAGACTGGATACCTTCGAGTTCCTGCATCTGCACAGCCATAGAACCGGCAATGCCATCGATGCGGCCAAGTGAAAGCAGGTAATCCTTGATGGCATCTTCGGAGTTACGGACTTCGGTGGTGACACCACGGAAAGTGAACTTGGTGGTTTCTCCGGATTTGGAAGCCTTGATACCGAATTCCTTCAGTCGTTCATTTTCGCCAGTCATTGCATCGAGAATAGCTTCGATGAGCTGGTCGACAGACTTACCCTGAGAGGAAGCCAAGTCTCCCATATTTACGAGCTCCTGACTGGTGGGCTTCAGACCCCGGTTGATGAGTTTGATATATGCCTCGGTCCATTCCTGCATTGAAGAGGGTGTATCTGCAGCAAGTTGCTGGAGCATCTTCATTGCGTCGTTGGCTTTTTTCTGGGACTGGAAAGTATTGCGAAGGACGGCTTCGTACTTAGCAAACTCCTTACGGGTTTCGTAGGCCTGATCGTGAGCGGACTTGAGCCATCCAAGAAGTTTCACTGCTATGAAGGCTTTGACGGCAAGTTTCAACTTAGACATCAGGGCCACGCCCATATCAGATTCCTGGTTGACTTTCTTGCCGGCATTACGTAGTTCGCCCATGCGATTGCGAACCTCTGCGAGCCTGGAGTTCAAGCGGGCATACTCTTCCGGATTAGCAGACTCGGAAAGGTCATCCAGCACAGCGGCAAGTTGCTTGGCTTCTTTCTTGAGTTGGCCCATAGTCATGTCATTGACGTTCATGCTGCGGTTGAGAGCACTGATCTTCTTGTTATTCTCGGCAATGCGCTTACTGTATTCACTACACTCCTTGGAGAGATTCTTGTACTCTTTCGAGTTCTTTTTACCTTGAGCTTCGAGCTCCACCATAGCCTTACGGCGTTCACTTTCCTCTTTTTTAAGGGCTTTAGTATCCTTAGTGAGTGCATGGATCTCTTCCTGCAGCTTAGAACTGTCGCCGGAAATGATATACCTGATTTCGTCTTCGGATAGATGTTTCTTAGCCATGTCGATTTAATTAGAAGGTTGTTGAAGAGCTTGCTCCAGCTCCTGACGGATGGAACTTCGGATTTCCTGAGTGTAACCGTATTTGATTTCTGGGAAGGTTTCATGATAGAGGACTCCCCAGACTACGCGGTTGTAGAGTGCAAGATTGCTACGGATGTGACGGGAGATGCGGTCGGATCCACGACGGTAGTTGATGTCCAGGAACCGAAGGTACGGGAAGATGCGCATATAGTAGACTTGCTTGTTATCGGAATTCTGGGATGTAAATGGACGACGCTGAAGGTGTGCTACCAGGTCTCCGGAACGGGTGTTCAGATAAGTACGAACCACGTTTTCTTGTGTCTCGTAGATTTTGTTGATGCCTTGGGACATGACATCAGCTATAAATTTGTTGCGAATGAGCTGGTCTGTAATCATATTCGCTGCTTATTTACAGCGAAAGTAGGTCGTAGAAGATAATGAAGAAAGGACAGTTATCGGCGGAAGATGAACCAATAAATAAAGATGCCGGCTATTGGAAGAGCTAATGACAGGATGATGTAGAAGAGTTTATCGACTGATGAATGAATGGAAATCATCGGCATCAGGAGTAATACAATAACTATGTAAATGAGGTACAACATATTAGTTGGTTTTATTTTATTCAAAAATAAGCAATTTGTTTGGAATCAGCAAGAAAAGTCCGGGAAACCTGGTATCTTTTGTGTAACTAATACGGTGGAGGTTTCCCGGGATCTTATTCTATTTTATTTCACGTCTTTGGCCAGGAGCATCCAGCGGAAGTCTAAGCCTGCGGATCCGGGCCGGTTCTGGTACCGGTAGCCGGCATCGTGCATGGCCTGATGAACTTGATCTTTGGTGATCTGAACACCCGGATCAATACGACGGATGGCATCGAAGACTTCATCGGTGGTAAACCAATGAGTCGTATGACGGGCATCGGGTGCAGGCTTGAATGAGGCAGACAGAGCTGCGATGTGGATACTAATATCGGTTATTTTCTGTTCTTGTTCTTTATTTTTCATTTTGTACCTCCTTTTGGTCATTAAGTGCTAACGTTATTTGTTCCTGAAGATCTATGAGTTCTTCTCTGGTACACATAAAAGAGTTATTCCCTCCCATGCTAACATCAAATTGCTCCAAAGTCTTCTTACCGCCAGTATAATAGCTATATTTTAAAATTTTGAATATTGGCTTATTCATGTGAATCTCCTTTCTCATTGACATCAAGTGCATGCTGAAGGCAAGCTATGATTTCACGAACATCATCTGCCGGGATTGCACTCATCTCAATATTACCACAATAACAGATATTATACAAATATTCTCCGGATTCTTTATCTGAATAAGCTCGTTCGCTGGTGACGTAGATATCACGTTCAGTAATTGGCAGGTTCTTTCTCATTTGGTGCCCCCTTTCTGTTTACCACAATGTTCTTTCCAAAGGAAATGCTGTGTCCTTTGATGATCATAGACTTCATTAAGAAGTTGTCGGAGGCAAAAAAGCTCATTAAGATTCAAATCTTCAATAATGGAATATTCACCGACATGAATAGTGTAACGTGGTGTTGTGCTTGTACCACCCATATAATGCTCTGTTGCCCTGGTAACAAAGATATGGCGTATTCTTTTGTTCTTCTTTCTCATTTAGAATCTCCTTTCTTTGATTTTCGTGCCATAAGGCAGCAATAAGCTACGACTAAGATACAGGGTAAACAGATAAATGTGGCGCAGATACTGGCGATGGTAGCAATGTACCAGCGGTCGGAAGTGGTTTTAACTTCGCAGTCACATAGGCTGCGGTAGTAACGCTCTTGGAGCGTGTTGCAATCCTGCGTTGAACGGGATACAGGCACGGCTGGCGTGCTCGGAGTCTGATTTCTCATACTATAATGTGATTTGGCTGTTACTGGCAAGTTTTTTTATATCCGCTGGATACAAAAACGGCTGTCAGTTTCCCGAAGTCGCCAAACCACATTATAGTATCCTCCGAAGAGCATATATAAATCGAGAAAAGACAGCCGTAAGTTTCGTATATGAAATCTTCCTCCTAACATCAGGAGAATGACATCTATGGACATAAAAAAGGCCCAATTTCGTATTGAGCGTCTACCGGACTCTCTTCGGTATGGACTAACCATAATGTGATTTGGCACTGCAAATATGGGGATTTATTTTGAGAATAGCAAAAATAAAATTCCGAATATTATCATTTTCGCGATAATATTCGGAATTTCTCCACTTGTTTTTAACAACTAAAAGCGAGTCAAACGATACTCTTTAAATAATCATCAACTATATCAAAGTTAATATCTACATCAACCATCTTTAGAAACTTGTCATACTTACTTGCAATGGATTGCTGGGCATTAGCTCTATTATAATCAGAATAAAAAGCACTGCCAAAATCATCATCTTTACTAATTTCTTTAAAGAGAAGTTCCTTTGCTTTTTCTTTCTCTCCAACAGAACAATAGAGTAAAAACATAGCTCTAAAATTATTGTTAGGAAGAATACTTTTTTTTATGTTAGACACGTTGCTACATAGAACAAAAAAGCAAATCAGCATAATCACATTTAGAATCGCTGATAGAATCATAATTGTTTGAAAATCCATAATTTATTTTATTGTTTATCAGTATAAAACTTGATGATGTCTGCAAGCTCCTTAGCGTAGTTGTAAATATCATTAAGAGAGCATATCTCATGTTTTGTTTCTTTCTTATTTTCATCGAAAGTAGCTATATATTTCTTGCTAATGCTATTGAAATACATGCGACAAATAGGTTTACGATTATTATCGTCGAGAAGTATAGCAAAATAGGTTTGAGCATCACGATACACGACTCTTGATATATCAACAACAGGGCGCAGGATCGACTTAACAATCAAGTAGCTTTCTATTTCTTCTTCAGTAGTCACAATCTTGCTATCTTCCTCAGACTGAACATTTTCTTGCGTTGCTTCAGCTTCCTTCTGTTCTTCAGCGACTTCAGTTTTCAATGCAGATTTAAGCCGTTCTGATATTAAGTCATTAATATAGGTACTAATAGACTTCTTTGTCAGATGCGTAAATTGTTCAAGTAACTTAGCCGTGATGACCCCATCATATACCTGCTTTGCAAAGTATTTCACAAACTCAGGTGTAGGATTGGCAAATTCTTGAGCAATGATATTTTTCAATTCACCTGTATACTTAAGTTCGCTGGCAGAACTGAGTACACTGTCTACATCGAAATATGACTTATGAAACTTCTTCAAATCTTCAATCTGAGCATCTTTTAAATCAGTGATATCGACTTCTAAGAAGGGCTTTTCATCCATTTTATTAGGTTCCATAAGGTCTGTATAGAAACGATAGATAATACCGTTAGTCAAGAGTCCAAATTTTGCCTTAGAGACATTGAAATATCTAATAAGTTGGTTATCATGCAAATTCAGGTCTTGCGCCCAATGTTTACACTCGATAAGAAGTATCGGTTCTCCGTCCTTCATTATCGCATAATCAATTTTCTCCCCTTTTTTCATTGCAATATCGCAAGTCATTTCCGGGACAACTTCCAAAGGATTGAATACATCATAGCCAAGTGCATTTATAAAAGGCATGATGAACGCATTTTTTGTTGCTTCTTCGGTGAGAATGTTGTCTTTGAGTTTTATAACTCTGTCTGACAGCTGTTTAATAGTGTCTTTAAAATCCATAGTATTTTATCTTCAATAAGTTTTCTATTCATGCATGCCCACTGGTTATTATTCCAGAATCTGATGTATTCAGATTATACACTAACAGAAAACTAAGGTTAATTATTTTGGGCAGTGCAATTTGAGGATTTTATTGGAAAGTACCAAAAAAAAAGTTATTTTTGTGGAAAATATTTAGCTATGGAAGACGAAATGAGAATTATAAAATTCGAGAAACAACTATCCAACTTGTACGAATACGTATTTACTCTACAAGCATCAATCGACCGCCTTCCAATTATTATTTTAACATGTTTCTTATTGGGCCTAATAGTAGGATTCCTACTATAATAAAAGGGTTTCCAACTCGTGGAAGCCCTTTTAAATTAGAGGGAAGAATAATAGTGTTCAATTAATACTCAGTGTTCTTTATCCGAACTTTACCCTCAACTTTTGGTGTTTTTAAAAGCGATGCTCCTTTTCAGGATGCATTGTTACAATACAGCACTCATAGCGCTTAATTTCTTTCCTATATCATTTAATGCAGCAGACAGCGTACTCAACTCATTAGGAGTAAAAGTAGCTTCTTTACCGTTTACCCTATTGCCATTGAGGCGTTGATAAAACCAAGAAGAGGATTTACCAAAGTATTTGCGGGCAATGTATGAGACGGATATTGCTGGCAATACTTCTTGCATTTTATCACGCAATACTTCTTGCCGAACTTCTTCCAAATCGTTATGTATATGAGCAAAGTCCTGTTTTACGCCTTCTAATAGCTTTCCATCATCTTCATCGTCCATAGATGCCAATAATGCTGAAATCTCTTTATCGATTTCAACACGATGAGCTTCATCACTCTTTTTCCAAAGCTCTTTCAGTTCAAAAAAACGTTCAGTCTTATCCATTGTGACAAAAAATTAAGTTCAACGAAAGGAATCCCGCCCTTGTGGCCAACAAGGGCGGTTTCCTTCTGGTCAATGAAGCATAGCACCCAAACTCTTGATTTCCTCTTCGAGCCGTTTGATTTCTGCATCAACCACCGCTTTCATGTTTCTGCTTCTGGAAGCTAACTCATGATACTTGCGGAGATAAAATCGCAAGTCTTCTTCTCGCTCTTTTATCCGAGCCTTTAGCTCTTTGTCATTACTCATTGAGATCTCTTGTCTTAATGACAATGCAAAAATAATATTTTTATTATTAGCATCCAATCAATTCAATAATAAAAACATTATTAGATTGATTATTTAACATTTACGTAACCATAAGTAGACAAATCCTCCAAAAAGTGTTCAGGGGAATCGGCACGGATTACGTTCCCGGTCTGATCGTGGAATCGGTCGGCAAAATGATACATATATTCCTGGTCAGTGCATTCACTATCGAAGCGGCTGCTTTCGCGTAACTTGGTTACAAAATCGGCGGTGCAGGTGGCGGTAATTTTACCGCCGTCCTGCAAAGTGTAGGTTGTTGTCATTATTATGCTAATTTTTTGGTTCTGAGTTTGAAAAATATTTTTTGGTCAGCGGTTAAAAAAGGAATGTTCGCAAGGGAGCATCCTGTGTTAACCATGCCTTGTTTTGCAAAGGTAATCATGTTTGCAACAAAGCGTATCCAATTCTCCATTTTTGTGAAGTTGGTTGTACCGCCATGTTGGCGAAATTCAACCGTACGGTGGCGAGCGTAGGCTTCGAGGTTCAGCTTGTGGTAGCGGTCGTTTCTGAAGACCCCGCGAAGGTCCTGGATGGTTTGCGCTTCCCGAATGCGGCTTTCTGAAATACCGGAAAGGCGTTTGCAGTAGGTGTTATTGCGGCGGGTATTCGGCATGAAAGCGTCGATTACAGGTTCGAGGTGGCGGTAGGTTATTGCCAGGTTGCGCCAAGTTTCGATGGTGAAGTCTGCGGCGTCCATGTGGATGTGCAGGCCGCAGCTGTTATTTACCTTTACGTCGCAATAGTCAAGTACCCAGCAAACTTTCTGAAGCTCCTGCAACCCGGCCTCTCCTTCCAAAATCGGGCTAACCAGTTCGAAAGTGTCGTTTCCGCTAAGGCTTCCGTCTGATACAAGTTTCCAATGGTTGCGGGTGTCGTGGTTGTAACCCTCAACCGCTACTTCGATTCCAGCTTCGCTAAGTTCGCGGGCAAGGCGGTGTTTATCGCAGTTATAGGCTTCAATCTCGATGCCGAAGCGGCGGTTGAAAGTGTAGTCTATTTCCGGGATGGCTGTTGTAGCTGTAGGTTGTTGTTGGTTGAAAGTGCCTGCCTCAAGCATCTTCTTGTAGACGTTCTGGACGAAACCGTAGTTTCCGTTGGTTACTAAGTCGGCCACCTGGCGGCGGGTAAGACCTAAAAGAAGCAGCTGTTGAATCTTCGCTGTCTTCGTTATGCTCTGGTTGAGAATGTTTGTAATTTGTTCGTTCATAATGCTTTACCTTTATTATTGTACAGCTAAGGTAACACTATTAACGCACATATCGTAGCAATACCATCTTTATTATCAGCGACTTAGCTTTGTTTAGCTTGAGCAAAAAAATGATTATTTTTTGCGTCGGAGGTAATGTATAAGGGTAGCCAAAAAGATCAAAACGAGGTATGGAAGGAAGGGTTGATACCAGGGAACTTGCTTCACTTGGTAGGTGGTGTCGACGGTTTCTGTTTCATGAAATTGTTCTGAGGTGGTGTCGCAGGTAAGGGTGAGCTGGGTTTCGTTGATTGTGGAATCGGATTTGCTCTTGGAAGATAGGTCGATATCAGTTACAGATTTAACCGGACCATGTGAGGCGGTATCGCCAGGCTCTGGAGGGAAAAACTCCACGATCCGGACAGTGAGGTCGGATTCTTGCTCATGCAGATATCGGGCAAACTTTCCTTTGAAATCCAAAGAGTCGGTCCGGGTTTCCTTGAGGTGGTTGGTTTCGATATCAGAATGAGAAGTTCCTGACCGCGAACTTCGACAGCCCACGATCAGGAGTAATGTAAACAACACAATCAATATATTATGAACAAAGTGCATGGTTACAACACATTTAAAGTTTCAGGATCTGGTTTCGATTGGTAGCTCCTCGATAGCTAACGTGGACCCAGGAAAAATTCTTCTCATCGATGAGCTGATCGAATGGTAAACCGAGTTCTTGAATGAGGTAGAATAAACGGCGGTTCTCTTTGGGATTGCCACCAGTGATATCGGCGGCCATTCCTTTCATGTGGTCGCTGGTGGCCGAACCACCTATTTTACGATTCAACGCTTCACTACGGAAACCGCTATTAATTATAATTGGTTTCCCATAGGCCTCCCTTAGTGGATCCAATACGTGTTCCACCAATTGTGTGAGGTTCGCAACATGTTCTTTTTTGCATCGATTATCGATTCCAAATCGATCAGCTGTGTTTGAGCGGCATAATTCCGCAATTGTGAAATGCTTCATATCTTTTTATTTTAGAAATGTATTAATACTACGTCCTAACTTCTTCTCCATTTCCCCACGAAGTTGCGCACGGAAGATACGTAGGAAAGGCATCTTTGGATATATAATAAGCATGGATGCACTAAAGCTCCAAACTTCGCAGGCTCCGGCTACAGCTGCAGCGACAGAAGTGATAGTGATGCCTGGATGGAACATGTGTTCAATCATATAAACCGAACCTAAACAACATCCGTATATTGCAATTTTGATGCAGGTCTCACGCCCGGCTTCCGAGTAAGCAAAATCTCCCTTTTTCAGTGAAACTGCAATTCCCCAACCTAAGTCTACCAAGATGAGGATAAATACTATAAGAAAAGGATAATAGGCAGGCGAAAAAAAATTGAAGATAAGAAGTAATAAGGCCACTAACCAACCGTAGAAAGTGGAAAATATATGGCACAAATGGTCTAAAATTGATCTAAGAAAAAGTTCCATAGCGTTCTTTTTATTTCAAAAGTATAGTGTTCTCAGCAACGGATAAAGGACATTTATTGTGGTATCTTCACTTCGAAAAGATCAGCAGCTGAGGAACTGAACATGAGTGTCCAGCCTATGGATTTAAACTCCGGAGAAACAAAAGGAACGATATCGTGATTATCGGATATCTTATCCAGCCAAGAATTCGATCGAGAATCCAGGATGAGTTTCTTCCGGAGAGATGTGAGAAGGGATAAGGTGATATCCGAGGCAATGGCTACTTCGACCATATCGGCTGAATCGGTGAGCTTCATGGCGATAGTAGCCGCCAGCTTCTGTTGATCTAAGATGGAGTTTCGGGAATCTCGGGACGAGGAAAATTCTCCAAAATCAATGAAGAGATAGTTACCGATGATGTCGTTCACACGCCTTTTTACATCATCGTATGATTGTCCGAAAACAAGATTCTCAAGTTCCGGCATGAGCGGATCTGGAAGATTCTTCACGTACTCAAGCAAGGTGGAGTACTGAGGGGACTGGCTTGCACCATTGCTGAACATGGAAATCACGCCTTCCTTCTGAGGGTATTGGGCAAAGTATTTTAATAAATTCAGGATCATAGAATATCATTTATTATGTGAATGGGTAAGCCAGTTTCATTCGCAATATCTATCTTTTCCATCTTAGCCGAGTGAAGGCTTCGAACGGTATCGATGAGTTTCTTACGAAGAATAGTCAAGTATTGGAGAATATTCATTCGCTCGACGGTATAAACATCACCAAGACCATCAGAACTCAAGTTATACAGAGACTCAAGAGCACCGGTAGAAATGGCAGACTCTTTGGTATTCTTGGCCTCTGTAAGTAACTTGAATTCAGTTTTGGTAAATAGATAATTAACGAATGCCTGAAAGTTAAAGGCGATGGCCGTTAACTCATCCGCCGGCAGATTTGCAAATTTGTGTGCAAGGGCATGAGCTCCATCAGAAGAGTACCGGTCTGGATAGTAAAGAATAGCGGCCAGGAGTGGAAGTTGCTCCAATGATCCGCCGATTAGGGAACGGGCCTCGATGAACTGAAGAGCTGTCAAAGAACAAGTGAGCCGGTTGAACGAGGTATCTATATTATAGGCCGGATACAGCTCGTCGTCATCGATGCGAATTGCCGGGATCTGCTGTTTACAAAAGCATGAGTCAAAGGCATAGTTATAAGGCTGCTTACTCAGATATCTGGCAATGGTGATGCCCGTTAAGCGATGTGGAGGGATGCGCTTACACAACTTTCGTGTTTCAGGATCGAGTTCCTGAAGAGCAGCATCGTTGTCCGGATAGACAATTGTGAATGGGAATGTTACTTGTTCAGCCAGCCAGGCTAAGTTCGCCAATCCGTCAGAGTCCTTTATTTTTTTGATTTGCCACCCCATAACACGACACACATAGTTCACGCGGACCATAGCGATAGAGAGTTTGCCTTGGGCCATCAAGGATATATCATGGATCAGTGATCGGAAAAGATATGGAGTAAGGCCTTCCCAGGAATTAGGAATGCTGTATTGCGTTCCTTTGACTGTAAAATCAATGGTTTGGTTTAGCATGGCATGAGCATTATTATGTCGTCCGGACGATTAAAGGAGGTGTTGGTATCAACGGATCCGGAAGAATCCGAAGTGAGTATCAGGTCGATATTGGCTAATTCTTGTTTAACTTCATTAGCCAAAGATGCCGCTAAGGCGAGCATACGCTCCTGCTCTTGTGTTCCATATCGCATCACCTTGGAATCATCGAACAGGTTCCGGATCGTAGGCGGAAACTCAATGATATCAAAACGTCGGAGTGCAATGGCAATGGTTTGTTTTGCCAGGCATCGATGAAGCATCCGCAATACATCCTCTTTATCTTCTGCTCGTTCAAAGTAGGCGGATAGGCCATCGTCCAGAGCTTCTTTCTGAATAGGTATTGTCCGGAAGAAAAAGAGATAAGAGAGGTCGATGGAGTATAGCATATCGAAATCTTCAGTACTTTGAATTCTGAGTCCATCAAGGAGTTTCTTGTAGCGGGTTTCCTTCCAGGAAGGGAAGTCTTCTTTAGTATCGAGCAATTGGATAACCGTATCCATTGCATTATAGTAGTTTTCGATAAAAGAGCGTCGCATGGCTTCCTGCTCATGCTTGTAGATGTCAACGTTGTTCTTGCGTTTCGACACAATGTCGAATACGAGTTGTTTAGCCATCGTGAGGTTGGCCATCGCCATGCGTAAAGCTTCATTGAGCTCTCCATAAGCAGACTCTATATCCGAATAGACTTTCCTTGTAAGAATGAGAACGATCTGTTTTTTGGCCGAGATGGCCGATGAGTTGAGTTGCTCGAAAGATATATTGCTTTCGGCGTAGGGAACATACATGCGAAACTCCGCAATGGTGGAGAAAAGTTCTTCTAATATTGTCATGACTGTTGCTTATTAAGTCTGTCTTTGGGTGATACATCTTCCTGGCGAGCCGGAACTTCGCGATAGAAACCAAGGCGATATCCCTGACTGTATAAATCGGGAAAGTTTATCTGCAGAGCCTGATTAAATGGCTCAGAACAAATTTCGTCTTCAGATGTCAGCGACATAATGTAGATCAGATAGTTGTAGTATGCATCAGCACCCGATTTGGAAATAACACCATCTTTGCTGACGCTCGAAATTGAAGAATCAAGGCCCACACTGGAGAGTAAGACTTCATCGGCACGTTTATCGTAGGATATCAGTGCGTCGATATATTCCTTGTATTTCAAATCGACGGTTTCTATTTTCCAACGTTCTTCTTCGCCCTGGCTGTTCTTAAAACTAATAGTGGCGTAGGCCTTTCCCTGATTATCCGCTCCGGAAAGATAGCGGGATATTTTGCGGAGTTCCGACTGCAAATATTTGATTAACGTCGATTCTTTGAATTCTGTACCGATCTCAATATCATTATATTTAAAAAGTTCCTCATTGTTCTTTTTGCGTCGTTTATTCTCATCACAGAGTTTGGTGATTTGGATACGTTTTGACTCAAGCCAGGCATTAGGGATAATTATATGAATTTTAGCGGCCAGAGAGTTGCGGAGAAATGAGTTTATATAATCAGCGGTATCATTGGAGCCTTTAATATACGATTTCGTTCCGGCATGTGTTTCATTCACCCCGTAGAACTCATCAACGGATTTTTCACGATGGTGTGATATCGCTGCAAACTTGTAATTACCGACCTCCGCCGGATTGAATTTAGGATAGATACGGAAAGTTGAAGTTCCGTAGCCCCATCTCCCTACTGCTATATGCCGAAAGTCCTTATAATAAACTACATCGGTGGCAACATCTTTCTTTGTTGTCGCCAAACGGCAATGCTTATTTTCCATTATTTCAAGACCGGCAACAGGGAGTGTTCCTCTACCCTTCCCTATCGTAAATCGCCATTTTACAAAGAAATCACGGAAATAGTAGTAGTTCTTAATGATAGATTTGGCAACCTCTTTATGGTCCGATTCAAGACCACGATCCTTCCAGCTATTAAGCCAATCGGTAACAGTAGGACAATCAACCCATTCTTTCTGCAATTTGCCATCGACAATCGTAGGCTTGTACACATTAAGCCCATGCCCATACAGCATATTAATCTGCTTGGTTATCAAGCGAGGAAGTAGTCGGTTCTTTTTGATATCTGAGGCGATCTCTTCGCACTTCAGATTGTTGAAGCCACGACTGCAGACTTGGAATCCCTGGATGCTTTGCCATTGCATATCCGGAAAATTGCTATCATTAAGTACCGGAAACATAGGATCAGGATCCAGCACTGACGAGAGTGGCGTATCACCGATTTGAAATGATATTACATTATCGTCGTCAAGATAGCAACCGTAGTTGCCTACCATTTTAAGGTTGCTTTTACTCATAGCCAATCTATTTTATGAAGTTTGAAACCATCTTGTGGAAAGCCCATATACCGGATCAGTATGCGGTAGCACATCTTTGGCTCACCATCTGCATCACTGAAGAGGAAGAAGTTATCACTATCAATGCTAAACCGTTCCTCCGGAAGTTGGGTACGCCATTTGCATCCTTCCTTAACCGTTAGATTAAGTATTGCCTCCCCTCTATGCCTTGAGCATGGGAAGAAGGCAATGGTGAAGCATCCATTGGGGAGCTTCGAGATCTCTTTAGCCCATTGCATCGCCTGAATACCTGTCATCGTCATTTCCATGCCCGAAAGTAGTAGGTTTTGGGGTGCGCCAAAAGGACGCACCCGGAGTTTGTCATATTTTCGGAATTTTCGGGAGGGGGTGAGCGGCAAAGTGAAAACTCAGCGGTGCGTGCAGGAGGTTGCCTTGCGAAAAAAAGTGTTTTTGTTTTTGGAAAGGCAAAGGTCTGTTTTCTACAAACTTACCTGTTTTTTTGATGTCAAACATTGCCATTATTATATACTTACTGAACTGTTTTTAGGGTGAAATACAGCTACTATATTGATAAATTGTCGGGTAGATTATCCGGCATTGATGATAATTCGCTTTGCACTTTATTTCCGTAGCGACCAAACAAAAGATAAATTAGGGCACTGGGGAGCTGGGTTGTGAGGCCGGCTTGGTTCTTTAGCGGCACTTTCTTTTCGGAAGTTTTATCCAGCTCGATACGGCCTTCGGTTTTCTTCAGCGGGGAGAGCATGATGGAGCTGCAAAGGTTCTTGCATTCGTTTTCATCTATCAAGACTTCCGGCAGGGCGTTGCTACGGTTGCCAAAGATGAGCAGCAGTAACTTGAACTGTTGCCAATAGTAAATTGTAGATTGGCCCTCGTTCATCAGCTCGACCTCGAAGCCATAACTTTCAAGCTCACGTTTCAGCGCGCGGCTGTCAGTGGTGATTTGCTCCAGTTCTTCACGACGTTTGTTACCGGCACGGTCAGGATATAGAATAATGCGTTTGTTTATGGAGTCCGGGCCAAAGAATTCATAGAACTGGCGGGCGAGTTCCGGTTGTTCGTCCGGATAACAGCAATAGAACTCTTTTAGGATCCGGAGCTGGCGGCCGTAACTTTTTTCCTGGGCTACAGTCAAGGAAGAGAAGTGCCCGGGATCATAGCCAACGAGAAGCTCATCGTGCTTGCTGTAGTGCTTGAGGTAGCGGGCCGTGAGGATGAAGTGCTCCCGGAGGTCGAGCTTCAGGATAGATTCGTAGATGTAGCTGTCGGAGAATTGATGCTTCTCTTTGTTGTAGTTGGCAAAGAACTTGTTGATTACCTCTTTGTGGCGGATGGCACAAATGGAAGTAAGGAACTCATCCATGTCGAGGGTTTCGAGCTGAGTTTTAAAGAACTTAGGACCGAGAATATCCTTATTACAGAAAGAGCTGGCACGGACATACAGGGTGGCGTTCCGGCGCATGTCGGCCAGACGAGGGTTCCAAAGAGCGATGATGCGGTCTTGCTTGATGATTTCAAGACGGATGCGCTCAAGGGTGACGGGATTGGTGGTTTCGCGTTGTGCATTTATTAGTTTGTATTTCTGATAGATAGCGGCATTTACGTGAAGTGCAACGGTAGATATTTCTTCCAGAAGTTTGTGGTCCATGTGACGTTCGTATTCTTCGAACCAGTCGTCTTCGCCAAGGTCAACGCGGGCGGTATCGGATACACCGGTGATGCCCTGGTAGTATGGAGAGCGACGAATATCGGCACTGGATCCACGAAGTGAGGGGAACAAACGGGTTTTCAGCTTTTCACCTTTGTTGTGCTTCATCTCTTCGATGATGGCATGGACGGCAGACCGTCCGGCGACGGATTCGGGCTGGTCGGAACTGACGAGCTGGATGTGATGGCCATCACGAAAGACGACGCTATGCTTGGGGTACGATATGGGATATCGAGGTCGGCGAAAGTGCGATGGAAGTTTGGCTTCGCCAACAACGTAGTCGATGCCGTACTCAAGCATGGGGCGGACTTTACCGGCGACGGTGACGGGCTTGGAAAAGTAGGCCTGTAGGTTTGGCCAGACATTGGTCATGAGGGCGACGTAGGTCTTATGTACCAGGAAGGAAAGTTCACCGGGCATATCATTGGCCACACGGATGATGCGGGGGCCGGTGATACCTTCGGTCTTTCCTCCGGCACGGGCAACCTCGGCAAACACGTTGTTGGAGTCGATGACATTGACCTGAATTTGCATCTGGTTCATGTAGTAGCGTTCGAAGCTCGTTGTTGCGTCGAAGGTACTCTCTGAAGATGACAGAGAGCTTGAGGATTGGCTATACAGTTCTATTCCCATGTTATTCCTCGTTTAGTTCTTCGTATTCCGCCTCCTGGATATCGGCATCGCGGAGGAGACGCTTCTTTTCAACTTTCTCGATAGGAAGACTGTCGATGAGATTGAGGTAGAAGCCTTTATTGTGCTTGGCGGCAATTTCCTTGAGTGAGGCTTTGCTGTAACCGAGGTCTTCAGGACTGAGTTCCGGAGAGATAAGGAAGACGATGCCAAGGTCGCGGTCGGCTTCGGCGATTTCGGAGGCACGGCGGCGGCACTCCAGAGCAGCGGCATAACACTTGCCTTGGGTCTTGTAGTCGCCGGCTGCCGCGCAGAGCTTGGCAAGGTCCTCATACTTATCGGCATAGTTGGACTCCCACACCTTGATGGATACGTTGTTGTCGATGTTGAAGTAGTTGATGGCAGCATAGATGCGGGCTTTGCAAGTACGGTCGTCAATGTTAATTTGTTGCTGAGCGTTAATTCGTTGACGTAGTTGCTTGGCGGCTCGGGTGATGTTGCGTTCGTACTCGTAGATTTCGGCTGCCCACTGCAGCTGCTTTAGGAAGAGCTGCACGTCGACCGGAATTCCATCACACATTCCGTTGGTGAGGAAAGCGGATATCATGTCCGGGTGTATCTTGTCAAGGGTGTCGAGTTGTGTCATACGCCAAACAGTTCTTTACGAAGTTTTTCCAGTTTAGCCTCTTGCGTGGTTTCTTTCAGCATAGCTATGGCGTCGAGCTCGCCATTGGCAGCTTTCTTGATAAGCTCTTCCATTATGGTTTGTGCCGCTTCCTGTGGGGTAAGTGGCGGTGTGGCCGCTTTATCTTCTTGGGTGGGTGATGTTTCCTTTTTCATAAGCCGCATAAATTGTGCAGGCAAAAGTAAATGATGCGATGGCGACTATGAAGGACAAAGCCCCGTCACAAACTTTTGCAACAGGGCTTTGAAGAATTACTGGTGAAAGGAAAGTTCTATAATCTCTTGATTGATATCGGAACAAAATGCAGTCAGCCATTTTACAAGTTTCATATCATCCTTGGGGATTTCGGCAAGGTTGGAGGTTACAATCAGGCTCATAACAGCTCGGGCAACCATTGACCATTCTTCAACGGTCAGTTCCTTACTCATTTTCTTATTAGGATTCATTTGGAACCTCCTTTCTGTTTAGCGCAGTGTTCTTTCCAAAGAAAGTGCCTTATTCTTTGATGATCATAGACTTCATTAAGAAGTTGCCGGAGGCAGAACAGTTCATTCAGATTCAAATCTTCAATAATGGAATACTCACCGACGTGGATGGTGTAGCGTGGTGATGTGTTTGTACCACCCATATAATGCTCTGTTGCCTCGGAAACAAGAATGTGGCGTATTCTTTTATTCTTCTTACTCATCTGGAACCTCCTTCCTCATTGAAAGTAATGTTCACACTCCCCCCATTGGTATAGATGATAATGGATTGTTCATTACGGGTAGCGCGAATGCGCTTGCGACCGGAACAGAGTTCAATGCCCAGCTGGGCAAACATACTTTGGACTTTTTCGGCGGATACATAGCGTCCGTGGGCGCGTTGGGGTTGCTTTCTCATTTTGGTAGACAATTAAAATGAAACAATAGGTTGACTGTTACGGAGAGGGAACAAAAAAAGTTCCGCTCCCCGTTGTCTACCACCTGAATCAGGCTGTGGGCGCATTAACGCTCCACACGGGACGGAACTATATGTATGGCTATGGGCATAAAAAATGCCCGCAGCAAAACTATTGGCGAGCCTTCTCGCCTGATTCAAATGGTAGACGTTGCAAAGATGGGAATAGTTTTTGGAATAGCAAAAAGAAAGCGGAGTTTTTTGCTCCGCTTTAAATAAATGGGGAATTAGCCTATTTTGATTTTGCTTTGTTTATTGAAGCTATGGCTGATATTATATTCTTATTAAAAACATCTTGTCTTTGCCATATTAAATTTTTAGTAGTAGGATTAAAGGTTATATTGGGCTCTTCATATTGGTCATTTATTTCTTGAGCTCTTGTAACCTGTACTTGAGTTTGGCTTAATTCATCCAGAATGTTTATATCTACTTTCAAGTTTCTATTGGCAACATTTTGGATATCGTCTAATTTTAAACTTAGTTGTTTGAATATCTCCTTTATAGTACGTGCATCATGCTTGCCTAAACACATTTCTTTGCAAAAATCATTGTATTCATTCTTTATACTTTGAAATTCCTGCATAAAAAAATCTTTTAAACTTCGGTCATCATTCAATTTTTTAGGAACAACATAAGCTAATATTAAAGCTATTACACCTCCAGTAAGGAGATCGACCCCGATGGATAACCAATCGGTAAGTTGGCATAGATAAATTATACAGAATGTATCCATATACGTTTTTCTAACTTTTCATTAACCAATCTATACCACGCTGGATGATCTTTCTTACTCGTCTTCAATGGTTCTTCATCATTTTCTCTATGTTTAGCCCATTCAGGTATCACTTCATCATTAATAAGTTTTAGCCAAACAGTCTCTTCATTAGAAATTATCTGCAAATAATCTTTCACAGTATGTTCTCCAAAGTCGTAAACCAAATTACCAATGGCTTCATCTAAGAAGGAGGACATGTAACCATCCGTTCCATCTAAATCCAGAACTAACGTCACAGACTTTTTATATGCTTCAGCAAACTTATGATTTAGCACTTTATGATAAAAGTCTTCTCCGGAATCCGGTCCCTGCTTACAGTACCTTGGTCCTGGTGACATGCTAAAATCAGTCAAAACTTTAATTTGTTCTACTGTCATATTTTTATATTATTAACAAAATTATCAATACACTCATTATCTACTTCCCAATAAAATAATACTCCAGAAAAGGGATTGTTCATTCTCTTTCGTTCTTTTATATTATTAAAGTCCAAATATACATCATTTGTGATAACCTTCAAATTTTTGATTAGCCCAGAGTTAAACTTATCTAAAATACAAGGCAGTCCTTTATTGCGATTTACCAATTGAGTAGAAGAACCATATTTTCTTAAAAAAGCGCGATATAATATATCACTATTATCTTTTAGCGTAACAGTGTCCTTAATTTCTTTCCAGAATTTCCGGTACAATGTTTTTAATATACCCGTTCCTGTATCAGTCATTGTAAATGCAACGTGATTATCCACATGACAAATTCCCAAACGCCAATGTTTAGGCCTTTTTTCATAGGCATGTTCTACTGAATTAGAACAAATTTCCATAGCCACTGTATATGCTGGTTGATACCTTTGAGGGGAACCCAATAAGAATTCTGAGGCTTTCCGAACAGCAAGTGCAATATCTTTATTCCTTGTTTTGTTTGTTCCTGCTTCAACAATAAGATTTGGAGTTTCAATCACAAACTCTTTACCATTATTGTCTTTCATATGATTTAGAAACCCTGATTCTATAAAGAATTTGGCACATTCGGTCTTACTTGGGTAATTTCCTGTAACTTTGATGCTATAGTTACTCAATTCACAAACAACAGATAACAATAAACAAATTGCAGCAGAATCAATAGTCTGAACATCAGTCAAATCTAAATAGATTTGTCTTAGTCTTCGGTTGGAATGCATATCCAACAACTCTGCAACAAAACGGAATACTTCTTCTTGATTCGTTAATACCTCGAAATTTTGGGGTATTACTTTAGATATAGATTTATCACGAACACATTTTTTATAAAGATGAGGATATCGAACAAAAGCCCTTCCTTGAGCCTTACAAATCAACCGCTGCTTGTGCTTATCCTGAAATGAGAGTTTTCTTAGCATCAAACGTCTTGCTCTGTTAGCCAAGAATTTTCGATATTTTGTTCGTCCTTTTATCATCAAATCATTGTACAAAATGGCGAATCCCTTATCAAAACGTGCCCAAAGGTATTAGTGTAACCTCAATCCGATTTTACGGATTACGTCTTGAAAAGGGATTCATGTCCCGTTTTTCAGTATCTATATCACTAAATTTGAGGGGCAATGCAAAAGTGCAGATTTATTTTGATATGACAAAAAAAAGCGGAATATTTCTGTTCCGCTTCATTTCTTTTACTCTCCCGGCTCTCCCAAGTATCGAAGTATAGCTTCGTGTTGTATGGGGGTGAGTGCCCGTTGCCGGGGCTTGAAGTGCAGGGTTGCGAGTTCTGTTTTCAGTTCTGTATTCAGTTCTATCCATCGATGTAACTGAATACTGGCACTGCGAGGCGTACTTCGCGGGAAATAGGCTTGAGCGAGGTCGCTCATGTAGATTGCTTTCATAATTCGTATATTAATATTGCTTTGGGATTTATGGCTGCTAAATTACTTGAAACTACCTATAGGCAATAGGACGTTTACCTATAGGTAGCGGGAGATTTACTTACAGGCAGTTGGCTGACTACCTATAAGTAATTTATCCCAAAGGGTTCTCCTCTATGCCTCCGTCCGAGCCGGAACCACTGCCATCTGTTTGGGGAGTTTCTCCTAATTTAGGCACACGCTTGAAGGTAAGACCTCCGTCTCCGGCACGGGTCGCTGCTTTAATCGGCTTTCCCGGGCGGAACTGGACGTTGGCTGCCGTGATGTTGTTGGGGGTGAACTCTTTTTCATTCTTGGCTCCTTTGCTGGACAGTTGGAGTTGGAAGCTGCCGAAGTTTTCGAGGCGAACAATCTTGCCTGCTGCCAGATTCTTGTTGATTTGCTTGATGAGGGCACGGATAGTGTTCAAAGCATCACCATCGGTCAGGGATGTGGCGTAGGCAATATCTTCGGCCATTTCGTCCATAGTTACTTCACCGTTGGCTTGCGCCTTGGCATAATATAGCTTTAAAGCGGATTTATCACCGGGTTTGCTGCTCATCAGAGCGAGGGAATAGTTTACACTCATGTTGGTTGATGTTTTAATGATTAATATTACTCTGTCATTTTGCAAATTGACAAGACAAAGGAACACAGTCAGCAGGAGTGCTGGTTGGTATACGTGGATTCTATTGCATAAGAAAGCGTTAAGAGGGATTATTGGGACTATCGGGATGACTTACTGATTGCAATATTGCTTTGAATAAGGCCTCACGTTCACGATGGCGACGGAGGTTCTCTTTATCCTGAATGCGCCGAGTCTGCCGATCGGCTCGCTTCAGGTAAGATTCGTATCTGCGGATGTTGTCTGCTACATTCTTGTGCAAGCGTAGGAACTCATGCGGATCCGTCTTCAGTAGCTTCGTCAGTTGCGCTCTCTCTGACTGATGAGTTATGAGCGGATGAATGTAGAGGAACTTCCCAGTGTCGTTGAACGATTGCAGCTCGTCGAAGGCTTGTAAGTTCCGGATCCGGAGTTCCACCATGTCCATGATGTCACGCTTGACCGGATTCTTATCCAGGCGTTCGTCGAGCTGCTTCATTTGCTTCCAGGTAACCACACGGTCATTGTAGATGAGTGTGGCTATTTGGACTTGCGGGTCGAAGAGGTTGTCCCAGTCGATTTGCGGGTACTCCTCGTGCTTTTGGATTTTGCCGGAGCTGCTACCGCCTGCTCTTTTTTTTTCTCAGTTTCCAGAGCTTGTTCGGCTTCTTCAGCACGAGTTTCGGCTTCTTCTTGGGCTTCTTCCGCTTCTTCGGCACGCTGTTCAGCTTCATCGGCTCTTTCTTCGGCTTCTTCGAGGGATTGCTCCAGCTCTTCTATTTTTTCAGATGCTGGAGAGCTTTCGGTACCGGTACTGGTAGTCTCATTAGTGGCAGGGATGCCATTATCAGTAGTAGTTTCGCTGACCGGAGGAGTTTCACCGCCAGTACTGGGAGTTTCATCAGTGGCAGTGGTGTCATTGTCAGTGGCAGTAATTGCGTTGGCTGAAGGAGTTTCGCTACCGGTACCGGGAACTTCTGCAACGGCCTTCAGTTCATCTAACTTCTGACGACGGAAGGCGCGAATGTTTTCCCTGGTGGTATGATCCAGCAAAGAATAGAGGATTTCATCTGCGTACCTTTTCGGATCGCGAGCATAAGTTCTCAACTGAGGAAGCCAGGGACACCCCTTTCGCAATAATTCAAGGTCATATATTGCAGCATCCGGATTGCGCAGGGCATTGAAGTGGAGTTTCTTTTCTTTGAAATTGTACATAGCTGTAGGATTTAAAGAAACAAGCTAACGCAACTGAATTTAGACCAGCAGGTTAGCTTGTTAATGATGATTTTTAAGCTGTCTGGATACGAGTACCCTGGACTTCGACAAGCGTGGACGGGTCCATGACACGGAGCGTGATGGAAGAGCCGGCCTTGGCTGTCCAGGTGGCACCATCCTCGAGAGTAAATGCTGCACCGTCGGCAATAGTGGCAGCCTTGTCGGTACCGGTACCTTCGAGAGTGATGTACCGGCCTTTATCATTGGCTGTGAGGCCTGATATCGCATTGATGGCGTAAGTTGCTGCTGATCCGTTCGGGATTTCGTACCGGTTGTTCTGAGGAGATATCGTCAGGGTTGTGGAGTCAGCCGCATGCTTGGCGGCAGGAACGCGGATGATATCGCCAGCGTATTTGTAATATTGGTCAATGCTGGTGCGCTTGAATGTAAAGGTTACATAGCGGCCATCCTTGTCATTCTTGGATTCATAAGAGGACAGTACCATCGGTCGGTCGTAATTGCCGAGAATATACCATTGGGCCTCTCCCACTTCCTTAAATAGGATAATGAACTTACCACCGGCATGTTCTTCAATAAAGGTGAGAAGCTGATCGCGCATGCCTCCCATAATCATTACAAAATTGTTTTCTCCGCTGGTGGTGATATCACCTTTCTCCCCTGTTGATGTATATGTGGGAATATCGTGGGCCTCGAAATACTTCATGTATTGTCCAGCTTTCATCGGCAATGTACCGACCTCCCGATTTGAATTAGGCTTCGGAAAAGCTACATCGGGATTGATTTGGGATATTTCAATCAAATAGGCCTTATATGCTATATTCGAGCCGTGAGTCTGGCGGTCAGAAACATCGCCAACGTCACCGATGACCATCATAGCGGCAAATGAGGTACCGGCAAATCCGGTGAGACAAAAGGAAGAGGATGCAGGATCCAGGAGCATGCCAATGACGAAGGTAAATGCGACCAGTGTCATCAGTGAGAGAAAGAAGCGAACCTGCATTTTGCGGGCAGCTTGGTTTCCTTTACGAAAAGGATTTGAAATTTTTCTTGCTTTCATATTTAATAAAATGATGGGTTAAAAAGAAAGGGCGGGCTACTAGACCCGCCCCAGTCACCTAAAAACAATTAATTACCAGACTAACAAAGGTTATCTTACGCCGGGAATATTGGGCTGCAGTGCGGCATTGACCTTGCGGACACCACCGACCTGACGCTCAAGTTCCAGGAAGTTTCCTTTACTGTTCAAGATCACCATGATGTAATCGCCTACCTTGGTAGGAGCATAAGCTTCTGTGATATCGGCAAACTTATCAGCTTTGGCGATAGTGGTTGCATTCTCAGTTGCTCCGCACTCAATGATGTAAGCTACACCGGCTTTAGCATTAGTGATATCGGTAATGGCTTTGGCGGCAGTGTTGGCTACAGTGATTTGCCAGAAACCCTTGGATGCATCTACGGTAGTAGCATCAGCCTCCATGTCAACAGCAGGTTTATTCATGAAGATCTGCTGCCATTCGTAGTTGTTTGCCTTCAGTTTATCCAGGCTGTCGAAACGGCGGCCGGTGAATGAAGCTGCACAACCTTCTT
The DNA here is from genome assembly GCF_000513195.1 of Bacteroides timonensis. Lineage (GTDB taxonomy): Bacteria > Bacteroidota > Bacteroidia > Bacteroidales > Bacteroidaceae > Bacteroides > Bacteroides timonensis. The sequence continues at coordinate 12,309 of NZ_CBVI010000147.1, read as the reverse complement.
TCCAGGTAGACCATGCCTTGACGAGTTCCATGTCTTCCTTGACTTTGATAGACATCATTTCACCCGGTACATATTCCAGGAACTGGAGATTGCCGGGAACGTCCATGAACATGAGGGGAAGCTGGCCGAGATATGGAAGCCATACGATGCGGACGCTCGTATCGGGAACAACGTTCTTGTAGCTGTCCGGTCCGGTGAAGTCGATATCCTTGCCATATTTGGCGCGGACGTTCTTGATCCACCAAGGCTGATGAGTTTTGTTCAGGTACAGGACGTGGTTGTCTATTTCCATGTCTTCCGTGCAGGAAGTGATGATGTCGGCAACAAAATCCTGAACGGCATCCAGCATATCGGCATCGGTATAACCGCGATAAGCATCGTCGTCATGGGGAAGAATCTTAAACTCGTGTACGTAGCGGATCAGGGTGTGGATGATACCGGTGGAAGCATTCAGATAGCTGCCGGCAACGCCTGCCTCCGGTTTTACATAGATACCGCGCATGCGGCGTTTGTTCTGCTCTACCTGTGCGGTTTCCAGAGAGTTCAGTATACAGAACTCAATCATATTCCACTTAATCGGATCGGAACCTTCTTTGTTCAAGTAGCCGATATACATACGCTCCAGTTCTTTCATCGGTCCGAACTTGAGTTTGATCATGGCGTCGTCTACATGGCCCATCTCGTTCTCGAGCTTCATGTCACCCTTCCAGATTTCACCTTGCTGGTAGGCCTGGGAAACTTCCGAGAAGAAAGCATTGAATACGAGGTCATGATCCTGAATGCCGTAGCGTACCGGGAAATACTGAGTGAGATCACGTTTCGTGAGAACACGAGCAATCAAGGCATCTTGACGGAGAACTACAAATTGGTTACCGACTCCGGCAGTATTAACGCCTTCGTAATTAGTTCCAAATTCACCGGCAGCCAATTTCTTGGCATCGAGCATGCCATTGGCGTGCAAATAGGCATAGCGTTTTTGCAACGAGCGAGAGAAAGCTACAGCCTGTTTACGGAAAGAAGCGCCTTCTGTATCTTCATCCCAAGCTCCAAAAGAAGCTGCAGTTGCCGGATTAGCAGCAATACGGTTCCAACGATCGGTCATGGAAAACATAGAATTTTCGATACCAAACAAGAACTTCGTGCGATCTGCAGGACCTGTGAAACTGGCAGTAGTAGCGGTTACCGTCTGAATGGGACGATCTTCAGTGGCACTATTTTGCATCGTGTTGACCAAGCCTTGTACGGCTTGAGCAAGTTGTACAATGTCAGTACCGGTTGCCGGAGTTTGAGTAGTCTGTACTACCGGCTTTTCTTCTCCATCTTGAGTTGCATTCTGGTTTGGATTAACAATACTATCCAAAATGCCTTGTACCTGATCCATCTGCTCTTGAGTGATAGGAGTATTTGTAGCAGCATGAGCTGCCATGTCGGCGGCTAAGTCATCCTGAAGAGTTGATTGATACTCTTTCTGATAAGAGTCAACAATCTGTTTCCATTCTTCGTCAGTCAGCTGATTGGCTTTTGCTTTGTCCAGCAGCTTCAATTTCTGCAGGACGGTCTGAATTCTTTCTTTAATATTCATGTGAATGAAAAAATTAAGTTATAAATAGTTGAGAGCGTTCTTTTTGATGGTTTCCAGATTCGTGTAAGCCCGTCCAAGGTCCACGGCCTTGGCAACGGCTTCGAGGAAGGTCATGGAGCTGTCGATGAGTTTCTTTTCGATGGCATGAGGAGTATCGAACGTTTCGCCCCGGAAGACAGGATCGTCTTCCGGGAGCTCACTCAGTTCCGGACGGCTTGCGCGTACTTCATTTAGGAACTGCTCAGTGAGCGGGTTCAATACATCTTCGACGTATTGCTTCGGATTGCCGGCACGCAAGTCGTCATACTTTTTATTCTTAAGGTCTGATTTTTCAGCGGTTTCCCTAATGATTTTAATACCGAGCTTCTCGTAATAGCCACTAAAGTCATAAGTCTCGATCATGGTACCAATGCAGCCGATGACATCGTTGGCTGTAAGTGCGGCAATTACGTTGGAGTGGCAGGTGATGTAATAGCAGGCAGAACAATTGCATTGTTCGACAAGGCTTATTATGGGTTTGCTCAACGAACGCATGGTTTCGCTGAGTCTATCAAGATACCAGGCTTCTCCACCTGGAGAGTTGGCATGGATGAAGTGGCAGGAAATGGCCGGGTTGGTTTCGGCATCTAGGATATCTCGCTCAAATTGCTTGGAAGAAAAATACCAGCGGCTGTCGGCGGTGATAAATCCCCAAATGCGATGGTAGGCAATGCTACCTTCCGGAAGTTCGTCGGATGAGAAGTCACTGGTAAGGGTTACTCCCTGAAACTCGGAAAGAGCATGTAGTTGCTGCTGAATTTTAGCGAGGGCCTTATCTGCCAAATCCTTATATGTAGGCGGATCATCGTCGAAGAAGAAAGCTGATGGTGTAGGCGAGTCATTTACTATCAAAGGAAAAGCATCCATCATGGCAGAAGAAAGACCATCTGCCGTGATGAGAAGCTGGTGAGTGTTTGATAAAAGAAGCTGGCGGAGAAAAGTTCTGTTCATTGCATATCTTTTCAGCGAAGATAGGCAGCTTACAGAAGGGGGTGAAGGACGCTACTGGAGCGGGGATTTGAGCATCTTACACTCGATTTTCAGAGTAGCGGAGTTCAGATTCGGGGAAATGGAGACGATGGCCGGTATCTTATTGTCTCCGATGTTGAACTTCCGGTACCGGGTATCCCTAAATTCAACGATAGCAAATTTGCCTGAAGAAAAATCACGAATTACGTCTACAGGAGGAAGATCGACAGTGATATCTTTGTTGCAGTTAAAGCACCGGCCAGCTTCGGAATCTTCCGGTACCGGAGCAAAAGTAAATTCATCGGCAGTGAAACGATAGATATCCTGACGCATCTTGGCGATAGGATATACATTGATTTGGATAGATAGTTCTCTCATTGTGATTATATTTATTTGATATTCAACAAGTTCGCCACACATAGGACATTTTGTCCGCCATTTTGGGACAAAAAGCATAGTTTGGTCGGTGATTTTTTAGCTCTTTTTTAACTTCTTTTTATAGTCCCGACGCCTTTTTCTCTTTCGAATGTTTTCTCGCCACCGATAGAAGTTTTTTAGCAAAGCATCTTCAGTAATGCTGTCAATGCAATAGGAACAAAGGAATTTATGAACGATATCAAGATTGTTAAGTTCATGGCCGTTTAAATCATTCTCATCCATAGCGGTATGAAGATCACGGTTGAACATACGGCGTACTTCATTCTCTATGACCTTGGCAGCACGTGGGGATAGGTAGTTATAGACTTGTGGATCCTTCCCTATTCGCCTGTCCGGAAGAATAATGGTGAGATTGCCATTATCAACCGGAGATTGATTCTGATGACGACGGGCCATCAGGGTCCAAATAGCGTGATACAAATCTGTATTGTCAGGAATTCTAATGGGTTCATCTGCGCCATTGTTATATTTTCCACGCAGATATTCAGCAAGGTAAGGTGTAATCATAATGCTCGTTGTAATCATGGCTGTTTCCTCTAAAGATATTTTTGAAATAGTTTTTGTTCATTTTCGCGTCCTACCGTCCAACAGTCCAACAGGATTATTAAAGTTACTGATTATTATTTAGTTATGCAAATTTACCAAGAAGAAAATACTGTTGGATGGTGTCCAACACGTCCAACAAAATGGCCTTTTTGGCTGTTTTTGTTGGACAGCGACTGTTGGACGGTTGAAAATCGTCAATCCAACACGTCCAACAGCGTCCAACAAGACAACGGTTATATAGTATATATATATAATTAAAAACAATATATATACTACTATACAACAGCGAGTTACATTTTAAAATGTTTTTCATTGTTGGACTGTTGGACGGTTGGATGGTGTTTATGAAAAGTTTTCCTTTCAAAACTCGCTCTATTTGCTCTCTTTTTTGCTTCAGGGGGTACGGGGGATTTAACTGTAGGTTAATAGAACAATATGGATAGAAGAATGAGACGCGAAATGTCCGTAAATCAGAACAGAAAAAGCAATTATTCCCGATGGGGTGGCCACCGGGAATAATACATAAAAATTGATGTAAAAGGTACAAGTTAGGAAAAGTATGCCGGAAGTACCATTGCATCCGGATAACGGCTGATGAATGAAGACATGTTCCGTTCGCGTTTCTGTTTACGACATTCTGCCGCATAACAGCGATGTTCACGGTTCTTCCGCACCAGGAAAAGAATAAGGGCTTCATAAGAAGGAGCTCCGGCTGTTTCTTCACGTCCGGAGATATTGAATCTCCCAGTGATGTTGTTCCCTTTCGGATTGGATTCCCGCAAGTAACGGATAGTGTAGCCATGCAGGTCGATGCCATAGGCAGCGAGGTCAATGTAGGGATTGCCGGTGAGGGCGATAACAGAAGTACCCGTTTCGTGGGCGGACGTTCCGAGGCTGCTAAGCATTGCAGAATCAGAGTGAGTTGATTTGTTAAGCATAAACAATTTGTTTTTAAAATGAAAGTATCCGTGCCTTTCCCGCTGCTTAACACATTCAACTCAAATGCTGTGGGCGCATTAACGCTCCACACGGGGGTACACGGATACCATATAGGGTACACAATATGTCCGGGCATAAAAAATGCCTGCACCGAAAATGCAAGCTGACAGCCCGCATTTGAGTTGTTATATATGTTAAGCACTGCAAACATAATGATTCTTTTTGAATTGTGCGACATTTTGTCCGGAGTATTTTTTATTCTTCAGTTGCTTTCTCAGATTCCCCAGCCATTTCTCCTACAGAGAACATGGACTTGAAATTACTGATTCTCTCTTTCTTACGCAAATCAAGCAACCTTCTTTCCTTTTGCTCCGCTTTCTTAAGCTCTTCTATCTCCTTCTGTATGGGATGATCGACCAGATACTGCTCCTTTTGGGATATTTGAGTTTGTATCCGGGCTATCTCTTTCAGACTTTTTTCATCGTCAAGGTAAGAACCGAATAGAATTTTGTCAATTGTAGTATATACCCACAACTCAAAATCAGGATTGAGCCAAGCAGCAAACTTGATAGCAAGCACACGGTGCATAAATGTGCCCGCTTTTTGTCTTGATACGATTAAATCAGTTCTGTTAACGATTTCTAATAAACCTGCATTTGCAGGTTTTAGACATGTTTCTATAAACCGTTTTGTATCTTCACTTTTGGTGAATTGATACAAATCACGATTAAAAACATTCGCCATTTGGGTTGCATTAACCATCACATTTTTGTCGTCGATTTCGAAGCCGACAACTTTTCCGTTGTATTCAAATTCTTTTGTTTCCATAACTTTTTGTTTTTAGGTTTATATAATAGAAATCAAAATTCGATGTCTTGAGGTGCACCGGCCATTCCGATAGGGTCATTGTCCGGATTGGGAGTGGTTGATTCTTTGGGCACAGAACGCTTAAGGTCTATGCCATAGAGCTCTCTGAAAATTTCGTAGTTCAATGCTATACAGCTTGAATTGGCGCCTTGTTTTTCGACTTTCCTTACCATATTATTATCAATTTTAATGTCGATGCCGGTTTCATTGGGAATGTCTTCCTCAAATCCGCCTCGGGGAACTTCGACTACTTCGTTCCAGGTGAATCGTCGGGCATGGATGAATCCAATATAGCTTGGGTTTGAGCGAAGGTTCTGCTCGATGGTGGATTGCGTCGATTCTTCTTGGCTGTAGGAAGAGCGGGCAAACTGAGTGTAGATATTGCTAACGCGTAGGAAGAGAACCCGATTACCTGCGGGAACCGGTACCTCTCTCTTATCTCCTCCTGGAAGTTTGATGGTAAGTTTGTCCGGAACATCAATAGCGAAATCACGTCCCTCACGGATGGCCTTGGAGTCTATCATAACGTCCATAGCTTTAAAGAAGGTGGCCAGCTTGTCTGTCTTACTGATAAGTTCTACCTGGAACTTGATTTTATTACAGGCTATTTTTAAAAAATCTTTGTAGGAAAATGGAAGTTTCATATCTGTATAATTTTCAATTAAGTTGCATGTTGCTAAGAATAATGAGGCGGTTTTCATGAGGCGGTCTATCTCTCCGGCATTAGGAAGGGCATTTTTTAATTCGTCGTAGGCTTTTTGCTTGAGTATCCGGAAATGCTCCATAAATAATGGCCGGAGCTTAAGGATATCAAAAAGTACATTGGAAAGGCCTATCTTGGCCGGATCCTCGATTTCCTTCAGAGTGTTGAAGAGGTCTACTTCTTCCTGTGTTCTGTTCTTGGGCTTGGGAACCTCACAAACTATGATACGGGACATCAAGGCATTATCATCACGTTGGGGAGTCTCCTGACCGCATATTATAACCGGTGCATATACCTTATCGTTCTCTATTTCTTTTCCGGAGACACCTTTTCGCTTCTGACGCCCATCACCGTCGTAAACGATACCTTTCAGTGCCTGAAACTTTTGATCTGAGATATCTTTATTATTGTATTCGTCGAGCACTACTGGTACATCTCTAAAGGTGCTCATCAGTGTGGACATGGCAGCATCAGTACCAATGTTCAAGTTGAAAATGGGGATTTTCGGAGAAATGAAAAGGGAACGGATGGAGATTGCGATCTGAGTCTTACCGGAGGACATCGGCCCCATGAAGAAGGGAGCAGTAAACAAGCGGTCAATACAGTGAATGTTGCTACGGAAAGCGCACATAATGGCAAAAAGGACGGCCCATTTGCCATTGTCGTTAATCTTGTAGACATCGTCCATCAGGGAAGCCCATCGCTCAAAAGTGCACCTTTTCTCTAACGGTATTTCCTTATAAACGAGCTGGGATATTAGCTCGTACTTGTCAGATTGACGTCCGGATCCAGCATATATTGTAGAAAACGCCGGTAGATAGTAATTCTTTTTGTTGTGAGTAACAACTCCGAGCTCGTTGACCGGGTCGAAGCGAGGAACACCGTCGATGGTGTGGAAGATGCCATTGGCAAAGGCGAAGAACATATTGTCTTCGCGACGGGAAAGCCCGTCCTCCTGCTGATTTCCGTAAGTGGTGACTTCGGTGCAGGTTACAAAATGTCTGCTCATATATTCACGTATTTTAGTCCAGTGCTTTTCCTCTCCGTTTGTGAAGTTAACCGCTTCGAGCATGATAAGCTCTTCTTCAATGGTAGCCTTCTTGAGTAAAGCCTTGGAGGATATTTCAATGTATAATGGATTTTTATAGTAACGCCGGGTTATCTTGAGTACACGTTTATTGGCCTCTTTGTCATCTGAATAGATATGTAACAGAGGAGTAAGATAGAAATCGCCTACCAGAGTATGCCCGGATTTATCATTTTTGAAAATGTAACATACAGGTTCATGGTCTTTGTTTATTTTGGGATAGTAGCCGCATTGATGGAACATCTCCATGTATTCCGGATTTTCACTGACATAGGAAGGTAGTTCTTCCGGATTATACTCTTCTTCGAAGTCATCATCGGAACGTTGAGCGTTGATAGCCATGCGGGACTTCCGTTTGGCGAGATAGGGTTTCAATATCTCAGTCAATGCAGTCTTAGTCAGACCAAGAGCGTTGTAGAAATAGGAATAGTTGACGATGCGAACGGAGTCATCAGCATAGCTGATAAGCTCTGCGCATCGTTCAACAAATGGAGAATGCTCTCCTTTGAACTTGGAAAAAAAGAACATGTGAGCACGTACATAGTATTTTGCAAAGTTGAAAGACTGGGTATACCCTTCTTCGCTCTCCTCTTCGTATTCTTCATCTTCCTCCTCCTCTTCGTCGGGATCATTGCCTGAAGCTTTCTCTTTCTTTGTGGATTCGATTTCCACTTCTACTGTAATATTCGTGATGCCGGCACGGTAGACTGCGGCCAATGCAGCCAGATAGGGGGATTCTTCGCCACTCTTTTCTATGGAAAGTCCGCTTTCGTCCGTAGTAAAAAACTGGCTGGCCTGGCGAAGAAGCTGGATATCTGTAATACTGGGTATTCCGTGAATATAAATAATAGGTGCATCTCCATAGAGTGTGATGAACTCCTGATAATCGGAAGTGATGGTACAAGGTTCACCATTACAACGAGTTTCAGCAATCATTTCAATGCCATAGATACCTGGCTTCATTTGCGACTCTTTTTTTAATGAAGCCGTTTTTATCTGTCGGAGAATGCTATTAACCTTGCGCTGGATGACCTCGGTATTGGTGCCAAAAATGCTGGCTATTGCTTCGATACATTTGAGAAGAAGTGTTTCTGAGGGAATGACTGAGGTTAGCGTGCAGAGTTGCTTCAGGGCTTCTTCTTCTTTATTGGGGTCTTCGCCGGGATTTTTGCCTCGTAGGGAAATGGCGAAGTACTGAACGAAGTTCTGTTCACGGTTCATGAGCCACTTTCCTGTATCGAGTTTGTATTCCTGTGCAATATTGTCCGGGTCTTTGCCCTCGGGAAGCGGAATGGCACTTACTTCGAAGCCAGCACGAAGGAATGCTTCACAATTGACAAGCGAGGCTTTGAGTCCTGCAGCATCGGAATCGTAGATTAGAATTACCCGGCGGGTGAAGCGGCCAAGTAACTGGATCTGTTCTGGAGTAAGTGCTGTTCCACTGGTGGCAACTACATTACAGACACCAACGGCACTTAGGGAAAGAACATCGAACTGACCCTCGACTACATAAGCACGGTCATATCGGGCAATGGCAGTACGTGCCTGGTATAGACCAAATAGCTGAGTACCTTTTTTAAATAAAGGGGTATCACCGGTGTTGACGTACTTCCCAGAATTAGGCTGGGTAGTGAGCCAGCGTCCGGTGAAGCCATTTATATTCCCTTTGACGTCGAAGAAGGGGAACATGATGCGGTCTTTAAAAGTATCGAAAGTGAAACCTTTATCGCATTCTTTTAAAATATCGACCTCGACCAGCTTCCGCTCAGAGAAACCTGCAGCAAGCATTTCCTTCTTAGCAAGGTTGCCTTCTGGGGCATAACCTATTCGGAAGTCTTTAATAACTTTATCTGTCAGGTTGAATCCTCTTTCGTGAAGGTAGAGCTGTGCTTCTGGAAGATGTTTCTCGAAGAAAGTGACAGCACCTTTCATTGCAATGCGCTGCGCCTCGCGTTCGCGATTTTTTGCAGCTTCTTCATCGGTCAATACAGGTTTAGGAACCTCTATCCCTACCCTATGCCCCAGCCAGCTAACAGCCTCGTAGAATGACATATTTTCGTGCTCCTGGAGGAACTCGATAACGTCTCCACCTTTTCCACAAACAAAGCACTTGAAACTTTGTCGTGAAGAGCTGACAGTCATGGATGGGGTTCGGTCGGGGTGAAATGGGCAAATCCCCAGATAGTTAATACCTCTCTTTCTTAGGGTGACGAATTCACCGATGACATCTACAATGTCATTAGCATCCTTAATTCGATCTCGTAGTTCGTTATCAATCATTATTTTCTTCCTCAAATATACAGAGTTGACGTGCTTCGAACGCTTCTTGCATCGTGACGCCGAAGTAATTAGATAGCGCGATATACTCTTGCTGATTAACATTCTTGCGTCCGTGGAAAATATCCCACCAGCGCATTTGATTAATGCCAACTTCACGATAAAAAGTGCGGGTTGGCATGAAGTTCTCCGGATGCCGGAATTTAATCCGGAGCATCTCTTGTATCAAGTTCCTTTTGACTGTCTGGCCGACAACAATATGTTTTCGATGCATATACAATTGTATGGCCAGAGGCGAACGCCCCAATGACTCAGACATCTGCTCTGGAGTCATTTTATTGGCGTTGTCTCTTACGAACTTGTCTTCGTGAGGTTTCCACCTTCCATTGTTCATAGCTTTCTTTCCTCCATATTTGGGTATAACTGTTATTAAATTCGTATTCTGGGTGTTTTTCTATATAGCAGCAGCAGAACTTAATGAAAAGTTCCTGCTGATCCGGAATAATCTTTTCTTCGATATCGAAGTAACGCATGACCTTAAGCTTCTCAAGAACACTGTAAACCCTACGTTCGAAGTCAAGAAAGGCATCTGTACCCATCTCGGCCATGAAGTGGTCTATCTCATTAAGGTTGTTTAGGCGGTACTGTCTCAGGTCGGTCATTTGCTTCAATTTTAAGAAGTTGATGTTCAATGCACATGAAGGTCTGGAATGCTATAGATTCCAGTTCCTTTTCACAGGGATTCCTGTAGGTGGATAATATGGAAAGAATGGATGATAGTTCCTGGAAGGTGATATCATGAAATCCATATATTCCACGGGAGTCTTTATCTAAATACATACTCATTGCTTTGTCATTTTTTGCTGTTCTTCGATACTTCGAAGCGGAAGATCGTATTTTCGTTGCCGTTTGGAAGAGTACATGGAAAAACATTGGCCGGCATCGTTCCATCGGAGTTTCTTCCATCTGACAATCGTTTTTCGCTCTCCATCGATGGTGACTCTCTTGGCTATTGGAACTTTACCATATATTTTGCAAACGGAACGTTTCTTAAGGAATATATGGTCTAATCTATAGGAGCAGGCGTTCATGGCGAGCTCAAAAATTGTGGTATTGTACATAGTGGAATTATTTATTTATTGATTTGAATTATTTTAGAATTAGGTCAATAGATGACAAAACACTTTCTAAACGTTCAGATTGCTCCAAGTACTTAATCCGAAGGTTTTCCTCTCTTTCTGTAGCCTCTCCTCCAGAATGAATATCATCATACTTTTCGTATTTTGAACTCACTTCTTTATATGCTTTCTGAAAGAATGGAAGTAATATCTTACATTCCTCTTTGGTCATACACACTGTTATCTCATATGAAGATGTAAACGACCTTCTTGTATTGTCTATATAGCTCATATTTACTTAGTTATACGTTAAACCACTTTCTTAGCCATATCAATGACCTTATCAAACTCTCGATTAAATTCATCTATGCTAATTCTTTCACCAAGAGAATGAGCGAATTTAGAACAATGCGGGTCAATGCTAATAATGCCATACTTGCATACTTGAAATTTTAAAGTTCTGCATCTAGCTAGCACATTGTCATTTTTTAAACCACCGATGTACAAATCATCAGGAGTTAGAGAAGTAATTTTGAAATAAGTGTACCAGTAGTCTGATTCTTCCTCTGGACTGCTATACGAATTTCTGTACTTATAACATGTTCCGATTAATTCCTTTAATTTAGGATATTCAGCATCTATCATTGCCTTCCGTTCCTGTTCTTCGATATCGGCTAAGGCTTTTATTAGTTCTTCTTTCTTGTTCATTAGTTTATTGATTTGAATTATTTTTTAGGGTGTAGAATTCCTGCACAACCTACCAGAAATGTAGGTTGTGCAATGAAATAATAGTTAGCCGACTTGTGTAAGTGGCTACATGAATGTGACGTTACAATTGTAGAACATGAATTCCGGATGGCGAGACAGCCATGAAGCATAATTGCGCTCACGCTTGCGCTGATGGCATTCTGCCACATAGCGACGATGTTCACGATTCTTCTCCACCAGGAAGAGGATAAGGGTTTCGTAGCTAATAGCCCCTGCAGTCTCTTCACGACCGGAGATGTTGAATCGTCCGGTAACGGTGTTGCCATTTGAATTGGGGGTGCGTAAATAGCGGATGGTGCATCCGTGCAGGTCGATGCCATAGGCGGCAAGGTCGGTGTAAGGATTGCCGGTAAGGGCGATAAGAGAAGTACCCGTTTCGTGGATAGACGTTGTTTCACAAGTACTATTATTCCTTGTATTACAAAATTCCATTGTTCTTGGCATGAATAGAAAATTATAATATTAAAAAATAAAGAAAGGTTATCCTTTCCACGTTCCGCCAAGAACAAACTACTATCATGCGACAGCAATCCATGTGGATCAGATAACCTTATATCATTAGGGCAAAATATTCCCAAACGGTCACAAAAAAGGCCATCGCATTTGATAATATGTATTGTTCTTGGCGGGAACGATGCAAACATAATGATTATTTTTGAATGGTGATACATTTTGCCCGGATTATTTTATTCTTCTGTGATTTCTTCTGTTGAAAATGGCAAGTTCAGTTGACGATTATTAGCACGCCAGTCTTCAATAGTGAGTTTCATCACTTGATTAAGATCAGCTTTAGCCTCGTTCATCAGTTTTTGAGCATCTTTGAAGCGACGTTGACATTCCTGGTATTCCGTCACTTTCTTCTCCATAACCTCCTGTTTTTGTTTGAGGAAGGTTTGTGGTTCAGTGAAATGTTCGAACAGTACTTTGTAGCATTCCATCTTATAGCGTATAACTGTACCTTTGACATTCTCGTTTA